>JBEKHT010000033.1:0-27233 GCA_050012135.1 Anaerolineales bacterium | reverse complement strand
CCGTTGACAGGGCAAGCAATTGGGCAAATCCCTCCTCGACCGTCGCCGGGATCCCCGAACTCAGATCTGCCCCCAGGAACTCCAGGTGGAGGTCGACCTTCCCAGGAATGGGATGCGCGCACATCCGGCAGGCGAGGCGCATGGGTTTTCCACCGATCGCCTCCAGGGGTCCCGATCCCCAGATTGACGTCTGGTCCAATTGCGGATCGTGCGGCGAATGGCTGAGCTCCTGGTAGTCCGTAACCTCCAGTGTCCCCGGGCAGTCAAAACTGATCAGCTTGACCCCCTCCAGATTGGCCTGCTGGAGTTTCACCAGTTCGATCAAGGCGCGCACCTCGCAGGGCCGCAGGACCGCGGCGATCTTTGCAGGGGTCTTCTTGCCCGTGAGGGCGGACAAGGCCCTCGCCCCGTTGATCGGCATGACCGGTGCCAGTGGCTCCGCCTGGTCGATCCGGGCTGGATCCGTGACTAAGGCGGGAAGAACGGCTCCTCCCTCCGCCCGCAGGGGCACATAAACGGCCTCCACCGCACCGGAGGCCAGGGCGCTCTTGAGCAGCCCTCGAACGGCCTCATCCAGGTCGCCGTTTTCCACAGGGATCGTCGTTTTCATTGCCACTCCCAGATCGCACTCAGGCTCGGAAAGCTGGCCGGCCCTTTGCCGAGCGGCCAGGCCTCGAGCTCAACCATTCCCGAGAAGATGCTCACAGGACCCCATTTTCCGCCAGCACCCACCGCCGCGGGCCTCAAATGGTCCAATCCTTTCGGGCGGGATTGGGTCCCAATTCCTTAAGCGCGGCGACCATGTCGCTTACCGTGCCCGCAAACTTTTGCCCCTCACTGGCACTGATCCATCTCAGCCAAACCCGGCGGTCGTCAAGACCCGCGGTCCGCAGGATCTCTCTCATCGCAACATATCTGCGCCGGGTCTTGTAGTTGCCCGTTTGATAGTGGCAATCTCCAGGATGGCAGCCACCGATCAGGACGCCGTCCGCTCCGTCGGTCAAGGCCTTGAGCACATAGACGGGATCCACGGCGCCGCTGCACATCCCGCGCAGGATGCGGACATTCGGCGGATATTGCAGGCGCGAAGTCCCCGCGAGGTCTGCCCCGGTGTAGGTGCACCAGTTGCACAGAAAGGCTACGATGCGAGGCTCAAAGCCATTGGTGTCACTCATGTTCCCCTGCCTTCAGGCTGGGCTCGGGTGCGGTGATCGGCACCGCCAGGGCCGCCTCAAGCATTCCAAAAACCTCCGCGAACTCAAAACCCTTTTGCTGGCTGGCCTTGTTCGGGCAGGCCGCAACGCAGGCTCCGCAACCTTGGCAGAGCACGGAGATGACCTCCGCATGCGAACTTCCAGGTTCCAGCACCCGGGCACCATAGGGGCACACTTCCACGCAGATTCCGCAGGCCGCGCAGAGCCTGGGGTTGACGCTGGCCACGATCGGCGTTGCCTCCAGGCGGTCCTTGGAAAGCAGCGCCACGGCCCGCACGGCCGCCGCCTGGGCTTGGGCAATCGTCTCGCCGACATCCCTGGGCGAGTGAGCCAGTCCCGCCAGGAAGATGCCCTCCGCCGCAAAGTCGACGGGCCGCAGCTTGACATGAGCCTCCAGAAAGAAGCCCACCTCGTTGCGAGATACCTTCAACAACCGGGCCAGATCCGTGTTGGACGGGTCGGGCTCGATCCCCGCGCTCAAGACCAGCCAATCGGGTTCCAGAGCGACTTCGCGGCCTTCCGGTTGAATCGTCACCCGGACGGACAGGTTCCCCTCCGCCCCGCGCGAGACGACGGGTTTTTGAAGCTCGCCATATTCCAGGAAGATGACCCCAGCGCGTCTCGCCAACCGGTAATACTCTTCGCGGAATCCATAGCTGCGCAGATCCCTGTACAGCACGACCACTTGGCAGCCCGGCGCCGCCTGCTTGAGGGCGAGCGCATTCTTGAGGGCCTGGGTGCAGCAAATCCTGGAGCAGTAGGGGTGGGCCTCCTCGCGGGAACCGACGCACTGGATCATCGCGATGGTCTTGCCCTGCAACTCTTGGGAGAAGGCCGGGTCGGAAAGCCGCAGTTCAAGATCGCGCTGCGTCACGACCCGCGGATGATCACCATACAGGTATTCGGTGGGCTGGATCTCCCGGGCCCCGGTGGCGACGACAATGGCCCCATGATGGATCTCCCGGCTCGTGCCCGAGGCGCCGCGAATCTCGGTCGTGAAATGGCCGCGATAGCCTGCTACGGAGGTGACCTGGCTGGCCGTCATAACGGTGATCCTCGGCTCGGCCGCGACCGCGTCCCGCTCGCGTTCCAGGAGCGTCTGAGGGCTTTCCTCCCCGGGGAGCGCGCTGAGGATGTGCTGCAGATTGCCGCCCAGCACCCGCTCGCGCTCCACCAGCGCAACCTCAAATCCCTGACGGGCGATCGAGAGGGCCGCGGTCATGCCAGCCAGACCTCCCCCGATC
Organism: Anaerolineales bacterium; assembly: GCA_050012135.1. Taxonomy (GTDB): domain Bacteria; phylum Chloroflexota; class Anaerolineae; order Anaerolineales; family RBG-16-64-43; genus JBEKHT01. Next base: position 24,775 of record JBEKHT010000033.1, on the reverse strand, counting down.
ACCAGCGCGCCACGCGTGACCTCAAAGCTCTCGCGGCTAATAGACTGCAGGCGCCTCGACTTGGCCACCGCCATGCTGACGAGCTGTTTCGCTTTCTGCGTCGCGGCTTCGGGATTCGAGCGATGAACCCAGGAATCCTGCTCACGGATGTTGGCCATCTCGAACAAATGGGGATTGAGCTCCGCCCTGCGCAGCGTGTCCTGAAAGAGGGGCTCATGGGTGCGGGGAGTGCAGGAGGCGACTACGACTCGATTGAGGCGGTTCTCGCGGATCCGTTGAGTGATGCGTTCCTGGGTGTCCTGGGAGCAGGTATACAGGTTCCGCTCGGCGTAGACGACCCCCGGCAGCGAGCGCGCATATTCGACAACCTCCGGCACATTGACCACCGAGCCGATGTTGATCCCACAATGGCAAATAAAGACCCCGACCCGCTCCGGCTCGTCGGAAACGTCTCGCTCGGGAGGATAGTCCGGCACCCGTGTCTGGGTCCCGCGCGCCGGCGCCAGCAGAGCCGAGATCTGGGCCGCTGCGCAGGAGGCCTCGATCACCGACTCCGGAATATCCTTCGGTTCCGAAAACGACCCGGCCACAAATACTCCCGGCCTGGAGGTCTGCGCAGGATGATCGCGCCTGACCGCCGCGAATCCGGACGCATTCAGATCGAGGTCCAAACGGCGCGACAACTCTAGGGTCGCTGGGTTGGGCCTCAACCCAACGGAGAGCACGACCAGATCGAACTCCTCCTCATGCGGAATGGGCCGCCTGGACGTCTCCCCTTCATAAGTGACATGGGTGAGCCGGAGGTTGTGGCTGCCGGGGGCTTCCTGGACCGCAGACACCATGCAGCGCACATAGCGGACTCCCTGCTCCGTTTTTGCGCGTTCGATATAGGGTTCGAAGCCCTTGCCGAAGGAGCGGATGTCGATGTAGAAGATCGTGGGTTCAATGTTCTTGTCATGCTCGCGGGCGATTACGGCCTCTTTGGTCGCGTACATGCAGCAAACCGAAGAACAGTAGGAGGCCGCTCCTCCCGCCGGTCCATCCGCGCGGCAGTCCCGCGAGCCGACGCACTGGATCCAAGCTACCCGACGGGGATGCTTGCCGTCCGAGGGGCGGCGAACCTCGCCCAGAAAGGGGCCGGAGGCCGAGAGCATGCGCTCGAACTGCAGGCTGGTAACCACGTTGGCATAGCGACCGTAGCCGTATTCTGGCCGGACTTCGCCCGGCATCGGCTCAAGGCCTGGCGCGAGCAAGACCGCACCGACGTTCAAAACGCTGGTCCTCTCCACCTCTCCGTGCGAGATGGCACCGGCCCGACAGACAAACACGCATTGGTTGCACTCGGAGCAGATCCCGCAACGCAGGCAACGCGCCGCTTCCGACCGTGCCTCCTGCTCGCTAAGCCCGCGCGCAACCTCGGCGAAATCCAGGCGCCTTTCCGCTGCGGCCCGCTTGAGCCCTTCCTGGCGTAACTCATTCGAGGCGGCCCCCGATTGCACCCGGTTCCGCGCCTCTTGCGGCTCCAGTTTGGCCACCGCCGTCGCCTTCCCTTCGGGTCGAAACTCCTCGCCCCTCAGATGCGCGCTGATCGAGCGCGCCGCCTGGTGGCCCGCGGCAACCGCGTCGACGATGAAGGTGGTACCCGTAACCGCATCTCCGCCCGCAAAAACCCCCGGCAAGCTAGTCTGAAGGGTCTCCGGATCAACCACCACGCGACCATTTCGTTGTCGGCTTATCCCCTGCCCGCCCTCGTCCGCAGGACGTTGACCGATGGCGAAGATGACAACCTCAGCGGAGAGGATCTCCTCCGTGCCCGGGATTTCGTCAAAGTCCGGCCGCCCGTCGAGGAAGCCGCGGAATACGACCTGGACGGTTCGAACTCCCGTGACCCTCCCCTTTTCGCTGGTGACTTCCTTGAACGTTCGCGAGGGGAAGACTTCAATCCCCTCTTCCTGCGCGTCGCGCACCTCCCAGTCATGCGCTGGCATCTGCTCCCGGCTCTCCAGACAAGTCATTCCGACCCAGGAGGCGCCGAGCCGAACGGCCGTCATGGACGTGTCGATCGCAACGTTACCGCCTCCCAGAACCAGCACCCGGCGGCCCCCAACGGCTTGGGAGGCCCGCGCCGGAGGTTCCTCCAGGCGGACATCTCGCAGAAACTCGGTGGCCAGATGCACTTGCGGCAAGTCATTTCCTGGAATGGGCAGCTTCACCCCGCGGTGCGCTCCAATCGCAAGGAACACCGCGTCGTGGTCTTCCAGGAGGGAGGCGCCGTCATCCACCCGATGGTTCAACTCCAAGTGCACCCCTCGGGAAAGCACCCGATCAATCTCTTCTTGGACTACATCGGCTGGGAGCCGGTAGGAGGGAATGCCGACCCGCATCATCCCGCCCGGGACCGAAAGCGCCTCGTAGACCGTGACCTCACAGCCCTGGCGCGACAGGTCGTCGGCGCAGGTCAACCCGGCGGGGCCCGAGCCCACAATCGCCACGTGCTTGCCCGAGAGCGGCGCACCTGCCTCCGCCTTTGCCGTTTCAGCGGCCCCGCGCGAAAGGGTTTCCCGGATCTCCTGCGGATGTTGCCGCGCCCAATCCGCTACAAAACGCTTGAGGGCCATCACATTGATGGGACTGTCTACCAACCCCCGGTTGCAGGCCTCCTCGCAACGGTGGTTGCATACCCGGCCGCAAATAGAGGGAAACGGATTGTCCTCGACGATCGTCCGATAGGCATCGGCGAAGCGCCCCTCCGCCACCAGGGCGATGTAGCCTTGCGCGCGCTGATGAACCGGACAGGCATCCCGACAAGGTGCGGTCCCGCGCTTTTCGATCGCGAATGCGTTGGGGATGGCTTGCGGATAGAGTTTGTAGATCGCCTTGCGCAGAGACATGCCCCCATTGAACGCGTCGGGAAGGCTGATTGGGCAGGCGGTGGCACAGTCGCCACAGCCCGTGCACTTCTGGAGGTCGACATAGCGGGGATGATGTTTGATCATGACCTTCAGGTCTCCCGGATTCCCCTCAACCCGCTCGACCTCCGACCCCATCAGGAGCTCAATGTTCAGATGCCGGCCGACCTCCACCAGCTTCGGGGACATGATGCACATCGCGCAATCGTTCGTGGGGAAGGTCTTGTCCAGCTGGGCCATGGTTCCGCCCACGGCCGGGGAGCGATCCAGGAGATAGACTTTGATCCCCGCCTCGGCCAGATCCAGCGAAGCTTGCATGCCAGCAATCCCCGCGCCTACAACCAGCGCTGAGCCGACCACATTCTTGCCGTTTGAACGAAGCGTTTGCTCAGTGGGCATGACCCTACCTATTGGGCAAGCGAGAGCGACCGAAGCAAAGGGCGAGGATCAATGAGGTGTTTGCCCCACCAGCCCTCGGCCTCAGGAAGGCCCAACGCCAGCCCGAGCAGCTCGGTGAAATAGAAGCTGGGAACCTTCTCCGGCTTCGATTGCCTCATTTCGATGTTGACCTGGCAAAGGGGGCAGGCCGTGACGAAGGCCTGGGCCCCCGCCTCCAGGCAACGGTCGGCGAGCCGACCCACCAGCTCGCGCACGACGTCGGACCGGCTGAGCGAAAGCCCCGCTCCGCAGCAGTCCGTCGCATTCGACCAGGACATCACTTGGGCACCCAGAGCCCGAAGCAAGCCCGGCATGACTTGCGGATCGTTGGGGTTGTCAAATCCCGCAATTTCCGGCGGGCGCACAAGCAGGCAGCCGTAGTAGGAAACGACCTTCAATCCAGCGAGCGGGCGCTTGATCTGCCCGCTGACCTTCTCCCAGCCCACGTCTTCGGCCAGAACGGCCAAAGTCGGGCGGACCTGGATCGGGTGATCGTAGGTGAAGCCGACCACTTCTTCCACTCTCTTCCTCATCTCCGGGTCGGAGCGCATCGACCGGTCGGCCGCCCGCAGCCGGTTGTAGCATGCGGCGCACGCGACCACCAAGTCCTTGCCCGCTTCCTGCGCGATCCGCAGGTTGCGGGCCGGCAAAGCCAAGGCCAAGGTGTGGCTGAAGACGTGGGCGGAAGAAGCACCGCAGCAGTTCCATTCAGGCAGCTCGTCGAGCTCCAGACCGAGCTGGGCAAAGGCCGCAGTCGTAGAGCGCCCGTACTCGAGCCCAGTCGAGTGGAGACTGCATCCGGGGTAGAAGGAATAGCTCACCTAGAGACTCCGTCGAAAGATCTGCTTGACTTCAGAAACCCCCGCCGGCCGTTCCGGGAGCAAGGGGACCTTGCCTCGCAGGAACAACCCGGCGCCCGCGCCCATGTCCTGGTAAATGGGGGTATGGGAAAGGAGCTTGAAGAGGCCAAGCATAAGCGCCTCGTGCGACTTTCCCAGCTGCTCCACGACACCCAGAAAGAGGCGGTGAAAGAGAAGCGCGTCCCTCTCTGCCGCAGACACTCTCCGCCGGAGAGCGACTTGTCGCAAGGCGTCGATCACGGCAGACACGTCAATATCATTCGGGCAGCGCGTCGCGCAGGTGTAACACCCGGAGCAAAGCCAGATGTCTCTGCTCCCCAAGGCCTCGGCGGCCTCCCCCAGGGCAACCTGCCGGATGATCCAGGCTGGGCCGTATTGCATCGATCCCGCCATGGGACACCCGGCTGTGCACTTGTGACAGTGGTAGCACGCGCCGAGATCTTGCCCCGACAGTTCCCGAATCTCATCCCTGAAGGCCAGGTCCACGATGCACCTCTGGTAGATCCTGCGGAGAATGAAAAGCCGCCAGCCGCCTTCGAGCCATATGCTTCCGGCCCGGCAGCGCCGAGGATCTATCCTCCCGGCGATGGAGCCGTCTCCACGCGTCCGGCCGCCGAGCCTCGGCCCAACCCATCTCGCGCCGACTCGGTCGGGCAGATGGCAAGCCCACCTTTCTCACAATCAAGACGAATGCGGATGAGCATCCAACCCCGCTCGAAAGGGGTGACCGCTGACAACCATTCCCAATTCCGAACACATCGACATGGCCCAAGGACAGGTGCCCGAAGGAACAGGGGTGAGGTTCCCGTGAACGCTTGCCCCACGACCCGCCGCACAGCCGGGAACCGCAGAATTCAACGGCAAAGGGCGCTGCCTCAGCTCCGTAGCGGCCGGGCTGCGCCTCTCTGCCCTCTGCTCCTCCCGCGGAGTTCCACGTCGACTAGTCACCCCGTATTGATCCCAATTCCACCATACCCGCCTCCGCCTCGGGCAGGGAGTGGCAGCATTCATACCTTGGATCGATATTCGTCCTCGGATCGGGTGAGGATCAGCGCGTCAAAACGACATCAGAGCAAGTCCCGCGGCCGTCCCGGACTGGTCTTGCTGCCTGAAGGCCGAATTGCGCCAATCTAGGCCGACAATATCGCGAACAGCCCATAATGGGGCAAAGAGCAACGGACCAATAGGGCCTGCAGGAGTTCCCCTCGCATCCGCGTTGGAGGCCGGAGAGCTGCCAGGCAGAAATGAGCAACGATCTGCCTTGGCCGCTTTCATCTCCGGCCGTGTGCCTTTGGATCCGGGTGCGGGCGACGCGGATGAGGTTAAGGGAATTGGTTGCCCTGGGGCTATTGATGGCGCGAGGCAAACCGCTTCTGCCACTCGAACAGTTTCGTCAATGCATCCAAGGGGGTCATCGCGGTGACGTCCAGGTTGCGGAGTTCTTGGAGGAGGGGGTCGCTCTCGGGCAAGAGGGGAAGCTGGAGCACTTCCTCGGAGGCACCCTTCCCGCCCCTCGAGTTCGATTCCAGCTCCTGCAAGATTTCCTCTGCTCTCCCAATGACAGCGCGCGGCATGCCGGCCAGTTGGGCCACATGGATGCCGTACGAGCGATCCGCGCCCCCGGGGATGATGCGGTGCAGAAAGACGACCTTGCCCCCCTCCTCCACGACGGCGACGTTGTAGTTCCTCACCATCGGGAGCAGGTCAGCCAGACGGACGAGTTCGTGATAGTGGGTCGCGAACAGCGTGCGCGACTGCAGCCGAGGGTGGTTGTGGATGAACTCAATCACCGCCCAGGCAATGGAAACCCCGTCATAGGTGGAGGTCCCTCGCCCCACCTCGTCAAAGATCAGGAGACTACGCCGGGTGGCATTATGAAGGATGTGGGCCGCCTCGATCATTTCGACCATGAAAGTGGATTGGCCGGTGTACAGCTCGTCTTGAGCACCAATGCGCGCAAAGATGCGGTCCACCAGCCCGATGCGTGCGGAGGCGGCCGGAATAAAGGATCCCACCTGTGCCATGAGGCAAATGAGCGCCACTTGGCGAAGATAGGTGCTCTTTCCTGCCATGTTGGGACCCGTGATCACGCGAATGCGCTCGCCGGGCTCAAAGACCGCGTGGTTCGGGACAAATCGATCGGCCGAAAGAAACTGCTCCACGACCGGGTGACGCCCATCGCGGATGGCCAAATCATCCTCTGCCACGAGTTCTGGACGGACATACCCGAAGCGGGCGGCGTTCTCCGCGAAGGTCGAGAGAACGTCTTGTTCGGCCACCGAACGGGCGGTCGCCAGTAGCCGCCCCGCCTGAGCCCCGATCTGCTCACAGACTTGGCGGAAAAGGCGCGCTTCAATCTCGCGGACTTGACTTTCGGCATTCAGGATGGCCGTTTCGTAATCCTTCATTTGCGGGGTGATATATCGCTCCGCGTTTACCAGAGTTTGTTTGCGGATGTACTCAGCCGGAACCAAATTCGCATGGCTCCGGGACACCTCAATGAAGTAGCCGAAGACTTTGTTGTAGCCGACCTTCAGATTGCGGATCCCCGTCCGGCCCCTCTCCGTCCCCTCCAAGTTGGCGATCCACTCGCGCGCCACTTTCGCGCCATCGATCGTCTCGTCCAGATCCTTGGAGAATCCAGGACGGATCACCCCGCCCTGGCTGAGGAGGCCCGGAGGATCGTCGGCGATGGCCTCGTCCAGGAGAGAGAGAAGATCGCCGCAGGGATCAATCTCCGAGGTCCTTCGAGAGGCATCGGTGCGGAGCTGAGCAGCCGCCTCCAACGCACCCGGGAGACTCCGCAAGGTGGAGCGCAGGGAAACGAGATCTCGGGGGCTGGCGTGCCCAGAGAGGACTCGGCTGGCCAGTCGTTCCAGGTCCGCCAGGGCCGCCAGCTTCTCGCGGAACGCAGCCCGAGCGAGACCATCTCTGAGGAATGCCTCGACGGCCTCCTGGCGGCCGCGGATGGCCTCCAGATCAAGCAGCGGTTGCTGCAACCAGCGCTGGAGCAGGCGCGCCCCCATGGAGGTGACCGTGTGGTCGAGGACTCCCAGAAGCGAACCGCGGACCTCGCCAGATCGGAGGGTTTGGGTCAGCTCGAGACCTCGACGCGTGGCGGCGTCCAGGATCATGAAATCAGAAGGCTGGTAGACCGCCAGGTCGGTGAGCAAACGAAGGGATTGAACCTGGGTCTCGCGAAGATACTGCAGGATCACCGCGGCGGCCCGCACCGCCAGCTTCTTCTGGCCTAGTCCAAATCCCTCCAGGCGTGCCGCCTCGAAGTGGTCGCACAGGGTCTGCTCGCACCGCCCTATTTCGAAACGCCAGGAGGGCAGTCGGGTGATGCGACTCACGTTGTTCTCAGCGAGCTCGAGCCCTTCCACCAAAAGAGTCTCGGAGGCGTTGATCCTGGCCAGCTCATTCCGCAACGCCTCGAGCGGGTCGGGCGTCTCAAACTCCGCAACGCGAAACTCTCCCGTCGTGATGTCGGCATAAGCCAAAGCGATGCTCTCACCCTGGACCACGCCCGCCGCCAAGTAGTTGTTGGACCGCGGCGAAAGCATCACGGGCTCAACTACGGTCCCTGGGGTGATCACCCTCACAACCTCGCGAGGCATCAGCCCTTTGACCGAATCGCCGACTTGCTCACAAATGGCCACGTGGTGGCCATGCTGGATCAGCTTGGCGACATACCCTTCGGCAGCGTGAAAGGGGATCCCGGCCATGGGAACGCGGACGCCCTTGGCGACATTGCGTGAGGTGAGCACAATGTCCAGTTCACGCGAAGCGACCTCGGCATCGGCGTCGAACGTCTCATAGAAGTCGCCGAGCCGAAAGAAGACGACCGCTTCGGGGTAACGCTTCTTCACTTCGAGGTATTGCCGTCGAATCGGCGAGATGTCGTCTTCCATACCGGTCCAGCCCGCAAGCTGCCCTTCGATTCGAGCCACGCTCCGGAAAGGAAATCCCAGCTCATGAGTATAACCCGGGCTTGGGCCTTTGCTCCCGCCCGGAAGAGGAGCTCTCCTCCAGCCACCGCTGTCTTTGTGCCGAGCTCCCCCAAGGCAGCCTGGCGGCGGGGACGGTTGGTGCCCGGGCCTCGACGGGCCGGGATTGGCTCAGGAGATAGAGAATCCCGCTATGCTATACTGTCCCGAGAACCTCCCCCATTCCCCTGCACAGGAACAACCGATATGAGACATTTCCTGGACATTGCTGACTACTCCCCGGCGGAATTGACCTCCCTGCTGGATCTGGCGGTCAAGCTCAAGAGAGATTGGCGGCGGGGGGGAAACCAACCTCTTCTGAGGGGCAAGGTCCTGGGAATGCTGTTTCAGAAGCCCAGCCTTCGGACCCGCGTGTCTTTTGACATGGCGATGAGGCACCTCGGGGGCGATGCGCTGTATCTTTCCCCGAGCGAAGTAGGGCTGGGCCAGCGCGAGTCAATCGCCGATGTCAGCCGGGTCCTTTCAAGTTATGTCCAGGGGATCATGGCGCGGGTGTTCGCCCATGACGAAATCGTTGAGCTCGCCAGATTCTCGCGAGTACCGGTCATCAACGGTCTCTCGGACTCCAGCCACCCTTGTCAGGCCTTGTCCGATGTCCTCACGATCCGGGAGTGCTTTGGATCCTTGGCCGGGATCCGGGTCGGCTACGTGGGCGACGGCAACAATGTGGCCACCTCCCTGCTCCAGATTTGCGCCAAGCTTGGAGCTCACTTTTCCGCGGCTTCCCCTCCGGGCTATGAAATCCCCTCGGCGGTCGTTGAGCGGGCTCGGGTTTTTGCAGAGGAAAGCGGGAGCCAGATCGCCCTGTTCCGCGATCCTCAGCAGGCCGCCCGTGGGGCCAACGTCATCTACACCGACACCTGGACCAGCATGGGCCAGGAAGCCCAGGCGCAGGCGCGCAAGGAGATTTTTCCGCCCTACCAAGTGAACGCCGCCCTGGTGTCGGGAGCGGCCAAGGATGCAATCGTGATGCACTGCCTGCCTGCCCACCGCGGCCAGGAAATCACGGACGAGGTAGCAGATGGGCCGCATTCGGTCCTCTTCCTTCAGGCGGAGAATCGAATGCACGCGCAGAAGGCGATATTGGCAACCCTTTTGAGCGAAGGGGGTTAGAGCACAGCCGTTGGCCCATCGGCAAGGCCGTGCCTCGTCATCCACCCAGGAGGTTCAGGTCGCCGTGTCGCGCGCAGCCGGCTGAGCAGGCGGGCGTGGGCAGGGCACTGGGTAGACGAGGGGATCTCGGGTCGCCGACCTGCGGGCGGCCCGAAATGCGAGAAGGGCCGAGGAGCGCCAATGAATATCACGGTTCCCAAAGAAGTCCGATTTAACGAATACCGAGTCGGGCTATCCCCTCTCGGCGTCGCGGCTCTGGTGCAACAGGCCCACACCTGCTTCGTGGAACACGCCGCTGGTCTGGGAGCTGGTTTCCGCGACACAGACTACGAGACGGTCGGCGCGCGCATTGTCTTTTCTCATGAAGAGGCCTTTCGCCGTGGGGATCTGGTGGTCAAGGTGGCCAGGCCGCTCCAGGAAGAGTTGGAGTGGCTGGAAGAAGGACAGATTGTTCTCGCCTTCCACCACCTGGCCTCGGCCAGCCCGCGCAAGGTGGAGACCCTTCTGGACCACAAGATCACAGCCTTGGCCTACGACCAGATTCAGCTTCCGGATGGCAGGCTGCCCGTCCTCCACGCCATGAGCGAGATTGGCGGGCGCATGGCGGCTCAGATCGCAGCCACCTTGCTGCAGAACGATCGAGGCGGAAAGGGTATTCTCCTGGGGGGCCTGCCGGGGGTTCCTGCGGCCGAGGTAGGAATCCTGGGGGCCGGAGCCGTGGGTCGCAGCGCTTCTCGTGCCTTCCTGGGCCTGGGGGCCCACCTCACCCTTCTCGACCGGAACCCGATGAGGCTGGAAGAGGCCGACAACTTGTTCCCGGGCCGCGTGGTGACCCTCCATTCGACGCCGGTAAACATCGCCCGCACCTGCCGCTATGTGGATGTCCTGGTGGGGGCCGTTCTGGTTCCTGGGGAACGGGCCCCCATCGTGGTCACGCGCGAGATGGTGCGCTCAATGAAGCCTCGCTCGGTGATCCTTGATCTGAGCATCGACCAAGGAGGCTGTGTCGAAACCTCGCGGCCCACCTCGCATGACCAGCCCACCTTTGAGGCAGAGAATACCATCCACTACTGCGTCCCGAACATGCCGGGAGTCGTAGGCCGCACCGCGACCCATGCGCTCAACGCGGTAGCTACCCCGTACATTCAGGAGATTGCCCGCTTGGGCCTGGAGGAGGCCGTCCGGTCCGATCCTGCCCTGGAGGCGGGGTTGTGCACGCACCGGGGCAAACTGGTGCATGTGCTCTCTCCAGGCTTCGATCCCGAAAAGGAAAGTTAGCCATGCGCTGGACCGACTTATACGAATCCAGGCGGGTCTCTGCGGAGCAAGCCGTCCGAGCCATCCAATCGGGTCACCGGGTCTACCTCACCGGCAACTGCGCCGTGCCGCGAGTCGTCATGGATGCGCTGGTGCTCCGGGCTCCTCAGCTGGAGAATGTGGAGATCGTTCAAGCGCTTACCATCGGCACCGCCGACTATGTGGACCCGCGGATGCAAGGGCACCTGAGGGTCAATGCGCTCTTCATCAGCGACAACATCCGGGCCGCGGTTCAGGATGGACGAGCCGATTTCACTCCGGTATTCCTTTCGGAGGTCCCGCTGCTCTTCAAACGCAATGTCCTGCCTCTCGATGTGGCTCTCATTCATGTGAGTCCCCCAGATGAACACGGGTTCTGCAGCCTTGGGATTGAGGCCGGCCTGAGCAAAACGGCCGCCCAGGTGGCCCGGATCGTTATTGCCGAGGTCAACGAGCAAATGCCGCGAACCCTGGGTGATTCCTTCATCCATCTTTCAAAGATCAACTACCTGATCCCCGTGTCCTACGCCCCCGCTGAACTCAAGGTGGGCGAGCCCAATGATCTCAGCCTGCAAATCGCGGGGCATATCGCCTCGTTGATCGAGGACGGCAGCACCTTGCAGACGGGCATTGGCGCCATCCCGGACGCCGTGTTGCATTTCCTGGAGGGGAAGAAGGATTTGGGAATTCACACGGAACTCTTCTCCGACGGCGTCGTCGGCCTGGTGGAGTCCGGAGTGATCACCAACGAAAAGAAGACCCTTCACCCGGGAAAGATCGTGGCCGGACTGGCGCTTGGAACCCAGCGCCTGTACAACTTCATCGACGACAACCCCATTTTCGAGTTCCACCCCACCGAGTATGTCAACGATCCCTTCGTGATCGCGCAGAACAACCAGATGGTCGCGATCAATTCGGCAATTGAGGTCGACCTGACGGGGCAGGTCTGTGCGGACAGCATCGGCTCCCGGTTGTATTCCGGGGTCGGAGGGCAAGTCGACTTCGTGTACGGGGCCTCGCGGGCGGCCGGCGGAAGACCGATCATTGCTCTCCCCAGCACGTCCACCCTGAGAGAGGGGACGAGGGTCAGCCGCATCGTCCCAACTTTGCGACCCGGGGCGGGCGTCACCACATCCCGAAACCACGTGCACTATGTCGTTACCGAACGCGGGGTGGCCTCTCTCTTTGGCAAGACCATCCGCGACCGGGCGCGGGCCCTGATCGACATTGCCCACCCCGATTTCCAGGCGGAACTTGAGCAGAAGGCGGGTGAACTCCGCTTCCTGTGAGCCCGAGGAACGATCCCGGAGGAGGACTGAGATGAGCGATCCAGCCGAATCCCCTCGCCGGGTCCGCATCGTGGCTACGCTCGGACCCGCTTCCCGCAGCCGGCCGATCCTGCAACAATTGATCGAGGCCGGGATGAATGTCGCCCGCCTCAACCTCTCTCACGGCACGCAGGAAGAACACTCGGAGACCCTCCGCCTGCTGCGCGAGGTAGCCTCCTCTCTGCGCGCCTGTGTGGCCGTTCTTCTCGATCTTCAGGGCATCAAGATCCGAACCGGACCCATTGCCGCGGGAAGCATCGACCTGAAGGTTGGCCAACCCCTCACCTTGACGACCCGGCCCGTGCGGGGGGATCCCAGCTCAGTCTCGGTCACTTGGGCTGATTTGCCGAATCAGGTTCAAGGAGGGGAGCGCATCCTGCTCGATGATGGCAAACTCGTCCTGGAGGTCGTGGAATCGAGGATAGAACGAGGGGAGGTCCTCACCCGCGTGGCGGTCGGCGGGACCCTTCTCCCCCACAAGGGAATCAACCTGCCCGGAGTGCGCATCCAGGAGCCCGCTCTTACCCCCAAGGACGGCGAGGATCTCCGCTTCGGGCTTTCCCAGGGCGTCGACGCCGTGGCCGTTTCCTTCGTCCGGCGCCCCGATGACCTCGCGGCCGTGCGCCAGAAGATCCTCGAATTCGATGCCCGCCTCACTCGCCTGCCGATCATCGCCAAGCTGGAACGACCCGAGGCACTCGACAATCTCGAGTCAATCTTGGACGTATGCGATGGAGTCATGGTCGCGCGGGGAGATCTGGGCGTGGAGATGTCGCCTGAATTCGTCCCGACGGCCCAAAAACACATCATTCAGGCGGCCAACCGCAAGGCCAAGCTCGTGATCACGGCGACACAGATGCTGGATAGCATGATCCACGCCCCGCAGCCCACCCGGGCCGAATGCTCCGACGTGGCCAATGCGGTCTACGACGGCACAGACGCGGTGATGCTATCCGGCGAAACCGCCGTCGGGGAATATCCGGTCGAAAGCGTCCGGACCATGGCTGCCATCCTTCAGGAGGCCGAGCGTCACCTGGGCGAGTGGGGACGCTGGCAGGCTCCCGCGGATTATCGGCAGCAGGACGAGGCCCTGGCTCTGGCTCACGCCGCAAGAGAGCTTGCTCATGATCGGGAGGTCGCCGCCATCGCGGTCTTCACGCGCACCGGGCGCGCCGCCCGGCTGGTATCGAAAGTTCGGCCCGATGCGCCGATTCTGGCGTTCACCCCGGAGATCGCAACTTACCGCCGGATGGCGCTGATGTGGGGGGTGATTCCCTGCCTGGTTAGTCCGTCCGACACGGTGGAGGAAATGCTGGCCCACGTGGAGGGCTCGCTGATCGCCTCGAGCCCAATTCGACCCGGCCAACAGGTGATCCTGGTCGCGGGCCTCCCCTTGCCCGCCCAGCCCCCTCCCAATTTTGTCCTTCTTCACACCGTCGGCAAGCGCTAGGCGGACCGCATGGACCGCCCGGCTAACCGAAGATGCCTCGAGGCGGCGTCTTGTCGCCTGAGGATTCCTGCGAGGAGGAGTCTTTGGGCAGGATCTCCGTACTCCCTCGCGGGGTTGGAGGACCAGCCGCGCGAACCTGCGATGCCGCCTCGGCCCGGCCGCTCACCGGAGAAGCAGCCGAGCGGACCGGTGCATTGCCGACAGAGTCCGCCGCGGCCAGGGCGGAGGCCGGCTTGAGCCTCGGCCGAAAAACCAACGAGAAGGCGACGAGCACGAACCCAAGGAACAAGAGAATCGCGCTCTCGATGAGCAGCCGGCCGAATACGGATCTCAACAGGAGTCCGAGGAAAGAGACGACGGAGGCACGCAACGCGACAGGGGCCCCTGGCAGCGAGATCAGCCCGCGACCGCGAAGCACACTGAGCATCAGCACCAGAAGGATTCCCAGCAGGGCTCCGACCGCCAGCGGGACCCCAGTCCAACCCAAGAGGCCTCGAACCGACCGCGCGGCAAGAGCCAGAACCAGCAAGAGCAGGAGCAGGGGCAGCAGCCACGCGACCGCCCCAAAATCCCGCAGCAGCCGGAGCGCGATCTTGAGTTCTTCGGCGCCGGTCGCGGTCCGAGCGGTCATGGAGGCATTGCCCAAGGCCAGGTTGTCCGGAAGCTGAGCGGCCCGTTGGTTGACCTCCTGTCCCAGGCCCTGGCGAACCTCCCCCAGGTAAGGTTCCGGCGGCTGACAAATTGGGAGGGTTCCCTGGGCGGATGCGCCTGAGGCGTACTCTTGCAGCTGCTGGATCGAACAGGGCGGCCACGAATTGACCAAAGCGTCTGCCAACCGCTTGCCACCATCGCCTTGCAAACCCACCTTGATGTCGGTCAGAGACACAGACCAATGCGGGGCCGGGTCTGAGGAGTCCAGCCACGCATAGAACCCGTCTAGATTTGCGACGATCTGCTCCTCCTGCCAAGAGGCCGGAATGAGGGTGCGGGTAAGGTTGGCCCAGTCCGCCTGGGTCAAATGAGAGGTGACCTGGTTTCCTCCGCCAACCTTCTCAGAGAGAAGGCTGACAGCGTAGGTCGACAGCGCGCCGGACCGGACCAGGGTGCTGGTGAGGAGCGTGGTCATCCGCTCCGACTCAAACAAGACGGCACTCACATCCCCGAGCAGCAGGGAAGGCACCAGGCTGAGGCAGAAGGCCACGGCCAGCAGGACGGCAGCCCCGGTCCGAAGTGTGGACCATGTCTTGCTCATCTCATCTCCTCCACAGCCCGCGTCGCAGCGGCCGACGGGAAGATCCCCATGGGCGGCGGCTCCTCCCGATCCGCTCCCGAGGATTTCAGATTCGGGCCGAGGATATCCCTCGCCTCAGCCCGACCTTGTCCAGGATCTTAAGGGGAGCTCCCAGCGGGAATCTTGTAGAGACTATACACCCCTCCCAAGTCGGCCACTCGGGTTAGCTGGGTCTGCTCCAGGAGTCTCAACTGGTCCCAATCCGAGGGCTGGTACAGAGGCTGGTCCTCTTGCTCCATGCGGGCCCCCCAGTCGTAGATCAAGACGTGGGTCACCCCCTGCTCCCGCCACAGATCGACGATGGACTGGCTGTCTCCACGGACCCTCAGCAGGTGCCACCAACGGTCGATGATCTCATCGGGCAGGCAGCTTATCCTACAGTAGTAGCCCCTTGCCTCCCACAGGAACACCACCTTGGATCCAGCCGGCAGAGAATTCGCCGCCTCCATGGCGGGTTCGTACCACCCCAGGCGCTCCGCAAGAAACTGCCCTTCGGACTCTTCCCCGCCAAGGACCGGAATCGGATTGAGCGAAGCAAAGTTCAGGCCCTCGTTGAACGCCTCCAGAACCAGGGCCAATCCAATCAGAAAAGAAGCCAGAACCCCGATGCGCACCGCCCCGCGCCGCCTGGAGTCGATGGAGGCGAGCCCCGCCACGCCCAGCAGGGCGAGCGCTGGTAGGAAGCCGAAATACAGCCGAGTCTGGATCAAAAGCGAGGACACGTGGGCAAGCACCGCCCAAGCTACCCAGGCCGAGAGACCCAGAATGCCAGCGGCCCTTAAGAGCCGAACGGAGTCACCGGAAAAGCGACCTCGGCTCAGAAGAAGTCCAGGGATCAGCGCGACCATGAGCGGGCCGATGCTGGCCGAAAACCCAGGCGCCCCCTCTTGTCCGAAGATTGAGGCCGTGACCGGGAGAACGAGATCGTCCCAAAGGGTTCGAGCGGATTGACCTGCCGAAGAGTAGAACTGCAACTCGAGAGCATCCACCTGGTGGGTGGGAAACAAGAGCGGATAGAACGGGTTTCCGGTGAGGGCCGCATTCCGGACCAGCCACGGAGAGGCAACCAGCACGGCCGTTCCCCAGAAGATCCCGAGTGCGCGACCGCCACGCGCACGCGAAACGATGAGAATCACCAGCCCGGCCGCCAGCACGACCAGCGCGCCAGTGTACTTTGTTCCGACCATCATCCCGCCGGACACACCGGCGAGGATCAGCCATCGCTGGCTGGACGATTCGAGCCAGAGGTCGAGCGCCAGGAGAAGAAGGACAGCGAAGAGGATTGTCCATAGATCCTCGTACGCCCAGCCCATCATTCTCGAGACCGTTGCCCCCGAGAAAAGGACGGCCGGACCGACCCACGCCTGCGGGCGGCTGATCCGTCGATAAACCAGTCCGGCCAGACTCACCATGCTGAGGAGGCCAACGGCCCAGCCGAGGACGGCGGCTGTGCTACCCGAGTGCAAAGCCATCGCCCAGAGATAAGCCATTTCGGCCAGCGCCGGCATCCCGAAGAAAAACCCTCCCGGGGGCAGGTAGATCCGACCGGCCGCCAGAAAGAGCTTGGGCAAGTCCAGATGATAGACCAGAGCATCCCACTTCAGGGCTGGGGCAAGGGCCACCAGGAGGGACATTGCCGAGATGAGGCACAGGAAAAGGAAGGCCAGCCGCCCCAGAGCCCCGGAGGCGGCCAGGGACTCACGCACATGGCCCCACCCCCGAAGCCATGCCCGGACGTCTTGCCAGAGAAGAAGGATCCCAAGCAGAAGTGCCGCCCAGGCAACCCAGGTCCGATAGCCCCCGATCAGCCCGGCCAGCAGCACCAGGAGGCTGAGGATCCCCAGACCAACACCTGCCTGGAGTCCCACTTGCTCCAGAGGGCTGAGGAGCTCACACTCCCCCAGGATCCGATGGCCTACCCCGCCCGCCAGGGTGACCAGGCTGACAGCCAGAACCAGATCGGCCGTCGCCTGCAGAGGGGCGGCAGGAGGCGGGCCGGCCCAGAGCTTGTGCACAACGAAGTAGCCGGCCACCCCCGTGACCAAGCAGACCACAACCAGCACTTCGCCCGCCACAGCGGGCCAACCAGATCGGCCAAGCTGCGGTTTTGGGCGGCCGGGATCCTGCCCTGCCTGTGTCAACTAGCCCTCCCCGGGCGTGGGTGGCGTCCCTCTCCCGCCCCCCAGGCGCGCCTGTGGAGTGGCCATGGCTTCAAGCCACCCCCGTCATCGCCTGCTCCTGACCCTCTTGCCCATCCTCATCTGGAGAACTCATAGAGCCGCAAGTCTCCCAGTTGGATCTTGGCCCGCAAGGTAAACCGCGCGCTTAGCCACGTCAGATTTGGATCCGGGCTTCCGCTCTGCGCCTCGTACTCATCCAGCTCCTGCTGAAAGACAATGAAGTCAACCCGCCGGGCGTCGCCCACCGCTTCCCCCGGATTGTCCGACGCCAGCAGGCCGAGGACCCGCTGGGTTTCGGGCGCGAGCGTATCGGACGGAGAGCCGGGGACGTCTCGGAGGTAGCTTTGAGGCAGGTCCGGACCGTAGTAGACCGACGGGAGCATTGTGATCTTGTTGGAATGAAGGACGACGTCACCCGGCTGAAGATCCGACCTCAGGCTCGAGACCAGCATTGGAAAGGGGGCATAAGGGAACCCATCATAGGCATAGCGGTAATAAAGCCCTGCAAGTTGCGCGAGCAAGAAGATCCCCAGGCCCAGGGTTCGCACCAAGCGCGGGACCGAGCTCGATGAAAGCGCCCAGCAAACCCAGACTACGAAGAAGACACCCGAGGCAATGAAAGCTCGCTGGACGAAGACCGAGTACCATTGGGAGAGGAGGAAGGCAAGAAGCACCGGAGCCGTTGACAGGTATCCAAACCAGAACCCCCAACGGGTCTGCGCTGAGCCCGCGTTCCTGACTCGGGCGGTTTGGAATACGGCTAGCAGGAGCACGAGAATCGCAATGAACAGGCTGACCGGAAGGACGGCCGTGGGCACGGGTAACTCATTGACAAATACGAGCAAGGTCGAAATCAGATCCTGCACCCCCGGCCTGGGGACCCAATAGCCCGAAGTCACCTTGCTGACCTGGGAGGGGACCTGGACTAGCCAAGGAAGGAAAAGCAGGATTGAACCCAGGCCCGAGAAGGCTGCGTTCCGCAGCGCGCGCATCTTTTTCCAAAGCAAGGGCGTCAAGTACAAGGGGACAAGAAATGCAGCCGCCAGAAGGTGGGTGTACATGGCCAGCGCAGTGCACACGCTCAGGCAAACCCACCAGGGCCAACCGCCCTTCCACGTGCCCCGCCACAGCGCCAACGTGGCTCCCAACAGGAAGACGGCCAGCAAGGCATACATGCGCACTTCTTGCGAGTAGTGAACCTGAAAGGGGGAGAGGGCGATCAACAGGGCCGCGATGGTTCCCATTCGGGACCCTATGAGATCTCGAGCCAGGATCCAGACCAACGCGACGGTCACCAGGCCCAAGAGAGCTGAGAGCAGGCGAATGCCAATGACGCTCTCTCCAAAGGCCGCCATCCAGCGCCAGAGAAGGACGTAATACAAGACCGGGTGCACATCCGCCGCGCTCGAACCGGTAAGGGTCAAAGTCCCCCGAAGCATGGCCCCCGGGCCCTTGCGAGCGATGAGGACCGAGAAGGCCTCATCGTACCAAAGGGGGTGATGGGCGAGGCCCACGAACCGCGTCAGCGCTGCCAGAGCGATGACCAGCGGCAGGCTGCGCCTTCCTTCCAAGACTCGGCCTGCGGAATCAGTCCACCGTCTCACGGCCCATCCTTGGGAACCAATTTCGCAAGACGAGCAATCCGAGAAGACCCAGCGCCGGCAAGGGGATGTAGGCAGGCCACTGCTCAACGTTTCCTCTTACCGTGGTTAGGAATACGGCCCAGCCGAGGAGGAACACGAAACCCAGAGCCGCCAGCGACAAAGCCCGGCCGGAGCGAGGCCATCGTGCCTCTAGGTAGGCCGACATCAGGAAAACGGCGGGCAGGAGAACCACGTAGTTGGTCGTGGCTGTCCGGTAAGCGACCCAATTGGTGATCACCAAGGTCATCAAGCTCGTCCAAACGAAGCGATCCTCCCGGCTTCGCACGGTGATCCACCATTCCACCAGCAGATACAGGACGAACACCGCCGTGATGGACCAATCCAGTCCCTCCAAGAGGGTCCCCGTTTGCGCCACCAGGATTGAAATCGGTGAGCCGATCACGGCATAGCTGGGATAGATCTGCATCTGTCGCCGCATCTGCAACGGCCAGTCGGGCATGACCACCAGGAAGGCGCCGGGCAGCAAGAGGCAGAAGGCCAGGCTCCACCCGAGCAGCTTCCAGCGCTTTCGCGAGATGGCCCAGACCAAGACAAAGGGGAGGAGGAGGAAGGCCATTTGTGGCTTGGCGGTGGACAGCCCCAGCAAGAGGCCCGCAACAAGATCCCGGTGACGCCGGATGGCCAACAAGGCTGCGACCATCGCCAGGGCGTCAAGAATCGCAAATTGGCCGTCAATCAACCCACGCAAGCCGTAGTACCAAAGGAGCGCGAAGACCAGGGCGATCACGAGCGTCGAGCGAGGTGGGTTCCAGCCGATCAACTGGATGGAGGCCAGCCCCAGCGCGACCAGGCCTACTTCGAGTACCGTCATCCACAATGCTCTAGCGGCCGGGTAGCTCAGCAACCCGAAGGGCGCAAAGAAAAGCATGGAGTGAAGCGGGTACACAAACTGCGCCAAGTCCTCCCCGCGGCTTGGGTCCGCAGGCCTTCCGTAGATGAGCCGCTGTGCGTCCAGGGTGACCGAGGGATCGTACGGGCTGCGCCCCTCGAGCAACCAGGCCCTCGCGCCGTTCCATCGGGCAAGGAAGTCATTCCCGCCTGGCTCCAGAAGCGAGTAGCGGTAGTTGCAGAGAGTCAAGGCCCCCAGCAGGATGGCCAAGAGAAGGCACATCAGGCCCGACCTGACCAGTCCTGCTCCACCGGGCTGGCCTTTCGGTGAGCGGGCTGATACCAATGGGTTCCTCACAGCAGGGCCCTGACGGGACTCACCAGGCTGACTGCTGGTTCCAAACCTGCTCCAATTCTGTGAGCGAGCGGGCGGGTTCAATCAATACTCCGGATCAACGCTCGCACGCCCTCTCGAGGGGGGACCCCAGCCGTGGTCCTGCAGGAAGGCGTCATGACGCGCTCAATCCCCATGGCAGCCCCATCCCAACCTGTCTTGCCGAAGCTCTGGACGCCATCAGGGTCGAACCCGGGCTCTTTAGAGGGAGAGGGCACTCTCCCCGCAAGCGCCCGCGGGATGAGCTGACCCTTTTCAAGCCGGCCACAAGGCATACTGGCTCCCTGATCAGTCTACACTCAAATGAATGGGACAACCTCGCGACCCCCCCTCCTGCCCACCCAACGGAATGACCTGGGAGCGGGCGGAACGTCCGAGGCGACGGTCCGCCAATCCTAGGAGAAAGAATCCCAGCCCTGGCAGTTGGGCCTGCCAGGCTGCTCCTTGCGCCCAGCCTCGAAGGAGGACTTGGGGACTCCGTCGTCGACCGGCGATTTGATCCAGACACCCTGCATAAGGTTGTGGAACCAAGTACTCGCCAGTGAAAGCTAGGTCCTCTGCGCCAGCGCAAGACAGCTCCAAACCGCGAAATCGTCAACCCAATTGAGGGGGGAATCTCCAACCCGAACGAAAGCGCAGCCAGCGAGCGACTTCCTCAGACTAGCGCTCCCAGCCCGCGCGAAAGCCCGGCCGAGGCCCAACCTGAGGCCGCGTCGCTGTTTGCTTGGCCTCCCTCAGAAGATTCCATGAGGGCCGGAAGGCCGCGCGTACTGTATCGACGGCATCTCCACCCCCCCAAGCGGCGGACCCGTTGCGAACAGTCCTGGGCTGGGCCGACCTGTAGCCGGTCGCCAAAGACGAGCCTCAGATTCCCTCGGCAGGAAAGGTTGCCGGGAGCCCTCAGCTGGCGTTGCCAAGCTAACCGCAGGTCAGCTCGTACAACACCACGCCCTGGCCTTCAAAAACCGGGCGCGTGCACTGGCTGCGGTACACCCCCAGGAAGAACTCGAGGGCGCGGCGGTGGCTCCCGGTCGGGTCATGCTGCAGGATGAACCCTGCATCGGTCACGCTGAAGAGAAGATGGGTTACCCCCGCCTCCCGCAACGACTCGGTGACCGTTGAAATCGTGGGGGAAACTCCCACCGTCAGCGTCCACCGCGATTGCTCGGCGTCGGGCAAGCAACGTGAGTCGCAGTAGTACCCCTCCCCATCCCACATCATGAGGACCCGGTCATTCCCCGGGAGATGGGCCATTACGAAATGCAAAGCAGAGTAGTCCGCAACCATTCGGCTAAGGAATGCGTCTGGGGTCTCTACTCCAATGACCACACCTCCGGGCTGAACCTCCTCCCAATATGTGCCAGCATAGACGAGGGTTGCAGCGACCACACCCCCGGCCAACCCCTCGAGCAGTACACGGCGGGCTCTCGGATCGCGCAGCATATGGGCTAATCCCAGCAGCCCCGCAGCCGCAAGAACGCTGAGAGCGGGGAATATCGGGAGAAGGAAACGTGTTTGCTGCGACCCGACCGCCCAAGCCGCAAATCGCAGCAGGACCATCACCCATACCGGGTACAGGCGTTTGCGAGACCGAAGAAGCGGCGAGGCCAGGGCAAACGGGAAGAGCAGCCCCGGGATTTCGATCGTCCCTTTGAAGGTGGCAAATCTGGCATGTTGAGCATACAGGTTGAGGGGTAGAAGAACATAGTCCAGCAATGAATTCCCCGTCCCAAAGGATCGGAGGTAGGTCATCAAGGCGGCGAGGCGAGCGCTTGTCCAATCAGCGCCACCAAAATATACAGGAAAGACCGGGTTCCCAGTCAGCGCCCAGTTCTTAAGGTACCAGGGCGAGCCAACAGCGACTGCGACCAGCCCGAAGATCCCACCATCCGTGAGGGCACGCATCAGGCCCCGCTTGCGATCCCGCCAGAGGACATAGAATCCAACCACGCCCAGCCCGCCCAGCGCCAGGTACTTGCTCCCAAGCGCTAGACCCATGCACACCCCGCCCAGGACCAACCACCTTCGGTCCCCCTCCTGAATCCAGGCGACGACTGCAAGCATGGCCAGGCTTTCAAAGGCAGCCCAGGCCAGGTCAGAATAGGCCAAACTCGACCAGACTGGAAGGATAGGAACGCCGAGAAGAACCGCACAAGCGAGCCATTCGCCACGTCTAGGCAGCAACCGTCGACCCAGTGCGAACGTAATAGCGAAAAGGCAAACCCCGAAGGCAAGGTGAAGGACCTTGGGGGCCCTGTCCGTCCCGAGTTTCATCGCCAGGGCGAATAGCATCTCGAGTGAAGAAGGGCCATTCGCCCCCCATACGTCCGGCAACGAGAGAACACGAGAGGCCTCCAGGAACAATCGAGGCCCTTGCAAGTGATACATCAAGCCGTCGTAGTCCCACGGGGGCGTCAACGCCTGCATTGTGGTTGCGCCAAGAAGTGCGGTCGCAGCGGCGAGAAAAACCCTTTCGGGGCCGCCCAGGTCCCTCCACATCGCCAGGAACGCTGACGGCAGCTTGACCAAGGTTTGGAAGACACGAGGGATGGAACGCCGGGCCACCAAGCAGGCCAGGAGCAACCAGGTCAGTAAGGCCCATAGGTTAAGCTCGCCGACCAGCCCAAGTAGAAGCACTCCATAGGCCAGAGCACCACAGCCCACCGCAAAAGAGAACGCGGCCTTTTCCAAGAAGCTGACGTGCAGGGACGAGAAGAAATCGAGCCCGAGGAGACCCAGCGCACAAGCGATAAGGCAAATCAGAGCGGCGACGAGTAGAGCGTACAGCGAGGACAACATGGTCTTTAATCTGGCCCGAGGTCTATTAACCCACCCTCGGTCGCCCGGTACCTTGTACCCCAGCCGTGTCAGACCTCTCCACTGGTCGCTTGCTGGTTGACGTTAGTGTCGTCCCTGATCGACTGAATTCCCCTAGCTGACTGTCTGGAGGCGAATTAGGCCAGCTCAGGCGATAGACCCGTACCTGGCCATAGCTCCCGCCGTCGAATTGATCGATTAGCCTACCATGCTCCGCCAGGGCCTCATTCAGTTCAGCCTTGGGGATGTCAAAAAATCCCGAGAACAGACCTGATTGCCCTTCGTCTGTGGTGAAACCCTCTATGTTACTATCCACGATGAAGATGTCAGGCCGGAACTCGGCCATCCCATCCTCCAGTCCGGAGCCCGGAGAATAGCGCTCAAAATACACGAGTTGCTCCCATGAATAGTATCTGTGTTGATAGAGCCCGAACCAGTAGGTTTGGGAGGCCATAATCACATCTTCGGGACGAACATCGGCGTTGATGCGATCCTGCACCCGGAGATAGTCTTGATAGGCATTCCACCGAAGGGGAAGTAGATTGACCACCATCGAACCAAGCATCATGAGAGAAGACAGCACCATCGGAATTGGGTGTGCAAGTCGCATCGATGCCATAGACCGAGTCATTCGAAGGAGAAACGCAGCTAAGACCATGTCGAGCCCGGGGGTCACCAGGATCGCGTAGTACGTGAATTCATTTCGGACCAGTAGCACTTGGCCCAGTAAGAGTACCAAGGCAACAAGGAAGAGAAGTCGCTCCCTCCGTCTCTCCGATCGGGCCAACGCGATTGCTGCCCAAATGACTAGGACAAACCCTAGAAGATATGTTGACAACAGCAAGCTTAATTCATTTCCCATCCCGGCAGCCAGGATGGACAGGCTGCCCGTGGCGATCGGCGGCACATGTGTCGACCCGTAGATCAAGTGGTTGAGCGCGAAGTAGGTATGCGGGTTCGGCAAAATGTGGATAGCAAAGTAGCCTAGAAGACCGAGAAGAGTGGCTCCGGCAAAGGCCCAGAAGTCCCGACCGCCGAAATACGACCACCCCCACTGCGCCAAGCCAACCACGAGAATCACCGGTCCATAAATCATGCCATTGGGATGGATTTCAAAGGACATGGCCAATACGAGACCTGCCACCAGGGCCACCCGCGCACGCCGTTTTGAATTGACGAGCATGAGGGAAACAGACAGGAAGCCCAAAGCGGCGACCATCACGTCGTATCGAGCCATATGCGCGGAGTAGAAAAACGGCTGAGACAAGGCCACTAGAAGTGTTGAGAGGAAGGCCAGCCTCCTGCCTCCAAGGTACTGCCCCATCAACCAGACGGCTGCCAAGAGCACGACCCCGAAGGCAAGGGAGACGACGCGAAGTGGAAACAACCCGGGGTGACCTGCCAATCTCAAGGCGATCGACTGGATCGCCACAGGCAACCACTGGAAGTACGATCCATACCCGGGAAAGCGGTCAAAAACACCCGCATCGAGAACGCCAAAGGGCTTCCCAGTGGCGATGAAGGCCCACGCCCGGCTCGCATACCATGCCTCATCGACGAAAGGGGCAGGGTAGCGCAGGAGCGACCAGAGGTGGAGCCCAATGACCCCGATGGACAGTGCTCCGGCCGGGAGGATTAGTCGATACCTCTTCATTCGCGACATCCAACCGCTGAATCTCGGACTGTTGGCTTCTTCGCGAGCACAAACATGATGTCTCTCAGATCCATGTAGGAGCGGTGGGCTCGAAGCTCGCGCTCGATCCAGGGACAAGCGAGGATCTTGCTCCCTGGTCCGATGGCTGCCTTACCCACCCAGATTGGCCCCCTGGGCTTGAGAACCTGGAGGCAAGACAATCAAGGAAACTTCCTCCTCTGCACGTCAGTCCAACATCAAGCCTCCGTCCGGTCCACCAAAGCCTCCGAGATGCAAGAATTTGACCTCCCCTTGGGGGGCAGCGTTCCCCCCAAACCCGCGGAGAAAAGGGCGCCCTTCCACGGCCCCACTGCGGACATTATCCCAGCCACGTGAGTATAGGGGGGCCGTGGAAGGGTGTCAAAGGACCGAGTCAACTCACTAAGAATGATTGTATGAAAGCGCTGCCCCACCGGGTAGACTGGGTAGTGAGGACAATCACTCCCAAGGAGGTGGAGCAGCATGCTGAGTATAGGGTGTGACGCGCACAAACGCTACTCTCAA
>JBEKHT010000032.1:0-27907 GCA_050012135.1 Anaerolineales bacterium | reverse complement strand
TTGAACCCGCTCTGGAAAGTGATGGTGGCCTGCGCCCCTTTAAACGCGGCCAAACGCCGCTCGAGCTCCAGATGGAGCTCTGTCGTTCCGGCGATCGAACGCACTGCGGCTGGGCCCACCCCATACCGCCCGACCGCCGACCTGGCGGCTTCAACCAAACGAGGGTGGTTTGCCAAGCCCAGGTAGTTGTTCGAGCAGAAGTTCAGCACCCGTTTGCCATCCACCACAAGGTAGGCCCCTTGGGGGGAGGCCAAGGTCCGAATGCGGTTGTACAGCCCTGTGTTCTTAAGTTCCTCAAGTTCGTCGGAAATCCATTGCATTGGGGGGCTCATCGGACTCTCCTGGGGGGCCTTCTGGCCAAGGGGCGATCCCTTGCCACCTGCTGGACCCACGGATTCTCATCGCGACCACTGCGCGGATCTCGATTCCGGCGGATCCGGATCGGGTTTCTCGCCCCAGTGAGGGGGCGGGTTGGGTTGGATCAGGCTGGCCGCTGGCCGCTCTCCATCTGCCGTGCCAGCTTCAGTTTGTCGGTGCGCTTTAGCCGCTTCAGCGAGACTTCGCGGAGTCGCGCGGCACGCGCATCGACCTGTGGCTCCAGGTAGATCAGTTCGACCGGGCGGCGCGAGCGGGTGTACCGGCCTCCTCGACCCGCGTTGTGGTCCCGCAATCGGCGTTCGATGTTCGTAGTCCAACCGGTATAGAGCGTCCCGTCCGCGCAACAGAGGATGTAGCAGCAGATGGCCTCCATCGGGAGTGCGCCCTCAACCGGAATTCCGGTCCTTGGCTTCTTCAGGCGAGGACGACTTGCGGGGATGAAACCATCCGCCCAGATCAAAAAGCCGACGGAGGCCGCTTCCCCTGGAAGAGAGAGAGGCCGCCAGCTCGGTTTGGCGGCGCGCCGGCCGCTCGCGGTCGCGAAGCCAACGGGCTCGTCCCTCTTCGGCGTCGCTCAAGTAGCGGACCAATATCTTCTCCGCTTCGGGATCGGTGAGCACGTCGCGCAGTTCCCGGATCTCCTCGAGAGCCATGTCCAGTCGGCGCAGGATGTTCTCACGGTTGGCCACCATCTCGGCCGCACGAGCCCGAACCTCTCGAGATCCCAGAGGTGATGTGGCCCGGTCGAACGTTGACCCGGCCAAAAGGCTCGCATCCCGCCAGCCGGGCGAGCCCACGATCGTGCGATAGCAGGCCAGGGCCAACAGGGAGGGTAAAGACTCCACCCCGGCCATCAGGCCGTCGAATTCCTGCGCGTCAAAGAATAATGGAGCTGCGCCCAGGACGGGACCCAGGCGCGCGGCCAGCTCCAGAGCCCCGGGGTCGGCTCCACGCGGGGCGACCACGATGAGAAGTCCATCCTCATAGAGGCTGGCGCTGGCTTCCGCTTCCGCATGGCCGGGGATCAAGAAGCCGCCCACCCAGTGCCGATCGGGAGGGAGAAGCTGCTCGGCCCAAGAGAAGATCGAGGTCTTGAGGGGGGCCGTGTCGAACACAACGGCATCGACCTTGAGGTGGGGAGCGATCTGGGTCAGAACCTCGCGAGTCTCACTGTAGGGGATGGCGAGGATGATCAAGTCCGCCTGATCGACCGCCGAGGGGAGATTCCAGTCCCAGCGGTGGACCGCCCCCAGCGACTTGGCCCGTTTGGCCACCTCCGGATCTCGGTCATGGCCCACCACCTGAAGCTTCCAATCCGGCTTGCTGAGGGCTAGGCCGAGGGAGAGGCCTCGCTTGCCCATTCCGATGATCGTGACCTTTCCGGATGAGGAAACGCTGTCGTCCATGCTCTCTCCAACCAGGGGATCCCTAGCCCCGCCGCGAACCCATCCGGTGGGCCCCGCCCGAAAGGAGCCCGCCACCCGCTTCTCTGCGGCCGCCCTTAGTGAAAGAAGAGACGTACGGCCCCGAAGACTACCCAGGAGATCGGATTGAGACCGACCAGCGGGAGCACGAAGAGCAGGCCTAGGAGCACGACCGGACCCCAGCGCTGGAATTGTTCAAAGGAGCGCGCCGCCTCCCCTTGCAAGAACGAGGCGAGGACCTTTTCTCCGTCCAGCGGGGACAATGGAACCAAGTTGAACACAGCCAGGACGATGTTCAACAGCACAAACTGCGACAGGAAGAAAATGGGCGTGGGCAGCACGCGAGTTGTCGGGAGAAACTCGGGAGAGGCGAGGCCAAGCAGGAACGGCAGACCGCCCAGGAAGGCCAGCAGCATATTCGTGACCGGCCCGGCCAGCGACACCATGCCCATCCCTGCCCGCGGGGTTGGCCGCAGGTTGTAGGCATTCACCGGAACCGGCTTGGCCCAACCGAAGCCGAAAGCCACCAGGAGAAGCGACCCCAAGGGGTCGAGGTGTCTGAGCGGATTGAGGCTGAGCCGGCCGTAGTAGCGAGGGGTCGAATCCCCCAGCCGCGTGGCCACCAGCGCGTGTGCGAACTCGTGCAATGTGAAGGCCACCAGGAGCGTAACCACCCGAGCGATCACATCCGGGAGCGTGAGGCCGAGCATTAAGGCATTATACCGCCGCGATTTCACGGCTCTCTCTTCCCCCTCGAGTCCCAAAGGAAGGGCGCTGGCCTCAGGGGAGTCCGCCTTGATCTGCTCCGGGCTCCCCTCTTCCGACGCGTCTCTTCTCGTTCGGGCCGGAGTGCGTCATAATCAAGGTCGCGGCCCGCTGCCCGGCAGTTGCATCTGCCTGCCCAGGTGCCCAACACACTCCGCCATCCTCGGCCTGGTCGGGATCCGGACCCGGAGCATCCCGATCGCCCGAGGCTCCAACCTCGCTCAGAAGGAGGGGGATTTCGTGGCCGAATTTACGCGGTTTCAGATTTACGACCTGGTTAATCGTGGGGGCCCCTTGTGGCTGCCCGGGATTGATCTGAGCGAAGCCGACCTTCGCTGGGCCGATCTGGGAGGAGCCAACCTCAGCGGCGCCAATCTCTCAAAAGCTCGCCTCCTGGCGGCGAACCTGAGCGGGGCGCGCCTGACCGCGGCCAATCTGGCTGGCGCAGCTCTTCGAGGGGCCGGCCTCCAAACGGCCGACCTGCGTTGGGCGGACTTGCACGAAGCCGACCTGAGCGATGCGGATCTCAACCACGTCAACCTTCGCGGAGCCGATCTGAGCAACGCGAAAGTGAGTGCCGCCCAGCTCGATCTGGCTTCGTCAATCGAGGGCGCGATTCTCCCCGACGGCTCCCTCCGGCGCCATTGAGCTATCGCCCCGCCGAGGATCCAGCCCTCAGCGATCACCCTTTCGGTCGATCCCAGCCCGCGGACCGAGGACCGAGGACCCCTGAGAATTCTCAAGGCCCCTGCGCGAGTGATGAACTCACGCGCAGGGCGCCCTCCGGCGGTTGCCTCTCCGCTCGCGTCCGCAAGACCCTCTTCCCACGAACTTTCCCGGGAGCGATCCGTGGGGGGTGAGGCGATCAGGCGCGCCTGTCCTGGTCTGGAAGAGCCCCCGTCGGCAAGGTCGGGAGTCGGGTGGGATCGGCCCGCCAGGATATAATCCCGCCATGCAGGCATGGTCACGCCGGCGCCGGTGGACCCTTCCGGCACTGGTGATAGTGCTGTTCTTCTTCGATCTCTTCCTCGCCTACCAGCTTCCGCAGATTCACGAGCGTCTTTCCTGGCGGATGGAAATCTACCAGGCGGAGGTCCGCCAGTTCCTGCTCCCCCATCCTCAGACCCTTTCTACGCCTGAACCTCAGGCGGCCGCCATGGGTCGGGCCACCCTCAGCGCCGTGGCCCCCACGGCGACAAGCACGCCTCCGCCTCAACCCAGCCAGCCGATCCCCGGCCCGAACTCCAGCTCGACGCCCACCTCCGCGCCACTTCCCTCGAGGGTAATGCTCACGCCCCCGAGCCACGAGTACCAACTTTTCAACAACTGCGGGCCGGCAACGCTCGCCATGACCTTGCGTTACTGGGGCTGGCGAGGGAGTCAGCGAGACACAGCGGCCATCCTCAAGCCGGTCCAGGACGATCGCAACGTCATGCCCTACGAGATGGTGCGTTACGTCCAAGACAACACCCAACTGCAAGCCCTGCTGCGCTACGCAGGGACCCCCGACGACCTCAAGCGACTGATCGCGGCCGGGTTCCCCCCCGTTGTGGAGAAGGGGTTCAACGTGATCGAGAACAATCTGGGGTGGATGGGTCACTACAATCTGTTAACCGGCTACGACGATTCCAAACGAGTCTTTGTGGCTCAGGACTCGTATGAGGGTCCCAACTACCCGGTGGACTACGACACACTGCTCGCGGGCTGGCGCGCCTTCGACTTCCTTTACATTGTGGTCTTCCCGCCCGAGCGCGAGCAGGAAGTCCTGGCCCTCCTGGGAGCCAATGCGGACGAAACCTACAACGACCAGTTTGCCATTCAACATGCGCGCCAGGAAGTGCAGGCTCTCAGCGGCAAGGATCTCGCCTTCGCCTGGTTTGATCTGGGCACCAGCCTGGTCACGGTGCGCGATTACGGGCCCGCCTCCTATGCTTTTGATCAAGCCCGGTACGCGGGCCTTCCCTGGAGGATGCTCTGGTATCAAACCGGCCCGTACTTTGCGTATTTCTACACCGGCCGCTATCAGGATGTGATTGGCCTAGCCAATGAGACCCTCGACCAGCAGGAGTTCCTGGAGGAGTCGTGGTACTGGCGCGGCATGGCCAAAATCGCGCTGGGGGACCCCAAGGGAGGAGCCGATGATCTGCGCACCGCTCTTTCCAAGCATCCGGGCTTTCCCCCGGCACTGGCAGAGCTCCAGCAGCTGGGTGCCCACCCATAGCCTCCTCGAGCGCCGCCGCCCGGTCCTGGCCATCCCACGATGAAACCCCTGGCCCGATCCTCCATCCTGGTAGCTGGCTTCTTCGGGCTGGACAAGTTGACGGGGCTTGTGCGCCAACTCCTGGTGGCGCGCCAGTTCGGGGTCGGCCCTCAGCTCGACGCCTTCAACGTTGCCCACAATCTGCCGGATTTGCTCTTCGCATTGATTTCCGGTGGGGCGCTTTCCCTCGCCTTTATCCCCGTTCTCACCCAGACCCTGGGGCGCGAGGGCCGAGAAGCGCTGTGGCAGCTCTTCAGTCGGGTGGCCAATCTCGCCTTCCTGGCCACCGGCCTCCTTTCTCTGGGCTTGGCCGTTTTCGCGCTTCCCCTCGTTGGTTGGAAGTATGGGATCGCTCCGGGATTTGACCCCCAGCAACAGCAGCTCGTGGCCGAGTTGATGCGCCTGGACCTGATCAGCACACTGATCTTCTCGCTGAGCGGTCTCGTGCTCTCGGCCTTGCAGTCCTTGCAGCACTTCCTCCTGCCCGCCATGGCCCCGGTTTTCTACAACCTGGGGATGATTATTGGAGTCCTGATCCTGGCGCCGGCGCGATCCCTGCAAATCGGCTCGTGGGCGCTCCCCGCCCTGGGCCTCGGCATCCGCGGTCTGGTGTACGGAGGTGTGCTCGGCGCTGGCCTGCACCTGGCGATTCAATTGCCCGGCCTGTGGCGCTATCGCTTCCGCTATGCCTTCTCTCTTGGGTTGAGGGACCCTCTCGTGGCGCAAGTGGCCCGCCTGATGGGCCCGCGCATCCTCAGCCTGGGCGCGGTCCAACTCATATCCACGGTCACGGGCAACCTGGCTTCGTACCTGGGGGCGGGGGCGGTGTCCGCTCTGGCCTACGGCTGGTTGATCATGCAACTTCCGGAGACCATGATCGGGACGGCCGTTGGGACGGTGTTGCTCCCCAGCCTAGCGGAACAATGGGTCCGGGGCAATGAGGCGGGCTTCAACCGGACCTTGGGCCGAGGGGTGCGCCTGATCTTGTTGTTGACGAGCGCGGCGGGGGTCAGCCTCTCCTTCCTGTTGCCGCCCCTGGTCTCTCCCCTCTTCGGATTCGACCCGCGCGGCACCCACTTGGTGGTTCTGGCCGCCCAGATGTACCTGGTGGGACTCCTGGGCCAGTCCCTTTTGGAGGTCGCGGCGCGGGCCTTCTATGCACGCCAGGACGCGCGCACCCCGCTGTTGGCCTCCCTGGTGAACCTGGGGATCTTTCTGGGCGTGGCTCCCTGGCTCGCTCGAGCCTCGGGTCCTGCGGGAATCGCGCTTGCGAACTCGCTCACCTTCAGCTTCGAAGCCCTGCTGCTCCTGGGCCTGCTTTGGCGCTCCGGCAGGCGCTTCGACTTTCTCCTCTCTCTCGGAAAGGCGGGCTTGATGGCTGCGGCGCTGGCCGGGGTCATGTTCGTGTGGCAACGAACGGGGCTGGCGCTCCTGCCCTTCACGCTGGGGGGATCGGCGCTGTGTGCCGCCATCAGCCTGCCGCTCCTGTGGCCGGAGCTGCGAGGGTGGGCCCGAGGCTAGTCCGTTCGGAGGACCTCTCTCGCCCGAGCGCACAACTCGGAAGCGTCCTTCGGCAGGCGGGGAGCCGGGTTAGCGGCCAGCCAGGAGATGATCCACGGCCGAACTCAGCTCGGTCAAATTCCCGGCGACCAGCACCCGATGGCACAGAGGCTGGTACCTATTCATGTCGCTGTCGCCCGTGCTCCACAGAGCGGGCGGCTCGGGGGTCAGCCACAGGCTGCGATGGCTTCGGCGCGAGATCAGGTCGAACAGGTCCAGGCGAGGGTCGTTGTAGTTGTTTCGTCCATCGCCCACCACCAAGAAAGTCGTGCGACTGTCAACCGTGTCGAGAAACCTCCCGGCAAAGTTCTCCAGGCTGGCGCCCAGATCGGTGTTGTAGTAGCCGGAGGGCATCCGCGCCAAGACCCCCTCCACGGCCAGGCGCGGGTCGCGTGCGGTCAAGTCCGGCGAAATGAATTCCAGGTGATCAATGTAGGCGAATAAGTGCGTTTTCCGGATCTGGTCTTGCAAGCTATGCAGGAAGCTCAACATGAGCTCCGAGCACGAGCGCATGGAGGTGCTCACATCGCAAAGGACCACCAGCTTGGGTTTCAGTTGATGGTCCCGGTGGCGGATCTCGATGGGGACGGTCCCGTGCTTCAGGTTCGTCCGCAGGGTCGATTTGGCATCCAGGTGCCCGTTCTTGGCTCGCTTTTGGCGAAGCGCGATCCGTGTTCGCAGGATCGCGGCCAGCCGTCGGACCTCCCTGCGCAGTTGCTCCATGTCCCGATCCGAGATCGCACTGAAGGGTTTGTGCAAGATCGCTTCCCGGCTCTCGGGTCGGCGATCCTCGCCCATGTTCTCTGCAATGCGCAGCCCGGAGAAATGGAGCAGCTGCTGCCGCCAGCTGCGGACGTTGGCCCCGTATCGATCCGCGAGTTGCGCGAGGCGCGCCTGAGCCATGCCCATTTCAGCCAGGAGCCGCAACAGCTCCTCGAGAGCCTCCTCGAGCTCGCGAAAACGCAGGATCCGCCCCATTCGTTCGGCCAGATAGGCTTGGTAACGCAGGTCGTTCGCATGCCCCAGCCCCACGCGCCCGGCCATCTGCTCGAGTTCCTGCGGAGAGAGGGGCGCGCCCGCAAGGATCCGTTCCAATCGCTCGCGCAATTCTTGATTGATCTGCTGCCATGCTTCCGCGAGCCTCTGCGCGTCCGCCGCACTCAGATCGTCGAGCGCATTCTCAAAGGCCGGGGCGGGGCCTCCACCGAAGAAGAGGTCGAAGAGGGTCTCGAACCGAGGAAAATCCGAGACTTGCTTTACCAGGGTGGAGCGCAGACCCAGGCGGAAGCTCTCGCGGTCCTGGATACCCATTAATTCCGTGGCCTGGAAGGCCTCCGCACTCTCGGCCAGGCTGACCCGCATGCCGCCCGCGCGCAGGGCCTTCACGAACTGGACCATCCGCTTTTCCATCGATCGGCCGCCCTGTCCGCCTTCCCGCTCCTCTGGCCAGCGGGCGTCCTCCCCGGGGGACGCGCCGCACTGGGCTCATGCGGGCGGGGGAGGCAAGTTGCCCGCGCCCTGACCCAGCGGACGATTGGGGGGTAGGGTCAGCCCCACGCGATGTCTCGCCCGCTCCAGGTCGCTCTCGTGCTTTAGGAGCACATTAAGGGTTGTCTCCACGGTCTGGGAATCCAGGTGCTCGGCATTCAGCGCGACCAGGGCCCTGGCCCAATCAATCGTTTCGCTGATGCTGGGGGACTTGCGCAGGTCCAGAGTCCGCAACCTCTGGACCAGTTCCACGGCTTGGCGCGCCAGCAGCGGGCTCAGTTCCGGGACCTTGAGGTGGACCACCGCCAGCTCCTGTTCGAGGGTGGGGTAGTTGATGAAGAGATAAAGGCAGCGGCGCTTGAGAGCCTCGCTCAGCTCCCGGGTGTTGTTGCTGGTCAGGACTACGATCGGGCGGTGAACGGCACTGAGCGTCCCCAGCTCGGGAATGCTCACCTGGAAATCGCTGAGGACTTCCAATAGGAAGGCTTCAAACTCCGCATCGGCGCGGTCAATTTCGTCAATCAACAATACGCTTGGGTTCTGGCTCAGAATGGCACGCAGCAGCGGGCGCTGCAGCAGGAAGCGCATGGAGAAGAAGACATCCTCCTCGGCCGCCAGCCGATCGGCGGACTCGCCCAGGGTTTTCGACTTCGCCAACGTCTTCTCGAGTTTGTCCCGCAGGAGTTGGGTGTAGAGGAGTTGCTTGGCATACTCCCACTCGTAGAGCGCCTTGGTCTCGTCCAAACCCTCGTAGCATTGCAAGCGGATCAGCTCGCGCCCGGTGGCCCCGGCGATCGCCTTGGCTAGCTCCGTTTTGCCAACGCCGGCCGGGCCCTCCGCCAACAAGGGCTTCCCCAGCTGCTGGCTAAGGTATACGACCGTCGCAATACCCGTGCCGGCAATGTAGCGCTGCGAGCCAAGCGCCTCAATCGTCTGCTGAGGAGAAAGGAATTCGCCGGTCCTGTCCACAGGATTCCGCTGTATGGCGCGGGGAGTGCCCCTTCGTGATCCTCGCCTTCTGCGGCATTATACCAATCGGATTCTGCCCGTCTAGATTAGACCTCGCTCAAACCCTTTTCGGCGGCCGGCTGGCGGACCGGGGTGCCGACGGCTGGGGCTTGGCACGGGGCGGATTCTGTTTCACGCTTGAACCGGGGAACTTTCCCAAACCCGCTCATCCTCCTGCCCCCCACCCGGGCATATAGCCGGACGGGCTGTGCCAGGGACTTGAGCAACCCTAGCGAGGGCTCTCTTGTCGACTTCGCCGGGGGCGCGGGATGAGGCGAGGAACCCTGTGCCGATAGGCGACATACGCCTGGCCGAACTCATGAACCAACTTCCGCTCTTCGAAAAGGGTGCCCAACCAGAGGTAGGCGGTCAACCCTACGTTGAGGGCAAGCAGGTTGGCGCTCATCCGGGGCAAAAGCCAGATGAAAAGAAGGCCCGCGCTGTAGACGGGATGCCGCACCCATCGGTACAAGCCAGTCTCGACCAGCTGACCGGGGCTGCGGTTCTCCCCCTCAAGAAGTTGGCGAACCCCAAGAAACCCCCAGGGATCGGTTTGACCGATGGCCAGGAGAACCATCCCCACGGCCGCCAGCTGTCCGCTCAGGGTCAGCAGAACCCACGGAAACGGAATGGCATAGAGACCATGATCGGGGAGGAGAATCGGCAGAGCCAAGAGGGGCAAGAGAGTTGCCAGCCCGAGCAGGTTATAGGCCAGGCGATAGTAGCGAGAGGTGATCCGACCCAATACGTGCTCCACCCCCTCCTTGGCGGCTTGGCTGGCGAGCAGGCTATGGAGAGCGCCGTAAGCTGCAACGGCCAGCAAGATCAGCGCAGGTCCCAGCATCGCTCGCCTCCTTGAGTTCCCAGCGAATCCATTGATTCCGGAGGCGGTTGCCCCGGGATGCTTCCAAGGCTCGCCAGCCCGGCCGAAACGGGGTCACCTTTTTGACTCATTGCGCGCCGCTCCCAGGGGGAAAGGTCAATCGAAGAATGTGTCCTGCGGCGTGCTTCTCGGGCCCGTTGGGCCTCTGGCCCCATGCCGGAAGAGGGACCTTGGGGGCAGGAGTCTCGCTTCCAGAATCCGGTCTGCAAGGCTGCCCTCCTTGGAAAGGCGCACGAGACGAGCCGATTGGGCTTTCCCTTACAAGATTAGAGGCTGCCCCCGCGGAAAAGTTACACCCCCGTCCTGGGCCGCGCGGGCCGCTTGCTGGCCGGCCCACTTGCCCTCCCACCGGGGCAGCGCGATAATCGGGTCGCTCCCTGATGGTTTTCGCAAGGTGATCGCATGCCCCGCTCGAGGACACACTTCGTCTGTCAGCAGTGCGGATACACCAGCCCCCGCGGCTTGGGGCATTGCCCCAACTGCGGAAGCTGGAATTCGATGGTCGAGCAAATGGATCTGCCTGCCTCCAAGGCGGGGGCCCCGACCGCCACCTCCGCCGCCTCACGACCACGCCGCTTGCGCGAAATCCAAGGCGATCCGGAGGATCGGCTGGTGCTTCCCATTCCCGAGTTCGCGCGCGCCTTGGGAGGAGGCATCGTGCCCGGGTCGCTCATCTTGGTTGGAGGAGACCCGGGGATCGGCAAATCCACACTCCTGCTTCAGGCCGGTCTGCTTCTGGCGAGGCAAACGGGACGAGTGCTCTACGTTTCTGGAGAGGAGTCGGAGAAGCAGATCAAGCTGCGCGCCCTCCGGCTGAAGGCCTCGGCCGGAGACCTTCCTGAGGACCTTTTCCTGGTTACCGAGACCAGCCTGGAGGCCATCCTGCACGATGTGGAAGAAGTCTCGCCTCGCGTCCTCATTGTGGATTCAATCCAGACGACTTGCCGTCCCGAGTTGACATCCGCGGCCGGATCCATCTCCCAGGTACGCGAATGCACAGCTCGTCTGCAGGCCTTGGCCAAGTCCTCTGGGATCGCCATCTTTCTCATCGGTCATGTCACCAAGGAAGGCACCCTGGCGGGGCCCCGGGTGCTCGAGCATATTGTCGACACGGTGCTCTACCTGGAGGGCGACCGGTTCCAGAGCTACCGGCTGTTGCGTTCTGTCAAGAACCGATTCGGGCCGACCTCGGAAGTCGGGGTTTTTGAGATGCGGTCCGACGGCATGGCGGAAGTGCCGAACCCTTCCGAAGCCTTTCTGGCGGAGCGCGTCTTCGATGCCCCGGGCTCCGCCATTGCCGCGACCATGGAGGGGACTCGTCCTCTTCTGGTCGAAATGCAAGGTCTCACCAGCGCAGCCGCATTTGGAAATCCACGCCGTACCGCCAACGGCGTGGACCTGTATCGGCTGCTGCTCGTCGCCGCGGTGCTCAGTCGCCGAGTAGGGCTCAAGCTTGGGGAGCAAGACATCTTTGTCAACGTGGTGGGTGGCTTGCACGTGAGCGAGCCCGCCGGGGATCTCGCCATGGCCGTGGCGATTGCCTCCTCGATCCGCGATCGACCGGTCGCATCGGACCTGGCGATGTTCGGCGAGGTGGGATTGTCGGGCGAGCTTCGCGCAACCAGCCAAGTCGCCTCGAGGGTCCGAGAGGCCGCGCAACTCGGGTTTCGCCGGGTTCTCCTCCCCCGGCTGGTGCGGGGAGCCGAGCTGTTTCCCAGCGGCATCCAGACCATAGAAGCCCGATCCGTTCGGGAGGCGATCGATCTCGCCCTGCTCGGCACCAAGTGAGCCTGAGCGCTGCTCAGCCTCCCTCTCCGGCCAGGGAGCCGGGGCGCCGGAGGGATGGCTGATGCAGATCGAGGCTGGACCCACCGGCCCTCAACACTCCGACGGCTTCGAACGCTCCTCGTTCCTGGGCAGCCCGTGGACCCACATCCACATCCTCGCGGGCGCGCTCGGGCCAGGGGTTCCCCCGGTTGGGGGAACGACAGGGCTCGGCCCACTGGGCTGGGGTGATTGCTCCCAGTCTGATCCCCGTTGGATTCGCCCCGCGGATCGAATCGGGCAGGATGGCCCAGGGTGGAAAGCGAACGCCGCTCAGATCACGGGGGGGCGGAGGCTCTGCGCCTCGGGATTCCCGCCATCACCCTCCCCGGCACGGGCCAGGGGCGAAGCGCCTCGTTAGCATCAACCAGAGGATCGGGTCGACAGAATGGATCCGGAATTAGTGGCCCGGACGTTTTCCAATGTGGAGTGCCAGTTGCGCTGCCTGGATCGCGATTGAACCCGCCCGGGAGGTATGGCGCAGGAGCGGAGTGTGCCCATAGAACCATCTCAGTCCGGGAAGGCTCTTGGCCACCGACCCAGCTCATGATCCTCGCAGCGTGCGGGCCGGGCGGAGTTCTAAAGCGGGGCAAGGCCAGCCGGCACAACTGGACCCAAGGCTCGGAAAGCCCAGCGCGCGCAGCGTCTCTCCCGGCCCGGGAAGGCCGAGGCCTGTGCGGCCCTAGCTCGCATTGCCCCGGGAAACCCTGGAGTCCAGCGGGTGTCCCATCAGCCAGGAGGGCTCATTCACCTCTCGCAGGTTTCCCCTCTCATCGAGGTAGGTCCAACGGCCCTCATCCTCGCCCAGAACCCGGTACCCGAGGCGCTCATACAGTCTCTGGGCCCGGGCGTTGGATTTCGCCACCCCGATGGTGGCCAGCCGCATTCCTCTTTGGCGCAGATGGGCCTCCGCCGCATGGATCAGCTGACGGCCGATCCCCTGGCTTTGGTAGGCGGCCTTGACCCTCAGCGCGTAGATGTATCCCCGTGTGTTCCCGTCCGCGAACCTCGGATCACCGCTTGAATACTGAAGGAAAACTTGGCCGACGATCTCTCCCGTGGTCGCGCGCACGGCCACCATCATCAGGCGCGAGCCCAGGAGCATCTCCTCATAGGTCCGTCGGTAGAGGTTGCGGAAATGAGCATACTCCCCACCCCATTCGAGGGCGGGCAGATCTTCTTCCGTGAGGGCGCGGATGAGGATCTTCTCCCCAAGCAGGAGGGGAGTGGCCTTCTCCGCAGTCATTGGGTGCCCCGAGCCAGGCGTTCCAGAAGCTCCTGCTCTTGCTGAGGGGTGCTTACCTTCCCGTCCAGCCACGCGGCGCGCAGAGCCCAGAGAATCTCGCGGTAACGAGGCCCAGCAGGAACCCCCAGACGCTGCAGATCCTCCCCGGTCGAGCGGGGCTGGCAGGCGCGCCACTTCTCCAGGAAACGGCCAACCCATGGACCGACGGGTCCCGGCCCGGCGGAAACGCGCGTCAGCCAAACGGCGGTCTCCCCAAGGTTGTCCAGTGCGGCCACCACCTGGCTGGGCCTTGCGTCCCCGGGCAGATCCAGCAACGATCGCTGAGCCCGCGCCGCTTGCTCCAGGATCTCGCGCTCGCGCCGGGGAAAATTCAGGCGTTGGAGAATGCGCTCTGGGGCCCCCGGGCCAAGGGCCAAGAACCAAACCCCGTAATAGAGCAACCGCTTCGGCGGGCCGGTTTTCCCTGCCCGAGACGCATCGACCTTCGCTTCTCGAACCCTCGGGAAGAGGTGGGCCAGCTCCTGCGGCCAGCCGAGCCCCGGATCGATTTGCTCCAGCACCTGCAGTTCCCCCAGACGCGCCAGCGCCTTCTCTGGAAACTGCTCCTCCAACAGGCTGTCGAGTTCGTGGCGGATCCGATCGCCACTCACGCGATGCAGGAGGGCAAGGGCCTGCCCGATCAGTTCGCGGGTGCGATCCTCCAGAGCAAACCCCAGCCGTTGCTCGAGGCGAATGGCCCGAAGGATCCGGGTCGGATCATCCACGAACGAAAGAGAGTGCAACACGCGGATGCGTCTCTCTTCCAGATCGCGCAACCCGCCCCAGTAATCATAGAGCGTGCCCCAGCGGGATCCGCTGAGGGAGACGGCCAGGGTGTTGATGGTGAAGTCGCGCCGATGCAGGTCCAGCTTGAGGCTGCCCCGTTCGACCTCCGGAAGGGAGGTCGGACGCGGGTAGAACTCCGCACGGGCGGAGACTAAATCAAGGGCGGGGGGCAGGGGGGCCCCTCCCTCCTCAGGCAGGCCGAGCCGGCGAGCCAGCCCTTGCCGATCTCGATCCAAGAGCCATTTGGCCGTGCCGAACCTTTGGTGGCCGCGCACCCGTCCGCCGTATTCCTTGGCCACCGACTGGGCTAGTCCGATGGCATCGCCCTCAACCACCACATCCAGATCAAAGGAAGGGATCCCCAGCAGCAGATCGCGGACCACACCGCCCACCAGGTAAAGCGAATCCCCTCGTTGGTCGGCCGCCGCCGCCACGGCCCTCAGCAAGGCCAGATGGGCCGGCGGAATCGCTTGTCCCAGCCGGTCGCGGACATTCAAGGCCCGCGAAGATCCGCCGCTGGTCAGGGCCTTGAGCAAGTCCGTTCGAGTAACAATGCCGATCACCGTCCCATCCTGTTCCGAGACCACCGGCACCTGTCCCCAGCCGTGTTCGGCCATCAGGCGCTGCAGCCGAGCGAGGGAGTCCGCAGGGCTCACCGCGACCGACCCGGCCTCCATCAGGCTTCGAACCGAAGCCCCTTTCATCCCATGGGCGAGCGCTCGGTCCACGGCTCGACGGGTCAGCAGGCCCACAACCTGCTGCCCCTCGACCACCGGAAAACCCTCGTAGCCATATCGCTGCATTCGTTCGGCGGCCTCTTCGACCCTCATCTCCGGCGGAAGAACCTGAGGCATCGGAGAGTACAGGTCGGCCACGCGCAGAGCCGGATGCACGTACTGAGGCAGGGTCCCGAGCAACTCGCGCCGGATTTCCTCCAGCCCCTTGCCGCGGATCAGGGCCGCCGCCGCCCGCCGATGCCCCCCCCCGCCGAATTGGCTCATCAGATCGGCCACGTCCACTTGGTCGGTGGCGGAGCGCGCGACCAATTGGACGTGAGTTCCCAGATCCACCAGCACAAAAAGGGCATCCGGATCAAAGAGATCCCGTAACTTGTGGGCCAAGGTCGAGATCTCCTCGACTCCGGCCGGCGCACGCCCCACGCTCAGCACGATGCGCAAGCCATCGAGCTCGCGAGATTCGGTCGCCTGCAGCAACTGTTCAAAGAGCAGCCTCTGCTCCGCAGAGAGAGGGGGATGGAGGTAATCCGCAGCGATTTGAAGGCTGGCCGCATGCTCGAGGAGCCAAGCGGCGGCATGGATGTCGCGCGGGCTCGTTCCCGCGTAGGTGAGACAGCCCGTGTCCTCATAGATGCCCAGCAGCAGCAAAGTGGCTTGAGGCACCGTGAGAGTTCCCGCCCATTCCCGCATGGATTCGACCAGAAGGGTTGTGGTCGCCCCCACCGAATCGATGACGGCGCTCCACCCTTCCGGCAGAGGCCGATGCAACGGATGGTGGTCGATGACATGAACCCGCGTCCCCGGCCCAATCCCGCGCACCGAAGGCAGGGTTTGGGTATCGACCAGGGTGACCGCCTCCGCTTTTTCCCGTGCCAGCTCATCGGCGTCCACCAGGGGCAGTTCTTCCCGGTAGAGATTGAGAAAGGCGCGCACATTTCGGTTCAGTCGCCTAGGCAGAACAGCCTGGCTACGTGCCTCCAGGAGTCCCATTGCGGCAAGCGCCGCCAGCGCATCCAGGTCAGCCTGATCGTGCGTGAGAATCAAGTGCATAAGACTTTCCTCGCCGCGGCTGACGGGAGCGACGCGGCCCTGGCCGGCCGTGGGAGCCACGCCGCCCTTCCCTCACCCTTCGCCAGCGACCATCGTCCGCGAGGCGCCTCGGCCACAACGCAAACAGCCCCTGGGTCCACAATTCCAGCCGGTATGGCGCCCTCGGCTCCAATTCGCCCACATACTCGGGGAGATGGATAGGACCCAGCATTCGGCGGATGACCTGGGTCTCTCCAATCTGAAACCCGTCCAGATGGGTGCTGCGCCGGAGGGCAGAACCGGTGCTTCGGCCCGTGGCCTTGCCATCCCGCATTGGACGCTCCTGGAGCGCCTGGGTCGTCAGGCGGCCCAGGGGAATGCGTCGGCAGCTCATCCCACCGCCTGCCACGGGTCCCACATCGCGCCCAGGGGGCATCCTCAGCGGGACGCCCCACGTGTATGCTCCCTCCAGGTCCGCAAGAAAATCCCGACCCTGCCCGGCCTCCATCCCCTGACGCTGCTCACGCCAGGCAAGATAGCCGACCGTCCAACGACGACAGTTCATCGGGCCGAAATGACGGACCCAGTCCCCGGCCGATATCCCTTCGAGCCCTCGGGCCGGTCGGGCCCCTCAAGGCCGCGCGAGGACAGGATCGAATCGATTATACTGAGGAAAGCGCTGGCCCGAGGAGACGAGTCGCCGCAGCCGGATACGATGGGTGAGATCGAGCCCCTGGGCGAGTTTTGGGAAGCGATGCTCAGCGAGGAGGAAGTTCCGGTTCAGCTGGCCTGGTCTCGTCTTTCCCCCGAGGGGCAGACGAGCGTCCTGGCCCACCTGCGGGCGATGGCCGACGAGGAGGGATGGCAACCCTCGCAACGCAAGGCGGCCCGTGCCGCCTTGCGCATTCTGGAGCGCGGGCTCATCTGCTAGAGGTCGGGGAGGCTGCCTTTCCCTCGGCCGATCCCCAGCCCTTGTCGATCCTGGGGGAAACCCATGCAATTGGAGCTTTGCCGCAGCGAGGCGGACTGGGATGCCCTGCAGAAGCCGTGGGGCCTCCTGCTCGAGACGAGCTTCGCCAATCTTCCCTTTCTTCGCTTTGAGTTCCTGCGCGACTGGTGGCGGAGCCGAGGCGGTGGCGAGTGGGAGGACGGCGAACTTCGGTTGGTTACCGCCCGGGAGGGGGGGCAGCTTCAAGCCATTGCCCCTTTCTTCCACCTGCGGAGCGGGGGTCATTCCGCCCTGATGCTCCTGGGCAGTATCGAAATCGCCGACTATCTGGACCTGATTGCCACTCCGCAGGCTCTCCCAGCCTTTGGTCGGGAATTGCTCACCTTTCTGGCGCACCGGGCCGATCGCGACTGGGAGCGGTTGGATCTCTACAATCTGCGGGCGGACTCTCCGGCTCGTGAGGTGCTCCTGCTTGCGGCTCGCGAACAGGGCTGGCTCGTCCAGCAGGAGGAACTGCAGCCCTGCCCGGTGATCACCCTGCCCGCAAGCTGGGAGGCTTACCTGGAGGGCCTGGACAAGAAGCAGCGGCACGAGATCCGGCGGAAGCTTCGACGAGCGGAGGGCAGCGAGGTCCACTTCAGCTGGTACATTGTCGATTCGGCTCGGAACCTGGAGCAGGAGACGGAAGCCTTCCTGGCCCTGATGGCGGCGGATGAGCGCAAGTCCACGTTCCTCTCAGAGGCCATGCGGTCGCAGTTTCACTCGCTCGTCCGCGCGGCCGCGGAGGGAGGTTGGCTGCAGCTCGCTTTCCTGGAGGCGGACGGCGAAAAGGCGGCCGGGTTCCTGAACTTCGATTACCAAAACCGCATTTGGCTGTACAACTCCGGAATCTCTCCCCGCTATGCCGCCCTCTCACCCGGATGGGTGCTCCTGGCTCATCTCATCCGCGCGGCCATCGAACAGCACTACCCGGCTTTCGATTTCATGCGCGGAAATGAGAGCTATAAATTCCAATGGGGTGGAATTAGCCAGCCGATTTATCGCCTCGTGCTGCAGCCACCCGCGG
Source organism: Anaerolineales bacterium (assembly GCA_050012135.1). Classification (GTDB taxonomy): domain Bacteria; phylum Chloroflexota; class Anaerolineae; order Anaerolineales; family RBG-16-64-43; genus JBEKHT01. The sequence goes on along the minus strand of JBEKHT010000032.1, from coordinate 10,465 downwards.
GGTAAGCGGCCGGCTCTCCCCTGCGGGCCATCGCCCTATTTGGTGCCCCAATGAATGGCCATAGTCCCCAGCATGCGCCGGCGGAATCCCACCTGCGCAAAGCCGGTGGTGCGCCAGAGTTGCGCCAGATCCTCCGCGCGCAGGAACTGCTCCGTCGAATCGGGTAGGTAGGCATAGGCCAAATGGGACCCGGTGACCAGACGGCCAAGCCAGGGGATGAGGACATGCAGGTATATCCCGAGCAGTGGGCGAAACGCGCTCCCGGCAGGAGGGGTGGTGTCGAGGCTCAGGGCATTTCTCCCCGGTCGCAGGACACGATACTGCTCCGCCAGGGTTCGGCCCAGGTCGGCCACGTTGCGCAGCAGATAGCCTGAGGCCACCCCATCAAACGTATTGGCCGCGAAGGGCAGATGAGGGGCATCCGCCATCACCCAGCGGATCTGATGACCTCCTGGCTTTCCTCGGCCGACCTGCATCATTTCGGGGGTGAAGTCGGCTGCGACCGATTGCGCCCGCGGGTCTCGGCGAAGCATCTCCAGCCCCAGGTCGCCCGTGCCCGCCCCCAGATCGAGGAATCGCCCAGCGGGCGGCAGGTGAACCCGCGTCACGACCTCCCTTCTCCAGGTCATATCCTGGCCGAAGGTCATGAGGCGATTCATGAGATCGTAGCGGGCGGAGATGCTCGCAAACATCCGGCGGACAAAGGTGGCCCGCTGCGCATCCGTGGGCGGCCTCATCGCCTCAGGAATTCTCCTCTTGGGCCGAAGGCAACCAGGGGCAGATCCTGCGCTCCAGCCAGTCCACTCCAAAGTACAGGCCCAGACCGAGCAGACTCATCGCCAGGATCCCGGCGTACATGGCGGGGTAGTCAAAGAGCGAGGTGCTGTTGATGAAGATGTAGTACCCCAGCCCGTAGCGGGTCGCGAAAAGTTCGGCTACATAGAGCACAGCCACCGCCGTTCCGGTCGATTGCTTTACGGCGGTCAGGATCGCGGGCAGAGTCGCGGGGAAATAGATGAAGGAGTAAAGCGCCCGTCGTCCGGCGCCCAGGCTGCGTACGGAAAGGAGCAGCTCCGGGCGCAAAGCCGCGGCCTGGTCTCGAACCAAGACGAGAATCTGAAAGAAGAGGATCAGGAAGATCACGGCAATCTTGGCGGCGTCCCCGATCCCTAAGAAGAGCAGCAGGACCGGGACCAGCACGACTTTGGGCACCGGATAAAGCAAGTAGATCATGGGGGAGACGATGCGGTAGAGTCTCCGGCTTTGGCCGAGGAGAACCCCCAGCGGTGCCGCCGTTCCAACCGCGAGGAGAATACTGGCTACCACGCGCCAGAGGCTGGCCAGGATATGCAAACCCAGGTCGTGCGGAATGGCCAGCACGAAGGCCTCCAGCACCTGCCAAGGGGGCGGCAGGATGGCCGTCTGCGCGATCATGGAGACAATCTGCCAGATCCCCCCCAGGCCCAAGGCAGCGAGCAACACCGGCAAGCGTCGCATAACCCTCCGAGTCCGTTTCGTCCGCCAACCCCAGCGCGGGAACCCGGCCGGCGCCCAATCGATCCGCCCGGTTTTGCGGCTACCCCGAGCCCTGGATCGTGGCGTCGAGCATCTTGCGCAGGCGATCGCACATCTCCCGATAAGCGGGGTGCCTGCGATCGCGATACAAGGGGCCCGCTCCGGGGTTGGCGAGTACCACCCCTTGGCGTTGAGGCGGCCGCCCCAAAAAGAGGATCCGGCGCCCCATGAAGGCGGCTTCCTCGATGTTGTGAGTCACCACGATCGAGGTCAATCCTTGCTCGGCCTGCAGGTCCAACATGAGCGACTGAAGCGACTCGCGCGTCGGTGCATCCAGGGAAGAGAACGGCTCGTCCATGAGCAGAAGGTCAGGCCGTAACACGAGCGTTCGCGCGATGGCCGCTCGCTGGCGCTGGCCGCCCGACACCTGGGAGGGGTAGTGCGAAGCGATCTCCTCCAGGCCCAGGCGCTTCAGCCAGAAGTCGACCCGCGGCCAGATGTCCCCGACCTGCTCTCCAGAGGGAGAGTGCAGCCCGTCCGGGCCATAGAAGGTTCGGACCCGCAGTCCCAGGGCTGCGTTGGCGCGAAGGGTAGCCCACGGCAGAAGGCCGTAATCCTGGAGGATCAAGCCCGTATCCGGGCGAGGCCGGCGCAGGCACTCCCCTCCTATTCGCAGCTCTCCAGAACTGGGCCAGATCAACCCTGCGAGCAAGTAGAGCAGCGTCGTCTTGCCGCAGCCCGAGGGCCCGATCACTGCCCAGGTCTCACCCCGCTCGATTTGCCAACTGAAGAGAGCGAAGATCTCAGCCCCGCCCGGGTAGGCAAAGGTGAGGTCGCGGGCCTCCACCATGCGCTCGGAGGTCGGCCGGGGTCCCGGATTCTGCGTCATCTCGCCCGCCAACGGGAAGCCCCTTCAGGGTTGGGGCAGGTAAGCCGCGGACACCGATGAACTGTAGGGCACATCACGGCTGAGGATTCCCTTGCTTTTGTCCCAAGCGATCACATCGGCCCACTGAGCTTCGCTGGGCACGGAAGCCAAGGGGAAGTCGGGCAGGATGTACTTGGCCGCGAGCGCCGGGGACAACAGATTCTTGCTCTCGAGCAGCGGGATCCATTTCTGCTTGTCGCCATTGATGTCCCGAACCGCCTCCTCGGTTGCCTGCAAGAAACCGCGTACGGCCTGCGGGTGCCGATCGATAAAAGCCTTGGTGAAATCCAGTTCGCTATTCCCTAACTGTGGGTCCTGGGTGTCATCCATTACCACATAGGCTCCCCCCGAGATGGCCTGGGAGGCCAACGGGTCAGGAATCGTAGCTGCCTTGGCCTTGCCCGAAACGAGCACGGACATCCGATCCCCGATGTTCGGGATGTTGATTTCCTGAATATCCCCGGCCTGGAAACCTTGAGCCTCGAGCATTCGCTCGGTCACATATTGAATGACGGTGGCCTGGGACACCGCGATGGGAACTCCCCGCAGGCCGGCCACGCTGTGGATGCCGCTGTCCTTCCCCGCCAGGATGCGATAGTCTGGATAGGTTGAGGACGCAACCCGCCCAAAGCGCACGATGACCAGAAGCGGGCCGTTCCTGTTGATCAATGAGGTCGAGACCATGTCGGTGACGCCTGCATCCAATTGACCCGCGGCGAAGAGCTGGTCCCTCGCCGCGGAGGAGGCCACCGGCACGTACTCGATCTGAATGCCCTGGGCCGCAAAATAGCCTTGCGCGTCGGCCACATAGGTGGGGAGGGACTCAAGGATCGGCAGGATCGAAACACGGACCGTGATCGGTGGCTTGGTGGCTTGAGCTCCCGGGCCGGCGGAGGGCGGGGTGAGTGCCCTCCCGGCCCCGCAGGCGGCCAGGGCCAGGCTCAGCGCGGCGATAAGAGCGACCCGGATGCCGCGGGCTTGAGGGGATTTCATCGATCTTCTCCTGGGCTGGGCGATCTCCATCGCCACCCCGAATCCCATCGGCGCTAGCGGATCAGGTATCCGGCCAGCACGGCCACAAAGAGCGTCAGGCTAATGTAGCCATTGACGTTGAAGAAGGCCAGGTTGATCCTGCTCAGGTCCGAGGGGTGAATCAGCGAGTGTTCGTAGAACAAGAGCGCGATCACGGCCAGGAGCCCCAGCCAGTAGATCCAGCCCAGGGGCATCCACAGGCCGAGCACAAGCAGCAGGACCACCGCCAGGGCGTGGCTGAGATCGGAGACGCGCAACGCGACCGCGACTCCGTAGCGGGCCGCCAGAGAGTGCAGCCCCTGCTGCCGGTCAAAGGCATAGTCGGCGCAACCATAGATCGCATCCACCCCGCCCATCCAGAGGGTGACCGTCAGCAGGAGGATCCAGGCGGGAAGATCCGCCGCGGTGAAAAGCGAATTGCGCACGCCTACCCAGGCCCCGACCGGTGCCAATCCATCCACAAAACCCAGGGCGAAGTGGGAAAGCCAGGTGAATCGTTTGGTGAAGGAGTAAGCAATCAGGATGATGTAGGCCGCCGGCAAGAGCCGGAGAGGCAGGGAGCCAAGCCTCCAAGCCGCCCCCGCCAGCACGGCGGCGGAGAGGCCAAGCGCCACCCAAGCCACCCAAGCGCTGAGCCGGCCGGCCGAGAGGGGCCAATCTTGGGTCCGCGGGTTGAGCCGATCGAAGCGGAGGTCGATCAGCCGGTTTGCGCCCATCCCGAAGGTGCGGGCTGCGATCATCGCCACCGTGATCCACAGGAACTGATAGCCGCTCGGCCAGCCCTTGGCCGCCAGCACCATGCCGACATAGGCAAAGGGGAGGGCAAAGACCGTGTGCTCGAACTTGATCATCTCCAGGAAGGTACGGGCTTGCCGCAGCATCCCTTTCAATCTCTGGGGCGCCCTGTCAGGCAGGAGCCCCGGCAGCGATTGGCGCCTCCCTTGCATTCACGCGCAGGGATACGGCAGGATCTCGATAGGTTGGGCCAGTCAAATCATTTTCGAGTGCAATAATGACGGGATACGCAATTATCATGGCGGAGCCTTCTCAGAGCCCCAGATCGTTCCAGAGCTGATCGATGCGCCGCCTCACCTCGGGAGACATCTCCACAATCCTGGGCCAGGCACGCGAGTGGCCTTCCTCGAGTCCCTTGGCAGTCGCGTCGATGCCGATCTTGCCGCCGTAAGAATGGAGCACCGCGGCATGGTCGAGATGGTCCAGGGGTCCCTCCACAATCTCGACGTCGGCTTTCCAGTCCACGTCGCCCAGGGCATGCCAGGCTACTTCCCGCAGATTGTGCACGTCGACCGTTTCATCGACGATGACCAGAGCTTTGGCGAGCATCATCAAGCCCATCCCCCAAAGGCCGTACATCACCTTGCGAGCGTGGCCGGGGTATCTCTTGCGGATCGAAACGATCACCAAGTTGTGGAAGATGCCCTCGGCGGGCATGTTGACCTCGACGATTTCCGGCAGAAAGAGACGCATCAGCGGCAGGAATAGGCGTTCGCTGGCCTTTCCCATCCATGCGTCCTCCATGGGGGGAGGGCCGACCACGCTGCTGGGGTAGATGGGATCCCGGCGATGGGTGACGGCCGTGACGTGGAAGACCGGGAACGGCTCGGAGGGGGTGTAGTAGCCGGTATGATCCCCAAACGGGCCTTCCAGGCGATGTTCCTGTGGGTCGACGTAGCCCTCGATGACGAATTCGGACTCCGCGGGGACCTCCAGTGGCTGGCTGACGCAGGACACCATCTCGATGGGCTTGCCTCGCAACCACCCGGCGAGCAAGTACTCATCGATATTGGGGGGCAAAGGAGCGGAGGCACACCACATCGCGGCGGTATCGCCCCCCAGCGCCACAGCCGCCGGGATTCTGTCGGCGCCAATCAATCGCGCTTCGCGCTCATGTTCGGCCCCCCCTTTGTGCCTCTGCCAGTGCACCAGCAGGGTACGTTCATCCACCACTTGGAGACGATAGAGGCCCACATTCCTCGCGCCCGTGACGGGATCGCGGGTAATGACTTGGGGAAGAGTAATGAACCGGCCGGCGTCCTCCGGCCAGCACTTGAGCACCGGAAGGCTTTCCAGCGTGGGGTGTTCCTTCTCGACGACCTCCTGGCAGGCCGCCCGGCCGATCAGTCGCGGTCGCGGGGCTATGGCCCCCAGGACCCCGAGTAACTCGCTGCCTCGCTCGATGAGCCCCCCCAGCCCGCGGGGCAGACGGAGATCCAGAAGGGCGCCCAGCTTCTCGCTGAGCTCCTCCAGGTCGCCCACTCCCAGGGCCCAGGCCATGCGCTCAGGATGGCCAAACAGATTGATGGCCACCGGCACGGAAAAGCCCTGCACCTTTTCGAACAGCAGGGCTTTGTTGCGCTCGAGGGGGCCTTTGCTTACCCGGTCGACAATCTCGGTGATCTCCAAGTCCCGCGAGACAGGGGTCTGCACCCGCGTCAAGTGGCCCCGTCCCTCGAGGAGTTCCAGGAATCCTCGCATGTCGGTCGTGGTCATGGCTCACCTGCGGGGAGAAGGGATCGCGGATTATACCATCCGCGGGTTGAAAACTGCCGAAATTAAGCGGGGGCGGCCGTCCGTCCAACCCGCCCGGACCCATCGCCGCGGGCCTGCCAGACGGCGTAGAGGGCGAGGGAGCCAGCCACCCCCGCATTCAGCGAGTCAACATGTCCTCGCATGGGGATGCGCACCTTGTGGTCGCACGACTCCCGCACGAGGCTGCGCAGACCTCCTGCCTCGCTACCGACCACAAGAGCAATCGGAGCGGAAAGGTCGATTTCTTCAAGCCTTTCACCGTCCGGTCCCGCTTCGAGGCCGATAATCCACAGCCCTTGCTCTTGGAGCCGAGGGATGGACTGAGCCAGGTTCGCCTGAGCGACCTGCAGGTGCTCACAGGCCCCCGCCGATGCGTTGGCCACGGCTGGGGTCACTCCCGCCGCTCGCCGGGGGGGAATGAGGACTCCTGTGACCCCCACGGCATCCGCAGTGCGGAGCAAGGTCCCCAGGTTCTGAGGGTCCTGTACCTGGTCAAGAATCAGTACACAAGCTGATTCCTGGGAGCCAAGCGCGGCCTTCAAGATCTCGCTCAGGTCGACGTAAGGGTAGGGGCTGCATTCCAGGGCCAGCCCCTGGTGGGCCCCCTCTAGCCACCCCAGATCGCTGCGCCGGCAGGCCTCGACAGCCAAGCCTGCGCTGGCCGCAAGGTTACGAATCTCTTCGAGTATGGGCTTGGGGCGGTTCTCGACGGCGACCCGGAGTCGAAAGAAACGCCTGCGGTTGGCGCGCAGCGCCTCACGCACCGCCTGGCGCCCATAGAGCCACTCGTGTTTCACGTGAAACCTCGCCGCTCCCTCGGCACCGGGGCCCACTCGAGAATTCGCCCGGCCTGGATCCGCTCCGGCAGGCCCGTCTCAGCCATCCTTGGCGAGGCCGACCCTCCAGATTGTGCCCTCCTTGCCGTCCTCCAGGAGGACGCCCAGCCCCGCCAGCCGTTCGCGAATTGAGTCCGCCTCCGCCCAATCCTTGCGATTGCGGGCTTCCGCGCGCAAGTCGATCAGCAGGCGGATCAGTTCCGCCTCCCTTTCGGGGGAGACCTCACTCGTCCGAGGCAGGAGCCCCAGGACCCCTCCAACGATTTCCGCATAAAAGCCCAGCACTTTCTGCAGGTCAGCCCGCCCCAAGGGGTGCTCGGCCGCGAAGGCCGTGTTGAGCTCCCGGGTCACCTCGTGAAGTACGGCCAGGGCCGCGGGGGCATTGAAGTCCTCATTCATGGCCTCTCCGAAGCGCTTCGTGGCCTCCTCGAGGTAGCCCTCGATCGTGTCGCTGGGCTCGTCCGGCAGGCCGGGCTGTCTTAGGCGATCCTGGGCCAGCCGAAAAGGGACCATCAGCCGCTCCCAGCCCCTCTGGGCGGAGACCAAGGCCTCCTCCGAGAAATCCACCGGACTGCGGTACTGGCTGGTGAGCACGAAGGTGCGGATGGCCTGGGGGTTGTACTTGCGCAGGGCTTCTTTGATCGTGACAAAGTTGCCCAGGCTCTTGCTCATCTTGACCCCATTGATCGTCAGGGAACCGACCAAAAGCCAAAAGCGGGCGAAGGGTTTGTCATTGGCCCCTTCGGATTGGGCGATTTCGCACTCGTTGTGCGGAAAGATGTTGTCCACTCCGCCCCCGTGGATGTCGAAGGACTCTCCCAGGTACTTCGTGGACATCGCCGAGCACTCGATATGCCAGCCCGGGTAGCCCCAACCCCAAGGGGAGGGCCAGCGAAGAATATGTTCTGGTTCCGCCTTCTTCCAGAGCGCAAAGTCCTCGGCGTGGCGTTTTTCCTCTCGTACGCTTACCCGCGCGCCCTCCTCTTGCTCCTCCAGGCGTCTCCCCGAGAGCTTGCCGTACCCGGGGAAGGAACGCACATCAAAGTAGACCGAGTCGCCCACCACGTAGGCGTGGCCCTTCTCCAGCAGGCGCTTGACCATCTCGATCTGCTCGGGGATATGTCCGGAGGCTCGGGGCGAAATGTCGGGCCGCAGTACCCCTAGGGCGTCCATGTCCTCAAAGTAGGAGCGCATGTATCGCTCCACCAGCTCCATCGGCTGCAGTTGATGCCGCGCCGCTCCTTTGAGGATGCGATCCTCGCCCGTGTCGAGCAGGTGCCCGACATCGGTGATGTTCTGGACGTAGCGAACTTGGTATCCAAGATGCCGCAGGTAGCGAACCATGACATCGAAAGAGATGTAGGTCTTGGCGTGGCCGACGTGGGCATAGTCCTGGACCGTCGGTCCGCACACGTACATGTGCACCCGGCCCTCGGCCAAAGGGGTGAAGGCTTCAAGCTTGCGAGTGAGGAAGTTGTAGAGCGTGAGGGCCATCAAGCCTCCTGAGGCCTGGGGGGTCTGGACCGAGCCGGGCGGGGCGATTTCTTCCGCCGGGGACCCGGATCAGCGACCGTTTCCACCGTGATCGCCGCCGCTAGAGGTCTCCAAGCGAGCAAAGATCATCCGCCCCGCCGTCGTCTGCAGGACTTTGGTGACCACGACCTCAATCGTCCGGTCGATGTAGCGCCGGCCCTCATCGACCACCACCATGGTGCCATCCTCCAGATAGCCGACCCCCTGACCGACCTCCTTGCCTTCCTGGATCACGTGAACCTCCAGGTTCTCCCCGGGCAGGAAAATGGCTCGCAGAGCGTTGCCCAGATCGTTAAGGTTGAGCACGGTGACGCCCTGCAACTCGGCCACGCGATTGAGATTGTAGTCATTGGTCAGGATCGGGCAGCGCAGTTGCTTGGCCAATATGACCAGTTTCTCGTCCGCCCCGCGCACGTCCTCGACATCCAAGTCCGTGATCCGCAGCGGCGCTCGTTGGTCTTTCTGCAGGCGGTTGAGGATTTCCAGGCCTCGCCGGCCTCGCTGGCGACGCAACGGATCGGCCGAATCGGCAATGTACTGGAGTTCGTTCAGCACAAAGCGGGGGACCAGAAGCGTGGACTGCAGGAAGCCCGTGGCCCCAACGTCGACCACGCGGCCGTCGATGATGACGCTGGTGTCCAGCAGAATGCTGCGGCTCTCCACCCCGCCCGCATTTCCCCCCGGCACGAAGCGTGCGTTCAGGAAGGAAAAGACGTCATTCTGGCGCATGACGAAGAGGGCAACGCCAAAATAGGCGAAGAGCAGCGCGCTCACGAAGGGCAAAAAGGCGCCGAAAGGCCTCGGGAGCAAGGACAAAGGCAGCGAGGCCAGGGCTCCGACGATCAACCCCGCTACGAGCCCGATCAGGGCAGCCGCCAAGGTCGGCGCGGGGAGTTGCCCGAGCACACGGCGCATGCCTCTCGCCGGGCGAGTGGTAAAGAACGGGGTAAGCACCAGGCCAAGCAAAGCTCCAACGAGGGCAAAGATCATGGCCCACAGTTCCTTGGGGCCGGAGCCCGCCAGGTCCGAGAGATAGGTTCCCAAATACAGCCCACCCACGGCCAGGCCGACCATCCCAAGCAATCGGAAGAAGAACTCAGCGCTCATGAAAGGCTCCCAATGAAAGCGAGGGCGGCCAACTGGCCGCCCTCGCAATGATGCCCATCGGCCGGCCCCAGGAGGATCCCTGCGCCGGTCGCGCCGCGGTTCCGTCAATCAATAACCGAATGAGTCCAGCGATTAGGCCAGTGGCCGGGCTTGCCATGAAATGATCGCCGCGGCTGTGGTTGATGATAGCACGCGTTGGCGGAGGAGTCAAAAGCTTGGTCCGATCCGGCCGGCTTCCGCAGGCCAAACCCGTTCCGGCCACCCCAGTGCGGCCCCCGGGTTCCCCTCACTCGGATCGCCTCGGGGGGTCGAGCCGCAAGGGTTGAGTTGGTGCGATTGCCTGGGGCCGGCCCGCGGGTTCCGCCCGGCGAATGCGGGAACCCGCGGCGGGGCCGCAGGATAAGCTCGAGCCGGGATGTTATACTTTTCGCCTCTTTGGAGGTCGCATGCGTTCTTCGGGCTCCTGGCTGCGCTGGCTCTCCATTGCAGCCCTGCTGGCTGCCGCGGCCCTGACCTTGCTGGAGCTGGCCGCCTACAGCCGAGCGCGAGCCAACTTGCCTGCGCAAATGGCAATCGCAGGGGTTCCGGTGGGCAATCTCTCTCCCGCGCAAGCCGGGCAGCGCCTGCTGGAGGTATACGGCTCGCCCATAGAGATCCATTATGGAAACCAAGTCATGTACCTTTCCCCGAGCGAGTTCGGCTTCGCACTCGATCTGGAAAGCATGCTGGCCGGCGCTGACCTCGAGCGGACCCAGGACCCCTTTTGGATCGGCTTTTGGAACTACCTGTGGGGAAGGCCCGGCCAAGCCTACAGCGTTCCCCTCAAGGCGGAATACTCCGCATCCCAATTGAATGCCGCGGTGGCGGACATCGCCGCTCGCTATGACCGCCCCGGGACCCCACCCCAGCCGGTGCCGGGCTCGCCGACCTTTTCCCCGGGCACCCCCGGCACCATTCTCAACCA
>JBEKHT010000031.1:0-28613 GCA_050012135.1 Anaerolineales bacterium | reverse complement strand
GGTAATTAGAATTGGTGATTCTTCTTCTATTAGGCTGAAATCTTCATCCCAACGACATGATCGAAAAAGACACAACCGAGGCTCAGGGGGCCTCGGTTGGCTGTTTAGGTAGCGGGGGCTGGACTCGAACCAGCGACCTCCGGGTTATGAGACCCAACGCTGGAGAGGGGGCCTCAAACAGGATTTCCGACCGTTTGAGGGTGCCACCCGTTGTTCAGTATCCTCGAGCCCGACGAGGTTGATCCGTAAGTGTAATTCGAAGGGTACCTCTTGATGGGCGCGTTTGTCAACGCACTGAGATTGATTGAATCTCGAAGGCTGCGGATTGATCCTTAGATAGTCGGTCAGAATCCATGGTAGGAGCATTGTGCAAGTCCAATCCAGGCCCATTTTCGGACGGATGGGGTTTTTGGCCAGGACAGCCCGCCCCGGTCCCGCGATTGGAACTTCCAGAACCGTCGGAAGCCCTGGGGATGCCAGTGGAGGAGCGCATCGGGCTCGAGGACAAGGAGGCCTTCCTTCCAACTCTGGCCATGGCTGGCGAGGAGCACGAGGCAGAGGGGATCCGCTTGGGCGAATAGTGGTTTCTTGACCTTGCGGTAGAGGATGATCATCTGCTGACCAAGGAGAGCATTCTCGGCGATGAGTTCGGCTTTGCTACGCGTGACATCGAGCGCTGTGGTGAGAACAACCGAATGGCGAGAGGGCAGGGTGAGGTGAAGGAAAGCCTGATCCAGAGAAGGAAATATGGAGCAGACGAGTCGGATTAATGGCTTGACAATGGAGGACACGCGGATTGATCCCTCGACAGCCTGACAGAATCGGTCGATAGAGTGTATTGCACGTCCGATCCGAGTCCATCGTTGGGCGGATGGGGTTTTTCGCCAGGACAGGTGTGACGTCTGCCGCAGACTACCAGGTGAAATTCATCTGTTAAGTCCTATTTAGAGATCACGGGTGCTACTCTATTGACAAAGGGTGCCTCATTCTTCTATAGTGATGACAGCGCTGTCATTGACAGCGCTGTCATCGAAGTCACCCCGGGTTTGAGGTATCGAGAACGATTTAAAGAATGGCTATTACCCTGCAGGACATTTCAGCCAAAGCCCGTGTTTCCATGAAAACAGTTTCTCGCGTCGTCAACAACGAGAAAAATGTTTCAGCAGAAACACGGCAGCGTGTGCTCAAGGTTATTGAGGAACACGGGTATGTCCCTCACGTCCAGGCTCAGCGGTTGGCCTCTGGCCGGACTCGCTCAGTTTCTTTGCATTATCCGTTAACTACCCCCGGGTTAATCTCGAATCAGATAGAAATGAATTTCATCACCGGTATTGCCACTGGCGCGGGCGAAGAGGATTACTACTTTGGCCTGATCACTGGACAACTTACGCCGACGAGCTTGCTCAAATTATGCCGGGGCGCATATGCGGATGGCCTAATCATGATGCAAATTGCTCTCCAGGATTGGAGAGTTGATTTGCTTCGGGAAAACAATTTCCCCTTTGTAATGATTGGCCGTTGCGAAGATAACGAAGGATTGAGCTTTATCGATCTGGATTTCGAAAATGCGGTGATGGAGGTCTTTGCTCATCTGGTTTCCTTGGGACATCAGCACATCGGGTTCTTGACCTATCCGGAAAAATGGTTCCAAGAAGGTTTGGGGCCAGCCATCCGCACCCGGCAAGGATTCCAGACCGCAGTCGATAAGTTCAATTTGACTCCCATCTACCGTGAAAATGAACTTGCCCCTGAGAGCGTTTATGCGGCTACCAAGGACTTGCTGCGGGAAAAGCCCCAATTGACCGCCCTGGTGGTGGCGCACAACACGATTGCCGCTGGGGCAATTCGTGCCCTGCAGGACATGGATCGCAAGGTGCCTGATGATTGTTCAATTGTCGGTATCGCATTTGGTAGCGAAGCTGAACTAACGACGCCTCCGCTGACAGCCATCGATTGGCCAGGGCATGAAGTCGGTCAACAGGCTGCCAAAATACTTATCCGCCAGCTCAATTCGGAAGCTCCTGTCCCGGAGCAAATCCTTGTGCCGCCCAAGTTGCAGGTGCGGCGCAGCACATCTCGTACGAAGCAAACCGATGGATAGACTTTCTCACCAAAAGGGAAGGAGGAGAAACAAATGAAAAAGCAATTGTTCGTTTTGGGCGCTGTCATCCTGGCTGTTGCCATGATTCTGTCAGCCTGCGCCCCCGCGGCGACTCAGGCTCCGGCAGCGACTGAGGTTCCGGCTGCCACCCAGCCACCTGCAGCGCCTCAAGCAACTGCGACAAGCGTGCCTGGCCCCGCCGTGACCAAGGTCAGCGAGTGGGACTATCAGAGTGCCGATCCCCAGAAGACGCAGTGGCAAACGGTGCTCAACGAGTGCACAGCATCGACTGGGATCGCCATCGATCGGCAGGCCGTCCCGCGTGACGAGCTGATCACGAAGGTGCTCCTCGCTGCGCAGCAGAAACAGTTGCCTGACGTCCTCCGGATCGACAACCCCGATCTGCAGCAGGTCGCGGACACGGGCGCGCTCGCACCGCTGACCGACTATGGAGTTGATCTCAGCGGCCTCTACCCGAACCTCATCCAGGCCGGGTCGTACAAGGGCAAGGTCTACGGCATCGCCCCGGGCATCAACGGGATGGCGCTGATCTACAACAAGGATATGTTCGCGGCGGCCGGCGTGCAGCCGCCGACCACCTGGGCCGAGGTCGAGGACGTTGCGGCCAAGCTGACGAAGGGCGGCGTGTACGGGATTGCCTTCTCAGCGCCCGCGACTGAGGAGGGCTCCTGGCAGTTCGAGCCCTGGTTCTGGGGCGCTGGAGCGGACCTCTCGAAGCTCGACTCACCTGAAGCCGTCAAGGCGCTTCAGTTCTGGACCGACCTGGTCACGAAGGGCTACGCTTCCAAGTCCGTCGTGCAGTGGAGCCAGGGCGACGTGAACGACCAGTTCATGGCCGGCAAGGCGGCGATGCAGCAGAACGGCGTGTGGAACCTGAGCGCCCTGGAAAAAGCCAAGATCAACTTCGGCGTGGTTCCGATCCCGAAGCCGGACGGCGGCGCCGCTCCTGGTCCGATGGGAGGCGAGGTCCTGACGATCCCGAATTCCGGCGACGCCGCTAAAATGGAGGCGGCAGGCAAGGTCGTCAACTGCCTCCTCTCGGATAAGGAGATGCTTGAGTGGGCGACCCTCCAGGCATACATCCCCTCGAGGCAGTCGGTGGCAGCCCAGTCTGTTGCAAACGACCCGAACATGAAGTCCTTCGTGGATGCCGCTGCTGCCGAGTTCTCGCGGACCGGCCCGCCAGCTAACCTCGGACCCAACTACAGCAAAGTGTCCCAGCCGTTATGGAATGCGATCCAGGCAGCATTGACCGGTGCCAAGTCCCCGCAGGATGCTCTGACGGCGGCCCAGCAACAGGCGGAGAGTGCGCTGAAGTGATGGCAACTAAGCAGGATCGCGACGACCCGAATATGGCGCGTGTCGTCGAGGGTGCGGCGGCGCATGCCGCCGCACCCCTTATTCACCGGGTGGGGCGATGGCAGCGTCGCGAGCAGCTCATCGGTCTCCTGTTTCTCGGGCCGGCGGCCTTCTATCTCGTGGCCTTCTACGTATACCCAATCCTCCTCAACTTCTATATGAGCGTCACACGCTACACGGCCAAATCGTTCGTCACCGGCGAAGCGCCGTTCATTGGGCTCGATAACTTCAAGCGCCTTGTCAGCAATCCAGACTTTAGCACTGCCGTTAGGAACACGGTTGTATTCACGCTCGGGTCGCTCTTCTTCCAGTTCGCGATTGGCTTGGCGATCGCGCTCTTCTTTCAACGCAAGTTCCCGCTCAGCGGCGTTCTTCGAGCGCTGATCCTCATGCCTTGGCTGGCACCAGTTCTCGTTTCGGGAGCGGTGTGGGTGCGGCTTTTCGACATGGACTATGGGGTCGTGAACTTTGTTATCCGCACGCTCGGTGTGACCTCGCAGCACATAGCGTGGTTGACGGATCCACACCTGGCCCCCATCTCGGTTCTCATCGCGAACATCTGGATTGGCATCCCGTTCAACATGGTCATCCTCTACGGTGGGCTCCAAGCCATACCGGGCGAGCTGTACGAGGCTGCTGCCATCGACGGTGCCAGTCCCTGGCAGCGGTTCCGCTACATCTCCTGGCCCCTTCTCCGCACTGTGTCGACTGTGGTCCTGTTGCTCGGCCTCGTCTACACGCTCAAGGTTTTTGACGTGATCATGTCCATTACGCGAGGCGGGCCGGCCAACGTGAGCCAGACTCTCAACACCTATGCATACAGCCTGTCGTTCTCTCTGCTCGACTTCGGTCTGGGAGCGGCCGCAGGCGACATTCTCATGGTGGTGGTACTGATCTTCGGCCTGCTCTACTTGCGCTACGCCTACCGCGTGGAACGGGAGGCGGGGCAGTGAGCGCGACAGCCGCGACTCGAGCGCGCGCTCGATCCCGAGGAGAGGCGCTTCGGCTCGCCAAGCGCTTGGGGTGGACCCTGGCGGGCCTCGTCATCACCGGGCTCATGCTCTTCCCGTTCTACTGGATCGCCAACATCTCGTTCATGCACGAGACAGATATTCTACGCTATCCACCGCCGTTCGTTCCCCCGAGTCCGACGCTCGACGCGTACCGCGAGGCTCTGGCGACGGCGGGTGAGTACATCCGGTCAAGCCTCATTTATGGGCTGGGCACGGTCGTGGTGATGATGCTCGTTGCCGCCCCTGCCGCCTACGCGCTTGCCAGGGTGCGTGCCCGGATAGGTTCGCTCATTCTGGTTGCCCTGATCCTGGCTCAGATGGCCCCGGGCATCGTGGTGGCCAACTCGCTCTACGCAGTATTCAGCCGCATTAGGATCCTCAACTCGTACTTGGCGGTCATTCTGGCCGACTCGACGATCGCGGTGCCCTTCGCGATCATCATCATGCGCGCGTTCATGGTAGGCATTCCTCGGGAGCTGGCTGAGGCGGCAGTCGTCGACGGTGCCGGGCATTGGCGCATCTTCTGGTCGATTATCCTGCCCCTCAGTCGCACCGCGCTCATAACGGCCAGCCTGTTCTCATTCCTGTTCGGCTGGGGCGACTTCCTGTTCGCCCTCATCCTCAACAACAATCCCCATCACACGCCGATCACAGTAGGCATCTACCGTTTCATCGGCGGCTTCTCGGTGGAGTGGCCCGCGGTCATGGCGCTAGCTTTGATCGCCGCGATCCCGGGGGCACTCCTGCTTGTGATCGCGCAGCGTTACGTCGCCGCAGGAATCACCGCTGGCGCGCTCAAAGAGTAAAGCGGCTACGCAGAGCGGCGCCTCCGTCGGGGCGCCGCCCCTCGCGTGTGGGCCTCTCGCCAACTTGTCTGATGTTTCGCCGTCATCTAGGAAGCGACGCAGGGAACAGAGCAGGCAGAAGACACCCGGAAAAACTATGCAGGGCGCCGCAGCAACGCTGAGGACAACCTGACGGATGATGTCTCGGGCAGGAGGCGTTAAATGCCACTGCTAAGACACAAGAATACCTATGGCTAACACCCAGTTTGCCGGTCAAGTTGGCGTTTTGTGCGCAATCAGGCATGACAACCCATAATACCGCTGACACGGTCACGATTGATTTCGCGACGCAATTGGGGAGGCCCACTTACCGGGCCTCCGGCTTCATCTATGGCCTGTCCGAAAACGGTACTCAACCCGCGCAAGGCTTTCAGAGTGACATTAAGGTCAGGTTTATCCGCGCAGGTGGAGCGCAGTTGGATTGTCCCGACGGTGGCTGGGTGAATGGAAAGTACACTCGTCGCTGGGACTCGGTAAAAGGCTACTATGCGAGAACGAAAGCCATTGGGGCGAAGTCTATCCTGTTGCCCCATGATCTGTGGGGCGCCGACGGCGTGTGCCACGTGCCGCGCTGGCCGGGGGACAATGGTGACTGGAGGGAGTTCACCAGTTTCATGGCCCAGGTCATTAATGATGCAAAGGCCAACGGGATGACGGGCTCGGATGTCCAATGGGACATCTGGAATGAACCAGATCTGATTACGCCGGTTCAGTTCTGGGGCCGCGACCAAACCCAGTACCTCGGTATGTGGCAACGCGCTTACCACCAGATTCGCGCTGCCATTCCGGGCGCGGTGATTGTTGGCCCCAGCACGGCGGGGCAGCCCGATCCAGCTTGGAGTTGGTTTACAACCTACGTCGACTACGTCAAAGCGAACAATGTCGTTCCCAACTACATCAGCTGGCATCAGTTGGTTACAGATAGTGATCCGCAAACCTCCAAGGTTAACCTGGATGAGATGTTGGCAACGCGCGGCATCTCGGTGCAGGGGTACCAGGTCAATGAATATGGAGCCAACACAAACGAGCAACTGGCCGGCCCGTCGGCCTGGTACCTCGGGCGGTTCGAGCGCGCCGGGATAGACGCCCTGCGAGCTAACTGGGGCATGGGGGGCGGCTTGTATGAGGGGATGGGCGACCTAGTCACCGGTTCCGACCACCCCATGGGGGGTTGGTGGACCTACAAACGCTACGCAGACATGACCGGCACGCGGGTCGCCGTCACGGCCGGTTCCACGGTTGACGGCGTCGCCGCCACAGATTCGAGGGTGAGGAAAGCTACCATCGTACTGGGCAGCCGTGGCGGCGTCACCGGCGGAGTCACGGTGCAACTCGATAACATACCTCCCTATTTGCAGAGCAGCGGCCAAACGCACGTTACGGTGGAACAGATCCCAGAAGTTGCCGGGTACGTGAGCGATCTGGCAGTGGTTTCAGATCAGGGCATGACCGTGGCAAACAATTCGCTTACCCTCACAGTCAAATGGAGCAGCGCGCATGACGCCTACGCCATCACGGTGATTCCTTGAAGCCAACGTCGCCGCTCGGGGTGGTGGCGCCTGCGGCCCCACGCCTGTTCGGGGGTTTCTCGACCACTAGGGATGCGCCGCATATCAAGGCGAATATCAATCCAATTCAGCCCACGCCGATGAGGGCGGCTTTCGCAAATATGATGGGCTGGACCCCGATACTCACCGTCAACGTGGGCGCAGGCACACCCGAGGCAGCGTGCAACCGGGCGGAGGGTTGCAGCTGCCCGAGGGGCCCAACCGGCCTGTCAACATCGTTGACACCGGCGCTGAACTTCAAGGAAGTTGACCTAGGAACGCGACCCTGGCACCTGAGGAGGGAATGAGAGCCGATGCCAACCGTCAAGCGTCAACTTGAGCCTGTCCCATTTACCAACGTTACCTTCGATGACGTGTTTTGGGCGCAACGCATCGAGGTGAATCGCACAGTCACCATTCCGCATATCTACCGGCAGTGTGAAGCAACAGGCCGTATCAGCGCGTTCGATTTGAACTTCAAACGACCTGTGCCGTCGCCGATTGTCTTGATCTTTGGAGATTCCGACCCGGCGAAGTGGGTCGAGGCGGCGAGCTATTCGCTTGCCACGCACCCCGATCCGGCCCTGGAAACACTGGTTGACCAGTTGGCGGATAAGGTCATCCACGCCCAGCAATCAGATGGTTATCTCAATACCCATTTCATCGTCGCCCAACCCGAGATGCGCTGGCGGAATCTGCGCGATTGGCACGAGTTGTACTGCGCCGGCCATTTGATCGAAGGTGCTGTCGCACACTACCAGGCCACTGGCCAGCGCAAGTTGCTGGATGCACTGTGCCGTTATGCCGACCACATCGATGCCACCTTCGGGCGCGAACGGGACAAGCGGCGCGGCTATTGCGGGCACCCCGAAATCGAACTGGCGCTGGTGAAGCTCTATCACGCCACGCATAATCAACGCTATCTAGAGTTGGCGACGTATCTTATTGACGAGCGTGGGGCACAACCACACTATTTCGACATTGAAGCGTGGGGACGCGGCGACGACCCTGCCGATTTTTGGCCTAAGACTTACGAGTATTGCCAGGCCCACGCGCCCGTTCGCGAACAAACCAAAGTGGTGGGGCATGCGGCGCGAGCGATGTACCTGTTCAGCGCGGTTGCGGACTTGGCCCACGAAAAGGACGATACGACCTTACTGGAAACTTGCGAGCGGTTGTGGAATAACCTGGTCACCAAGCGCATGTATCTCACGGGAGGAATTGGGCCGTCGTACCGCAATGAAGGATTCACGCAGGACTATGACTTGCCGGATGAAACCGCTTATGCCGAAACCTGCGCCACGATCGGTCTGATCCTGTGGAATCACCGCCTTCTGCAATTCTCAGGCGAAAGCAAATATGCGGATGTCATTGAGCGCGGGCTATATGACGGCTTCCTCAGCGGCGTATCCCTGGATGGAGCGCGCTTCTTCTACGAGAACCCGTTAGCCAGCGCCGGGGGCCATCACCGCCAAAGCTGGTTTGAGTGTCCCTGCTGCCCTCCGAACCTGGCCCGCACCCTGGCAAGCCTGGGGAGGTACCTTTACTCCACGGGGGCAAACGATGTATGGGTGCATCTCTATGCACAGGGGATCGTCAAACTACAAGTCAATGGGCGTGACGTGAGCCTCCGCCAGGTGACAAGGTATCCCTGGGATGGCGACGTGAGGTTTGAGATTGGCGTTGCCAATCCGCAGACTTTTACCTTGCGCCTCCGCGTGCCGGGCTGGTGCGAGCAATGGGACCTTCGCATCAATGATGCTCCGGTTACCAACCCAAAACCCCAGGCAAATGGGTATCTGCCGATCCAGCGCGAGTGGCATCCCGGTGATGTTGTACGGTACCGGATGGAAATGCCCATCCAGACGGTTTGGGCTCATCCGGCCGTGCGCTATTTGCAGGGACGTATGGCGATGCAGCGCGGACCAATCGTGTACTGCCTCGAGGGCGTTGACCACGGCGGGATCATCCTCGACCGAATCGCAATTGATCCAGGGCAGGTCTTATCGAACGAGTTTGGAATAGAGCACCAGGACAATCTGCTTGGCGGCATTAGCCTATTGCGTGGCAAAGCGAGTGTTGTTGATGAAAGCGGGTGGGAGGGCACGCTGTACAGACATAGAGAACCGTCATCGAAGTACATGGATATTTCCGCAATACCCTATTATGCCTGGGACAACCGCGCTCCTGGCGAGATGCGTGTTTGGGTTCGAGCAATAACTTGACAGAAGACGGTACCTTTCTTTTTCCGAAGCAGATAGAATCGGCGAAGCCGCGGGGAGCTCTCGCCAGTTGGTTCGATGTGTGGGCTGGGATCAGGGAAACGTTGAAGGGCCAGGGAGACGCCCAAACATGGTATGGAGGACGCTACTGTTCAGATGACATCCATCTTGAGGTAGATACCTGGCCTTTCCAGGAAGAGAGTACCCAGGGGCACAATCGGTGTTGGCGGTACCGATGAGACATCCATTGGCCCCGAGAGAGGCAATGTGAGCTTACATGTCAGATGCAAATACAATGCCCATGGTTGAGTTCAGCAGAACTCAAAACAGCCTGTTTTGTCACCTCGACTATGAACTTCTAAAGATTGAGCCCTGGGCAAGAGATGGAGTGCGTATTCGCGCCACGCGCCTCAGCCACATGAGAGAAGACTGGCCAAGCGCCTTATTGGATCAGGGCGACTATCTGTCTGAAATCGATATGCAGGGCGGCGGAGCCAGCCTTCGAAACGGCGCAATGCTTGTCAGGGTCGGTTCGCTCGGCGAACTCACCTTCCTGAACGCCCATACAGGCAAGGAGCTACTCAGAGAAAAGCCGATTCACGATTTGTCGGTCCCGGCGAGACATTACGATGATGTCAAAGGGGATCTGTTCCACATCGACGCCTGCTTTGAAGCATACGATGACGAGCATATCTATGGGCTGGGGCAGCACCAGCATGGTCGCCTGGATCAAAAGGGTTGCGTCATCGAACTGGTCCAGCGAAACGCGGAAGTCAGCATCCCATTCCTGGTCTCCAGCAGGGGCTATGGCTTCCTTTGGAATAATCCGGCCATCGGACGGGTGGAACTTGGCTACAATGCAACGCGGTGGGTTGCCGAGGCCGCTCCCCAGATAGATTACTGGATTACAGCAGGCGACCAGCCGGCGGAGATCCTGTCCAACTACGCCAATGTCACAGGGCACGTTCCCATGCTTCCCCTATGGGCCTCTGGGTTCTGGCAGAGCAAACTGCGGTATGCGAGCCAAGAGGAGTTAGAGTTTGTTGCGC
Organism: Anaerolineales bacterium; assembly: GCA_050012135.1. Taxonomy (GTDB): domain Bacteria; phylum Chloroflexota; class Anaerolineae; order Anaerolineales; family RBG-16-64-43; genus JBEKHT01. The sequence continues at coordinate 18,456 of JBEKHT010000031.1, read as the reverse complement.
GAGAATATGGCAAGCGTAATTTGCCGCTCTCGGTTGTTGCGATTGACTTTTTCCATTGGACCCGGCATGGTGAGTGGCAGTTTGATCCGGAACATTGGCCAGATCCGGCCAGAATGGTGAAGAATCTTGAGAAGTTGGGGGTCAAGGTGATGGTGTCTGTTTGGCCGACCGTCAGCCGCCTAAGCGCCAATTATCAGGAGATGTGGCACAAAGGATACATTGTTCGCAATATGAGCGGATCGCCTGCTCACATGTACTTTGTGGACAATCACGCTGAAGACGGCATCTATGTTCACTACTATGACGCCACCGATCCGGAAGCCAGAAAATACATTTGGGAGAAGGTCAAGCAGGGATACTACCAACATGGAATCAAAGTGTTCTGGCTGGATGCATGCGAGCCGGAAATGCTCCCGATGATACCGGCGAATCTGCGCTTTTACGCTGGCGATGGTGAATCGGTAGCCAATGTCTATCCCATGCAGCATGTTCAAGGATTCTATGAGGGGATGAAGTCGGAAGGCGAAGAGGAAATGGTATTTCTATGCCGTTCCGCTTGGGCAGGTAGCCAACGTTATGGCGCGGCGGTCTGGTCTGGGGATATTCAATCCACTTTTGAAGCGCTGCGGGCGCAGGTTCGCGCCGGGCTGAATATGGGGTTGAGTGGCATCCCCTGGTGGACAAGTGACATCGGCGGTTTTCGTGGCGGCGACCCATCTACACCGTATTTTCGTGAGCTGATCGTGCGTTGGTTCCAATACGGGGCATTCTGCCCCCTGTTTCGGCTGCACGGGCATCGTCAGCCCAATAGCTCAGATTTCAACGGCGCGCCCAACGAAGTCTGGTCATTTGGGGAAGAGGCCTATGAAATCATTGCAGAATTGCTGAGACTGCGTGAACGGTTACGTCCCTACATCATGGAGCAGATGAAACAGGCTCATGCCAAGGGCACACCACCGATGCGGCCGCTCTTCTTTGATTTTTGCCATGACCCAAACTGTTTTGCGATCGAAGACGAATTCATGTTCGGGCCTGACATCCTTGTGGCGCCGGTCCTGTATGAAGGAGCCCGCTCGCGCCAGGTCTATTTGCCGGATGGCAGCACCTGGACCGACGCCTGGAGTGGAGTCTCCTTGAGAGGTGGGCAATGGAATGCCGCCGATGCGCCGCTGTGCCGCATTCCACTGTACCTGCGTGACGGTGCAAGCTTGCCGATACGTCCAGAGCATAATTGACAGTACCTGAATTATGCTCATCGGTTTCGGATTATCGTATGTTCCAGCATGTCTGCGGCGGGACAACCGATTAGCGGACGTGGGTGACGCTGTGCACGCGAGCGCTACACGCATCTGACTATGCGACCCGGCAGGCTTGGAGGATGGTCCGCCGAGGTCACTTCCAGCGGACTCGACATGCTCCAGCCCTTTGATATCGCACAAGTCCATTCATAGCTAAGTACACGCCCTAAAAGGCGCCTAGCCTCAAAGCCCAGTCCTTCGACTTGCCCCAGATCGTTGGTCGCGGGCAGAAGCATAACCGCTTGGACCAACTGACTGTGGACTTGCTGTCATGCGCAAGGTGAGCTATGGTCCGGACCCTTTTCCTTGGCGTTGATATTTCTACAACCGGCAGCAAGGCCCTGCTGATCGACAAAGGTGGGCAGGTTGTAGATTCCGCCGCCTCTCCGCACAGCTTGAGCACGCCTAAGCCGTTGTGGTCAGAGCAGGAGCCCGCGGAGTGGTGGCAGGCCGTCTCGGCCAGCATCCGCGCCGTCCTGCAGAAGGCCGGCACAGGTGGTGAAAGCGTCGGGGCGGTTGGTCTGACCGGACAGATGCACGGGCTAGTCTTGGTCGACGAGGCGGGTCTTGTCCTCCGTCCCGCGATTCTGTGGAATGACCAGCGGACTCAATCCCAGTGCGATGAAATCCACCGCCGTGTGGGCAGGGAGAGATTCATTCAGATCACCGGCAATGTGGCGCTCACGGGCTTCACTGCCCCCAAGATTCTGTGGGTGGCGGAAAACGAGCCGGAGGTATACAGGCAAGTGCGGCATGTACTGTTGCCCAAGGATTACATCCGCTACCGCCTGACCGGCGAGTATGCCATGGACAAGGCCGACGGGTCTGGCACAGTTCTCTTTCACTTGAAGTCACGCAACTGGTCAAGCGAGGTACTTGAGGCGCTGGGCATTGACCCGGTCTGGATGCCGCCCACCTTTGAGGGCCCCGAATTCACCGGGCGGGTGACGTCCGAAGCCGCGGCAGCAACTGGGCTGAGAACGGGCACACCGGTCGCCGCGGGGGCAGGCGACCAGGCCGCCCAAGCGGTAGGGGTCGGCGCGGTAGGGACGGGGATTGTCGCCCTGACGTTGGGCACCAGCGGGGTCGTCTTCGCTTCGACTCCGGAGGCAAGGATCGAGCCGGAAGGCCGCCTGCATGCCTTCTGCCATGCCCTGCCGGGAATGTGGCATTTCATGGGGGTCATGCTTTCGGCGGCAGGCAGTTTGCAGTGGTATCGCGACAGCCTCGCACCCAATATGAGTTTCGAAAACTTGCTCAGGGAAGCCGAGGCCCTCCCAGTGGGAAGCGAGGGGTTGCAGTTCCTGCCCTACCTGTCGGGTGAGCGCACGCCTTACCCCGATCCTCTGGCGCGGGGCGCCTGGATCGGTCTGACTTTGCGGCACGGCCGAGGGCACATGACGCGGGCCGTGCTGGAAGGGGTGGCGTTCGGCTTGAAAGACTGCTTCGAGTTGATTGAGAGAGCAAGTTTGGGCGAGGTTCAGCAGGTACGCATCTCTGGCGGGGGTGCCAGGAGCGCCCTGTGGCAGAGGATCCTTGCCAGCGTCTTCGAGACCGAGCTGGTGACTGTCAACACGGCCGAGGGGGCAGCCTACGGAGCAGCGCTCCTGGCCGCGGTCGGCCTAGGGGTCTGGGAAGACGTGGGTGCGGCGTGCCGAGGTTCGGTCAGGATTACTGGAGCAACACAACCGGATCCTGCGTGGATTGATGCCTATCGGAGATCCTATTCGGTCTACAAGGAGCTCTATCCCGCACTGGCTTCCAGCTTCAACCGCATGGCCGAACAGTGAAACTTGGGGCGCTCGGCGCAAGCGGAATCTGGCGACACTTCTCCGGTTATAGGCGGGTTCATGGTTGGAGTGACCGGGAACTCCGTCTAAGCTTGTCGGCTGTGCAAGAATCGGTCGATGCATGACGGGGACGAGGCCTGTGGAGAATGGTTGGAGCGGGGGACGCCTCAAGGAGTGGAACCTGGGACCGGCCAATACAGGGCCAACATGGAAGAAGCGGGGCTCAGAGGGGTTCGGTTCTTCATTTTAGTAACGGGGGGAGCACTCGCTTGTCCTGGTGTCCGGGCCAGGGAACCGTAGACCTCCAGGCTACCGGCCCGACAATGTACGGTTGTGCAAGGAATCGGGTAGCGGAGGTTCAACGAGCCCGACGAGCTGAGGTAAGCGCGTAAGCCATAACCCCGCCCGGCTAGGACGTGAACCAGCGACCAGCTGATTACGAGCCCCACGGGCTGGTCATTGATTGCAGGATGTTGAATCCACTGTGATTTGGCTGGAAACTGCGCAATGCGAACTGGATACTCAACAACACAACCGAGGCTCAAGGGGCCTCGGTTGGCTGTTTAGGTAGCGGGGGCTGGACTCGAACCAGCGACCTCCGGGTTATGAGAGTTCGTCCACAGGTGCCAGCCTCAGCGCCCTTTTTTGCGCCCTCGAGGCTGCCTACTGCCCTCTGGTTGAAACGTGCCTGGTGAATCACGATCGCGAATTGATCGAAAGGGTATCCTTTTGATGCACCAAAGTCAAGGCCGATTCGCAGAGTTGATCTTCGTCGATTGTGTCGTTCATTGAATCTGTCACCCGGTAACTGGTCAGCCTGTCCAAGGACCGGCGGGCCAGAGACGAGCCGCCTTCCCAGGGCGGCAGGTTCTTTCCCTCACCCGGGCGGACCAGTCTCCATGTCCGAAGACGATTCGTCACCGACCAGGTCTTCCTGTAGGTGCTTGACACGGCCATCCGCTGCAGGGACGGCCCAGACCATCTAATAAAGTAGTACTCAAGACTCGCTCGAGCCAGTCCTCCATTTGATCCTCGTCGGCTCATAAATCTCTAAGACAAGCTAAACCGTTTCTGAACACCCTCCCGCTACTCTTCCGTCGTGCTCGAAGAGTTACTCGAAGGAACCGGGGCGCGGGCCGTCGGATTGGCCCGGGATGTTCACCGGGGTCAAGAAGCGGTGCGGCCGCGACCCGAGGGTCCATGGGTTGTCCGACACGGGTCTGGACATGGGTAACGCGAGGCAAACATCAGAAATAGAAAAGAACTCTGGGGGGGTCACGGAGGGGAACCTGGCGGCGCAAGCCCGCCGGATTTCGCGGGCCGACGTAGGACGCTTGGCGGCTCTGGCTGCGGTTGTGACCGTGGCCGTGGCAATGCGCATTGTTAACCTGGCAGCCCTCGGTGATGCCAACCACTACTATGCAGCCGCGGTTGCAAGCATGCTCAAGTCGTGGCACAACTTTTTCTTCGTGGCTGCGGAGCCAGGCGCGTCCGTCAGTGTCGACAAGCCCCCGCTCGGTTTCTGGCTCCAGGCGCTCTCGGCCTATTTCTTGGGGGTAAACGGCCCGGCCCTGCTGCTGCCCGAGATCCTGGCTGGCATCGCCTCGGTGATTGTCCTCTATCACTTGGTCCGGCGGTCCTTCGGCACGGTGGCTGGCCTGCTCGCGGGGCTGGCGTTGGCCATAACGCCGGTCGTGGTCGCCACGGACCGGAACAACACGATTGACAGCACGCTGATCCTGACATTGCTCCTGGCGGCATGGGGCTTCATCAAGGCAACCGAGACTGGCCGGCTGCGCTTCCTGCTTCTGGGTGCCGCTCTGGTCGGAATCGGCTTCAACATCAAAATGCTCCAGGCGTACCTCCCCTTGCCGGCCTTCGTGGTTCTTTATTTTCTGGGTTCTGCCGAAGCCCTCAGGCAAAAGGTATGGAAGTTGGCCCTCGCGGGCGCATTGCTTTTGGTCATTTCGCTCTCCTGGGTCCTGGCTGTCGACCTGACTCCGGCCAGTGCCCGCCCTTACGTTGGGAGCAGTGGAGACAACTCCGAAGTGAGTCTCCTGCTCGTCTACAACGGCGTGGACCGACTGGTGGGCATGTTCGGGCGACCCGGCAGCGCCCCGGGAGGCGGGTCTCTTGCCGGCGGGCCTCCTGCTGGCGGCCTTGCTCGGCAGGCTCCCGGGGGAACTGGCGCCCTGGCCTTGGGAGCTCCGCTTGGGGACGGTGGTGCCCTTCCGGGGGGCGGGCCGGATGGGAACCCCGGCGGATTTGGCCAGCCGGCCGGGCCCGGAAACAACGAAGGCCAGCCTCTTGGGAATGGTCCTCAGCCTGGAGGAACAGGGTCCATGGACATCGGCCAGCCTGGCGCTTTGCGGCTGTTCCTGCCGCCGCTCAACAAGGAAGCCAGCTGGTTGTTGCCCTTCGGGTTGGCAGGCGCCCTCCTCCTATTGGCCAGTGCTGGCAGGCGCTGGCCGCTTGCTCCGAAACATCAGACTCTGGTCTTGTGGGGCGGGTGGTTGGTGATCGGCGGGTCGTTCTTCAGCATTGCCGGTTTCTTTCACCCGTACTACCTGTCCATGCTCGCGCCCCCGATAGCCGCCCTGTTCGCAATTGCAGTGGTGGAACTCTGGCGGCTGAGCGAACGCCACCCTTGGCTGGCCATCACTCTGCTATCAGCGGCGGCAGCAGCAACCCTGGGGTTCCAGGTCTTGACGGCAGGGGCGTTCATCAACAACCTGGCGTGGCAACTTGCGCCAGCTGGTCTTTTCGCCTTCGGGGTGTTGCTGCTAGTGGTAGCGACTGCAACCCACAAGTCTGGGCCTATGGCCTTGGCCGGTATCTCCTGCGTGATGGGCGCCCTATTGATCAGTCCTATGGTCTGGTCAGGTCTGACCGCATTCAACCCAAGCGCGAACCCGTCGTTGCCGAGCGCCTATGCAGGTGGGTCGGTCGCGCCATCAAATCATGAGGGATTGCAGGTCAATGAGGCCCTGCTCGACTACTTGCAGCCGCGGACGCAGGGCATTTATTGCCTGATGGCGGTCCCCAGCTCGATGCAAGGGGCCGACTACGTGCTCGCGACGGGGAGGCCGGTCCTGTACATGGGAGGGTTCATGGGTCAGGACCAGGTTGTGACCCCGGATGAGCTCGCCAAGATGGTTCTTGAGGGCAAACTCCGCTTCATCTACTTGGACGCGAGTGGCCGCGATTCTGGCGGTAATTCGAATGTCTCCTCATGGGTGGCATCGGCGTGCCAGGTGGTTCAAGGATTTGGCACGGCGACGAGCAATTCGGGCGCACCCGACGGGACCACGGCAGGACCGCAGAGCTCCACAAACGGATTGAATAGAGGGCCTTCAGGGAGCCCTGGCGGGACTCAGGAGTTGTCGCTCTATGACTGTGGCAGTTAGGGAGAACCTCTGCCTCGATTGGCTGGAGGGTGAGACCGGGAGCCTTTGCCTGCTGGAGATGGAGCGATCGGGTCTTCGCGGGGAGGATGGGGCCGTTGCCCGTTCGGGGCGGGTGCCCCGGGGGATCGCGCTGTCCGTGGTTTCAGAGACGCAGAGACTGCACGAACCCCCAGGGAGTGGAGCAGGATGCTTTTGGTTGGTATTCTGGTCCGGGATGCCAGCGCCAACGGATGCCTCTGTCGGCTCGCGGCGCCGAGTGGGTAAAGGGTGAGCTGCCCATGGCTCTTTGGATTCGAGGGGCGCTTCGTGAAGGCTCCCTCGAACCAGTCCTCCATTTGATCCTCGTCGGCTCAGAGATCTCTAAGAAAACCTAAACCGTTTCTGAACATCCTCCCGCTACTCTTCCATTGTGGTTTGTGATATTGCGGTCGGTCGGTTTCAAGGAGTGGCCTACCCGGATGGACACGGGCATTTCGATGGGGAGATCTGACATGAAGAGACTGAAGCGATGGATCTGGATACCGATCGTGATTGTGGTCGCAGTGGCCGGGTACGTGGGGTACGGCTACTACCGGACGCGGCAATATGCGGCCATGCTGAGTTCGCTGCAGACGCAGGTCGTGGAGACCGGGACGCTGTCGGCCTCGGTGAGTGCGACGGGGACGCTGGCGGCGGTGCGGACGGCGGACCTGAGCTTTGGGACGACGGGGGAAGTGGGGCAAGTGAACGTGAAGCTGGGGCAGGCGGTGAAGCAGGGGCAGGTGCTGGCGGCGCTGGATCCGGCTTCGCTGCCGTCGACCGTCAACCTGGCCAAGCAGGACCTGGTCAGCGCGCAGCAGGCGCTCGCGAATGCCCAGTCGTCGCTGACCGCGCAAGCCAACGCGGAACTCGCCCTGGCCAACGCCCAAATCGCGTTTACCAGCGCCCAGACGAACTACAACACCTATGTGCTCAACTATGCACCCGCGGCACTGAGCGCCGTCAAGAAAGACCTGCAGATCGCCCTGGCTCACTATCGGGCGAGCCCGACGAATGACAACCGCACGCTGTATATGCAGGCGCTGCAGAACTATCAGACCGCCTACCAGCAAGACGTCACTTCGGGCACCATCACGGCGGTTGACCCGTCCACGGTCGCGCAGATAACGGCGGAGTACAACTTGGCCAAGGCGGAGTTGGCGGATGCGCAGGCGGCGCTGAGGAATTTCCAGAACGGGGTCAATCCGCAGACGGTGGCGGCGGCGCAGGCGCAGGTCGCGGCGGACGAGGCGACGATCGCGGAGGCGGAGATCACGGCGCCGTTCGACGGGACGATCTCGGCGCTGAACGTTCTGGTGGGGAATGAGGCGACGTCGGGGGTGGTGGTGATCTCGATGGCGGATGTGTCGCAGTTGCACGTGGACATCCCGGTCTCGGAGCTGGACATCAGCACGATCCAGGTGGGGCAGAGTGCGACGCTGACGTTTGATGCGTTTCCGTCCAAGAACTACCAAGGGCAGGTGACGGCGGTGAGCACGGATCCGGCCATTTCGAGTGGGTCGGTGACGTACGCGGTGCGGGTGGTGGTGGCGGATGCGGACCCGGAATTGCTACCGGGGATGACGGCGGGGGTGACGATAGTGACCTCGCAGGTGAGCAACGTGCTGGTGGTGCCGACCAAGGCGGTGCGGACGGTGGGGACGCGGCAGGTGGTGTACGTGGTGAAGAATGGGGGGGTGGCAGCGGTGACGGTGGAGCTTGGGTCGAGCAATGACACGGAGAGCGCGGTCACGGGGGGAGGGTTGAAGGCTGGGGACCGGGTCGTGACCAACCCGACCGCGGTTTCGACCACCCAGGCGCCCTCGATCTTGCCCTTTGGGCTAGGCGGGATTGGTGGGATCGGTGGAGGCCCCGGAGGAGGCGGGCCGCCTTGATGGGTCAGATGGAGGTTCCGGCGCTGCGCGCGATTTCGATGCAAGTGCGGCGCGGCGAGACTCTGGCGATCATGGGCCCCTTGGGCTCGGGGAAGAGCACGCTCATGAACATCGTGGGCTGCCTGGACCGGGCAACGGGAGGCAGCTACGAGCTGGATGGGGAGATGGTAGCCAGCCTGAATGACGACGCCTTGGCCACCATTCGCAACCGCAAGGTCGGTTTCGTGTTCCAGAGCTTCAATCTCTTGGGCAGAGTTTCCGCGGCCGAAAACGTAGCCCTCCCGTTGCGCTACGCCGGGGTAAGCAAGGACCGGCGAGAACGGGCCAGGGTCGTGCTGGAGGCCGTGGGGTTGCAAGACCGGATGAATCATCGCCCTGCGGAATTGTCCGGGGGCCAGCAGCAGCGGGTGGCCATTGCGCGGGCCTTGGTGAACGAGCCGGCCGTCATGCTGGCCGATGAACCGGGAGCGGGGGACGACGCTGGTGTTGGTGACGCACGATCCGAATGTAGCGGGGCGGACGCAGCGGACGATCCACGTGATGGATGGCATGATCGGGGGTTACTATGCTACTGGGTCAAAATCTAGTCGAAGCGCTTGAGAGTCTGACGTCGAACAAGCTACGTTCGGCGCTGACGATGCTGGGGATCGTGATTGGGGTGGCGGCGGTGATTGCCTTGGTATCAGTCGGGCAGGGGGCCTCGGCTTCGATCACTAACTCGATGAATTCGATGGGGACGAACCTGATTTTCGTGTCGCCGGGGGCGGCTGCGGTGGGGGGTAAGAGTGCGAGTCCGGGGGCGGGGGCGCCGGTGACGCGGCCGCTGACGCTGGAGGATGCGCAGGCGCTGGCCAATCCGGCGAACGTGCCGGATGCGGATCAGGTGGCGCCGGTGGTGGAGCGGCGGGGGACGGTGAATGCGGCGGGCCAGACGGACACGACGACGGTGATGGGGGTGGACCCGAGCTATCAGGGGCTGGAGAGCATCACGCTCTCGGAGGGGAGCTTCATCACGGCGGCGCAGGTAGCGGGGCGGGCGCCGGTGGCGATTCTGGGGTCGACGGTGGCGACGACGCTCTTTGGGACGACCAGCGGGCTGGTGGGGCAGACGGTGCGGATCCAGAACCAGCCGTTTCGGATCATTGGGGTGGAGGTATCGAAGGGGGGCAGTGGGTTCTTCAATGCAGACGACCAGATTCTGGTGCCGTTGACGACGGCGCAGACGCGGCTGGGGGGGCGAGGGGAGGCTCAGGGGTCGAGCCCGGACCAGGTGAACATGATCTTGGTGCAGGCGAGCAGTGCGCAGACGGTGACGGCGGCGGTGACGGAGATCACGGGGGTACTGGAGACGCGGCACCATGACGTGGCGGGGGTGGATGATTTTTCGATAACCAAGCAGTCGGACATGCTGCAGAGTGCGACGCAGATCACGGGGGTGCTGACGATCTTTCTGGGGGGGATTGCGGCGATCTCGCTGCTGGTGGGTGGGATCGGGATCATGAACATCATGCTGGTGTCGGTGACGGAGCGGACGCGCGAGATCGGGTTGCGGAAGGCGCTGGGGGCGCGCAAGCGGGACATTCTGGCGCAATTCCTGACGGAGTCGGCGACGCTGAGTCTGGGAGGCGGGATCGTGGGGCTCCTGCTGGGGGTCGGGCTGGCCTGGGTGATCGGGCGGATCGCCTCGTCCAGTGGCACCAGCTTCGTTCCGGTGGTGACCCTGACCTCGGTCCTGCTGGCGACGCTGTTCGCGGCGGCGGTGGGCCTGTTCTTCGGCATCTATCCGGCCTCGCGGGCCGCCGGCCTCGAACCGGTCGAAGCCTTGCGCTACGAGTAGCTGATCCCCTCATCCCGCAGGGAGGGGATGAAGAGCAATCCCAGGGGCCGATCCCAGGATCGGCCCTTACAATTCCCCCTTCCCCGTGAGTCTGCCCACTCCTGTCTCGGCCAAGGGAGAAGGTGGGGAATCTTCCTTTGACAGCGAGCTGGCCGCAATTTACGTCTTGCGCCTCGACTGCGAGGGCCGTCTGGTACAACGCTCGAACACGGCGCCTGCCCCGGCCTCTCCCAATCCGACGGGGGCAACGGCGGCGCTCGAATTGGGAACGGACGCGCGCACTGTGACTCTGCGGCCCTGTCCGAGGATTCGATTGCTCACCGTTCGGCGGGCTTCCGCAGGCCGGTTCCCCCCGTGGCCCCACCTCCAGAGGTCATGTCCATTTCCGATGTCTGCCTGGTGTTACCCATGTCCAGACCCGTGGCGGACAACCTATGGACCTTCGGGTCGCCCAGGTGCCGTTTCTTGACCCCGGCGAGAATCCTCGGTCAATCCGACGCCCGCGCCCTGGTTCCTTTGACGAACTCTTCGGGCACGATGGAAGAGTAGCGGGAGGGTGTTCAGGAACGGTTTAGGTTGTCTTAGGGATTTCTGAGCCGACGAGGATCAAATGGAGGACTGGCTCGACCGAGCCTTTACCAGGAGCCCCTCGAATCCAATGAGCCGTGGGCAAGCGTTTCCATGGAAGAAGCTCCGCAATGAAGTGAAGGAATCGATTCCTTCGTCCGGGTTCGCTAAGGAGCGCGCCGGGGATCGGGATTCACCTCGTGGGAAGATGGATCAGGAAAGTCGTTCCGTTACCAGGCGTCGATTCCACATCAATTCTGCCACCGTGGGCCTCGACCAGGGCTTTGGCAATCGCGAGGCCCAACCCCGATTCCCCCGTCTCTTGGGAGCGTGACTTGTCACCGCGATAGAGGCGGTCGAATATGAACGGTAGGTCCTCGGGAGAGATCCCGGGGCCTGAGTCATGCACGGTCAAGAGGACCTGGCCGTTCTGACTCGTGGCGGCGAGTTCGATCCGGCCGCCCGCCGGGGTGTAGCGCAGGGCGTTGCTGACCAAATTGTCCAGCACCTGGGCCATGCGGTCCTCATCCACCGTGATGGAAGGCGGGCCGGCGTCCGGGCTGACCACGAGGCTCACCCCTTTTTGAACCGCTTGATGTTCAAAGGCGCGGTGAATCTGCTGAAGCAACGCCTGGGGTGAGACAAGTTCCTTGTTCAGCTTCAGGTTGTTTGCGTCGGCTTGGCTGAGGGTCCTCAGATCGCCCACCAGGCGCTGCAAGTGCTCGATTTCCTGATAAATGACTGAAAGGCGCTCCGGGGTCGGGGCCAGCACCCCCTCGCGCATCGACTCGATGTAGCCTGCAATCACAGTCAGTGGGGTGCGAAGTTCATGAGCCACGTCTGCCGTCATCTGCCGGCGGGCCGTGTTCGCACGGGCCACGGCCCGGCTCATCTGGTTGAAGGCAGCCGCCAACTCCCCAATCTCATCCCGGGACTGAACTCGAACTTCCTGATCCAGTTTGCCTCCGGCCATCTGGTGGGCTGCCCGAGTCAGGGCCCGCAGGGGCCGAGTAAGGTTCCGTGCCAGCAGAGCACCCAGGATCAGTGCAATCAAGAGCGCGCCGCCGCTTGCCAGCAGCAGGGCTAGGTCTGTCCGCTGCAAGTAAGCCGTCTCATCGGGCGTGAGGCCGGGAGGATGCGGCGGGCTGAGAATCGTTCCCACCACCTTGCCGTTGACCTTCACGGCCTCTCCTTGGGCGAGCGCGTCCGCAGGGGCCGTTGACCCCGCCGGAAATCTGGGCATCAGCGGGATGACCACCCTCCCCTGGGAATCCGCGAGACCGAAAATGGGCGCAGGGGATCCGGGCCCTCCCTCTTGACCGACTTCCTGACCGACGCCCTGCCATGAACCGTTGGCCTCATAGTATGTGACCAAGGTGGTCAAGAATTGGGTGCGCCGCTGATCCACGATGAGGCGGCCAAGCTGTGCGGGGGTTGTCAGCCGGACGAAGACCGCTACAAGCAGAGTGATTGTCAGGCCAACCAGTAGGAACGCCAGCGTGAGTTTCCGGGAGAGAGAGCGGCTCATGCGGCACCTAATTGCGCTGACGGCCGAGCCAACCGGTACCCCACCCCAAAGACCGTCTCAACATACTGAGGCTGGTCGGGGTTGGGTTCGATCTTGGCCCGCAGGTTGCGGATATGGACGTTGAGGGTGCGTTCCAGCCCGGAGTAGCCGACCTCGGCAAGCCGGTCAACGAGCTGCTCGCGTGTGAACACCCGCCCCGGAGCCGCCATAAGAAGCCCCAGTAATTTGAATTCTGTCGGCGTCAGATCCGCCGCCTTGCCCCGCACTGTAACCGTGTGGGTGCCCTCATCCAAAAGGAGGTCGCCAACATGCAGGGGTCTTCGATTGGGGTCAGGCGGCTCGGCTCGCCGCAGCACGGCCCGGACACGGGCCGCCAACTCACGCATACGAAAGGGCTTGATGACGTAGTCATCGGCGCCCAGCTCGAGGCCCATCACAGCGTCCGACTCCTCATCCTTGGCGGTAACGATGATGACGGGCACGCTGCGCTCGCGACGGTATAGCTTGAGGAACTGGTACCCATCCATCTCTGGCATCATGATGTCGAGCAGGATGGCATCCGGATTCTCGTGGCGAGCAGCAAACAGCGCTTCCCGTCCGTTGGCGGCGGTGACAACCGTGAAACCTTGCTCCGCCAGGTAGTCTCGCACCAACTGGCGCACGCTTGCCTTGTCGTCCACTACCAAAATCGTCTGGCCCATAATCCTATTGTATCTTCACCTCGCCAACAGCCTAACAGTCCAAGGTTCAGATTTGGAGTAGGCAACCCGCCTTTCCGGGAATGGACTTCCCTCGATCCAGGCAGGAGCAGGTCGAAAGCTTCCTGACTCCATTCCCCCCTTGGGCCGGCCCGTATAGGGGCCCGAGCTTGGGGGCGATCTAGGTCTCCTGCCAAGAGGCCCCTTTGGCGCGAAGGGTTTCGGGGAAATCGTTTCAATTCCTACCGTCCCGGCGATCACAAACGCAATCTACAATGCCGTGAGAGTGAGAGTGGACGAGCTTCCAGCTGACCCGGAGAGGATCATGAGGGTGATCAGGTCGCATGTGAGGTATTGAGCGCCATGCTGGATGTATCATTCACATGTGGTCTTCCTCCCACAACAAGAGCCAAACCTAAGTCAGGAACTCCCGCGGTGCCCTCGAATTCGGGACCGATGTGCAAGAGCCTCAAACTCTGCGGTTTGAGAGTTCGGGGGCGGCGGGCGTCGGACTTGCCTGCCGTAGGGCAGCCCGCCCCAGACTCTGGAAGCCGGCATCGGGAACCGAAGACCGTCAGGCTACCGGCCCGACGACCTGCGGTTTAGCTAGGGATCGACATTTGGAGGTTCAACGAGCCCGACGAACTGAGGTAAGCGCGAACCCGATGACCCCCGCCGGTCAGGGCGGGAACCGGCGACCTGCTGGATACGGGTCCGACGAGCTGCCATGTGATCGCGATCGCCGATTCCCCTGTGATTTGGCTGAATCTGCGACTCGACAACGTGGGGTTAACGACAGAACCGAGGCTCAAACGCCTCGGTTTTGGCTTGAGGTAGCGGGGGCTGGACTCGAACCAGCGACCTCCGGGTTATGAGCCCCAACCTGGGGGAGGGGGCCTCAAACAGGAATTCCAACCCTCTGAGGGTACCATCCGTCGTTCAGTATCCTCGAGCCCAACGAAGTTGATCCGTAAGTGTGAGCCCAAGAGTACCTCTTGTTGCATGGGAATGTCAACTTGGTGGCAAAAGCAGGATGCCGTTGTTTCAGGTGGACCACGCAAACGTGCTACGCATCTCAAGACATGGATCGGGCCCCGCTTGTCCCTCACAGCAATGAAATGAGCGGCGTCGCAACGAGGTAAGGCGCTCCTGTCAACAGGATTGCGGGTTGTTTTGTTGAACCCAATCCTGACGCCCCGGGACGTTGACCTCAAACCCGGTACTTGGATCCGCGATCGCCGCTCATTTTGAGTCTACACCCGAAGTCAATCATCGCTCATATCCGGCCAAATCTTCGGTGGTCCAGGAATTGCGCGGTCATGCCTCGCCATGAGGGGCTCAGGTGACAGGGGTTCCCCAACCTCACCCTGGTCCGGCTATGTTCGGCCTCCTTCCGTTTCCTTGAGCACTGTGAGGAACGCTTCCACCACGCGCGGATCAAAGTGCTTGCCCGTTTGTTCATGGATGTGTTCGAGCACCTCTTCCTCTGCCCATCGCGGACGATACGGTCTGTCAGAGCGGAGGGCATCCCAGACGTCGATGACAGCAAATGCGCGGGCCGAAAGCGGGATTTCCTCCCCTTTCAGGCCTCGTGGGTATCCCGTGCCATCCCACTTCTCATGGTGGCAGTAGGGGATGTCGAGGGCCGGCTTAAGATAGGCGATGGGAGACAGCATCTCAAAGGCGTAGGTCGGGTGCTTGCGCATGATGACCCATTCCTCCTCGGTGAGGGGGCCGGGTTTGAGCAGGATCGCGTCGGGGACGCCCATCTTGCCGATGTCGTGGAGGAGAGCTCCGCGACGGACATGAAGTAGGGTCTCTCCCTCTACTCCCAAGGCCCGTGCGAGACTCTCGGCCATTTCGGTCACTCGCTGAGTATGACCCTCCGTTTCCTTATCGCGCAGGTCGAGTGCCCGGGACCAGCCCTCGATGGTGGCGTCGTAGGCCAGGGTCAGGTCAAGGTTGGACCGCTGCAAGTCCGTGAACAACTCTGCAGCGTCAATGGCCAAGGCCGCCTGCCCTGCCAAGTTATCCAGGAACTCTTCCCATTCGCGGTCCGGCTCCAACGGTGAGCGGTGAAAGATCTCCAACACGCCCTTGACCGTGCCCTTGGCGATGAGCGGCATGCCGTAGTAGGCGGCAAAGCCTTCCGCCAGCAGGAGGGGAGCACGCCGCAGGCCATCCGGGGCGTCGCTGAGGGCTGGGATGCGGACAGGGCTTCTCCTCAGCGCGGCTTGCCCGGCGTAGCCTTCGCCCAGGCGCAGGCGGGTGTGCTTGAGAGCCTCGGTGCGAAAGCCGCGGGCCGCCGCGTGCTCCAGGAACTGCGAGTGCGGGTTGAGCAGGAGGACATCGGCCGCATCGACCTTGAGCTGGGTTGTGACCTGATCCAGGAGAACGTTGAGGGTTAGACCCAGGTCGAGGCTGGCGGCGATGGTCGTGTCGATGGTGCGCAGGGATTCAAGTCGGACGAGTTGCCGCTCGAGTTGCTCCTGCCCCTGGCGGTGGGCTTCCCGCATGCGCAATGCCTCGATCCCATATCCCAGGTCGTTGGCGAGCTCGGTGAGCAACTGGACCTCTTCCGCATTGAAAGCATTCGGTTCGGCCGCATAGATATTGAGGAGGCCCAAGGGCTGCGTGTTCTCCGACCCGAGAGGCAATGAAATAGCGGAGGCGAAGCCTCGCTTCATGGCCTGCTCCCGCCACAGCGTAAAGTTCGGATCGGTGGCAATATCCTTGGCGATCACAGGTTTGGCGGTGCGGATCGCGGTGCCAGCGGGGCCTCGGCCCCGTTCCTCGTCTGCCCACGTAAGGTGCAGATTCTCCAGATATCCCTGTTCGTATCCTGCTTGAGCAACCGGGCGGATCGTTTTTTGCTCGTCTTGTTCGGCGAGTCCCACCCAGGCCAAGCGATATCCACTCTGTTCCACCAGGATGCGGCAGACGCTCTCGAGCAGGGAGGACTCATCCGAAGCACGAACCAGCGCCTTGCTGCCTTGGCTGAGTGTGCGCAGGGCCCGGTTCACCCTATGTAGCTCCTCTTCCGCCTGGATGCGTTCAGTGGCATCGACCCCAGACCCAATGATGGCAGGACGACCGCCGTAAACCCAGCGCCGACCCAGGACTTCGAAGTGCAGCACGGTACCATTCTTGCGGATCCATCGGACAGTAAAACGTACTGAATCCAATTCCCCTTGGATGAGGCGACGGATGCTCTCCGTCACGGCAGGCCGGTCATCGGGATGGACCAGGTCAAGGGGACTCAGGTGGTCGATGACCTCCTCCACTGAATAGCCCATGACTTGTGCCATCATGGGGTTGACATAGCGGAACTTGTCGTCCTGGATGATGTAGACCCCGGCCAGCGAGCCCTCGGCTACGGATCGGAAGCGTTCTTCTTCCCTTGCCCGCTCGACTTCGCGCTGCGCGAAGGATCCTGCCATTTCATCGAAGGTACGCGCGAGGAGGCTTAGCTCGTCTTCGCCGTAGGGGAGGCCGGTGCGTGCGCTCAGGTCGCCGGAAGCCAGGCGCCGGCTGGCATTGACCAGCGACCGGGTTCGGCGGAGCACCAAGAGGTCGGCTCCAAACCAGGCCGCGCCGAAGACAAGCACGGCGATGATCCCCAGCCCGGCTAGGTTGCGCGCCAGGGTGCGATTGGCCTCTGCAAATGCGACAGAGGTGGGGATGCCGACGCTCACGTATACGCTTCCCTGGGGCAAGCCAGCTACCGAGGTAAAGCCGAAGAGGCGCGGGAGCCCGTCCGGCCCAGGAGCGGTTTCCGTGCCCTCTCCTTGTCGGCTGCGAATGGCTTGGAAGATGGGTTTCTCAGGCACTGGCTTCCCGACCCAGCTTTGAGGGTCTGGGAGGCGGGCGAGTACCGTCCCCTGGCCGTCGATCACGCTGAGGGTCGTGCCCTCGGGCAGCTGGACTTCCGCCACAAGCCCATTGAGCCAGTCCAGCCCCACCGCGGCGAACACAACCGCGCGAACTTGGCCGTTAGCATCGAGAACCGGGTAACCTAAGTTGATGGATCGAACTCCCGTGGCCCTTCCTATCTGATAATCTCCGATTCCCAAGCCTCGTGTCGTGATGGCTTGCTGGAAATAGGGACGGTCGCCGATGTTTGTGGGGCCGCTGAGCGGGACCGCGCTGCAGAAGACGTCGCCCTGGGGGTCGGCTACGCCAAGGTTGACGGTGGAAGGGTAGGAGCCGTTCAGTAGGGCTAGGAACTGGCTGCATTCATCAGGCGTCGCGTTCTGAATCTGGGGCAGGTTCGCCAGGGTGATGAGGATTCCCCTCACCTGCACAATCACGCTCTCCTGACTTGCGGCTGTGACGCTTGCGAGCCTGAGCGCCTCCTGTGAGGCCTGCTGGGCGGCAGCCCGCCGCTCGTCAAGATCAGAGAAGAGAAAGAACGCGAGGGTGGGGAGCAGGGCAAAGAGCACGAGCAGGATCAAACGCGCGCGCAAGCTGGACAACCAAGTGCGGAGCATATTCCCTCCGTTGCTTGGGCGGGGAATGGGCTATCGATGCGTACTTAGTTTACAACCTGCTTGACTTCGCGATTCATGACCAATGCGGTGCAATTTCGGGACCAGGGGGGTCACGAAGCGAGCCGTCCGTTTGAGCCCGAGACTGAGGCTCCACCTCCTGCAAATGGCTGTGGTCGCCGAGAACTTCATCTCAAGGTATTGCCGATGTTGGAGTCACTTGAGGCGCGATAAGCACGAGCCTAGTCGCATGTGGGTGGGGAAGAGGCGCCCCCCACGCGTAAGGCTGGGGACCAGTTGGTTGTGTGCTCACATGAAGTGAATCGGATCGAGACGCCACGATCGCAGCTGGGGTTGGCCAATAGAGAGTGGTTGGAGCCGATGCGGCTGAACAAAGCCTGAAGCTCAAATGGCTTAGGTCTTGGTTCTTGGTAACAGGGGTGTACTCGTCTCCCCTCGGCTCGCGCACCGAGCGCAGGTCTTCGCAACGAGGGCGTGCTGGTGATCAGGGCAAGCCTGCCCCAGCCCGGGGCGAACCATCGACCGCCGGGCTGCAAGCCCGACGAGCTCCGATCGCAGAAAGGCGAACGCCGTAGGCCTCTCGGTCTGCGGCGTTTGTTTGTGTCCTTTAAGTTACCAAGAACCGTAGCTCGTCGGGTTATGAGCCCCAACCCGGGGGAGGGGGCCTCAAACAGGATTTCCAGCCGTTTGAGGGTACCATCCGCGGTTCAGTATCCTCGAGCCCAACGAGGTTGATCCGTAAGTGTAATTCGAAGGGTACCTCTTGATGGGCGCGTTTGTCAACGCACCGAGATTGATCATGTTGGAGTAATTGAATCAGAAGCGATTGAATTGGGTTGTTGTCTTCTTGAATCTGTCATACAGTTGTCGGGCGGATGGGGTTTTCGGACAGGACACTGGAGCGCAGTCA
>JBEKHT010000030.1:0-29464 GCA_050012135.1 Anaerolineales bacterium | reverse complement strand
CGGAATCGGTTTGGGAAGATAGAATGACCGGGTTCCAAGAAAGAAACATCGTTGCGGGGTAGAGCAGTGGCAGCTCGTCGGGCTCATAACCCGGAGGTCGCTGGTTCGAGTCCAGCCCCCGCTACCTGACGAGAACCGTGGACCGTAAGGCCACGGTTCTTTTGCTAGCCTGACGAGGTCCGGTCCGCATAATCTCTCATCTTGGGAGGTTTTGCCATGAACCGCATCTCGTCAGTCTCGTCGCCTTACCTAAGCTCGTCGGGCCAGTCCCGCCAAGCCCCCCCGCCCGGCCCCCTCCCCCTCAGCAAGGCCCTGGTCGGCTTCACCAACGCCAAGCTCGCCGAAGGCCTCAGCCAACGCACGGTCGACACCTACCTCGATGACCTCAGCAAGTGGATCGAGCGTACCGGCGACCGGGAAATTGGCAAGGTAACCGGACCCGAAATCAGCGCCTACCTGGCCTGGCTACGGACCGAGTACCAGCCCCAGCGCTTCGGCGGCAAGATCCACCCTCTGTCGGGAAAGACCATCCGCAACGTGTGGATCGCGTTTTCGTCCTTCTTTCATTGGGCCGAACGCGAGCTCGCCCTCCCCTGTCCCATGACCGATGTGCGGGTCCCCCGGGCGCCGATGCCTCCTGTCCCGGCGCTCACCCGCGAGGAAGTCGAGCGCATGCTCAAGGCCTGCACTTACTCGCGCGACGCGGATACCCCGGTTCGCCGATCCTTCACCATGCGGCGACCGACCGCCAGCCGGGACATCGCCATCCTCCTGGTCCTGTTGGACACTGGCCTGCGTGCCTCGGAGTTCTGTGCACTTAAGGTCGGAGACGTCGATCTGAAAACTGGACAGGTCGACATCAAGCACGGGATTCAGGGTGGAGCGAAGGGAGGCAAGGGCCGGTCCGTGTATCTCGGCAAGGCCACACGACAGGCTGTCTGGCACTACCTCGCCGGCCGCGAAGATGGGGATGACCGTGACGCCCCGCTCTTCGTCGCCAGGGGCGGCCACATAATGAGACCCTGTACCCTGCTGCAACTTGTCCGCAGCATTGGAAAGAAGGCGGGGGTCCCCAACGTCTACCCCCACAAACTGCGCCACACCTTCGCAATCACCTACCTGCGCTCCGGCGGCGATGTGTTCACCCTGCAGCAGATCCTTGGCCATGGGAGCCTGGACATGGTGCGCCACTACGCCCGGATCGCCCAATCCGATGTCGCTCAGGCGCATCGCAAGGCGAGCCCGGTGGACAACTGGAGGCTGTAAGAGTTATTGACCCCGAATCCTTGCTCGTGCTTTGAAAGCAATGTGGCTTGATCTGAGGGCTTGAAAGCCGATCAACGTTAGTATTCCAAATTCCTCTTTCATAGACTCTTCCATGACACTGGAGGACGAAGTCCATGAGGCAAATAGTTCACGATACCAAATTGAGAGGGGCAGTTAGCGGCCACGTGTGAACCGATGAAACGCTGGAAAGCCAGGGAGCACACGATTGGGCCAGGTGGGGGCAAAAGCCCTCTCCTTTGGCCAACCGAGTTTTCGGAATGTTCGGTCGAGGGGCGCTTCATCAGCGAGTCTGGTCACCCGGCGTGGACCATCCGGCCAATTCCCAGGATTCTTCACGGAATTGACCGGGCAGAGCTGTACAGACAGGGGCATGCTGGGTTGCAGTCGCCTATTTGTGGCATATACTCAAAGAGCCCAGGAGGGTTTGGTCGAGGGGACGCACCCCGTAGCGCGCTCAATGAAATAGAGGGCATGCGATATCTGGTTTCGTGGCTGTTTACGCGCCAGTTGCCCGTGCAAGTCCGAGCCAGAGGCAATTTCCCACCAGGGAGCGAGTGCTATACCAAGGGTTGGATACACCAAAGACTAGGAGGCTCTCAGTGAATAAACCCCGCCCACGAACTGATTTCGTTGGCGAGCAGGGTCTTCGCGCAGCCCTCATGGCCCACATTTCCAAGAACCTCCCCAATGGTCACGGCACTATCGTTCCAGAACTGTCGCTTCGCATTGGACCGGCGCGGGCCGACTTAGTGTTACTCGGCGACGATATCAATGCCTTCGAGATCAAGAGCGACTTCGACTCTCTCGACCGCCTCCCATCACAGATCCAAAGCTATAGCAGAGTGTTCGACGAGGTCACGCTTATCTGCGGTCCAATCCACTTGCACGAGGCCTCCACAATGATCCCAGAATGGTGGGGACTGATGTTGGGGTTTCGCTCCCTGCGCGGGCAGGTTGAACTTGTGACAGTCAGAAAACCAGATGCCAACCCCACACCCGACAACTACGCTCTAACCCAGCTCTTGTGGCGAGAGGAGATAGATGCCTGCATCTCATGCTATTTCTCACGAGAGCGGCCCCTGCGGGGCTCTCGGCAAGCGATTTGCAGGAAACTGGCCAATCTTGCCGACCGCAATCTTCTAAAGTCTATTGTCGTGACTTCCCTTACTAGCCGGCAAGCCGCTCAATCTGGCGCACAACCACAGTAATGTGATGGTTCACTCCGGCTCGAAGCCAGCTCTCTGGGTTTCCTGGATTTACGCCGCCTTCAGCAACACCCCAAATATACTTGTCGCCATACGAAAAGCTCTCACCGTAGTACTCCTCACGGTCCCGGAGCAGGATTGCGTGCCCCGCATATTGTGCATTACCTAGCTCACTCGTCCTCAGTCCCTCACCCCTGAAAATCAGCCAGGACTCCTCAAGCGCATACCTAATCGACGCACTCGGGTTCGACTTTCCCGGCGGTTCGACGAACACTGGATGTTGGATCGTGTAGTCTCCATAGATGGGCGATCGGGGCCAGCCAGCAGCTGGGATTTGGCCCCTCCAAGCCAGCCACTCCCTCCTGGGTACCTCTTGTATTCCTATGACGAATCCCATAAGGTTAACAGGGAACGAGCCTCCGCAAATCACAACGTTCGCCCAGCTCTCCGCGTCCGGGATCCTCTCCCAAATCTGACCATAGGATGAGATCGCCGCATTCAAGTACCCGAAATCAACTACGAGGTGAACATCCTCCTTACGAAGGCCAACACTGTTAGCAAAACCATAAACTTCTGCAAGGGCAGTTCCGCTTCCGATCCCCTCTGCGTTAACTCGCAAACATGCACCCCCACACTTTGCTGCCCATTTTCGAACTACACCTTGGTAGGTTCGGTCTCGACCCAGCCCAGATACTGGTATTCCATTCAACGATCTTGACTCGCATTGTTTAGAGGCCATAGCTAGCGCTTCCGCTGAAAGCCCTCTTCCCCCTCCAGGACTATCCAGGAGACTCATGTCCAGGAAGAACCGCCGGCCCCCCCAGCTCCGCTCGACTTCTTTGACTATCTCCGCAATGCATTCATCCATGTTGACGAATGTCTCGCCCTTCTTGCGAACAAGTCGACTCGGCGGCACCTCAATTAATGGGAGCACCCTTGCCTTGACGTCTTCACTCAAGAACCTAAGTGCCGTCCACTCAGCCCGCTTCCATCGCAACACGGGGACATACTCAGTGCTCTCGAGCATCTTAGCTATTCCACGAAACATCACTAAACTGCTTCCTGACTTCGCCGTAACCTACGAGTTGCCCGAGTATCCTGAAGTTCTTGAACTCGTATCGCATTCTCCCCGCCACCAAAGCGGCGTGGATCCCAAGTCTATTGGCCAGGTGTTGGGCGGCTTCTACCGACCTCAGCTTACTGGCCGCGCTCTTCTCCCACTCTTCGGATGGTATCAATACTTCTCTTGCCAATCGATCTGCCTCGTCCTCTGCAGGATCAAGCTTCTCCTCGAAGTCAAGATCGTCAACAAAACTATCGTAGCCACTCTGCATGTGGAGCGCGATATGGGAGAGTTCATGCATTATTGTGAACCAGAAGTTATCAAGCCTGTCATGGCGAATTGTCATCCCTACGACTGGGAACTCCTCGTCAACCACTATTGCCGCCCCGTCAAGGTAGGTGCCCGGCAAGTGTGGCTCGATCACGAGGGCCACCCCAACGGCGCTGAGCATCTCCACAGCTAGCCTTGGCCCCTTCTCCGAAACGCTCAACCGGGCAAGCTCTCGCATGAATGCCCTGTCTATCCCACCTCTGTAGGGTTGAAGCTTCCCAACCTCTCGTGCACGTATCTGGACCCGAGCCGTCCATGCCGCAAGCGAGTACCAGTCCATACTACGTGCAGAACGTACTAGCTCTGACCTTCGGTACAGGACGGCGCCCACACGAAGCGAGCTCAAAGGCTCGAGAAACCGCCTCACCACTCCTTCTGGATCCTTCTCAATGCCCCGAGTATTTGCAGTTATCCATCCTCGCTTGACCATCTCCTTGAGGGGGAATGAGCTCCAGTCTACATCTGCGAAAGCAAGCTTCGTTGGCTCGCCTTCCCGAATGAGCACCTTCGCCGGAATCCCTAGACCAGTGTGTAATGCTCTTATCATGGGGAGAGTCAGCGTGCGCTTCCGATTCAGGATCTCGGACACTTTGCTCCGGCTCCCTATGATCGGGATTAGGTCCCTTTGCTTCAGACCCAGTTGATCCATGCGGAACCTGATTGCCTCCACTGGGTCAGGAAGGTCCGTGGGATAAACCCGGCGTTCGTAATCTTCGATGAGAAGGCCGAGGAGATCGATTCGAGCCCTTTCCGCTGACCCACTCGCAGGATCGCGAAGCACGAGCTCTTCAAGCTCCCGGAGGGCATCAGCGTGTTCCTTCTCGTCGCGGATGATCCCGAATGTCATTTCCATGTCCCTCAAAGCACCCATCCATCGTATTCTGCGTGGGTCCCAAGTTCCTTCACAATCACAATTCCAGATTCGTAGTCAATCAAAGTCAAAGCTCTATACCTGTTCCCTTTGATGTTGAACACAACTCTCTTCCCCCTCAGCACGCTGGCAGATGGATACCGCCTCTTCAAATCTACCGGTGTTTTCCACTCAGCCTCTTGAAGCTCCGCGACCCATGAGTCCAGAGCTGATTTGCAATCAGGATGCGCGGCGGAGAACTGGTGGATGAGCCTTAGGTTGACGACTCGCATGAACCGACACCCCCGATCGCAACACGCCGAAGCCTCCAATAGGTAATGTTCCCATCCTGGGAACATTGTACCACTGTTGTCAAGGTCCGTCAGTAGGAGACCAGGCCGACGTTCGACCGCTGTGGCCAAAATCAATTAGATCCCTAGGTTTTTGGGGGATTCCCCACGGCAATTCCTAAAGATAGTCCATTTATGGTCGCGCTGGTCGCATCGGGGTGATCAATCCCACACGTCAACCGTTGTAAGGGTTTGCCTTCATAGTGGCATGAGCACCCCAGGCAGGTGTGATGCAGATTCCTTGAGGGGCTCCTACCTCCAGAGCATTCAGCATCTCGTTTTGGCTGGGAAACGAGCGACAGCGAAGATACGGCTGGCATCGAGCGCGATCTGGTGCTACTCTAGAGAAGGACATGAACTGGTTTCTGCTCGTGAGATCCCGTTCAAAACCCCACTTTCACAAGGCTCCACCAAGCACGTGAAGTCCAAGCTGCCCAAGCGGTCCCTGCATCCTGGTTTGAACGCACTTTGAAGAGAATGCCGTCTCATGAGACATCGCTCTACTCAGAAGAGAGGCTGGGGGCGGAGCTCTTCAGCGCCGGGATCAGCAGCAGGAACATCGAGGACATCTATTCGGCATTGCGGCAGGCGGACAACCTATGCCCTTGGTATCGTCAAGATCAAAGCGGCCGGCGGCCCACGGAACACGAAGTGGTCTCTCACATTCTCTTGCCTCTGTTTCTAGGGCTTGGTTGGTCCCATCAGCAATTGGCAGTCGAATGGAACAGGGTCGACATCGCGTTTTTCAAGACCACCCTCACCAATGAGGAAAACTGCGTCATGGTTCTCGAGGCGAAGGGCATGGGCGAGGCACTAGGAGACGTCCTCGAACAACCATTGAACTACATGCGAAACCTCGGCCTTCGGCACGTCACCCATATTGTGGTCAGCAACGGCGCAACCCTATTCGTGTACGGCAAGAAACGCCGGAGCTGGGATTCGGCGCCGCTTGCATATCTAGACGTCACTTGCCTTCAGAAGGAGTACATTTTGCCCAAGGGGACCAATCCCGTCGACGCACTTGTGATGCTTCAGCTAAGTGCACTGTAACCGGCAACTTGCCGTTATCAACTCGCCTCGTGCGACAGCCAGACCCCGGCCCATTTCAGCCAACTCTCCAAGTTCACCCGCCGCTGCGGCAGTACCACCTCTTGTTTCGCATCCTATCCCGCCCATGAACCCCATACGTCCGACAATGGACTTGGATCGCACGCGCAACGTACTTCCTTAATGGATTCTGATAGTCCATCAAGAGGTCAATCCCCATGTCTTCCTTTGTCAAGCCATCCATCCGACTGATCCGCTCCACATTGTTCTCTCTGGAACAAGCCATTTTCCACATCAGCCTGCCCCTCTCGCGGTTCAGTCCTTCTCGCGGCAACGCTCGACCTCACGCGCCACAGAGCCCTACATACCTCCCACCGTGAGGCCGCCTCAGGAAAGGCGTTCGGGTTTTCTATGGGCAACATAAACGACCCCCATGTGTCTATTCCCTTGCATTCCCGTGACATTCTGGATATTCCATGGGGCTGGAAGGTATCCTGTTGTACTCTGGTGACAATCTGAATACTCGCCTTCGATAACCAAGACGGAGGAATCTTGCTCCTGCGCTCTATCGTGGATCAGCCTGGAGGCAGCGTATCTCAAGCCTTCCGGACTTGCTCCCCGGCGTGGGGTGCTCGGACGCCTTACCGTGTCGGTCCTCTACCAGGCAGCACGCGGAGACCTGTTTACTGGGAGGTGCTATGGACCATACTCATGGTTCTAGACTGGCCCGTTCCGAAATCATGGCGGCAGGTCAGCTGGCAGAGTATCTTCAACTTAGCTCAGCCAAGATCTACCGAATGGCGAGGGAACGGTTGATCCCTCCATTCCAAGTGGGCAGAGCATGGCGATTTCAAAAGGAACTCGTAGACGAGTGGATCAGGGATCGGTCCAAATTGGAGCCTTGGTCCTGAGATGAGGAAAGCAAATGAAGTGTTTGGACAATCATCCCATGTCCGGCGAACCCCGATATCTATAGGCGTCTCATCAACCAACAGCAACAGCCTAACCTTTGTTCTCTTCTCACGCGACCCTGTGGCCAATGGCGCTAATCACGGACGATCAAACCGTTGGGAATCCGTGCCGAGTAGAGCGATTCTTAGGCGAAGGCACATTTGCCGAGGTATATCAAGTGCGTCAGCCCCTTCTCGGCCGCCACGCCACGAAGGTCTTCAAAGCCCGAGACATGACAATGGCCGAGATCGATGACCTCCCGCAAGAAGCGGTCATTCTCTCTCAGATTGGCCATCCAAACATCGTCCGTGTATTCGATGCCAAAGTGTTGGAGATTCCCCAAGGGGTTCTTGGCTACTTCACGATGGACTACGTGGCTCGTGGAAGCCTCGAACAACACTGGAAATCGAATCGGATTCAGCCTATGCCTGTGAGGGCAGCAGTAAACATTGTCCGCCAAGCTTGTAGATGACCTACCGCCGCACACTCAGGGACGCCTCCTATTATCAGAAAGGGTAATCCCATGGATTCTCCCCCACTTGATCTCACATCCGAATGTGTTGGTTTTCCTCTCCGTCCCGCAGATGAGATCTCGAGAGACGCCTTTGTGCGACACATCGAGTCTTCCTTCGGGGAAGATTGCCGCGTTCTCATTCTCGACGGCGGTCCTCTTACAGGCAAGACAAACATTCTCGCTCAGTTTGCCCGAAGCCATTCAGCAACCGCGATTTCCTACTTCATAACCTCAGATCCCCTTTCGCAGTTGCTCCAGGGATTCCTCTTTTCCATCTGTACACAAATCTCACTTGCTTTGGGCAAAGCAAGACCAACCACATCCATGACGACTGAGGCCCTTCTTGGCCTCGCACAAACACTCGCAATCCAGCTAACGCAGGATGCAAGACACTTAGGTCGGACATACTACTTCGTGGTCGATGGCTTGGAATGGGCCTCCACTGGGATACGAGGTCAGCGTATTATCGATCTCCTCCCGCTCAGGACGGGCTCAGTGAGTCCTTACCTGCTCGCCAGTTGCAGGACTGATGCGCTCCCGACCGTGCCGCAGAATCTATCGGCACACAGACTGAAACCTATTCCGCTTAGCCTCCAGGAAACTACCCAATTCTTCAGTGACACGCCACTTCCTCGAGAGGCAGTGCTTCGAATTCACGAGAAAGCAGCTGGGATTGTGGGCCACCTGAAACTGATCAAGAGACTCGTCAGCAGGATGCCAGACGACGCTATTAACATAGACAACCTTCCGAGCGAACTCGGAGATCTCGTGGGTCACGACTGGGCTAGAATCGTTGAGACGTCGTCCCCTGAGACAAAGATCGCCCTCGAGTGCCTCGCATGCAGTCAAGTCCCTTTGCCACCGAGCATTCTAGCTAGGATTGCATCGATCGAGGAAGACCATTTGGTCGCATCCCTCCTGGGCACCGGTCTGGTGGAACACGACCCCAGGACCGGGAACATCCGCTATACCAACCAATTCTTTCATTCAGTGGCTGAGAGAAGGAGTTCCTCTCACATCCCTAACCTAAGAGGCCAGGTTATTGATGCACTAAAGGAGTGTGGCAGCCAGCACGAGGACATCTTGTCGCTTCTGTACCGCGATTCGGGAGATTACGAGGGAATCACTTCCCTTCTCGCCCCACAAAAGCTTGTTCAGGCGATCCGCGACGAAGGCAGGCTCCCCGCAATATGCAGACGCCTTACAGTCGCATGCGAAATGGCGAAGCAGAATGGAGACACAAACTCCCTCATTAAGTGGGGACTGGCGCTGTCCCTCGGCCGCCAGCTCGCCTCAGAGCCAATTGACGTCCACCAGATTGACGCACTCCTGGCAGTTGGAAGAACACAAGAAGCACTGCGAAGAGCCTACGCCGCCGCGGACTCACCAACTCGCATAAGGCTTCTCGCAAGATGTTACGTCAGCATGGAGGGGGAAGGAGAGCACATCCCCTCCCGTGCCAAAGAGGAACTGAAGGACCTAGTTGATGAACTTCAAATTGACGAGATCGACACAGATCTGGCAATTCAAGTCGCGACCGAACTTTTTCCGCTCTATCCTGACCTCGCAATAGCCCTCCTCGAGAAGCAAATCAAGGAGAGCGACAAACGAAGCATCATTGACGTTGCGTTGACTGCTGCAGTCCTTACGTCACCGCTCGGGCCCAACGACCAGCTGGTTTCGCGCATCACCGATCCCGAATTGGCGAACGTAGTTAAAGCCCACTCTCGGTGGATGTCCGACCTTCCCATGGACAGACTCATCGACGAACTAAAGTCCATTCAGTCAACAAAAGCAAAGGAATACCTTCTCAGGCGCTGGTGCGTAATCAACCAGTCGTCCCCGGATCTTCAACGCGGGTTGAATCAGTGGCTCGACACTATTATTGCTGACAGCCAGTTTGTCATACCACTCCGCAACATCCGGGAGATCGCCCTGCTCCTTCATAACCTTACCCCTGCCGATCGGCAACATATCGTTCAAAGGTTGGACATTCCCAGTATCACGAGTTTGAAATACCCTAAGGAAGAGTACATCAGGATTCTTCTCGCCTCGGCTGAGGCCCTTTGCGATATTGACATCCAGGACGCAATTTGTCGCTTCGCTGCCACGTACAAGATGGTCCTCGACGAAATCCTCGATCTGGACACAAAGGCCTATTGCCTTGCAAGACTTCTGGCCTCGGCGTGCCGTGTGGATCCGGAGAACTTGTCACTCCATAGCGAAATCCAGAACCATCTTGATCTCACCTTGAATAGTCTATTGGCGGATTCCGGTGACCACCTTGCTGTAACCCGAGGTGTTATACGTACCCTCGCCGAAGTTGATCCATTCGAAGCTCTTCGCCTTGCTAGCAGACTGAACCTCTATTCGAGGCGAGCCAAAGCCGCCTCCCTTTTGCTCTCTTCAATTCTTCTTCACGGCGGATGCGCAGGGTTTGCGGAGATCTTAGACCTCGCAATTGACCTCGCCGATCCCGAAGACCAACAGTCCCTTTTGCTTTCAGCCTTGGAGGACCTGGATGACCGATCGCCCAAGATATGCATCGAGAATGCTCAACTCCTCCTCTCTAGAGCATCCGAGGGTAGGGACCCCCACCGAAGGTCACAATGCCTCGCCCTACTCGCTAGCTTAGTGTTTGATGGCTGCCCGGACATTGCCACCCGAGCCGCACAAGATGCTGTTGAAAGTTGGCGCCACATCTCTGATTTGCGCGTCCGGATTAGCAGCGGCTATGACTTAGTCCGACGGCTTCACCGGATCGACCCGTCTCTATTAGAAGAACTTCTTGACGAGATCCTTGCCATGGGACGTACTCCTGAGGGAGTGATTGCTTCGAGCATCTTGGGCTGGTCCCTCGTCGAGGTCATCCGCCTCGCAATACGGACTATCGACACCGAAATCCTCATAAACCGCAAAGATCAACTCGAAGAAATAGAGCGCACTATTGAGGCGCTCCCTTCTCCCAGCATGCAAGTTAGGTTGCTTTGCGAACTGGCCGCAGCATCCTACGCTGCAGGTTACTCGCCATACGCGGAGCGGGTCATCCGCACACTCGTAGATCCGAGGATCCATCCTCTCATTGGAAGCGCTGAGGGCGAATCTGCCCTTGTTGACTGCAGCCCCGTACTACATGAGTTCGACCCGAAACTCGCCGCAGATACTCTTTCCCAACTAGGCCAGCACTCTCGCGATTTAGCCTGGAATCGGACAGCGATTTGGCATCTGACGCGAAGACTTCTCACTGACGACATCCGAGCAGACGAGCTGAGACTATCGGCTCCATTTCCCTGGATCTTGGCCGCCATTGATGCGGCATCGAACATTTCATGGGATTCTCTGCTCTATGATGCAATCTTGGCAGTGTCTCGTGTTTCCGAAACCTCTCTGGGCTCGTCCGTTGACCTTACTCAAGCCCTCGAGATCGCACGAAGACTCGATGACCTATCCAGCGAGCACTTGCCTGACACCGAGAACATCACTCACGCCGGATTTAAGATCATCGCATGTGCACAGGCGCACCGCTTAAGATGTAAGGCAACGACAAAGGCAAAAGCAGCCGCAGCGTTGTCGAAGGCTGAACTTCGCCATGGCTGGGATTCAATTGTTTCTGAGGCTGATTCCCTTGCGAACTCAGCTGACAGAGTCTTTGTATATGCAATAATCGCCGAGGCGATGTTCTCTTATGACCCCGAACGCGCTGAAATCCTCCTTGAGAACGCTGCGCAACTCTGTGCACATCTGCCATCCATCGAGGATAGGGCAGACAGACTACAGACGATAGCTCAAGTTTGGTCTGCAGCCGGGATGAATTCAAAAGCCCGCGAAACACTTGAAGAAGTGCTTGAACTCACCGATCAATTTGAGGACCTCGATCGGCGATCACGGATCGGGCTCCTCGTGCAGACAGCATACCGCGTTGATCCCGACTTCGCAGCCGAGCTGACATCACGGCTTGACTCACGGCTTGAGGGGTTCCCCTCCGGCAGCGCTGAGGTCTCCCTCGGGATTGCGAGGCTCGCAGGCAACCCAGCTGACTTGCACCAGCTTTCCGAGTCGCCCTTTCCCGATGTCTGGCTCATCACCGCCGCCTCTCAGAAATTGCTCCGAGAAATCGTGAACGGCGGCGGGCTTATTCATCATCCCTCTGTCATGCAGGAATGGTTACTTAGAGCAGCGTCGACGCACATGGCGGCATTCAGGGATGCCTCGCACTGGGTGATCGAGTCCTTGAAGCGTGGAAGCACTGCTGACCCAGTCTTTGACAGCCTTCTGGACATGATGCGCCTGACGTCGTCCCTCACTCACGCAATGTCCCAAGCTCAAACAGAGGGCGTTCCCAGGCCTCTGCTGACCAGCTACCCAGGTCTGGCATCAAGAGTAAACGTGTTCAGAGCAGGCGAAAGAGAACGAGCGGTTCAGTGGCTGCAGGACTGGATAGCTCAGCATGGAAAACAGTACGTCAAGGTCTGCGACCCATACTTCCGCCCCTCGGACATGCTCTTCCTGAAGGGCGTACCAACTGAGTGCAAGGTCCTCATAGTCACGACTGACACCAACTTCGACCCGAGAACCAAGAACGAGGCCCTTTCCGCTCTTCTCGTCCGGGAATGGAACCAGGTATCCGCTCGTCCCATGCCACCGATTCAACTCATCGCTGTCCCATCAAGATTTGAGAGTCTTTTCCACGACCGCGTCATCGTTACGGCGGGTGCGGGTCTCGATATGGGGCCATCTTTAAATGGGCTCGGCCTCAAAGACGGCAAGATCACAGAACTTGACGAAGTCGACGCCAAGGATCTAGAAACCAAGTACCTTGACCCTCTGCTAAACCAAGCGACTTGGTTCATTGAACGAGGCGCAACTCCTCTCGTGATAAGCCTTCCAGGTCCGCTGCGACACGGCGACCACAACTAGGCGGGGCGACCCAAAGTAGCCTCCGAAACCATCGCCTTGATCGCGCAGATGGCCGAGGAGCCATATTGGTTGTTTCCTTGGCCTCTGGAATTCGTGACCCGTCCCGCAAGTAGAATTGGCGTTCGCATCCTTAAGCGCCCGATGACCCTGGGCAAGATCTAGTGCTACCGCCGCTCGCTGAACAAACTTGTCGAGTTGGTCATCTGCTTCGGCCCCTTGGCCGCTGCAGTGGGAGGTGGCGCGGTTCGTCAACTTCCATAGCCTGCCCCAGTGCAGGCTACAATCACCAGCGGCGTCATGAGTCACTCGCTTGTCTGACGCCAGCGGGCGTATACTTCGCCAGAGGCAGAGCGGTGCTGACGCGAGAAGAGATCAAATAGAGGACGCTAGAAGGGCGACGCCTGCACCACCCGCAGACCTTACAACCTGCCCCGGTCTGATCCGATCAGGCCGAGGAAGTGTCTATTGACTCTGACCCACTTTTTGACGCACTTTCCCTGACAAGATACAACGGAGCGCGCGGTGTGACGGTTAAGCCCTCAGTTGGTGCGAGTACTGGCGGGGATGGTAATTGGTGACGAGACGGTTGAGGGTGCTGTTGGCGGGGTACTTGCCCGGCTCAGATCGCAGGACTAGGGATGCTACCAATGAAGAAGAATACCAAGCACGTGAAGGTAGAGCGAAGTCCGGAAATGCCCGGTGCGGAACGTATGGCGGGGTTGCGAGACCTGTACCCTGAGGCGTTCAGCGATGGCAAAGTCGATTTCGATAAGCTGCGCGGGCTGCTGGGCGGCGAGATCGACGAGCGCCCGGAGCGCTACGCCTTCACCTGGGCCGGCAAGCGCGATGCCATCCGCCTTTTGCAGACACCCAACCGCGCCGCTCTCGTCCCCTGCCGCGAAGAGTCCATCGACTTCGAACACACCGGCCACGTCTTTATCGAGGGCGAGAACCTCGAGGTGCTCAAGTTGCTGTACAAGTCGTACTTCGGGCGGGTGAAGATGATCTACATCGACCCGCCGTACAACACCGGCCATGACTTCATCTACCCCGATGACTACGCCGACCCGCTGGCAACCTACCTCCAGCTCACCGGCCAGCAAGATTCCGCCGGCAACCTGCTGACCAGCAACCCTGAGACCGGCGGGCGTTACCACTCGGCCTGGCTTTCGATGATGTACCCGCGCCTGTTCCTGGCCCGCCAGTTGCTGCGCGACGATGGCGTAATTATGGTGAGTATTGATGATAAAGAGGTATTCGATTTGCGGCTATTGCTTAACGAAACCTTCGGGGAAGAGAATTTTGTTGATACGATAATCTGGAAAAAACGATATGGCGGTGGTGCAAAGGAGAAATATCTTGTAAGTGTCCACGAATACATCGTTTTCTATGCTAAGAACAAGGAAGCTTTGAGTAACATTTTTGTTCCCCTCGATCCAGAGTCGATTGAAAGGTATTACAAGTACAAAGACGACAAGTATCCAATCCGCGGTCCTTACCGAACGCACCCATTAGAAGCCACTAAAAGCATGGGGGAACGGAAGAACTTAGTCTTCCCTATACCCGCGCCTGATGGAACTGAGGTATGGCCCAAAAGACAGTGGCTTTGGTCAAAAGATCGAGCTTTGAAAGCTCGTGCAAGTAGCGAGCTTGAATTCATGAAGGGTAATGAAGGATGGACAGTCCTCACAAAACAATATCTCAAGGACGAAAATGGAGTAGAACGACAAAGCAAAGCATTCTCAATAATCGACGATGTATATACCCAGCATGGTACGAATGAAATAATTGATCTCTTTGGAGATGCACAGATATTTCCTTTTCCAAAGCCAACAGGACTAATGAAACCCATTTTACAAATAGCCACTGAACCCGATAACGAAGATATTATTCTTGACTTCTTCGCCGGCTCCTGCTCCACAGCTCATGCCACGCTGGAACTCAACCGCGAGGATGGCGGTAGCCGGCGTTTCATCATGGTGCAGTTGCCCGAACCCACCGGCAATAAACAATTCCCTACGATTGCCGAAATTGGCAAGGAGCGCATCCGTCGAGTCGTAACCCGCATGAAGAAAGACCGGGAACGTCAATTGGCGCTCGACAAACCCGAAGACTTGGGCTTCAAGGTCTTCAAGCTGGCCCGATCAAATTACCGACAGTGGGATGACGCACAGCCGGATGCTGACGCCTTCGCCCGCCAGGCCGAGATGTTCGAAAATCCGCTCGTGGAGGGCTGGCAGCCGGAAAACGTGCTCTATGAAGTGGCATTGAAAGAGGGATATGGCCTGAACGTACAGGTTGAGCAAACGGCAGTCAAGGGCGTTCAGAGCGTCACCGATCCCGACAAGGGCCAGTCCTTTTACCTCACCTTGGCAGGGAAGATTGCCTTGAAGGACCTGCGTCCCCTCGATTTGAAAAAGGACGACCTGCTCATCTGTCGCGATTCCGCACTCGATGATGAAGCCGCCGCCAATCTTGCGTTACAGTGCAGGCTAAAGACAATCTAAGTCACTATGCAGTTCAAATTCGACGCCAACCAGGGATTCCAGTTACAGGCCATCGAGGCGGTTGCCGGCCTGCTCGAAGGCCAGCCGCGGCTGGAGAACGAACTATACCTGTCGCTCGGCGCGAACCTGGCTGCTATTGCCAACCGCCTCGATCTGGACGAAGCCGATTTAACGCACAACCTGCGCCAGGTCCAGAAAGCCAACGGGCTGCCACAGGATGACGGACTGCAGGTGATCGAATCCGAGATCGAGACCGCGGCAGGCCGCAGGTCAGTTCGCTTCGCCAACTTCTCGGTCGAGATGGAAACCGGCACCGGCAAGACTTACGTTTACCTGCGCACCGCTCTCGAACTGTACCACCGCTACGGGCTGCGCAAGTTCATCGTGGTCGTGCCCTCGGTTGCCATCCGTGAAGGCGTGCTCAAGACCCTGCAGATCACCGAAACCCACCTGCGCGGTCTGTACGACAACGTCCCCTGCCGCTACTATGTCTACGACTCGGCCAACCTGAGCCAGGTGCGCCAGTTCGCCCGCTCGGACGGGGTCGAGTTCATGGTGTTGACCATCGACTCGTTCAACAAGGCCTCCAATATCATCCGCCAGACCACCGACCGGCTGCAAGGGGAAATGCCCATTCACCTTGTGCAGGCGGCGCGGCCCGTCCTGATCCTGGACGAACCGCAGAACATGGAGAGCGAGCTGCGCATTGGGGCGTTGGCTGCCCTCGACCCCGTCTTTGCCCTGCGCTACTCAGCCACCCACCGCAACCCCTACAACCTGGTCTACCGGCTGACGCCCTACGAGGCCTACCGCCAGGGGCTGGTCAAGCGCATCGAAGTGGCTGGCGTCGAAAAGGAAGCCGACGAGAACCGGGTCTTCCTGCGCCTCGACGAAGTGCGCAGCGAGAAGAAGACCCTCACCGCCCGGATTGCTGTCCACAAGCTGATGAAAGACGGGACGGTCAAGGAAAAGGTCGTGACCGTCCGCCCAGGCGAATCGTTGGAAGCCCAAGCCAACCGCCCCGAGTATGCCGCCTTTGTAATCGAAGAGATGGACGCTGGTGCCGGGAGCGTGTTGTTCACGAATCGCACGACGCTCACTCTGGGTGAGTCACGCGGCGCAGACAAGGAAGCCATCTTCGACTCGCAGATCCGCTACACCCTGGGCGAACACTTCCGCAAGCAGGCTCGTCTGCGCGAACGCGGCATCAAGGTTCTCTCGCTGTTCTTCATCGACCGCGTGGACAACTATGCCCCGGCCGATGGCCTGATCCGCCGCCTGTTCGAACGCGCCTTCCTGGACCTGCGGTTGACCTTCCCCGACTGGAAGGACGTGCCCCCCGAAAGCGTCCAGGCCGCCTACTTCGCCGCCCGGCGGACAAAGGAAGGCCAGCCCATATACGAAGACAGCAAGACCGGTGAATCCGAGGGTGACCGCGAGGCCTACGACCTGATCATGAAAGACAAGGAACGCCTGCTCTCGTTCGACGAGCCGACCTGCTTCATCTTCTCCCATTCCGCTTTGCGCGAGGGCTGGGACAATCCCAATGTCTTCCAGATCTGCACCCTCAACCAGACGACCTCCGAAGTCAAGAAGCGCCAGGAGATCGGCCGCGGCGTGCGCCTGCCCGTGAACCAGGACGGCGACCGGGTGCGCGACGAGCACGTCAATGTGTTGACGGTGGTCGCCAACGAGAGCTACGAGCACTACGTCAGCCAGTACCAGACGGAAATTGAAACCGAGTTCGGCCGTGAGTTGCCGCCGCGGCTGGCCAACGCCCGAGCGCGCGGCTTGGCTCGCCTGCGCAAAGAATACCTGCTCAGACCGGAATTTGAGGAACTGTGGGAACGCATCAAGCATAAGACCCGCTACGCCGTGCGCATCGACGCGCCCCAATTGATTGCAGACGTGGTCGAAGAGTTGAACCGGGCCGAGATCCGCCCACCGCACGTGGAAATCCGCAAGGCGAAAGTGGAGACCGAGGGGGAGGCCTTCGTAGCGGTCCAGGTGTCCGAACATGCCGCCCCATATACAACAGAGGTGCAGCCCTTCCCGAACCTGGTCGAGGTTCTGTCTGCCCTGCTGGAGCGCACCTCGCCGCCGGTCCGCCTGACGCGTCGTACCTTGCTGGAAATCTTCAAGCAGGCCAGCCCCCAAATCCAGGCGGCCGCGCTCAAGAATCCATTCGAGTATGCCACCGTTGCTGCCCGCATCATCAAGGCCAAACTGACCGACCAGCTGGTGAACGGCATCCAGTACGAGAAGATCAACCAGTGGTACGAGATGACCCAGTTCGAAGACATCCCCGGCTGGTCCGACAACCTGGTGCCAGCCGAGCACTCGGTCTATGACAATGTGGTTTACGATTCCGAGGTCGAGAAGGCTTTTGTGGAAGGCCTGGAGCGGCGCGAGGATGTGAAGCTGTACGTCAAACTGCCGGCCTGGTTCACCGTCCCGACGCCGGTTGGCGAGTACAACCCCGATTGGGCCGTCGTCATGGAAGTCAGAGATGAGCACGGGCAGCCTGCTGGTAAGCCGCTGCTATACCTTGTACGCGAAACCAAGGACAAGGACTGGCAAACCAGTTTGCGCCCCGACGAACGCCGCAAGATTCAATGTGGGGAACGACACTTTAGCGGCGCGCTGAAAGTGCCGTTCAAAGTCATTACCGGTGCTTCAGAACTACCATGATCGCAGCTGCCGCAGAACTTCCACCATAAGGCGCTTGACGCTTGGATGGAGCAGACCTGGAGCCATATCATCTCGTCCGTGAACAACGATGGACCTTCAATTGAGCTCACGCCTCCCGGATGACCCTCGAACAAATGCCAACCTCGCCGCCCAACCTCGCCCGCTAGCAAGTCGGTTGCAGGGACATGGTTGTGGCTTTGCTAGGGACGAGGTTCGCAGACCACGCTTACTTGCCTGACCTCCCCGCTCTTTTTGGGGAACCTCCATCCCCAGAAGGAGTCGGCCTTCAGTGATTCCCCATGACCGCGTGGTAGGGGCGTTCTGCCCCAAGGACGGATCAGGTCTAGCTGGATAACCCGGCAACGGCGGGTCTGATGCCCGTTTCGATCATTAGTCCGTCCGGTACCGATACCCGCGGTGGCAGGTCTAGTTACCTCATCCACGTCTGCGCCCTTATCCGCGCCAGCCCTGCCTCCGAGACGACAATGTCAGGGACGACGGAGGGGAACAAGCGGTCCAGGTTGGCTGACACGAAAACCTCCACCGTGTGATCTGTGTTGTCCACACTGATCCCGGTCACCATCGCGTGGATCCCCTGAGCCGAGAGGTACTGCGTGTTCCAGCTGGCGTAGGCTTGCGCCTCGGCCCACGCTTGCCCGGTCACGACTAGCTGGCCTGTGTCCTGGAAAACCGGGCGATTGATCTCGATCGCGGCGGCAAGCGCCGCTGCGTCTGCTGCTTGGCCGACTTCCGCCCTGGCAAACGAGTACCTCCCGACTTCGATTGCCAGCGCGAGAAGCGGGAGCAGAACCAGGGCGATGAATATCGCCCAGAAGGTCATGGAATACCCGGGCAATCGCCTCATGACTACCTTCGCCTACCACCCCTCCTGCCTGAAGGTTGCCTCGGCCGAGACGGTGAAGGGTCCGGCCGGGAGCCCCGGGAAGAGGGCGCCGAGTGGACCCATGAAGTTGGGGATTTGGGCGCTGACGCGGATGCGTAGGATGCTGCCCGCTGTGCCCCCCGGCGCAAGGACCATCACCTCTGGGCTCTCCACGATCGGGGTGGCTTCGATCGCGCTTTGGGCAGCGCTCACGGCGTAGCACGCGGCACATTCCTGGGCGACGCTGCCCATGCGTGCCCCCTCCCTCGCCGCGGCCTGGACAGCTTGCTGGCCGAACACGGCCATGCCCAGGTTGACCGCGGCTATCATCACAAGAAGCGCGATCGGCGTGGTGATGGCCGCCTCGAGCGTTTCAATCCCGCGGTTCGATCTCAGGAAACGGCCTGGCATTCCGGCACCTCGCGATCGTACTGACCCTGCCAGGCCCCCCACCCGGGGCCCGGCATCTGCAGCGGATCGGCTTCGCCTAGAACTTCCCCGCGATGTCCATGACGACCGCGGCAATCCGCTGGCCGAGGACCGTGTAGGCGGCATAGGCTACCAGCACTACAGCCGCTATCAAGAGCGCCACTTCCGTCGACTCCAGTGCCCAACTGTCCAAGAGAAACCTTTTCATCGTGACCCCCTCTTCTTGCATCCAGGAGCTTGCCATGTACGCCAGCGTTCCCAACCCGATGGCAAGGACATACGGAACTGCCGTCTTCTTGCGCAGCGCGCCAAGAACGCCCAAGGCCCCTCCGGCAAGCGTGATTGGCACGATCACTGACGCATTTCCCATCACCATCACTACAACCAGCATGATCCTCACGTCGGCGCCGCCCATGAGGGCGAATTTCCACATCAGCCAGATCCAAACCACCGCGGCAAGCACCCAAATCTGGCCCGCGGGCGCCGATATAGATAGCAGCAAGGCGAGGAGAAGACAGAGGGCGACAAACCAGCGCCTTGGAAGGATCGCAACGGAGATCAGCAGGAATACAAGAAGCGGTGCCCGCCACGCCCCGTGCACGGCGCTGCAGATCATGGTCGCGTAGAGAGGCGGGACCGTGAGCAGCCACGGGACGGCCCGGGACCGCAGGTCGGAGGCCGCACAGGCTGCCAGCCACAACACGACCAGGGTCGTCCCCAGATAGGGGAGCCACAAATCACTCATCGCATTCCCGCCTTTGCCCCGTGTCCCATTCCTCGGCCAGGCCTATCCGCCCACGTAGAGCCACCAGCGGTCAGAGACCGACCGCTTTCCGGTCACCATTTGCCAGACTTTCTGGGCCTCGAGGTCGAAGAAGGTCCCCGCTTCGAGCGCCGTCAGTTCGACTGCCCTGGCCCGCCGAAGTTCGGCCTGAACAGGATGGACCCCGCGCGCCATTTCCGCGAGCCGCCGCGCAAAGCCTCTCCGCGGACCCGAGCCGTTTCCCGACCTCTTTCGCAGCGCCGACGGGTCGAGTGGTGAAAACGCAAAATGGCGCCCGTTGCCTCCTCGTGCCAGGATCGCTTCCGGGTCCTCGGTACTTTGCACGCTTTCCAGGCCTGGGTCCTCACGCAGAACGCCTGCCGCGACCTTATTCAGCCAGGCACACGGCTCTCCCACCTGGATCTGAGCCGCCAGGCGCGAGCGCTTGATCGCCAGGTCCCGCAGCGCCCAGGCCTGCGCCTCCTTCCGCAACAACTCGAGTTCGCGCCGCTGGCGCTCGTTCCCCAGCGCGATGAAGAGGCTGAACAGTACGACGCCCGCGAGGATGGATACGGCAAGCCAGATCTCAAGCATGTTCATTCCTTCCCCCCTTGGCCGGGATCGGCTTCGGCCCCCGGCTGGCTCTCAAGAAATCTGCGAAAGTTTGTGCGCATCGCGCGCCATTCGCCAGTGCGCTGGTCGATCGCGAACGTGCTCCCTACTCCCACCACGAGTCCCAGCAACCCGATGAAGGGCCAGATCACCCAGGGCCGAGGCTCTTCGGCCGGGAGTGGCACTGGCGGGGCGGGCACGGGAATGCTCGCTCCCACGGAAAGTGCCGGACGCGGGGTCTCGGAAAACACGGGTCGTGGGCTTGGGCTCGGTCTGGGAGTAAGTGTGGGTGTAGGCGTGGGCGT
Organism: Anaerolineales bacterium; assembly: GCA_050012135.1. Lineage (GTDB taxonomy): Bacteria > Chloroflexota > Anaerolineae > Anaerolineales > RBG-16-64-43 > JBEKHT01. The sequence goes on along the minus strand of JBEKHT010000030.1, from coordinate 8,760 downwards.
GCTTGTGGACGTGCGCGTTGGCCAAGGCCAGGTCGGCTTGGGCCGCGGAGGCGCCGGATTGAGGACCTGCCCCTGGGCAGAGGCGCAGTTGCCCACCAGATCGCAGACCGTCACGCTCGCAAGATAAGCCCCGCACCCGACGTGCGCCCCGCTCCCGTCGATTCCATCCCATGTGATCTCCGGGGGAGGTGCGCTGAAGGCCAGCATGCGCGGCGGAATCCCGTTCCCTGAGAAGACGACGCGCACGCTACCGATCCCGCTTCCGGAATCCTGGGCCGCGAACTTACCTCCCTCACCCAAACGCCAGGATGGAGCCAGGGATACGACCGGCGGCGTGTTGTCGACCCGCACGTTGACCACCTGCGGGCTTTCCAGATTGCCAGCGTTGTCCTCGCCCCTGGCGGAGAAGGTGTGCCCGCCGTCGGATACCGTCCTCGTATCCCAGCTGTATACCCAATTGCCCTCCTTCCCCAGCGAGATCCAGGAGAACCCACCATCGAGGGCAACCTGCACATCCGCCAACCCTGAAACCGCATCCTTTGTACTGCCTCGAACGGTGGTATGCCCCGCAAGCCACGCGCCATCTGCAAGCACAATGTGGGTCGTGGGGCTCCCGCTGTCGATGCTGACCTGGTCCCCGGCCTGCGATATGTTTCCCGCGTTGTCCCTGGCGCGGCACTCGAGCGCATGTGTGCCGTCCGCAGCAGCGCTCGCCGCGCTTCCCCATGCCCCTCCATCCAGCCGATACTCGACGGAGGCAACGCCCGAGATCGCGTCGCTCGCCGTGCACTCCAGATCAACGGGGCCCGAGGTGTACCACCCGTTCTTGCCCGCGGTCCCTCCTTCAAGTTGAGCCGCGAGCTCAGGGGGGGTGCTGTCCTGCTTCCAGCTCGCGCTCCCCGATGCCGTCTTCCCGCTATCCGACACGGCCTCGAAGCTTGCCGTCCCCTGCCCCTCCGGAAGATCGAGCACGCATGTCGGTCCGCATTGGAACGGATTCCCGTTCAGATCACCATGGATGACGACGCCAAGTCCTTGCGGGTCGCTCGCCTGAAGATGCAAGGTCGCTCCACCTCGGCACCAACCCCCATCGCCCGGAACGCTGCAGGAGACCTCGCTGGTCAATTCAGGCGGGCGAGGCGTCGGCGTAGGTACCGGGGTATTCGTGGACGTGGGCGCGGGTTGGGGAGTGTCCGTGGGAGTTGGGCTCGGCAGGGGAGAGTCAGTCGGGGGAGGTGTGGAACTCGGAATGGGCAACGCGGTATCCGTTGAGGGGGGCAGGGATGTCGGACTTGGGAGCACGGTGTCCGTCGCAGCGGGCGTGGAGGTCGGAGGCAGGAGCGCTGTGCTGGTCGGAGCAGGAGTCGACGTCACCTCGGCTGTACCCGTCGGGGCTGGCGGAGGCTGAGCGGTGTTTGTATTCGTCGGGATAGGAGCTGCTGTGTTGCTTGGGGCCGGAGGCGGTTCGGGCGGCGCGCCGCAGCTCTTGTCTACCCAGTCGCGATGGAAGGTGCAGCTTCCTTTGGTTCCCACGCACCTCCCCTGCAGGATGCTTGCCTCGCAGCTCGAGTTGCACGTCCCGGTCAGCTTCCCGGAATAGATCACGTGGCAGCTCGCGTCGCAGCCGACCGGATTGTCATAGGTGAAGTTGCCCGGCTGGCAACCCTCGCAGGCAGCCTGCTGGCGGACGAGGATCCCTCCCGCCAGCAGGGCTATCGCGCAGGCCAGCAGCGCCCGAACCGATCGACCGACTGATGCCTTCATGATCCCCCTTTCTGCGCCCGGTCGCCCTCACTCGACCCGAGTCTGCCGGCCTATCCTGCGAGGATCACCCCACGTGATCCCCGGTCGATCCCTGGGGCTCGCAAGGCCTCCGGGGGTCAACGCCGAACACAAGATCCATCCCTACCCTTCCAGGTTGCTGCGCGGAAGTTGCATCCGCCAGCCAGGCCTGCAGCGTGCATGGGCAGGCCAGCTCGGCCGCAACCCTGTCGGCCAAGGATGAAGCCGAAGTTGCGCCCGATATCGAGACTTCGCTATAGCATGCATCCATGCAACCTCGCTAGCTGAGCATCTTCCTGAACGCTTCACTCTCCCCCTTTCCTTCCATCGGATCTCGTCCCCCGCGGTTTCCCTTGCCCTCCTACGACCCTCCCAGGCTCTCCAGGATCGGCCAGCCGATGATCGCAAGAATGGTTAGCACAAAGGGGAGGAAGTAGAAGACGACCATGGGCACGACCAGCTCGGCTCCTACCTTTTCGGCCCGGCTCTCCGCCTGGCCAAGGTATTCGTTCGCGATGGATCGTGCGAGCTTCCCAAGCAGGTCCTGCTGCGACACCCCTTGCGCGACGTACTCGAGCTGGATCGCGAAGCTCACAAGCTCCGGAAGTTGCGCCTCGCGGGCCTCTTTCTGCAGTTGCCCAAACAGGCTGCGCCCCTGCGAGGCGCGGACCACCCCCGCGACCCAGCTTGCAACGGCGCCTCCCGATCCCGACGTTCGGGATAGCGCCTCCTCGAGCGAGATCCCGGAGGCAGCCTGGGCGGCGAGCAGCTGGACGTATTCCGGGAACTCCGCCTGAAAGCGCCGCTTGTGTCCTCGTCCGGCCCGTGAGACGAGAATGCCCGGGGCCTCCCAGCCCAGAAAGGCCGCCATCCCGCCGAGCAAGAAGTCTCCAAAGACGATCAGGCCGAGGATTCCACCTGCGCCGGCCCCGAGAATTCGCAGTGAGAGCACCTGGGCCGGGGTCCAGTCGCGCCAAGCTCCGGCCAGCTGGGCCCAGTAAAGGTCGCGGCGCATCCGCTGGAGCAGCCACCCGGGGCTCCATTTGGACATGGGCTTCTCGAGCGCGGCGGCCGCTCCCCGCACCCCGCTCGGCCGCTCTTCCGCCTGTTTGAATGATTCGTTGATCGCGCGGGCGGCCTTTCCGCGCAGTTCGGGTGGGAAGGCCTCGAGGAGCACAACCGCGACCAGGAGACCCGCGCACACCCCGATCAGGACGACCAGGCTCGTCATGCCGCCTCCAAGACCATCGAGCGCATCACCAGGTACCCGGCCGCCATGAGCGCAATTGCCGCGCCGATGACGATCTGCACTGGGAGCGCGCTCATCGCAGCGTGCATGAGCGGGTCGCGGGAGAGATACAAGAGCACCAGCAGCAGCGCCGCCGGTATGACCCGGGCGGTCACGACCGCGTCGCCGGCCTTGGCCTGGGCTCGGCCCCGCGCGGCCAGGATTTCCTGCATCCGCGCTCCGGCTTCGGCCAAGCTCGCCCCATAGGAAGACCCGCCCACCTCCAGATAGGAATTGAGCAGCTGGGCCAGGTTTCCCAGGGAAACGGAGGGCGATCGTTCCGCCAGTCCCCGCAGCGCCTCAGACCGGTTCCCTGAGCGCATCTCCTTCGCGGCCAGCTCGAGCTCCGGGGAGAGCGGGTTCGACCCCTCCGAGGCCAGCGAGCTTGCAACCTGCGCCAGGACATCCCCGACATAGGCGCCGATGAGGATGCCTGCCGTGATCCGGCTGATCGCCAGGGGCAGCAGGCGATCGATCGCGCGCCCTCGGCCACGAACGCGATCTGCCAGCCATGCATGCGGCGCATAGAAACAGGCGGCCCCCACGGATATAGCCGGGACGCCAGGGAGGAAGGCCCAGACCAGTGCACAGGCCGATATCCCAAGCGCGACACTGCAGAGCCGAAACGTGACCGGACGCAAGGGGACGCCTCCTGCTAGGAGTCGGTACTCGAGCGAGCGGGGATCGATCTCGCTCAACCGACGGGCCGTTTCAAGCGAGAACATCGCCTCCACCCGGCGGGCAGAAGTCCTGCGTCCCTCCCAGGGCGGCGAGAAGAGAACGAAAACGAGCGCCCCCGCGAGAAGCGCAATGAGAAGGGTCACTGGTTGCTCTCCTCAGCCATCTCTGCGTCCCACGCCTGTGGATCCCCCGGAACCCGCATCTGGGGTTCGCCGGGGAGCTGGTCCCAGAAGGGCGCATTCGCGGAAGAGCCCGGGCGAAAGCGGAACAGGGGAATCAGCAGCGGCTCGACTCGCCGGGGATGGGGGGCGACCCCGGCGACGGAGACCACCCGTCTGACCTCCCCTCGGATCCCCAGCTGCACGATCAGGTCGATCGCGGAACCAATCATGCCCATCGCATCGGCCCTCCCCACGCCCGCATCCGCGCCCATAACCGTGGCCAGCCGCTCCAGCGCCTCCCTGGGTGTGTCCGCATGGAAAGTGCAGCTCCCGCTGTGCCCGGTCATGAGCGCCCGGAAGAGGGCCAGGGCCGCGCGCCCATCCCTCACCTCCCCCACGATCAGGTAGTCCGGGCTGAGCCGCAGGGCATCGTCGACCCCGTCCGCCAGCGTGTACGGCTTGACCTCGGTCCCGACCGCGGCCGGGCGCGCTTCGAGGGTTTGCACGGTGGGGCGGTCGATCCAGATCTCCTGGGGCTCTTCGATCTTGACAATGCGCCAGCCTTCCGGGAGATAGTTGCAAAGCGCCGAAAGCAGGGTCGTCTTCCCCGTCCGTGTCCCGCCGGTGATCAGGATCTTCTCCCCGCTCTGGATTTCCTCCGAGAGGAAATCCAGAATCTCGGCCGAGGCCATCTCTTTCTGGAGAATCCAGTCCGGGCGGACCGGCTCCTGCTCAAAGAGTCGGATGTTGACGGCCGGATTCCGGCCGGGCGGCGCGATGACGGGATGCAGGGCCTTCACCCGGCCGCCTCCCGGGTTGCTTTCGGAGCCCGGAAGCCGGGCATTCACGGAAGGGTTGGCTTCATTGAGGACCTTGTTCTGCGGCCCCAGGATCCGGTCGAGGGCCCTCCAGATCTCGGCCTCGGACGGCGAGATATCGACCGTCTCCCAGCGCACCTGCCCCTTGCGCATGACTTGCACCAGGCCGCTCGAGTAGACCGCGATCTCGGTCAGGTCCGTCCGGGCCGGAGGCAGGAGCAGGTCTAGAAACCCCAGGCCCAGGAGCCTGCGCTCGAGCTCGGCGCAAATGGTTTGGATGGTATGGGCGCTCAGCGAGAGCTTCCGCGCAAGCGCCTGCTGTCGGACAAGGACGGCGATCCGGTCCGCGACCTTCTGCCGGTCTTCCTTGGAGGGACGCCGGAGGACTTCCGCGGCAAACTCGTGATTGATCTTGTCGATAACTTCGTCGGCGATACCCAAGGACTCCTCCCCGCTTGCAGTGATTTCCACTTGAGGGATGTCCATCATCTCCAGCAGCCCGCCCCGGTCTTGACCCTCCGGCAGGCCTGAAATCGGGGCTTCGTGCGCCGGCCAACCGTCGGCTCGTCCAGGCGGCGCTTCCCGTTCCTCGTCCATGAGCTATTCCTTCCCGATCCGCACCCGGATCCCCGGCATGCGGAAGACCGTGCTGCGACGCTCCTTTTCCGCCTCCAGGGCCAGGCCGGGAAACAGCGCGTTGACCAGCATCCGGATTCCCCTGGCAAACCCATCGACGCATGTCACCGGGGGAACCTGGCGGTCCTGAGCGGCGACGACCCCGGGGTCAAAGGGGATCACTGCAGCGACCGACGGCGCCCACGGAACTGCCCGCGCCAGGTTCTCGTGCCAGCCGTGAGGGGTCATCCCCGACTTCTCGCCCACCTGGTTGAGGACCAGGTAGATGGCCTCGCGCGGGGCTCGAAGCCTAGTCGCCAGGCGCTGTAGAAGTAGCAGCAGGGTGTGCGTGGTCGCGGCCATATCCGCGAGCGTAGGCCGCGCCACGAGCACCACGCTGTTCGCGGCAGAAAGCGGCTGCAGCGTCCAGGCCCCCTCCTCGCCGGGGAGGTCGAGCAGGATGGCGGCGCAGTTTCGCGTCCAGGTCGCCATCACCAGCGAGTAGATCGAGTTGGGGGCGTTCATGTCATTCTCGGAAACCCTGGCCGCTTTGAGGTAGTCGGACGTGTTTTCCGGGGCGACCAGGACTTCGAGCCCTTCCCGCATTTGCAGGCAGCCCCCGAGCCCTTCGCTCGCTCGGGCGAGGAACGCCTGGGCGCTCGGCTCGTAGTGCAGCTTCAGATGAGAGACGGCCGAAGGCGGAAGGTCGAAGGAGGCCAGCAGCGTTTTCGCGTTGCAGCGCACGGCCAGCTCATAGGCCAGGTTCTCCGCGACCGTCGAGCGCCCCGCCCCGGAACAAGCGGACAGGAAAGCCACGACCCGCGTTCCCGTAATGGCGCCGGCGGCACGTGAGAAGTAGGCTTGCTGCAGCGGCGCTGCGGCGGCGAGCCTGGCGCGCTGGGTAATCGCCGCGTCATATGCGGCGTGCGCCATCTCGGCCCAGTTCACCGGGTCGAGGAACACCTTCCCGGTCGTGGCGACCTTCTCCAGCGCGCCCAGGAACTCCCGCCAGGCTGGGCACAGGATGACGATCGCCACCCCGTTCCATACCTGCATCTTGGAAAGGATCTCAATCAGCGAATCCGGTCCCGGCGCCATGTCCGCCTGGATCACCAGGACCTCTGGCCTCATCTGGGGGAGTTTCACCTGCAGCTCCTCGAAGCTCGTTGCAACGGCCCGGACCGCGAAGCGAGCATCCAGAAGGAACGGGGGCTGCATCGAATTGAGGACAACGTCGGCCCCCGGCCCGGCGAGCATGACCCCCACCTTGGGAAGATCTTCTCCTGACATCGCCTATTTCCCCCTTGTCGCCGCTCAGCGGCTGTCGTTCATGGCGTTGTATAGATCCGCAAGGTTCAGGGTCAGGACTTGCCCGCCCTTCAGCCCCGAGGCGGGCTCCAGGGCCAGGACGATCGTCCCGTACTTGTCGAGCGCCGCAAGCAGGCTCGGAGGGTTGACCTCGAGGCCCGGAAGCAGCTGAACCGGGGCCGCCGGTACGTCGAGCACGACCACGCTGCTCTGTTGCGATGCCAGGGTCGTCCGAGCGCTCGCAAAGAGCTGATCCTGGCTGCTCCCGGCCGGTAGCTCCTCGTAGCGGAAGCTTTGCGGAACCATGATCACCTTCAGACCCTCGATCGCGATGCGGGCCAGCGGTGCCTCCGGCGGCTCCGGGGTGGGCGTCGGCTGCGGCGTCGGGGTCGCTGCGTTTAGTCCGCTTGCGGGCGCCTGCCCAATGGCTGGACCGCCTCCCGGCCCCGGACCGGCCGACGGCCCGAGGCTTATCGGCGAGACGGAAACCGTTTGGGTGGTTTGCAGGTTGCCCAGCGCATCAGGCGAGAGGATCCCGATCACCGTGACGGTCTGCCCCGGGCGCAGAAGCCCGGCCACACCGCTGGCCATGTCGACATGAACCGCCACGGCGATGTGCCCCGCGGGCAGCTCCTGAGGCAGCCCGGCCTGCGCCTGGTCGCCCAGGACCGAAGAGGTGATGAAGTCCCCTGGCGCCCTGCCCACGGCGACGATCTTCCCAATCACCTCGCTCGCCTGGCCATACGCATCAGCGGGCTTTGCCTGAGCGGGGACCGACCGAATATCCACCAAGGCCGAGGTGAGCTGCGTGCCCGGCGCAATCGCGACTTTGGCGACGACGACCGTCACCGGACGGATCACGCCGTTCAATAGCAGGACCACCAGGAATACGGTGCCCACCGCCAGCACGATTGGGATCCACAGGTTGCGTCTGCCGAACATGTCCCCCTCCCCCCTGCCCTTCAGCCCAGCTGATCGTGGATCTCGGCGTCCGAGGGCTCACTGCCCGGGACCCTGAGCGGGTGCACCAGCATGGGCTCAATGTCGATCACGTCCTCGCTGTATCCGAGCTTCGTGATCGCGTATCCCTTCGGGATCCGGGCCAGGTAGCGCTTGTATTCGGTGTTCACCACCCCGCGCTCGCTGCGCCCAATATGCGCCATCACCAGGTCCCGGTCGTTCGGGTTCTTGGTCTGCACGAAGAAACCGTTATTGCACGAGGCCAGGATCCCCGCCGGAAGCTCGCTCACCGTCTGCGTGATGACGTGCAGGAAGATGTCGTACTTCCTCCCTTCGCGCCACATGGTTTGGAAGATCTCGGCCACAGGCTGAGAGGCCGTGAGCGCGGGACCAGCGTCCGTCGAGGCCGCGCCGGACACACCGCGGAGCACCTTCGCCGCCTCCTCGAAGAAGACCTGCATGGGCGGGAAGCGGCGCCCGGCGAGAGATTCGCGGCGCCGCGCGACCGCGTCGAAATATAGGACGCTCGCCAGGAGCGCGAGAAGCGCGGCCTTCGGGTACTCGTCCATCTCCGCGCCGCCCTCGATCACGACCACCCCCCAGGGATCGTCCTCGCTTCCCAAAAGACCCAGGTTCTCAATCGGGACCGTGTCCGGACCCGGGCCATACAGCCGCGCCATCTGCCCCTCCGCAAACTGGTCCACCCGCAGGAGCAACCCCTCGATCGCGGTCCGGCTGCTCTGGTCTTTCTGCCGTGCCACCTCCTCATACAGCCCGCGAAGCTCCTCGACCAGACGGGTCACGTCCGCCGACTGGCTGCGCCAGATCGCAAGCGCCTGCAGGTCGGCCCGTCCTAGCTCTGCCAGGGATTGCCCGATCCGCACTTTCCCTGGGGTGTAGTCCCCCCTGGCCCGCGTGTCCGTGGCGGGCTGGGCTATGTTGATGGCTCTGCTTTCCTCGACGACCTGCACCTCCAGGTTGTCCCGCACATAGCCCCAGCTCTCGTCCGTCGCTGCCTCCGGATCGTGCGTGAGCACCCCCTGTGCCTTGTATACCCGCGTGAGCGCCCGGCGCAGGAAGCCCAGTTGCCGAGGGCCCATACGGCCGGCGTTCGCAAAGAGCTCCGCCAGCATCGACCGGTAGCGCC
>JBEKHT010000029.1:0-30430 GCA_050012135.1 Anaerolineales bacterium | reverse complement strand
CGGCAGGCCGCCTGTAAACCGTCCACCGCGATCCGCTTGCACCTTGCCACGCTGATTATCGTTGCGGCGACATTGGCAGCAGGAGTAATCCTGGCTGTTGTCGCCGTGCATATGCTTACGAACTGACAGACTCGTACGCTCCGGACCGTCAAGTGTCTATTGCTGCGACGGCCAGCGCAACGTCTAGTAGGACCAGCTCAATCTTGCATGGTGACTCGTGCGGCCTAACGCCGCCTCCTGCGGACAGCGGCTCCGCCGCTGAAGGTATGCGACGCACTAGAAATGGCACGATAATCGAGAAGGAGTCTCGCCAGTCCCGCCCCTGCCGCCAGCCACACCGTTAGGCGCTTTCTCCCACGACCTCACCTTGCCAAAAGGAAACTGAAATGGATGTTCGGATTCGATGGCCAGAAGCTTCTGATGTTCCCTTCATCACAGATCTATTGACATGCTCGTTGGTGCGCAAGGTGTCCTCGCGAAGAATGCCATCCGTCCGACGATTGTCATGGCCGGTTGAGTATCGACCGCGGTTTCGACTATCTGGGTAGTCTTAGCTATCTGCCTCGCCATGGGGCCGGTGACACTCGCTGCGAATGTCGCCTCGTCGGCGAAGCCGTTTTGGGCCTGGTAAGATCGAAATCAACCTTGACTTGAGGCGACCCGCGAGGTAAGCCAGAATATGTTCTCGATTGCGAAAACCTTGCCGGGCTCCCTCGTGCCGCAGCACAAGGGGCACCCTCGAACGGGTGGAACTGACGTCTGAGGCCACCCCTACAGGACGAGGGGTCATGACCAGGCGATCTTAGGTTCCAATCTTACCGGCACCGCCTACCCAAACCACAGTCCTCCAGGTTATTGGCCGCCGCGGCTCGACCGATTCATCCACCCGCGGCGACGTGGGATGGAGTGATCGGCTACCAGAGCACTACTCTGCTTCTTGAAGGATGCGGAGGTTATTGCGGGCGGTAAAGCACGGCCGCTCGGGCTTGGCCACGACCTTGCCGCCGGGCCGGTCCCTGCTCGTGGCTGAGGGCTCCATGGCGGTGGGTGAGACATGCGGATTCTCCCTCCGCCCTCTTCCCTAAGTCCTACTTCTTGGTTGGTTCACACCATGTTGACACAGAGGGGCCGATCTAACGGCCCAGCACGATGAAAATGCCGGCTGCGATGGCCAAAATCGCCAGGATCGGGTTGAGATCATGAAGAGCCGGGACAAGTTCTACGAGGCCCCAGGCGATAAGAAAGACGGCCAGCAAGAGCATGCCAATGTTTCTGGTGATCTTCACGGTGGTACTCCTTTCTAGCGTAAATGAGTGGCGGGCGTCGGGTCCAGCGGCCCTTGTCAGCCGCTAAGAGGGATGCGGATCATATGATCTCAGGCAGCCTCGAGAGGCGTTTTCCCGGCGTCGAGAGCTGTGGACACACGGTCCAGCTGTCTAACAAGCTTGTCCTGGCCATGTTACCTTAGTTGCCCCGCCTTCTCCCGGACCCCAGCCCTGATCTCATGGGTACCGAAACGAACTTGCGCCAGTGCACCTCTTTTCAATCCATCCCGGCTACAAACGCCACAGCGCCCTTCAGGAGTAGGACTGGGCTTGGGCGGCGTGCGACCTCCGCGGCGTGCGCCGCATCCACCTCAGCGACAGTCCTCTCCGCTTCAGGCCAGCGCATCGAGCCGCCTGAGGACAAGCGTCCTACAGCACTACCAGGCGAACCCCATTGCAGTAGTCGAGGTAGCAGAGTCGAGGGAGCACCTCGGCACCGAGGAGAAAGCGGGCCGCCTGAGTGTATCGCTCCATTTGCCCGCGGTACTTGATCGTCGCCGCTTCCGCCGCAGCGTCATCCCGGAGCTCGTCGATTTTGAAGTCCAGAAGCACCCATTGCCGGCCGGTCCGGTAGAGCAGGTCAAGAACACCCGACTCGGGCCGGCCGCCGGCCACGGGCCGGGTGTAGGGGACCTCATGGTAATGCTCGTCGGCATGTGCAATCTCATCCCACAGGGGATGGGTTCTCAGGCGCCCAAGGAGCCTGCTGGCATGGGCGACGGCCTCCTGCTGCTGATGTGGCTCGACAAGGCCTTCTGCGAGCGCAACCGTGTGCAGGAGGCCCTCAAAGCCCTCGTCGCCTGGAAACAGCCAGCACTCGATGGCCTTGTGGACCATCGAGCCCACGACCGCCGCCGGCGGATGAACGCGCTCGCCCGTCGTGCGCCAGTCACGGCGAGGCTCCTCCTCAGGCTCGGGAGGGAGCTCCTCCACGCCTCTCTGGATCAGGGATCGATACAGGGGTGCCAACGCGGGTTCTGGCGCAGCCGGGAGAGGCGACTCATCTTTTGTTTCGAGGCGTTCGATCTCCTGGGCAGCGAGGAGCGCGGTGACCTCCGCACCGCTCCCAAGCTCTACGGAGTGCCATTGGCCTGCTGAGTTCGCCATGGTGTCGAGGTCGTATCCGGCGACTTCGAGCAACTGCCGCAGCCAGCCATCCGCACGCCAGTCGCCCGTCGAGCCGGTGACGTGGCCGCTGATCAACAATTTGTCCTGAGCCCGAGTCGCGGCCACGTACAGGAGCCGGCTGTCCTCGGCCTCAGACTGCTGGCCGTCCAGCCACCCGGCCAGCCCGTACGCCAGCGATTGTGCCTCAGATCTATCCCCCTTGAACACCAACCCCGTGTCGGGGAGCAAGTAGGCCGTTTGGGCAGTGTTCCTACTCTGGCGGGAGGCGTCGGCGAGCACCACAAAGGGGAACTCCAGGCCCTTCGCCTTATGGATGGTCATGAGACGCACGGCACCGTCGGCTTCAACCGGCGCCTCCCCCTCCCTGGCGCCCACGTCCCGCAGCGTGCGAACGTAGTCCAAGAAAGCCCGCACTTGCACAAGCCGACTCGCGTGAGCGTCTGCCAGCAGCTTATCGACGTTCCGCCAATAGCGGTGATGGGCGCTGGCCAGGGCTGCGCGGTAGTCGGCGCGGTCAATGACCCGCTTCAGCAGTTCGGCCACGGGAAGTCGATCGACGAGCGGCTCCAGGCCCTCGAGGAACTCCCGTGCACGAAGTGCGGCGGCCTGATCCGGGACATCCAGTTTCCCCAGATCCGCCTGCAGTTCCGACCGGATCGGTCTGGGAGCCCCTCCGTTCGAACGCAACCGGTAGAGGCCCGCGTCGCTCAGGCCGAAGGCGGGCGAACGCAGGAGGCCCGCCAGAGCCAAGTCATCCCAGGGCTGGGCCAGCGCTTGCAGGATGTTGAGAAGGTCCCGCACTTCAGGACGGTCGTAGAATCCCCGGCCGGCGACGGTCACGAAGGGAATGCCAAATCCCTCCAGCGCGTTCTCGTAGGCGGCGAAGCCGGTCGACGCTCTGAAGAGCAGCGCCACGTCCTCCCAGGATGCAATCTGGCGTTCTGCATGCAGCTCCTGCAACCGCTCCACCAGGGCCAGGGCGGCACGCGGCCGCGCCGCCTCTGCGTCCTCGCCTGCCCCAATGACGAACTCGACGAACGGGCTCTTCATTCCCTCGCGTGGCTGTGCGCGATGGGCTGTCATCGGAGTGTACGCCACCACATAGAGCCGGTCGGGATCCTCCCCACTCCCCATGATCGGAGAAATCAACCGATCCAGGACGCTCAGTAATCCCTGGTGGGGGCGGAAAGTGGTGTCCAGTCCAATGGGCTCGCCGCCGCGGGCCTTGATTGATTCGCCCATTCTGCGGAAGACGGTGACATCCGCGCCGCGAAATCGATAGATGCTCTGGCGGGCATCTCCGACAACGAAGACCCGTCCAGGGGTGTCCCCCCACAGCGCTTGGATAATGTCCCGTTGCCGGCCATTGGTATCCTGGAACTCGTCAACCAGAATCGTCGAGAGCTCGGCCTGCCACCTCTCCCGGATCTCCGGAATGCCCAGCAGGTCCAGGGCTTTCTGCTCCAGGTCATCGAAGTCAAGTGCAAACTGCTCGTCCAGGCTCGTGCGATAGGCATCCTCTGCCTGGCGGAAGAGCGCGGTGAGGCGCGGCAGGTCCTGGGCGAAGCTGGATTCTGCTGCTTGGTCCGGCGCGGGATCGTCGGCCTTGCCGCCTCCAAGCCAGGGACCAAGCCGGTCGTCATAGGTCTGTCTCAGGCCCGTCAAGAGTGCCTTGGCCTGGCTGTTTTTCTTCCCGACATTGAGGCGCATGCGGTTGCGGCGAATGGCGAAGAGGCGGGTGGCGACTCCAAGCAGATCACCCGACCTCCGTTCTGCCAGCATCTCCTCCCAATCCGCGAGGAGAGCGGCGATCTGATCGGCGAGTTTGTCCCCTGCGTCTTGCGGGAGATCCCCATCCTCTTCCAGGCGACGCAGCGCGGCGATCCGGTCGGTCACCTCGGGTGCATCGACCACCGCGTCCAGGGCCAACTTCACTGCCCGGCGCCACTGTCCTCCCTCATCCGCTTCGGCCTTGAGCGCAGAAGCGGCATCCAGGCGGCGTTCCAGGAGGAACGAGAGCACCTGTCCCAGCCCCCTGGGACTGAACGAGGTGAAGAGGGGTGCGACTTCAGGGTCCAGAGCCGCCCAGGCAAGCGCCTCCTCGACAGCTTGCTGGCGCAGCATCGCCGATATTCCTTCCTCAACGACCTTGAACTCCGGGTCAACGCCCGCCTGTGCGGGATGCGATCGCAGCACCTCGGCACAGAAGCTGTGGATGGTGCCGATGCGAGCCGCCTCCATTCCGGCTTCAAGATCCACCCAGAACGCTCGCTGCTCCGGGGTGACCGCGTGATCCCCCCGGGCGCGCACCGCACTTCGGGCCCGGTTGCGCATCTCGCGGGCAGCCTTTTCCGTGAAGGTAATCGCCAGGATCTGCCTGGGCGAGCACCCCTCTTCCAGAAGAGACAAGTAGCGGCCCACAAGTGTGCGTGTCTTGCCGGTGCCTGCTCCCGCGGTAACAGCGATGTCGCGCCCCCTGAGGTCAGCGGCACGCCGCTGATTGCCGATGAGTTCCGGGAGGTCCGCACTCATGACTTCATCCCGCCAGCCCGATCAGATGTCGCCATCGTTTGGCATGTTCGCGTGTCCTCGGCCCTGCGTGCTTCGCCATCCCGGAACTCCTCATCGTGCCCTGAGTTACCACATGGAAGGCGCGAAGCGCCAACACCATGCTGCCGCCGGACAGTAGCTCGGGCAGCCGCCGTGAGGCGGTTGCGGCGGGAAGTTGCCGCCGCGCACCCCGGCCAGGATGCGCCCGACATGCTGCAACGCGACTTGGGCGGCTCCGGCGGGACCACGATACGTCGCGTCTTCGGCCTGATAATTGAAACGGGAGAGCCTGAGGGATCCGGCGCGCCCTGCCAGGATGGCCCAATAGAGACCTTCAACAGGCTCGCCCAACTCCAAGGCGTCTCGCGCGGCCAGCGCGTAGAGCGGCAGCTGCAGACGCTGTCCACCGATGAGATCTTGCGGTGCCAAGTGGCTGGAGCCGGTCTTGTAATCCAGGACGCGCACCTGCCCGTTCTGGTTGGTGTCGACGCGGTCGATGACGCCGCGCAAGAGCACGGGCCGGCCATCGATACTCAGCTCAAGGGGAGGAATCTCGTCTCGGCCGAAGGAGCGCTCCAGCGCGGTCGGTACCCATCCACCTCCCAGGCCGGCCAAGCCTCGCACGGTCTCGAACAGCCGGTCGAGGAGGTACGCTTGCTCAACGTCCCAGATCGCCGATGGGCGGAAGCCGTAACGCTGCGGCGCCGCGGCGAACTCGGCCCGTGCAACCCCTTGGAGGGAAGTGAGCACGGACTCCGGATCGCCACGATCCTTAGCTTCGCGATAGGCCTTCTCCAGGATCGCATGCAGCATGTTGCCGAGCTGCAGGGGATCCAACCCAACCTGCGGGGGCTCTCTGGGCTCCAGTTTCAAGGCCTGCGCAGCGAAGAAAAGGTGGGGGCAGGTGCCGTAGCTCTCGAGCCGGCTTGGGCTCCAGACATGCTCGGGCCCGAAGGCGTTCACCAGCGCATCCTTTGCTGTCGAGAGGTCCCCCTCGAAGGGGCCCGCGGCCTCGCGCGCCAGGCGGGCCTGGAGGACATCGCGGGCATGCCGCAGTTGCTCGAATCGCGGGAGGAGTTCACCGAAAGAAGCGGCCAGACTCCCTCGCCGGACAGCAGAGAACAGGACCTCCTCGGATGAGGCGCCATCGGCCAGTGGTCGCGGGTCGTCCGGCCGGATCAGCACCGGCGGCCCCGTGAACAGGGAAGTTGCAGCATTCCAGTAGGGTGATGGCTCCCAGCGCTCCCCATCGTCGGCCAGCGTTGGACGCGTGAGCAGCAGGAACTGGTCTGCCCGGGTGACCGCCTGGTAGAAGAGGCCGGCCTGTTCCCTTTCAAGCCGCGGCTCGAGCCCGAGGTCGGCGCGCACCTTTTCGCTCATGAAGGGGTCCTCACGTTCCACCTCGGGGAAGACTCCTTCGGAGAGACCCAGCACGGCGACGGCGCGGAAACGCAGGCCGCGGGCCTCCAGGACCCGCAATACGAGCACCGCAGGCTGGCCAAACAAGGGCAGGTCCTGGGTGTAGTTCCCCTCAAGCGTGCTGCGCAGCTCGCCCAGGAAGTCTTTGTACTCGACGGCTGTCTCTCCGGCCACACGCTCGCCCAGGACGAGGGCACGAAACGTCTCCCGCAGACCCAGCGCGCTGGCCTGGTCAATTTCGGTCTCCTGTCGCTCAAAGAAGGAGAGTTCCTCCAGCAGGTCCTCAACCCAGCGCACCCAGGCATGGGTTGGCTGAGGTTCTGGGGGTGCGAGGCGAGCACTCACTGCCTGCAGGCTCCGCCACAATGATTCGGCCTGTGCTCCTACGGGCAGACTCGGGGCTTGCGGGTGTTCACCCTCCTCGCTTGGCGGAGGTTGCTCCAGGCGCGCCAACCGGGCGAGGCTGTCCTGCCACTGGTCAAGGCCTGCGATCACCGGACCCGTCAGGCCAACCAGTTCGAGAGGCTCCGCATCCCGCGGGGTGAGGCCGAAGCGGCTGAGGTCGAAGTACGGGGAGCGGACAGCCTCGAGCGCCAACGGGCGCGACCAGTTCTGCCCGTGAAGTTCGAGCAGATCGAGGAGCGCGGCGATTCCCGGGGTCGAAGCCAGGGCGTCGCCATGCGTGAAGCGGAGCGGCATCCCAAACTCGGCGCCAGCTTCCCGCAGGTAGGGACGGTAGCGCTCGGGGTCAGGGGTGACGAGGGCGCACTCATCGGGGCGCAGCCCATCGCGCAGGATGCGGGCTTTGATCCAGCGAAGCGCTTCGCGCGCCTCATCCACCGGCGTGCGCGCTTCGATAAAGAAGACGCAGCCATCGGCGGCCTGGGGCAAGGCCTCAGACTCAAACAGCCCCATCTCAATGTGCTTCAGCGGATCGGGCAGTGCCGGTTGGCGGGAGAGGTCCTGCACGACCGCGGTGGGGATCGCCGTCTCCAAGTCAGCGAGGGATCGAGCGAATCGGCGATACCTCCCTCGACGCATGTCAGGGGAGCCGGGCAGCGTGACCATGACCTCAGGCACGGCCTCCCCCAGCAGCTGGATGGCAGCCAGCTGCGCTCCGTTAAAGGAATCGAAGCCATCGACGATGACGAGCCGGACGTCTCCGACGAGGCCCGGGTTGCGCTCAAGCACCTCGACGGCCAGCCAGTTCAATCCCTCGGGGTCGACCCAGCCTGCCGCCTGGAGCCTCACCTGATAGGCCGCGTACGCCTTGGCTATTTCGCCAAGCGCCGGCCCGTGGTTCTTGGCTTGCTCAAGAAACGCCTCCGGAAAGACACGCGCCTGCTTAAGTTCCGCTACCCGGCTTCGGATGGCATGGATGAAGCCGGGTATGTGGGCGACTGAGCCGTAGTAGGCGAGTTCCCCCTTCCCAACCAGGTCTTTGACGGCACTCTCGATGAGCCGGTAAACCATGGGCTCCGAACTGACCGGCGGCGACTGCCCAACGCGGAGCAGCAGCATTTGATACAGATCACCAAATGTGCCGAGGTGGATCCCGATCGCCCCTCCGGAGGAGGCCAGGCGGCGACGGACGGCAGATGTCTGCAAGCGGTCAGGGACAAGAACCCAGGCTGGCTGGAGCTTGCGTTCTGCAAGAAGCTGGCGCGCCCGCTCAATGCAGTACTGCGTCTTGCCGCTGGCCGAAGGTGAGACGAGCAGAGTGATGGTCATCCTGCGATCCGGGTTACGTATCGATCAGCTTGCGGCCGGTCGGGGCCGGCCCGGACGCGCACGTCCCCACGTGGGTTCATATGGATCCAGCGAGATGAGCTGTTCTGGCCAATGCGGCCTCTATCCGAAGTCTAAGGCCGGCCTCGACCTCGAGAGGAGGCAGCAGGAACCTATACACAGACATGAGCGCTGCAATTGAAGGGGCAATCAATGGGTAGCTGCTTACGCAATCAATGACCGACTCCCGATGGGCCCGGCCATGTACCCCCGGCCAAATCTCGGCCTTCTCTCCCTGAGCGACAAGGGCGCCGCGACTATTCGCCGCCAGTTGGTGCCTCAACTGCAAGCGCATGTCGGCCATTAATATGATCCATTTTGCCTGATGGACACTCTTTTCCAGTATTGTCAACACAAACCGCTCTACTTTGTTGCAATTCCTTTCTGGGGAAGAAAGAATGTGATGGCCGCCACGAAGCTCAGTATCTTTGATACCGCGTTAAGAGCAATGGGTATTGGGTGGGAAGGATATGAGAAACCTAGCAAAGCCCAAACCGCGAACACAAAGAACATTGCTGCCAGAGAGAACAGGGTGTACTTCGACAATCTCGCTAAGGGGGACAACGTCAGCAGTGAGAAACTTGAAATCTCCAGGAGGAATAGAGGCAGGAAGTAGAGCAGCGTGAATTGTGTTGCGGGCATGGGAGGGTATGTTCTGAACATGACGATCAGGTCGAATGGGAGTTCGAATATCATCGGCGCTGCTATTGTGCCAACAATGGCGCTACCTACCGCAATCTTCACCCCATGACGTCTGGCCAAATATGCAATCACGACAAAGGCAACCAAGCCAGATAGACTAGTAATTGGACTAATCGGGTTTGTTGGCAGGGTGACGTTCCCATACTGCTGGTACAGCGCTCTCATGTAAGTGCCGACAGCTATCCCCAATGTAGCATAGGAAAGAACCCAGATTACTACCAGTAGGATGCTGACAGCAGTTCCAGGTCTGTTGACCCCGACCGAACGATGCAACCGGGTTCCCAGATATGCCAAGACACCTCCGATGACAAGAAGCGCTACAGCTAGTAACAATGCGTCGCTGCCTGCGTAGGGGCTCCAAGTACCATATTGAATCAAGACACACTTGCCTTTCTATTCTCAAGAGCGCTAAACCATCTGGGTTCTTGGAGTGCCCTTTCTGCCCTGAAGGCGAGCGTTCCTGTTCCGATCGCTCAGGCAGCCACCTCCGAAACGCTGCGCGATCATCTTGCTGATATACAGATTCCAGGACAGAGACGAATCCCTCCTGGCAATAATCGTGGTCGAATCCTGCAGCGTGTTCCTTGGAATGCGCGAGAAGGCGCATTTGAAACGAGCGCCCGGATTCTTCGACGTCGTAGACCAAGTGACCCTCGGGGGTTGGAACGGTCCAGAAATAGACTCCTCGCTTCAGGCATTCCGACACCCGGAAAACAGATGGCGCGTCGGGCAGGTGGGGCCAAGCGAACGGATCGAGGAATTCCACCGTCAACTCAGTAGGCTCCTGCATCGGGATGGCGGCCTATCGGCTGGGAGGTAAGCTGCCCGGCCAGGGCAGGCTGGCGGCGGGTTCCGTTTGGTGGGCGGACATGCCACAGCTATCAACCTACTGGTTCTGCGCGGGTGTTGTGGCTTCATCAACCCTGTGACAACTCGCATCTTGCCGCTTGGCGAGCGCTATCTGCAAGGCGAGAATCTGTTGAATTACGGCCTCCGGGTTCTTCTTCAAACCTTCCTGACACGCGGCCTCTGCCTGGTCAAACTGACCACTTCGCCTTAGCAGGTCAGCCAATATCGCTTCTTCAAGACCGGCTCCCTCGGCGAATGCTTTACCTGCCGCCTTCGAGCGACGGAGAAGCTGAATTGCCCTTATTCGACACAGGCGGTATGGTTCTACTGCCTTGGCGTCGTCACAAACCCAAGCCGCACGGACGGCCGCCCAACCTGCGTCGGAGTAACCGCCAACTGCCTCTTGGATGATCGCCCAACAAAGGAAGCTCTTGGCGAGTTCCGGATACGTTTCCTGGCTGATCTGTTGCCGGTATGCCTCTGATTGGACAATCTCCTTGATCCGTCGTGGCCCTTCGGACAGCCGGGGGGCGCAGTAACCGCAAGATGGACAACGTTGCATAATGTAGCGAATATTGGATCGCACCATCTGTGCGGGCCTGGTATCAAGGTCTGGTCCCCCCAGGGAAATGGTGGACGCAATCTTGGGGCACTTATTGACCTTGCCGCAGATCAGGCAAGATTCCTCTTCCCAGTCTAAGGTGGTCATCGGTTGCCTTCCCTTTACTTGTCACCGGATAGACTGCTGCGTTTGGCGTCGATTGTGCAGAGACCTCCCCACAGCTTGGCCGGATTTGGACCCGGTCTCGATCAGCACTGCCGACGCGCGGTGACGTATCATCAGGGCCATCTGCCGTCCATCACGGCGTGTTATCCCCCTCGGAGGCCCTGGTAGAGCGCATCTTGCCCCTTCATCTTCTTCCCCTCCCCCCGGAGCAACCACCCTCCCCGGCTTCCTATCGGCACCTCGCCAAAGGGCCACCCATGGCGGACAAGATGGCAACTGATACAACCCGGCGGCCGCCAATGTGGTTGGTCCCGTAGGGGACGGAACCCGCTCCTCTCAGACCATCCTTTTGCGACGCGTAGTAACCACACGTCCCTCGTCCCCTTGAGCATGTATTATGCGAACATCTCTCGCCAGGTCAAGAGGAACAGGTCGGGAACCGCGGCCCGGCAGTCGCCATCAGGATGACGCCGTCTGTGGGAATAGAGTTATTCAAACCGGGGTCCCCGTCTCGCTGGCGCCAGGGCGAAAGGTCCGACTGTCAGGGATGGGTGAACGGACAGGAGGGCACGGGACACAAGGGGAGGCCTGTCGCGTGGGTCATGGAAGTGACCCGGGAACGGCTTGAGCATTTTCCTGACCCCGCGGGCGATCTTATGGGCGTCTTGCCTAGCGATGGGATCGATATCGAGATCAAGGAAGATAAGCAGGGTCTGGCCTCGCCAAACGCGATAAGAGACGCTTCCTAGGCCAGCAAATGCTGGGCCAAAGGTAAGCAGAACCCTCCACAGTTTCTCCATCCTTTCTTCATACTCGATGCACAGCCCTTTGATACCTTACCGCTAGACAAAACCTTCAAGATCAAGGATCGAGGTGCAGGATGGCCGCAATTGACCGGATAATTTATGAGTTGATCTATCGAATTTCCAAACCGCGATGGGATGATGGGACCATTCCATCCCAAGTTGCCCAACTGGCCTCCAACAAGGGGAAAACGAGAAACGCCATTGACCTCGGCTGTGGGACGGGAACCCACTCAATCTATCTTTCCCAGCAGGGGTTTGCCGTCATCGGGGTGGATATCTCCCCAACCGCTGTCCGGCAAGCCCAGGAGAAAGCCTCTCGGGCAGGGGTAGAACCGGAATTTGTCGTCCACGATGTGACCTGCCTGGACTTTCTTCCCGGTCCCTTTGATATCGCGTTGGATGTGGGTTGTCTTCATGGACTGAGCATTGCGGGGCAGCGGCGATATGCTTTGGAACTGACCCGGCTGATGCAACCCGGAGGCACGCTGCTGGTCTGGGGAGTGGATCCTCGCCCCCTGGGGTCTGGCCTGTCGCCCGACGCCGTGGAAACGGCATTCAAACCCGGGTTTAGGCTGGAGCGGGTTGAGCCCAGTCAACTTCATCAGCGTCAATCCAAATGGTATTGGTTGTACCGGCAGTAATCTTGCCAGCGAGCGAACGGGGGCTGCAAACCGGCCGGTTCATGGACAACGCACAAACCCGGCCCAGCAACTTCAGCCACCTAACCCTACCACAACATCGGACAAGTACAGAAATCTGACCTTCGGCCTCGATATCCTTTTTACATCTCACCCAAATGCATTGGCGAAAGCCAATGGAGGGTGATTTCCTGACAATCCGACATTACCCTCAACCTTATCGAAAACCGCCCTGAAATGGGGATCGACAACCCCACTACCGAGCGCCTGGTGAAGGGATTTGACGAAATCTACTTGAGCATTGTCCATCTACAAGGGCAACTTGTCCGGCATGTTACGCGATTGTCCGCTTCGCAGTCCCGCGTTTTGGAATTGCTCGGATCTTCTTGAAAGTAACGCTCGTTTGGCGGATAATTCAGGAAAGGGAAAACCATTTCGGCGAATGGACAGCAGTTGCTCATGAGTTGACATTCTTCTCATGGCTCAAGGGGATAGATGCTCATGTCTCAACTCGGAAATGGAAAGACGCTGCGAACGATCACCCTGGAAGAGCACTTTGCGACCCCGGCATTTATGGAAGGTCCAGGGCGTGAACTTGGTGAGCGGGTCCGAGCAGCCCACGCCCAATCTCAAATGGCACTAATTACTCCCCACCTCGTCGATCAACTGTTGGATCTCGACGACCTCAGGATCGCAGACATGGACGCCGCAGGCATCGACTTGCAGGTGCTGTCGCTGAACTCTCCCGGTGTGGAGCAGCTCGATACGATCGCCGCGGAGGCGCTCGCCCGCCAGACCAACGACTGTCTGGGGGAGGCCGTTCGGCGCCATCCAAACCGCTTTGCCGGGTTTGCCGCATTGCCAACCGCAGCCCCAGTTATCGCCGCCGGTGAGCTGGAACGCACAGTCCGAGACTACGGTTTCAAGGGAGCAGTAATCAACGGCCACAGCCGGGGTCGCTACCTGGACGATCCGCTTTTTTGGCCGATCCTTGAGCGTGCTGAAGCTCTCCAGGTCCCCATCTACCTGCACCCGACACCGCCTCCGCAGCCGGTCATCCAAGCCTCCTACGCGGGGAACTTTGCGCCGGAAGTGACCGCCCAGCTGGCCGCCTCAGGCTGGGGTTGGCACATTGAGACCGCCATCCATGTCCTCCGCATCATCCTCAGTGGAGCATTTGACCGCTACCCAAATCTGCAGCTGGTGATCGGCCACCTCGGCGAAGCCCTTCCGTTCATGCTGCCGAGGCTTGATCACAATCTGCCCACGCAGCTCACCAAATTGGAGCGCCCGATCGGCGCTTACCTGCGCGAGAACCTCTACTACACCTTCAGCGGTTTCAACTACACTCCAAATTTCCTCGACCTGCTGTTTCAAGTCGGGGTCGAGCGGATCATGTTCTCGGCGGACTACCCCTATAGCTCCATGCTGGCCGCTCGCAATTTCCTGGAGCAGCTCCCGCTCAGCCCCGCCGATAAGAATCGCATCGCGCACGGCAACGCCGAGCGTCTCCTGCGTCTCTGACGCGCGGGACAGCCGCGCCAGCCCGACAGGTATCTCAAGCAGACATCGGACAAGCGTTGTCACAACGACAGCAGTCAAGCGAGGAAGCGCCATTCACCTTCCTGCCCGCTCCGTAAGCAGCAATTTCACACGCCGGTCTGTTCAATAGTGAAGGTCGGGCTCATCCTTTTTGCTTTCCAATCTGGACTATGGGGCAGGAATTAAGAACCAAACCATCGCCCAAACAGGCGAAGGAAGAGAACGACGTGAACGCTAGGCTTGCTCTTGTATTGGTTCTTGCTCTTGCGATGATCCTTTCGGGATGCAACCAGGGGGGGTCCCCAACGCCAGCAGTGACCGAAACCGCGGCACAGACCGAAATGGCTGTTCCTACCCAAACAGCGATTCCAACCGCAACCCCGACGGAGGTCCCGACCGCGACGGCAACACCAGTTCCAACGGTCTGGGACATTGCCCAAACGATGCTGGCGGAGTGCGTGGGATCCACCAATGCCGCCGGCGTCAGGGGTATCGAAGAGAGCTACGCTAACTCCCTGAGTGCTGCCGCTGTCTCGATGGTCCCCCAGTTAGCCGACTCTCAAAAGTGGTTAATCCGGAGCATGACCACCCTCCTGCCAAACGATGGGGTGAATCCAAGCCCTTTTGCGAACGCGAATAGGCCTAGTTGGAACTACTGGTGGAAGGGGGCATCGTACTGCGATGGGTACGTTTTGGTCTATGAGAACATTCCCGAAAACAATGACGGGGACGGGATCTTGGTCGGTGAGGCCTATCTCTTCTACGTCACTCTGAACGGGCAGTTCAAGGAAGTGCATTATGCATTCCCGCCGGCGCCGTAAGTAGCAGTTTCACAGGCCGATCTGTTCCACTGAGAAGGTCGCTTTTTCCTCTGTTGCATTTGCGCTCCACGCAAAACTTTCGCTGCAACCGAGGCCCTGCACAAACGGGGATGGCCAGACTCTCACGATACCCGGTCCGCATCTGGGGGAGGCATCTCACGGACAGCGGCCCCACGCCGTTTGGATGCAGGCTGGATTCCTTCAGGTAACTTTTGCAATTGGGTCCCTCCGGCGAGTCCTGCCGAAATGGGGGAACCTACGATTATCGTGAAAGCATTGGGATAGACCCGGAGCCGCGCTGGCGGTCTTGGAAGAGAGACGGGAGTGAAAAGCATGAAAGCCATTGTGACCGATCCGCAAGCCGAGGGGCACTTCGCCCTTGTCGATCTCGCTGAGCCGACGCCATATCCATCCCAGGCCCTGGTGCGTGTCAAGGCGATTTCCTTGAATCGCGGCGAGGTCCGCCGGGCAAGGGCTTCTCAGGAGCGTTACGTTCCAGGTTGGGATCTGGCTGGGGAAGTGATGCAGCCGGCCGCCGACGGCTCGGGTCCCAAGGCCGGAGTGCGCGTCGTTGGGTACCTTCCCTCAGGCGCCTGGGCGCAACAGGTCGCCGTCCCCGCCAACGCGCTGGCCGAAGTCCCCGATTCGGTCCCTCTCAACCAAGCAGCGACTCTTCCCGTTGCGGGACTGACAGCGCTCTTTTCGATCCAAAAAGCTGGCGTCCTGCTTGGCCGCCGTGTCCTGGTGACCGGCGCTTCGGGCGGCGTGGGTGATTTTGCCGTGCAACTGGCCTATCGCGCGGGGGCGGTCGTGGCAGGTATCACCCGGCACCCTGAGTATGTGAACATGGTTCGGGATGCGGGGGCCAGCAATGTGGTCGTGGGCGATCCCGCTGGCGCAGCGGGTTTTGGCCCCTATCACTTGATCTGCGACGGGGTGGGCGGCGACACGCTGAGCACGGTCGTAAGCATGCTCGCGCCCGGCGGCATCTGCGTCACCTATGCCCCCTTGACTCAGCCGGAGATCACCCTCAATCTTCGTGCCGTGGTTCAAACACCCAGTGCCCACCTGACCGGCCTCTTGGTGCTCGCCGAACTCAAGAATGAACCGGCTTCAATAGGGCTGGCCCGTCTCCTAGCTTTGATTAAGGATGGACGTCTGCGCCCGCACATCGCGGTGGAGGCACCCTGGGAGCAGGTGGCTGAGGTCAGCGAGCGTCTGATGGAACGCAAGTTTGCTGGAAAAGCCGTGCTTCTGGTCGGCTGAGACACTTTCCAACCAGACCACTCCTAGTCCGTCATGATCCGTTTGTTTCCAAGGTCGAGGACGACCAGCTTCAGGCATCGCGTACGCAGGACGGCCAGATCCGCGAAGCCCTCAAGGCCGAAAACCCCTTCTTTGCGACAATTGTCGTCGCCCACTGAATACTGATCATGAGATCTGCCACTTGGGAAGGGGACGCGAACAGCCTCGCAACAGAGCTCGTGATACTCGCTGCGTAGGTCGCCTGGTCGGCAAATTCGTTGTGGCGGGGAAAGACCAAAACCAACCTAGATGGGAGGCAACTCGCGAGGTAACCTCGCACTTCCTCTTGACCGCCAACCTTGACAGGCTCAATGGGACCGCAGAAGAAAGGGGACCCTCGCGCAGGCGGAACTGCTGTCTGAGGCTGGCTCCGCCGGACGAGGGCTCATACGCCGGAGGCCGGCGGTTTGCCCCGGCCTGCGGCTGGGGCAGGCTGGCCCGGACCGCCAGCTCGCCCTCGGCGCATGGGCCGAGGGGACGGGCGAGTCCATCCCCCCGCTACCTCAAAGCAGATGCGAGACCTTTTGAGCCTCGGTTCTTTGTTCATCCACACCGGCCCCAATCCCATGACTTCAGCCAAATCCTCCTGCAATCGTGACCCATCGATCCGGCTTGCCCCACATGGGCCCGTAACCAGATGGTCCTAGGTTCCAATCCCGGCTGCGCCCGCCTTCTCGGGCCAGGTCCACCGACCTGGCGATCGTCCTGCCTCATTTGCCTCTGTGACCATCGATATGGTCGGATGCGGTTTCCGGCCGCGACACCTGGTAAATGCAGAACCGCAAGCCCAGGAATTCCTGGACCTGCTTCCGATCAGCGAGATCGATCTGGACGATGTTCATATCCCAGGAGGGAGCACCATCAACGCACCTTCTTGATCTGCTTGACGAACACCGTACCGAGGACAAAATAGACCACCGCTATCATGAATATCACCGCATAGCCCAGGTTGGGGATGTTCTGGACCTTGCCGACCTGCTGAAAGTTGTCCAGCAGGAATCCGGCCACCGGGGTGGCGATCACCTGCGGCAGGACCATGGCGACATGCCACACACCCATGTCCTTGGCGTAATCGTCCATCGATGGGAGCACATCCGAGGCGAGCGCCCAGTCCACGCTTTCGTATGCGCCGTATCCGAGTCCGAAGACGACGCCCATCAAGACCGCCAGCGTGAATGAATGGAAGAGGACAAACACCAGGCAGACGGCCCCCATTAACGCGCCGGAGAGATACACCATCAGCTTCCGGCCGTATTTGTCGGAGAGCACGCCGGCCAGCAGGCTCGTGATGATCGCGCCGAGCAGCACCATGGGCAGGAAAAAGGACGTTGCAGCCTCAGCAGTGTTTGCCACTTTGCCCAGGCCGTCCAAGATGTATGGTGACCCGATCACGTCTCCCATGTAGTACTGGATGAATTCCTGCACAGTGTAGATTCCCATCGTGACCAGCAGCCGCGTGAGGAACACCCAGGTGAAATCGGAATGCATGAAAGGATCGTACAAGCCGCGCACGAACTGGCCTAACTTGAATGACGGCGTGCTGCGCGGCAAGTCATATTCCTTCACCCCGAAAAGTGTGATCACGGCTCCGAGCAGGATCACGCCGATCATGATGAAGTAAACCCCGGGTAAGCCGATCGGTCCGATCAAGAAACCCATCAACCCCCCAACGAAAGTCCCCACCATGGTCATAAGGCCGAGCCAGCCGGAAGCGGAACCACGCTGCTCAGGCGAGACCAGATCGGGGATGAGAGCGCTGTAGGGCCCAGTCGCGACATTGTTGAATAGCTCGACAAAAAGGAAGACCACCGTCCAGCCCAAGACCGATTCGGGCTCCCCCGGCCGGATCAAGTAGGCCAGGCCGACCAAACCGATGGCGTTGCCCAGCGATCCGATGAGGATCCACGGCTTGCGCCGACCCCCGGGCAGACGGATCCGGTCGGAGAGGGCTCCGAAAACCGGCGCTGCCACCATTGAGATGAAGGCCCCAGCCCCCAACGCCAACCCCAGCGCACTGCCTTTGGTCGTATTGCCGACCGCCTCCTTGATCTGGCTTGGCATGGTGATAATAAGAATTGCGGCCCACATCATGTTGGTAGAAAACCAGAAGAAGCTCAGCAAGAGCTGCTGGAAGGTCGACAGGTGCGGGCGCAAAAGACTCTCATTGGCAGTCATATGAGATTCCCTTCCGCGAAAATGGAAATGAAAGCAACAGGGAAACAAGGATTTGCTTAGATGAGTCTACAATGCCAAAAGGGACGCGTCAAACAAGATCGTGCATGAATGATGTCACCTCTCGATCGCGATTCTCTGCGATGTGAACCAGACTCGTCACCGAACCTTCGCCACCCGCAATACAACCCTATCCGATGTCTATGCTTCCCTGCCCTTACCCGTGCAATCATCAAGCTTGGATTCCCATTGCACAGGAGCCTCCAACCTCCCCATCGAGAACCCGGCACTCCTTCAGAATCAGACTCTCCCCTCCTGACAACCTCTCAGCCATCCAACCGGTCATGACCGCTCTCGGAAGATATTCTTCGACCTCTGAGATCGCCACTGCGATCTACGCCTCGCCGACGAAGTCCCCTACAATCCGCAAACTTACGTCCGGGACATCAACCAACGCATTCTGCTCTGCCGTGACCCGGATTGGGTCAACGATGTTGCCAGAGACCTGCTCGATGGGCGCTATCAACAGGCAACTCTCACCACCGATGACATCCTCCGTCCCTTCCTTTACAATGGCCGCTCCCTGCTGTAACTCCGGCTGGCTTCAGGAACCCAGGCTTTGGATAAAGTACTGGAGAATAACTATCCTGGTGTGCGCTTCGGCATGATCTACGCCGCGTCCATCCCCTCGGCCGCGACCTCGCCTTTGAACCCCATATCCCCTTCGTGATGACCAAGGCTGGCCTCAAGCAGGGCATGTGGGTGGAGCTCGATGAGCTCGCCGGCAACCGCTTGGCTTCCAAAATGGGGCTCCCTGCTATACAAGGCCTTCCGCCAGATGGACATCGCAGACGTAGCTCTGCAGCACGCCCTCACTTACAGGCTACCACGACCATCCTGGCATTCAGCCTCGTTCCGAAAGTTGCCACCCCAGAGGCCTCGAAACTGCCAAACCCATCGGCCTCTATCTGGGCCACCCTGCGCTGGCAACTTCTCACCCTTCTCTTACCCCGGACTGTCCCGCATCATCGCAGACGACCATTCCCTCGGTTGACTCTCGGGTGGGCCGAAACCACGACTGCCACGATGAATTGCTCCCCTTTTTGGCGCAGAAGGACTTGTCCTTCTGCCGAGACAAGGAGGAGCGGATTTGACGGGAAGAGGTCAAGTAGCGGACGCTGAGAACGCGGAGACTTCAGTGCTTGCGGACTGGCCAAGTCGTTGGGGGATAATCCCTTCAGGCCGAGGAGTGTGCCTCAGCTCCGACCCCCTCTTTGCCCGCCCTTGATGACACGCAATAAGGTCTGGCGACCGATGACCGAAACACTTCTGAAGGCCGACCCAGAGCACGATGGACGGAATTGTGTTCTTCATTCGGATTGCCCTAGCGAAGCGTCAAGGCGGGAATCATGAACTTCCGTAGAACCACCGCGAGTCCATCTTGATCGATAGAAGGGGCGACCCACTCTGCTGCCTTCACAGCCAAAGGGGTTGCATTACCCATCGCAATGCCTTTACCCGCCCAGGAAATCATTTCAACGTCATTGTCTCCGTCGCCGACAGCGAGAGTCTTGTCCTGTTCTACTCCAAGCATGGCAGCTACACGCGCAATCGCCTGGGCTTTTGAGATCCCTGGCATTATCACTTCCAAAACTCGGGGGCTTGAGATAACGATTCGTGCCGACCCCTCGACGCATCTCTCAAGAATCTCGACAACCCTCTGAGTGTCAGCCTGCCTCTCGGCCAGGAAGGCCACTTTGTGGGGGGATCGAGAAACCAACCTGTACGGATCTGGGACATCCTGGGAAGCCTTGCCGGGTCGCTCCAGGGTGAAATAGTGGCTTGACGGTTTGTGCTGAACCATCGTCTCCAGGTCGTCCAAATAGATCCACAATTCCAACTCCTCCTGGAGGGCCAGGTGCATTAAGCCATGGACCAGGCGTAGTGGCATGGGGTGGAATTCGAGCACCTTTCGACTGGACGGCTCGACAATCAGGGCTCCATTGCACAGAATAAGAGGGGCGTTGACTGGCACTTGCTCCAAGAATGGGCTTAGGGTCTGGTACCCCCTTCCGGTGCATACCGTGATCCACTTTCCAGCCGCGATAACATCTTTCATCGCCTCCAGAACCGCGGGGCGGACCTTACGATCATAAGTGGAGATAGTTCCGTCGAGATCACAAAATGCAATGTCGTAGAGGGCGATGGGATCTGACACTTCGAACACAGCCTCCTTGCGGATCCACCCCTAGCGCGAGGTCATTGCGCCAGCGCCCCTCTTTCAACGCAAAGTTCTCCGCCGTGATCTCCGTTTCGGCAGGCGCCTCAGGCTTTGCGCGACCCTTTCGGCACATAGTCGAAGAAATGTTCCACGGTGCCACCGGACATCCATTCGGCACGCAAACGAGTCTTTCGTTCGACCCGACGCAAGGCGGAGAGCAACCTTCGATTCAACTCGCGTGCACTTTCCCCAGACAACTTCGCCTTTACCAGAAACCCTTCATCGGTTGGCGTGATTGAACCCCTGGGAACGAGCTCTCCCAGGGCGCGCCGGACTGCCGGAGAGTTTTCCGTGCTCACCCGCGCCACGAGCGTGAACGTTTTCTTGATCATGAGTCTTCCCTGTTCCGTCTGTGCGCACGTCTGCCGCCGTCAGTCTTCTTTGCCGCGAACCGGGGAAAAGCGCGTCCGGAGCCGAATGCTGCCGAGACCGCGAACGCACTGTGAATGCGGACGGCAAACGGCTGCACCACTTGTGAGCCGAACGTGACGTTCGTGCCAACCAGGAGTCTTTTCATCACCTCGCGCGCCAAACCCCCCGCTCCTACCGCCCGCACGAGCACGAAGCTTGTCACCATCCCTGCCGATCGCAGAGTGGCGAGCGTCGCTCAAGGAATGCCCAAGAGGTGCTCCGAGGGGCCGCTCATTGCCGCCCTCGTGTCGGGCGCCCAGAAGAGACCGCCACCCCAAACCCATCACCGCCAAACCCAGGGCGATTTCCCTGTACGACATGGTCGGCCAGGGCCGCGCCAGGGACCACCCCATGCGCCTTGAATCACCAAAGCCTGCCTGGCCGAGACGAGCAGGACTCGTCGATGTTTCCTCCTCAATCGATGGCATCACGGGTACAGGCATCAGGTGTGGGCCGGAAGTCCCCCGAACAATCTCGGACGGGGTTTTCGGCTGGCACAGGTTGGACAGGGCAGCTCGTGCCTGCTTCATGCGAGGCAAATGGTCCCAGCTCGCAGACTGGGGGAAGTGAAAGGAAGATTCTCCCGACTTGCCTCAAACACTTGATCGGCTGGCCACTCAAGAACCACGGCACAGAACGGAGCCTCATTGACATGCGAGGGAGGACGGTTGTCCCCCAATCGAGGGGCCCCTACTTACGGATCCGGTTCAGTGGCCCCGTGGACTGACTTCCACAAATGCTCGTCAAACTGCGCCTTTCTGGATGGGCAATTCGCACGATGGCATAATTGGCAACTCTGAAAGTTCGTCTCTGTCGGGAATAGGATCCCGGACACGCTCTTTATGGGAATCATCAGGAAGCTGCCCGTCAGGGTCACGCCGATTTGCCCCTCCACGTTACCCAGAAGCGAGAAGAGCTGAGCCTGTTGCTCGATGGGCCACACCGTTGCGTCCCCCGATCCGGGGTGCATGCTCGACGTCTTGCCCGGAGCATATTTCGCCTCCAGGTGAGAGTGCAGATAACTTCTGCTGCACTCGAGAAACGCCGCCTTGATGGCGTCGAGCCAGTACTGCCTCAGAAGATCGCCAGCCGGGACCACAAGGTTGTCGATTTCTCTTCCGCAGGTCGCAACGAAGGGGAACACGCGCTCTACCTGATCCAGGTGCGCCCGAAGAGCACGGCTCGTGAATGTCACAGTCTCGAGCGTGACGCTGTCCACTCCTCTATGCTCAACAAAGCATTCCCTGAAGAGCGCCTTCGGTCTCGCGAGACGCCCCACTTCTTCGGCCAACTCGCGGAATTCCCTGGCGCTGTCACTGTTGGGTGCAAGATGGAGCCGACCTTGCAGGTCGTCAATATCCAGGGCAACTGGGATCACGTCCAGGACAATGGTCTTCATGTCTTCGGCCTGGCCGCCTTGAACGGCCTACGGATTCGCGGATCGCTTTCGCCATTGTATCGCTCTCGGGCGGCCCAGCCATCGACGGAACCGTTGATCCCAAGCTCCCGTTGTCCGACGTTGCCAGATGGTATGTGGAAGAATTTGCATTTGGGCCTCCTGCCCAAAGCAAGTCCCTCAAGGCCTCTGACCCGAACACCGTCCCGACCCCCTGGCACCCTGCGACCTACTATGGCATTTCGGAAGCGGTGAACCGATACGCGTTCGTGGTCATCTCCCGCACCATCAGAGAACATCCCGGGTTCGTCCAGAAAGACTCGCAGGTACAGCGGTCATGGATAATAGAAGAAGACGGAGGCGGTGTCTTCGCCGATCCTGGGAAGTCGGGGGCCCGTAGGGCGGCTCAGACTACGGCTTCCAGCCAGGTAATAGTCCCCCAATCGATCCGGATTTCCCCTATAATGCTCCTTCGAGAACTTGCCGATCCGCGGCTATCCTTATCAAGGACCTCCTCGCAGTCAGGGATGGGGACGGAATTTTGGTTTGGGATGCTTACCTGTTTTGTGAAGCGGGAGGCACCCACCCGCTCGTCCTGGATGGGGAGTTGAAGGAAGTGCAATTCAGCTTCCCGCCCGCTCCGCAGGTTGAGATCCGATCTGTTCTCCAGACAAGGTCGCCCCTTTTTCATTTGCTTTCCATCTTGAACTACGGGTAGGAATTGGGAACTAGATCACCGCCCAAAGAGGCGAAACGAGAGAAAGGCATGAAGACCAAGTTCCCTCTTGCACTGGCTCTTGTTCTTGCGTTGGACCTGTCGGGATGCGCCAGGGGGATTCCTCCTGCGCCGCTAGCAGCCAAGACGGCCGCACTGACCTCAGCCGCAGTGCCGATGGAGATCCCTGCTCATACGGCCACCTCGGTGCCGGCGGTCTGGGACATCGCGAAAACGATGCTGAACGAGTGCACAGATGTGTTCGGCGTCACTGATCCCAAGAAACCGCCTGCGAACAACCCATTCGTCCGGGTGAACTACGGCCAGGCCGATGTTGACGTCCAGTCCGACGTTACCATTTGGTATGTGGAAGAATCTATGCAGCGTGTGTTGAAAGGGGACCACACTCCTCCCGCTCTGAGCGATTTCCCCGGCACCTCCGGCGTTTACCACCCCGCAACGGACTACGGATTTCCGCAAGCCGTGGATGAGTACGCGTTCAAGGTCATCTCCCGCATTATCAACCAGCACCCCGAGTTCCTCCAACTCAACTCGGAAGGGAAGCGGACGTGGCAAGGGGCACCCGCAGGGGAGGCCTTAGCTAACGATGGGAAGAACAACAACCCATGGAGCTACCTAGATCACACCTACCCAAATTTCAACAATGACTATGATCCGAGACGTTGCCCATCCGCGGTTCTATTTATTGAATCTCTCCCTGCCAATGAGGGAGGCGACGGAATCTTGGTTGGGGATGCGTACCTGTTCTACGAGGTGGGCGGAACCATTCCCTTCCAGCTTGATGGGCAGTTGAAAGAAGTGCATTTTGCCTTCCAGCCTGCTCCTTAAGTAGTGTCTTCAAGAGCCGATCAGGTAAATGCAGCAAGTCGGCCTTTCCTTTCCTGCATTTGCCCTCCGCGCAGAACTTGCACAAGAACGGAGCCCCTCCACAAACGGGGATGGCCAAAGGCAATGGCACGCCAGGCTCTGCGCTCCCTTGGCTACATCGGTCTATCACCGAATAACAGGGGGATGGCTCGCGATAAGCGCGGGATGGATGAACTGGGGCGTCATCTGAGATATGACCGAAAGTTGTGGCTTGGGCGGATCCTGAAGCCAGGACGGCGAATCGTCCGGGAGGTCAAGGGGGAAACAGAAGTGGGGCTCCTCTTGGCTGGCCTCGGTGAAGACCACTGCGTCGAAAACGAAATCCGCTCTCCCTATGGCAACCTTGGCCATATCCTACTTGGCAAACACAGCGGCCCAATCCTGATCGAGACCAAGTCGCATGGCCGCAGGGCTGTGGCCGATGGTCACGGGCTGGCGGCGCACATCCGGGAATCAAGAGAGAACATGATGGCGCAGCTGAGCGACTCCACCTTCTAGGTTGCAGCCCCCCGGCTTTTCGCACGCAGAATCAAACACGTCAGTCATCATTTGGCCGAACACCTATTGCAATGGTTCTGGCTTCTCCCGGGGCCGCATATCATTTGAGAATACGGAAAGGAAAGCAAGATGACAAAGAATAGAATGATTATTGGTGCACACTCGATTATCTACAGCAGGAAGGCCGACGCGGATCGCGCGTTTCTTCGCGACATCCTGGGACTGTCACATGTCGACGCCGGCGAAGGGTGGCTCATCTTCGGGTTGCCCCCCGCAGAGGTGGCCATTCATCCGTTCACGAAGAACAACATACACGAGTTCTATTTCATGTGCGCCGACATCCGTGCATTTGTATCGGCGATGAGGAAGCAAGGTGTTTCTTGCAGTCCGATCCAAAGCATGAGTTGGGGTGAACTCACTCAGGTTAAGCTCCCCGGCGGTGGGAAGCTGGGGGTCTACCAGCCCCTGCACGCACGACCCAAAGCGGCTCGGCAACGCACACCAGCAAGTTCCCGCCGAACAACCCGAAAGGCAACCTGACCACCGACGCTCTGGTGTAACTTCCAGAAGAGCACCGGGCCCAGCCGCGACTGGAGCTCCTGGCGTGGCGCGACTTCCAGCCAAGCTAAGTCAGCGACCTGATCAGTCGCCACGACGTAGTCACTGCCGAGAGGAGCATGGGCCACTCCTCGACATGCATCCGGCCAAAGATGGCGGGACCTAGCAGGACCAGATCCAGGAGGCGGCCCACAGGCGGGACACCCAAGGCCATCCATCTTTCGTTGCGCTGAACACCAAAGACCCCACGCTCCCGACCTCAGTAATGCGGCGAGTAACAGCGTTGGACTTGCTGGCCGAGCAGACTCCCATCCGAAACTACCACACGGTGGTGATCAATATGTAGAATGCCTCCTTCGACCAGGGTCTGGCCCGGGCCCTGCCCCACCATCTTCAGGCTCCCTGCTTCACCCTGAACGGGCTCTGGGCCGAAAAGCTGTTGATGACCGTCCGATAGGAGATGACCGAGCCGACGGAAGATTGGCCTCTCACCACGTAAGAAGACAATCGCCTCCGCGATCTCCGGAGGCGATCTCCAATCTCAAGGGGAGAAGCAGAAGGTTATTGTTTCTTGCCGCAGTAGGGGCAATTCCTCCAGTCGGCCTGGACCGGTTTGCCGCAGTTGACGCAGCTGTGCACCTCGACGACTTGCTTTGACGTATTGTTGGTCCTGACCAGCCAGATAATCCCCAAGACCAGCAATACCAGTAAGGCCAACGTGAACAATCCGCCGAAGAAGCCACTGACGAAGCCGCCCAAGAAACCGCCAAAAGGCATCATTCCCCAGCCCATCAGGCCGAAGCCGCGCATGCCAAAACCGGGCCCGCCAGAATAAGGATTACCGAACGGACGGACTGGCTGTGCGGGTTGCGAAGGCTGCTCAGGACGTACTGTCCGTCCAGGTTGCGACGGCTGCCCAGGCTGAACCCTCTGCGCCTGGAAAGCCATGTGGCGGACCGGAAGATAATTCCTGACCAGGATCACGCCTCCCACCACGGCCGCCACGACGACCAATCCTACGACAATGCCAATCATCCATTTCCAAACAGGTTTCATTGAACACTTCCTTTCAAGAGTAGGGATATTGTATCGGATTGTGATTAGCGCCACATGAATTACAGTGCACTAGGCGAATATTCCCAGCAGGCTGGCTGTTTCACCAACCACCGCCATCGGATGCAATATCGGGAGACGCGCTCGGAAGGCTGCTTGATCGGCGTGTCATGGCCTTGGCGGCAGATGAGCATGACCTCGTGCCCGTCCATCTCGGCCATCATGGTGTCGAGGGATGATCAGGTCTGAATCCTAGCGATGCCCCACGGGAAGCGCCTCGACGCCGTTCAAAGCTGTGAGGATGCCGCAGCCACTCGGGGCTGGTCAAGTTTCCACCCACGAGACCAGCCTCGTTTCAACTTCGATCACCAGAACGGTTGTGGTTGTGACTATCTCGAGCGTGCCCTATTCGCGTACTCCATGGGGAGTAGGTCAGAATACTGTTCAATTTGACAACGACGAGAGGCAATCGCATTCTCGCCGATCAACACGAGAATGCGATTGCACTGGTCAGAGATATCCGCTTAGCTGGAGGGCGGTGCTTCTTTCTGCAGCAGGCTGATCAAGGCGTTCATCAGGGCGGTGGGAATTCGGTTCCCGACTTGGGCCCTAGCAGCCCGTTGAGTCGCGTCGGGGGTGGGCCGGGTGCCTCCGCCTCCTGCCCCGCCGCCCGAAAAGCCACCCCCGCCTCCGCCTGCACGCGGGGTAGCGCCAAAGCCCAGAGTGCCGTTTGCGCCGCCGCGGAAACCACCCAGTCCAAGAGAGCTCATCGTGGTGAATTCGTCCTGGGTGGTCAGGTTCATGGCGGTGATGGCCTGGACCTGCTGTGGCGTCATCGTGCTCTGGATTTGCGAGACGACGGCGTCAATCTGGGCCGGGTCTGCGGTGTTGCTGCTGATCAGCTGGGTGTAGGACTGCCAGAGCGGAACCAGGTTAGCCGCTTCCTTGGCGTCGACGGCATTTGCCGTTCCCTCCAGCTTGAACGTACCGACCACCAGCTGCGCCGCCAGAGGGAGAGGCTGATTGGCGAACCCAGCACCCGCCCCGCCGTTTGCGCTCGGGGGGCCGCCAGCGGAAGATGCGGTTGGGCTGGCTTTACTGGCACACGCTGACAGGATGAGTGCCCCGATCATGACGATCCCGTTGAGGGAAAACAGTACTTTCTTCATTCGACAAGTCCTTTCCAAGTTTTCTCATTTCAACCTGCGTCACCTACTCGTGACGCAAGGCGTTGATGGGGTGGAGGTGGGCGACCTGGTTGGCGGTGTAATAGCCAAAGAACGCGGGCGCCGCCTTCCGCCAAGCCGAAGGCCTGCATTGGCGAGCCGGGGACGACCTTTGTGCGCACCCCGCCTGTCTTCCCGAAGTTGAACACCACCCCGATCCCGACGACGATGCCCATGACACTGTCCACCCGGCTCAAGCGCGAGGCCTCGGAAGGGATCTGCCAGCCCAGCTCATTGGGCATCGTACCGACGGACTGGGGAAGGCCGATCTCTGCATCGAGTCAGCAAGGGCAGGAAAAGCCGGGGCCACAAGTCAAGAAACACTCCGCGGCTTAGACGACCACCCGCATTGCCCCGGCGTCGTGCAGCTGCTTGCCGCTTGTGCGTCTCCTCCGACCCCGTCAACTCCAGGCTTCTGTGCTTGATCTCCTCTCGTCGTAAGCGAATCTCATCAAGACCGGGGACATCGTACCGGATAGTGATTAACGCCAAATGAACTACAACGTACCGCGCAGATACATCAAGCAAGCTGGCCATTTCACCAACTACCGCCATCAGTTGCAGTATCTGGAGATGCGCTCGCAAGGCTGGTTGAGCGTCGCAGCCAGCCCCATGCGTTACGCGCCTTTTCTCGTGGCCGAGACGGCCGCGTCAACTTCCCTCGATGCACCTCCTCCTTGTGTTCCCTCGCTATTTGCCCTCCTCACGTGCCCACGCCGTGTCCCCCCTGCCCTTGTTCATGGGGATGAATCAAACAACGGCACAAGCCCCCTGCCCGCCAACAATGTGCCCTCTTGATTCGTAGATCGAACTGCGCGCACACCGCTTCCAAGCCAATCTGAC
This sequence comes from Anaerolineales bacterium, assembly GCA_050012135.1. GTDB lineage: Bacteria > Chloroflexota > Anaerolineae > Anaerolineales > RBG-16-64-43 > JBEKHT01. The sequence continues at coordinate 2,789 of JBEKHT010000029.1, read as the reverse complement.
GGCAATTTCGGATCTGAGGCAATGTGTGCCATTGACTTCCCCCTCCCGCCCTATACAATGCTCCTCGGAGATCAAAAAGGGGCCCAATGGCCCGCGAGAGGACACTCACTCGACATACCTATCCGGGAAGGGTTCGGTTGAAAACAGAAAGGCCTGTCGCCAAATTGAAGCGGTCACAGATCTTCTGCAAGCATTGAGCGGGCCGCAAGAGAAGGCCGAGCATCCCATTCGAAATGGAGGCGCGGGCTAACCATGGCATGCAGCCAACCTGATTCGCTCCGCTCAGCTGGCTGCGGATGCCCACCGTTCGGCGCTTCGTGTGTATTTCCTACGAAGCCTCGGGCTCAAACAGGTTTAGTATGAGCAACGACAGACTCTGGCAACGCAGTCAGCAACGCTACTACTTTCAAAATGAAGACATGGATTTCTATTTCAAATGGGTGTTGGCCAACCAACTTGAGTGCGGCGCAGCACACGGCGAATGCTACTACGTCGCCTCCCGGATCAAGGATGGCGACCCGGAAAGTTGGGCCAAGGGCTGGCTGGACATGGCCCGGCGGGTTGAAGCCCAGGCCGTCATTGCCGGTCAAAAAGGCCATCGGGTTACCGCCCGTGAGGCCTACCTGCGTGCCTTCACCTACTGCAATACCGCTTCCATTTTCATTCGCCCACGCGATGTACGTTTGCGCCCAACATGGCAATCCGCTCAAACCCTGCTTCCGGCGGGCCATGACCTTCCTGGACACGCCAGTCGAAACCATTGCCATCCCTTTTGAAGGTCAAGCACTACCCGGCTACTTCTTCCGCCCCACTTTCAACATGCAGAAGCGCAAGACGCTGATCATGATTGGTGGTGGCGAAACCTGCGCCGAGCAGTTGTACTTTTGGGCGGGTGCGCCCGGCATCCGGCGGGGCTGGAACGTACTGTGTGTGGATCTGCCGGGACAGGGCGACACACCTTTCAGTGGCCTCTACTTCCGGCATGATTATGAAAGGCCGATGAAGGTGGTTGTAGACTATTTGCTCACCCGGCCAGAAGTGGACGCCGACCCCCTTGGCATCTATGGCGTCAGTGGCGGTGGGTACATGGTCATCCGTTCTGTTGTGTTCGATAAGCGCATCAAAGCCTGTGTGGCGAATGCACCGATCACCGATTTCTACCGCTTGGCAACGATTGAAATCCCCCCCATGCTGTTGAAGGCGCCCGCCCCGGTCGGCGATGCGCTCCTCAAACTCTCCCGATTGCGGAGCCCCTTGCCAGTTATTGCTGCCGTGAAATTCTGTTGGCAGGCGGGTGTTACCCGTCTCTCAGACGCCTTGGAAAAGATAGGCCGCAAAGCCAATATTGACGGGCGAATCAGTGACATTACCTGCCCGACGCTATGCTTGTCCGGAACCGGCGAGTCAGAAGAGCAAATCCGCCAGATGAATGAGTTCTATGCAGCCATCAATGCGTCGCATAAAGACAAGCGCCTGTTCACTTTGGACGAAGGCGCAGAAGCCCATTGTCAAGTCAATAACTATGCACTCATGCAGGCTGTGGTCTTTGACTGGCTCGATGAAGTGTTTCAGTAGGGTCTTGCGGCGTGTCTGCGCCCAACAAGCGGTTCAGCCGACTCGCTTCGGCACCGCTCCGCGAGCGGCTGAACCGCACTATTAGGCGGCGGCTTGAACTCAATGAAAGGGGTCTCACTTGAACGCTATCGTCGTCTTCGACACCCAGTTCGGGAACACGGAGCAGATAGCTCGGGCAATCGCTGCGGCCCTGCCGCCTACGATCTCAGTCCGCCTGCAAGATGCGGGCCACATAAGCAAGCTCGACCCGGGGCAGGTCGGCTTGTTGATCGTCGGCGGCCCGACGCAACGGCAGCGGATGACCGCGAACCTGGAGGCAGTTCTTGGGGCTGTACCTCGCCGGGGCCTCAGAGGCCTAAAGGCGGCAGCCTTCGATACTCGCTATCGGATGGCGGCTTGGCTGACGGGCTCAGCGGCGCAGCGGGTAGCGCGCCTTCTGAAGAAGCTTGGCGCGCAGCTCATTGTCCCCCCCGAGAGCTTCTTCATCGAACGAGACATCCCTCCGAAAGGCCAGAAGCGCCGCCATGAGATGGAGCACCTTGAGCCAGGTGAAGTAGAGCGGGCAGCCGAGTGGGCACGCAAGGTCGCGCAGGCAGCTGGGTCAGACTAGTGTCCGCCTTCAACTTGTGGCCGAGCAGCCGTCCGCCCGAGTCCGCCGATCAAGATCCATGAAAGCCCTGCGGTCAAGGGGCGCGAGGTCGTAGGCTCCCCCGAACCGAGCTCAAAAGGGGGCCATTCCCGAAACATCTGCACGCCGCCCAGCGACATGAGCAATTCCAGCAGGTCCGCAGCAATCAACCCTCTGTACGGGGGCTCAACCCACTTACTCTGTCCCCGGTTTCACAATGCTCCTGATTGCTCCCCGAGCCTATTGCGCGGTCATCTGCTTTTTCGGGCGCGAAAAGGCTTCTGTCCCCTGCTATTCACGCTGAAATACGCATTCAACCTCTCGACATCTCCAATCTTCCCTTTGGCCGCATCGTCCCTCCGTAAGTAGGACTTGTTGCACGATTCCCGGTCATAGGGACCTTGACAAAACAGACATTAATTGATATAGTTAACGCCTTGTAACTAACCAGGGACATTAACTATGTCGTCAACTACAAGATTCTCAGAAGTTCTGCATGAATGGGTCAAGGTCTTCATGCAACGCTCGATGAGTGACTTCAAGCGCTTCATGGATGAAACGGAACTCTCGTTTTCGCAGGTGAATG
>JBEKHT010000028.1:0-31258 GCA_050012135.1 Anaerolineales bacterium | reverse complement strand
CTGGGCCCTCTTCAAGAATCCTCAGATGCCGTCCAAGCCACTCGGCGACGGCGAGATTCTCCAACTCATCGGGGTAGAGTTTGCCCTGCACGAACTTTGCTACTGTTGTGAAATGCTCCAGGACGTGACAGACATTACTTCCAGTGGATCGTCGCCCACCAGGTTCTACCTCAATGGGGTCTATTACTACGTTACATCAATGTTCCTCGTCGACCGGAGCAAGCCAACTCACAAGGGGCTTCCGATGGGGGGAACTGTCATCGTCGCGCTGAATCCGATGGGCCTGGCCGATCTGCTCACTCCCATAGACGCCATTCTCAACCGACCATTCGGTGCAAAGAGCACATTCGGGGATGCAGTCCGGAAGCTCAGGAACAGCCATCTTGTTCACGGCGACTTCTCTCCCGAGCGGTTTGAATTCCTGGTAGCCGACACACATATGAGAGATCCTGCCCAGCAGGAACGTCTTGCATCGAACATATGGGACCTCTTCCACCAGCTTCTCCTCCTTGACCTCAAGGTCAACGCGATACTCACGGCCCTCAATCCCAACCTCCCCGCAATCATTTCTCGTTACGCCGCAACGCATTGATGTGCAGCTATGGCCCGGACCCAAGAAGCGGACCGGACAAGCCTTTCTGCGGTGCCCCCCGACTCGATACAACTGACCTGAATAGTGCGCAAAACGGATGCTTGCCTTGCCCACCGGCCGGGCGTACAGTGGGAGAGGGTTTGCCTGCTTCCGCCGAGTGGCTTGGCTCGAGGCCATTAGGCGCACTCATCCGCAGACACGTCTGTAGATCCCATCCTCCGTTCCCAATGTCAAGAGGTTCAACATGGCTGGGAGAGTATTCATAAGCTGCGGTCAAGCCACCGAGGAAGAGCGACAGGCAGCTGCAACGCTCCGAGAATACTTCCGTGAGCGCGGTTTCCAGCCCTATGTCGCGATCCAAGCTCAAAGCATCCAGGACGTGAACACCGCGATTGTCTCTGAGCTCAAGCTCGCCGACTTCTACGTTTTCGTGGATTTTGGCAGAGAGGAGCTACCAGGTAAACATGAGGGCAGCCGGCGCGGCTCGCTCTTTGCGCACCAGGAGCTGGCAATCGCATATCTTCTAGGCTTCGAGAAGGTCATCTTCCTTCAGCAGAAGGATGTCCTACTGGAGGGTCTTCTTCGCTATATGGCGTCCAACGCATCCCGATTCTCCTCAACCACGGATGTACTGCCGACCGTCCAGTGCCTAGTCGAAGAGAGAGCTTGGGATCCCAGCTATTCCCGTCACCTTGTCGTAGGCGGCATTCACTGGTCAGACGGGACAATTGCATTTGGAAGTCATACAGGTGAGCGCCTCGTGGGAAGGTTTCTCTACCTCGACATCCTCAACATGAGGACAGACCTTGCGGCTTTCAACTGTATTGCTCGACTCGCGTCAATCTCCCGTCCGGGAGTTCTTCCGCAAATCTCCCCGGACCGCAGCCACCTCAAGGTGACAGGGCAGCCCGGCTTCGTGCAGACAATCTGGCCCTCAAGCGGCGGGGCCTTCGATCTCCTGATGGTGAAGTCTCAAGGCGGTGGCGCTGTCTATCTCAACAATGCCCTTGATGTCATCCCTAAACGTCCGATCCTTGCTGATCCGGGAGAATACCGCCTCCACTACGAAGTTCTTGCTGAGGCCTTTCCGATTCTCGAGCTCGCAGTTGACCTTCACGCCACCGGGATCCCAGACACTACCCAAGCATCATTGGTGTTGGAGCCCACATAATGAGCGCGCCTCACAATTCGGTGAAGCCGACCCGCCTGGCGGCCGCAAGTGGACGCTTGCCCTGCCCGCCAGGCTGACGTAGAGTGAAGCAACTAGAGCCCGCGACGGCGGGCGGCTCACCCCGAGGCCGTTAGGCATGCAGGTGGGGAGGGAAGTCAATGTCCAAGGTCTACATCCCTAGCAGTGGGCCTGATGATTGGCAGCGGTTCTTGGCTGAGCCAGAGAAACAATGGCGTCGCGGCTTCTCAGCGCGTACCGTGGCGTATTCGTGGGAAGCGGCAAATGGCTTTCCCCCAGAAATCGAAGCATTGTTCGTCAACTCAGGAGTAAATGGATTCCAGGAAGTCGAGCTTCTCATCGCGATCCCAGAGTACAAAGTCTTGCTTCCTCCAATTCAAGGACATCCTTCACAGAATGACGTCTTCGCTTTGGCGAAAGCAGCGCATGGCCGGCTCATCGCCTTGGCCGTGGAAGCCAAGGTGTCCGAGCCGTTTGGTCCGACATTCGACGAGTGGCGTGCCAATGCCACTCCTGGCAAGACTGAACGAGAGGAATTCCTGCGATCCAAGCTCGGATTGAAGGATAGGGCAATAGGCCCTATTCGATACCAGTTGATGCATCGCCTGGCCTCCGCACTATTGGAGGCAGAGCGATTCAACGCAGACCATGCTGCCTTGATAGTCCACTCGTTCAGTCAGCAGGACGAATGGTTCAATGATTTCTCCAGCTTCCTGGCGCTTTACGGAGCCAAAGGCCGCATCGGCGAATTGGTGAGACTCGGCGTACTTGATCAAATCCCAACATACGCAGGATGGGCGAGGGGCGACAAGAGATTTCTGGATTCCTGACAACTCGCTGCAGGCGACGCGGATGCGGATGTGAGGGGATCTTGGCTTGTCAGGCGCGCAGTCGGCGAGAGAATAGTATTGAGCCAGCGACGCCGCGAGCCTCAGCTGGAGCGCGTTGGCCCGCCTGAATGCATCATCAATAAGGGAGGCACTGCATGCCGACTGAAAGTGCTGTCACTCTCATAGCGGCCGGATTAGCATTCCTTGCCTCTGTCATCGCAGTTGTTGTCTCAGCTTACAATGCACGCTTCGCTCGATTCGCATCCGAAAGATGGTGGGAACGAAAGGCGGAAGCGTACGTCCGAATCATTGATGCCCTTTCGGATCTGGTTTACTACTTTGAGCAGACCTACAATGCCGAAGCCGATGCCATGGAATTCTCCGAGGGAAAAAAGGCCGAAATAGACGAGCATTGGCGAAGCGGAAATCTTGAAGTCAGGAAAGCTACAAACATTGGCGCTTTCATGATTTCGCTGGAAGCCGAAAATGCTCTTAGGCAATATTGGGAGGAGCCGAAAGAGAAGCATGATCCTGGAGATTGGTTTTGGCAGCTTGAACATGACTACAGACGCGCTGAGACATGCCTCAAACAGATGGTGGCATGCGCAAAGACCGATCTCCGTGTGGAGTCTGCAAGACGTGCTAAGCCTAAACCACGTTAGGAGCAGTTTGATAATCTTTCACGGTGGCCCAACAATGCCCTGCGCTAGACTGGCTTCGCCTCGCCGTGTTCACCAACCGATTTGTGTTCATAGATTCTTGGCGACGCTTCGGCATCTGGTACCCGACTCCGCCGGAGAACATCACGGAAGTATTGCAGCTTGCAGTCAATTTGGCTAGGAGGCTGCCAGCGGCCTAGCCCGCGCAGGCGACGATCCCGGCTAGCAGGACCATGGACAACGCCACGAGCAGTTAGACCGGCCAGCAGGTGCGGCGCTTTATCATTCCGGCCCCCTAGCTGGCGGTGCCGCCTTCCTTGCCCCCATCCGTCGCTGTTCCAGTTTTGTTGCAGTCAGCGTCATTTCTTCACCTTCCGTTTGAGAATGACAATCGTTCGGTCGTTATCGGCCGTCGGTATCTCGGGCAGCAGCGGGTCGGTGACAACGACTTCCGGCCGTCTGTACGGAACATGAACCGTCCGCGCAGCCTGGCGCTTCGTGTCCTCGCCGCGCATGTCGTAGCGCGCCGTGGTGCTGAGATCCGCGTGTCCTGCCAGCTTCGAGACGGTGAGCACGTCCACGCCTCCGCGCAAGAGTGCCGTGAGATAGGATCGGCGCAAGGAATGCGGGGCGAAGGCCGGAACGTCCGCCTCCTGAGCGCGCCTGGCGCAGATGGCGTAGATCGAGGTTGGGTCCATGCGCCGGTTCACCAGCAGCCGGCCCTTGCCTTCACCCGAAGGCCACAGAAGAGGACCTGGTGCATCACCCCTCGCCCGCAGCCAATCCTCGAGTGCGTCCCGTGCGCCATTATCAATCGGCTGCAGTCTTTCCTTATTGCCCTTGCCTCGCACCTTCAGCACTCCGTCCGCGTAGTCGCTCAGCTGCAGGTCGCTCACCTCAGAACGCCTCAACCCGGCGCCGAACAGCAGCGCAAGCAGACAGGCATCACGCGCACCCAGCGGCGTGGCGTCCTGGACGCACTTCCTGAACAGGCTGGACAACTCGCCCGCCGACAACTCCCTGCCTCTTGGCAACCGCGATCCCTTGACGCCCTTCACCTGGCGCACCTTCTCATACTGCTCGGCGCTGCTGTAGCCCAATAACCAACTGGCCTTCGCCGTGCCTCTCAAGGCAGCCAACACCCGATTGACGCTCGCCGGCGCCTTGCCTTCTGCCACGAGCTGCGCCCGGATCGCCGCCACATGCTGGAATGACAATGCTGCCCAGTCCAACGTCAGCATGTTCGCCTTGCCGCTGGATAACATCTGCGCCACGCCTTCCAACGTGCTCTGCATCGATCGCCTGCCCGATGCGCTATTGAGACTGGCCAGGTACACGAGCGCCGGATGCTTGTCGGCCGCCGGCACGACGCCTCGCGGCTGCCACAACCTGATGCCTTCGACCTGCTGGATCTCGCTGTCCATATGCCCTCCTGACACATCCTTAGAAGACACATTCACATGAACAGTCTACCACGGTTTTTGGCAGGTTTCTATACCGTCTTCGGACTAATTTCCATTCCTACCCGGTTCCGTTCCCACCTACCAAGACCGGCAGGCGCGAGGGTGCCAACCCGCCCTTTGGACGCAGGGCGACCTTCGTGCGTTGCCCCCCTCTTCCTAAGCGCCGCCAAATTCCTGCCATTTGCGCGCCCCCAAACTGCCTGCAGGACTGCCGTCGTTCGTCCTAGTGCGTCGTGTGGGCACCTGTAGCACAGCATCGGCCTCTGGAGCTCGCCACGCACCTGCCGATGCGCCATAGAGCCATGGTTGGGCGCCGAGAGGGGGGTCACTCGGTATACTTTTTCATCCCGCTACGCATCCGCTCCACAGCCTCCAAGCGGTTCTCAGGACGTCCTTTGCGCCCTGGTAGCCGCCTACAATCCACCGAAGCTGACCCGGGCGGGCTGTGGCTTCAGAGAATCTTGCCTTGCCCGCCTTTGTGGCATAGAGTGAGAGAGGAGCTGCCCGGTTCAGCCGGGCACCAAGATCGAGGCCGTTGTCCAGAGGCTGGCGATCCGGAGAAACTTATGAGCCTGGACGAGTGTCTCGGCCAAAGCATCCTTGCGATCGGCTGTCGGGCCGTCACGTGCAAGCTTCACTGTGATGGTGTCGTCAACGATGCCGCGAGCGGCACGCTTCCCCGTTCATTGATGCTTGAGGCAGAGGGCCGCTCAGCGGAAAGAGGTAGCGTGGTCCTTGGCATCAATCCAGGGCAAGGCCGAGAGGAGGAAAAAGCGTATTACTTGGCGCACGGTAACACGTATGAGGCATTCCTGGCCTTCTGGAGGGAGAGACTGGCGTATTCTCATCCCTATCACGTTCGGACGAGGCGATTCCTTGATCAGGTGGGCCTAACCGGGTCTATCCTCTGGACAGAATTGGTCAAGTGCGAGAGTTCCGTCGGAGCGAGGGCTGCGCCGCCTCTCTCAACACTGAGAACCTGCGTCAATAGATACCTAGCGAACGAGCTCTTAGCGGTTCCGCTCGACTGGCCGATAGTTGCGCTCGGCCGAAAGCCCTTCGAGCTGGCCGCGATCATGTTTCCCGGAAGATGGGTCATTGGCATCCCACATCCTACCGGGTCTCGCGGTCAATTCCATCACCTATTCGCGAAGGAGGGCCGCCTCCAAAATGAGATAGCGCATCGCGTCGCTGCCTCGATCGAGGATCGTTCCCGATCAGCCTTGTGGGTCACTGAAGGGTGACATTGCTGCCCAACGTCTCCTTCGAGCCGACTCGGCGGGCTGGCGCTGGAGGGAAGGACCCCCGCGTTTCATGACCTGATGCATAATACCAACCGTCGTCGCCCTGTTGCTGAGCGCAGGGCTGCACACAGCGCAGGAGGCGGGATGGGGGAAGGCCAAGCGTCGTGCCACAAATCATCATAGAGAATCCCGTACTCAACCCACCCTACGATGAGCCGAAGCGCCACTTTCGGTTCAACGAGGATGGCATCACGGATGAGGTCGTCAACGCACGTCGCGTCAGCTCCTATTTCGTTCCCATTCCGCGTCCCAAGAAGAAGAGCCCAAAGCAGATCGCTTTCGAAACCGAATGGACGAAGGACCGAGTCAAGGAAAACGAATTCATCAACAAGGTACGGGGTAGCGTGACGCGATGGCGGCAGGGCGGCTACCTCGGCATAACTAGCACCACCGATCGCCTGCTCAAGTACTGGAAACGCCTTGACCGTGAACGACGGTTGTTCTTCTGCCAGATTGAGGCGGTTGAGACCGCGATCTTCCTCACTGAGGTCGCCGGGCGCTACGCAGAGGCGTGGATCGAGGCGGATCTGCGACGAGCCAACGAGGGCGCCAACCCGCTGTTGCAACGGCTGGCTTTCAAAATGGCGACCGGGAGCGGCAAGACGGTCGTCATGGCCATGCTCATCACTTGGCACGCTCTCAATAAACTAGCCAACCCGCAGGACCCACGCTTTTCCGATGCCTTCCTAGTCGTGACTCCGGGGATCACGATCCGCGATCGGCTGCGCGTGCTCCTGCCCAGCGATCCCAACAACGACTATCGCCACATGGACCTGGTTCCACCCGACCTGCTCGGCGAGTTAGGAAAGGCCAGGGTCGTCGTCACCAACTTCCACGCCCTCAAGACTCGAGAGCATACGCCAGCTGGCCGACTAACGAAGGCGATCCTCAAGCAAGGAGAGACCAGCGCCTTCACGGAGACGCCGGATCAGATGGTCCGCCGCGTGTGCCGGGACCTCGGTAACAAGCGCAGTATCGTGGTTATCAATGACGAGGCGCATCATTGCTATCGGAGGAAGCCTGCTGAGGAGGACGATGAGCAGTTGACCGGGGAGGAGCGGCGCGAAGCGGAGAAGCGCGACGAGGAAGCGCGGGTGTGGATCTCCGGCCTGGAGGCTGTGAAGGCCAAGCTCGGGATCCGTGCCTTGTATGACCTCTCGGCGACGCCCTTCTTCCTGCGAGGATCCGGTTACCCAGAGGGAACGTTATTCCCGTGGGTGGTTTCAGACTTCTCGCTCATCGACGCCATCGAGTGCGGCATCGTCAAGGTACCGCGCGTGCCTATCGCCGATGATGCGATGACTGGCGAACAACCAACCTATCGCGACCTCTGGCTGCGGATCCGCGAGAACCTGCCCAAGAAAGGCCGAGGCACAGAGGCGATTTCTGGAGAACCCAACCTTCCGGTGGAGCTCGAAGGAGCATTGCAGAGCCTTTATGACAACTACGTCAAATCCTACCAGGGATGGGAGGCAAACGCTGAGGCGCGTTCGCGCGGCTTAACCCCGCCTGTGTTCATCGCGGTGTGCAACAACACTAACGTCTCCAACATGGTCTTTCGGTACGTCGCCGGCTGGGACAGGGAACTGCCGGACGGGACGCTCGTGGCCGTGCCAGGAAAGCTTCCGCTGTTCAGCAACGTCGACGTCGGGCGCTGGCTCTCACGCCCCAACACGATCCTGATCGACAGCGAACAACTGGAATCGGGCGAGGGGATGAGCGCCGAGTTCAAGAAGATCGCCGCACGCGAGATTGAGGAATTCAAGCAGGAATACCGCCAGCGGTTCCCCGGCCGCGACGCAGAAGGTCTGACCGACGACGACTTGCTCCGGGAGGTGATGAACACCGTAGGTAAGCCCGGAAAGCTTGGCGAGCAGGTGCGCTGCGTGGTCTCGGTTTCGATGCTCACAGAGGGGTGGGATGCCAACACCGTCACTCATATCCTCGGCGTGCGCGCCTTTGGCACGCAGCTTCTCTGCGAACAGGTCGTGGGACGCGGCCTGCGCCGCATGAGCTATGCTGTCAACGACAAGGGCTATTTCGATCCCCAGTACGCGGAGGTGTATGGCGTCCCATTCTCATTCATCCCGACGGCCGGTTCGCAAGGGCCGGTCAAGCCGGGGCCGACGCCGACGCGCGTACGGGCGCTCGCCGAGCGCATCGCCTGCGAGATCACCTTCCCGCGGCTGATCGGCTACCGGTATGAACTGGCCGACGAGCGCCTTTCGGCGGCCTTCAACCAGGACGCACGCATGGCTCTCTCCACCGCCGATGTTCCGACCAAGACGGAGATGGCGTCGGTCATAGGCGAGGCGGAGATGCACGAGCTCTACGGGCTCAAGGAGCGCCGTGAGCAAGAGATCGATTTCCGCCTGGCTAGCCTTCTGCTGGAACGATCCTTCCAGGATGCCGACGGTCTTCCGAAGCCGTGGCTGTTCCCAGATCTCCTGGCCATCGTGCACCGATGGCGGCTCGAGTGCCTGACGTGCAAGGACGACGCCTTCCCCCAGATGCTCCTGCTGACCCGGCTTGCGCATCAAGCGTCCGAGAAGATCTACCAGGCGATTGTGGCGTCCCGCACCGGAGCGCAGACGCTGAGGCCGATCCTGCGGCCCTTTGATCCGATTGGATCGACGCGATACGTCGACTTTGACACCACTCGAGACACCTATCCCTCTGACCCTCGTAAGTGCCACATCGAGTACGTCGTGCTCGACAGTGGCTGGGAGGCCAAGATGGCCCAGACGTTAGAGGAGATGGACGAAGTCGTGGCCTACGCCAAGAACCTCAACTTGGGGTTCGCCATTCCGTATGTCATTGAAGGCGGTGAGCGCTCCTACTACCCGGACTACCTGGTCCGGCTCGACGACGGTCATGGGCCGGACGAACTGCTCAACCTCATCGTCGAGGTGTCCGGGGAAGCGCGCAAGGATAAGGCCGCCAAGACCGCCACGACCAGAACGCTTTGGGTCCCGGCGATCAACAACCACGGCGGTTTCGGTCGCTGGGCATTTCTCGAGGTAACCGATCCGTGGGACGCGAAGAACGCAATCCGCTCATTGATGAGACAGACTGTCTAGGGGGAACCACATGAAGGGGGGATTCGATGAGATTGGGTACTGGTCGGAGTTGAAGCTTGAGATCGTCCAGAAGTACGCGCAGGCTTATTCAACAATCCTCTCCGCGGTCCGAGACCCAAGTTTCTGGCACGTGTACATCGATGGCTTCGCCGGGGCAGGATTCAACGTCTCACGCTCCACAGGGGAACTTGTACCAGGAAGCCCACTGAATGCTCTGCGCATCGTCCCGCCATTCCGCGAGTTCTTCCTGGTTGACCTGGACGGCGGGAAGGCGGATCGGCTGAGAGATGTCGTGGGAGAGCGCAGAGAAGTGCACATCCTTGAAGGCGACTGCAACACGATCCTCGTTCGGGACGTATTCCCAATGGTCAAGTACGAGGAATACCGACGGGGGCTATGCCTGCTCGATCCTTACGGGCTGGATCTGAATTGGGAGGTGATCGCCGCAGCGGGCCATATGCGCAGCCTGGAGCTGTTCCTCAATTTCCCGGTAATGGACATGAATCGCAATGTCCTTTGGTCTAATCCCGATAGTGTTGACCCTGAGCAGTCTCGGCGGATGACAGCATTCTGGGGGGACGAATCGTGGCGAGACTTTGCATACGCCACAACGGGCAACCTTTTCGGCTGGGCAATGAGGGAACCTATCGACAAGGTCGTAAACGGATTTCGGGAGAGGTTGAAGGTTGTCGCCGGTTTCGATCAGGTGCCAGAGCCGATCCCCATGCGGAATTCGAAGGGCGCTGTGGTGTACTATCTGTTCTTTGCCTCGCAGAAGCCGGTGGCTGGCAAGATCGTAAAGGACACCTTTCAGAGGTACCGCAATCGCGGAGCAGTGTGATGGCAAGAAGATCGGCGATCGAGTGGACCGAGTCGACCTGGAACCCCCTGACGGGCTGCACGAAGATCAGTCCAGGCTGCAAGCACTGCTACGCCGAGAGGATGGCGAAGCGCCTTCACGCCATGGGCCAGCCGAACTACGCCAACGGCTTCAGGCTGACACTCCATGAAGACTCGCTCGAGCTGCCCCTGCGTTGGAAGAAGCCGCAGATGATCTTCGTCAATTCGATGAGCGACCTTTTCCACAAGGGTGTTCCCGTCGCATTCATCCAACACACTTTCGACGTCATGCGCCGGGCCGACTGGCACACCTTCCAGGTCCTGACGAAGCGCGCCGACCGGCTGGCGGAGCTTGACGCAGCCATCGACTGGCCGGGTAACGTGTGGATGGGAGTGAGTGTCGAGAACGCCGACTACATCGGGCGGATTGACCAGCTGCGCGGTACGCACGCTCCCGTCAAGTTCCTCTCACTCGAGCCATTGCTCGGACCCCTGCCGGCACTCGATCTGGACAACATTGATTGGGTGATTGTGGGGGGTGAGTCCGGGCCGGGCGCACGCTCGATGGATCGGGCCTGGGTAGTGGAGATCCGCCGCCAGTGCCAGCGCGTCGGCGTGCCTTTCTTCTTCAAGCAGTGGGGGGGAGTACACAAGAAGCTCGCCGGACGCGAGCTGGACGGACGCACCTGGGACGAGTTGCCTGGCGCCTATCGGGCGCTCAGCGCCGCCCCGTAAGCCATCGGAGGTACGCTGTGCCGTCAGGAAAGTCTGCGAACAAGACAACCACCCGCAGGAAGACCGCCGCCAGGCGCACTCCCGTCGAGGTCATCAAGCACAAGGTCAAGCGCGCCAACATCCCGACGGAGGAATTGCGCGACTTCGTCGCCGACGAGGAGAAGGCACCGCACATGCTGCTCTACCCCCGCGACCCATCCCTCGACCCGCAGCTGGTGTGGAAGGGCAAGGACGAACAGGACCGACAGCCACTGGCCGTCCCTGCCGTGCCCATCTATATCCAGGAGAAAATTCACCCGCAGGCCATCGTGGAGCAGGTGCGGGCCCAGGCCCGACGCGAACAACCCGAATCGCAAGTAGCCCTCTTCGGCGACTTCAACGGCCTCTCCTTCCAAGATCTGATCGACTTCTATCGGCACGAGCAGTCCTGGACCAACCGCATGATCCTGGGCGATTCGCTCCTGGTGATGACGTCGCTGGCTGAGAAGGAAGGGCTGAAGGGCAAGGTTCAGATGATCTACATGGACCCGCCCTACGGAATCAAGTTTGGCTCGAACTGGCAGGTGAGCACGCGGAGACGGGACGTGAGAGACGGAAGTCCTCGCGACACTGCGCGCGAACCCGAAGTGATAAAGGCATTTCGAGACACCTGGCGGCTCGGGATTCACTCATACTTGGCCTACATGCGAGATCGCCTGGTCATTGCACGAGAGATGCTCTGCGAAACCGGAAGCCTATTCGTGCAAATCGGTGACGAGAATGTGCATCTAGTGAGGGTACTGCTCGACGAGGTGTTTGGGCCTGAAAACTCTGTGTCGACAATCTCCTTTGCGAAGACTACGGGCTTCTCCGGCAACTACATCTCTTCGGTCACAGACAGCATTCTCTGGTACGCGAAGGCGGCTGGCTCGCTCAAGTTCAGGCCCATTTGGATGGAGAAGGCCGCTGGCGATGAGGGTGCCTCGAAGTATCGCCCTCTCCACACCATCAAGGCTCTTCAGGGTAGCGCGTATGACGGTGAGCGTCTTGCAACCTCAGATCAGCTGACGTCGCAAGGCGCATTGCTCACTTCCGAACAGGAGATTGAATTCGCCGGAAAACGTTGGCTTCCGCCTGCTGGGCTCCATTGGAAGACGACTGTTGGCGGAATGCGCAGGCTCTGTCGCGCTGGGCGTGTCTTCGTTGAAGGTGAGTCTTTACGCTATGTCCGATTCCTTGAAGATCTCCCCGTTTTCCCAGCCACGAATATCTGGCTGGAGATAGGCGGAGTGCAAAGCAGGACAGACCCGAAGATCTACGTGGTGCAGACAGCCACAGAGGCCGTGAAGCGCTGTGTGTTGATGACCACCGATCCGGGGGACCTCGTGCTCGATCCCACGTGTGGGAGCGGGACGACAGCGTACGTCGCCGAGCAATGGGGCCGGCGCTGGATCACCATCGACACCTCACGCGTCGCCATCGCTCTGGCACGTACGCGCCTGATGGCCGCCCGCTTTCCTTTCTACCTGCTTGCAGACTCGACAGACGGTCTGATCAAGGAAGCCGAGATGTCCGGTCACATACCGCCGGCGCCCCTGCCGCGGACCGAGAGCGACGTCCGGCGCGGGTTTGTGTACAAGCGTGTCCCGCACATCTCACTGAAGTCGATTGCCAATAACGAGGAGATTGACGAGATTCACGCGCGCTTCCAGGGGCGGCTCGAGCCCCTGCGGGCGAAGATCAACGAGCACTACAGCGCCAAGTGGGAGGAGTGGCAGGTGCCAAGAGAGCTTCCCCCCACACCTGCAAAGAGAGGGGATGGGGGTGGGGCCGCACTCTTGCAGGAATACTGGATCCTGCGTTGCGACCGCCAGGCAGAAATCGACGCCTCGATTGTCCGCCGCGCTGACGTGGAACTGCTCAATGACAAGCCGTACGAGGACTACAAGCGTATCCGGGTGGCCGGCCCGTTTACCGTCGAGAGCCTCTCCCCGCACCGCATGCTCAGCACCGACATCGAACGCCCGGCAACCGAGCGCGAGGCGGAGCGACAGACCGGACCCGGCCAATTCGAGACGCTGATCCTAGAGAACTTACGCACCGCCGGTGTCCAGAATACGGTCAAGAAAGAGCGCCTGAAGTTCGAGCGCCTCGAGCCATATGCCGGAACGTGGATTCAGGGGGTGGGAGAGTACACCGAGAATGGCAAGGCTCGCCGTGTCGCCGTGGCCATCGGCCCGGAGCATGGCACGGTAGGGGCCGAGCTGGTCAAGGAGGCCGCCAAGGAGGCCGTCCAGGGCGTCGGCTTCGACCTGCTGATTGTCGCAGGCTTCGCCTTCGATCCGCACGTTTCGGAGGAGGCCAAGCGCTATGGGAAGCTTGTGGTCCTTCCGACCCGCATCAACCCCGATCTTCAG
Organism: Anaerolineales bacterium; assembly: GCA_050012135.1. Taxonomy (GTDB): domain Bacteria; phylum Chloroflexota; class Anaerolineae; order Anaerolineales; family RBG-16-64-43; genus JBEKHT01. The sequence continues at coordinate 18,170 of JBEKHT010000028.1, read as the reverse complement.
ATGGGGGACGAGCTCTTGAAGAAGACCGGTGCCGGCAATCTGTTCATGGTGTTCGGCGAGCCCGATGTCCGGATCGACCGGCGAAGGGACGGCAAGGTGGTTGTGGAGATCAAAGGGGTGGATGTCTACGATCCGACCACTGGCGAGATTCGCTCCAACACGACTGACGACATTGCGTGCTGGTTCATCGACAGCGACTACAACGATGAGTCGTTTTTCGTGCGCCACGCCTACTTCACCGGGGCAGGCGAGCCGTACGAGCAACTCAAGCGTGCCCTTCGGGCGGAGGTGAACGAGGCGGCCTGGTCAGCCTTGTATTCCACGAAGTCATACCCCTTCGACCCACCGTCAACTGGGAAGATTGCCGTGAAGGTGATCAATCACTATGGGGATGAGGTGCTAAAAGTGTACGAGATCGCTAAGATATAGTAGGTCACAGATCACCTTGACTCTAGCGCCCCCGTCCATAGCTTGGGCAAGTCTGACAGTCGGCGGGCGACTTGTTTCATTCCTCAACTGCATTTTTTCCACCCAACTCACGGATCGACGTTTGACACCAACGCCCAGCTAGCCCTAGCAAGCGCGTTGAGCGAGTTCGGGAACTCCGAGCGCCAGCTGTGGGACGCCGCCCTAGCCTCGAGCCCGATCCAATCTCTTGCGGCCACGTAGGCAACCCACCATCAGCAGGTCGGGCGGCCGCCGAAGAGGGAGGCCCTGACGTACGAGATCTCGACCAGGGGCAGGCAAGGAAAGGGCCCCTTGCGGAAAAGTAGACTCCGAGGATATAATGTGCACAGTCACATCCCCAAGCCTCACTTCAAGACAGCGGGTGATATACCTTGCTCCTATACGGGAGGTGTGACGCTTGGTCCACGGGACGGACATCTGACAAATTGGATGATCCGCCGTGGGCTTTTTGTTTTTAGGGCCTGTCCTCAGGAGATGAAAAAATGAACAACCGCAAGGACGCACTCTTGAGCCTTAGGATCGACCGACACACGCTTGCGACCCTCGAGAAGATGGCGGCTGCCGAGGACCGATCGCGGGGGTCGGTCGTCAGGCGATTGATCCGCCAGGGCGTCGAGTCAGGAGGCGTTCAGAAGGGCTCGCCGGCCGCCAGGCGCAAGGAGCGGCCGGGGGTGAGCGATGGATGAGAAAAAAGCGCCGCCGAGCGGCAACCCGGCGGCCAAAACGGGATACAAGATCCTGTCTTCGCCCCAGATTATACATCCAGTTGCAACCCCCTGGAAATCCTTCGGCGGCAAGCCGGAAACGACCCTATCCTCCCGGACCCCTGACCGCATCCGAAAGCCGGATGAGGCTGGCGTGGTGTGTCTTCTGGCCAAGCAGGCCCCCTGGACCTGTGATGCTTGCGGACAACTCCTTCCGCTCGAGCTGCTGACCGATCCCTCTCAATTCCGCCACTGCCCCTCGGGAGGCCGGCCCTGGTGGCGGCCGGGAGACGTGCCATGAGCCGCCGCCCCGTCGCCGGTCCGATCCCCGAGCGCCTAAGCGCCGCGAGGGACAAGCGATCTGCGCTCCCCCTCTTGCCGCCTCCCTGCGTCTGCTTCAAGTGCTCGCATGCGTTCGCCTCCGTGCGACAGGATCTTGTCTGCCCTCACTGCGGGGAACCATGCCTGCGGATAGGGGGGGCTCCATGAGCCTCAAGGTCTTGAACGCAGTCCTCCAGGCGCGACTGCCTCAGAGCACAGTGCAACCGCTGGCGCCCGGATCCAAAAGGGAAACCCCGGTCCCTCCAGTCTCGACCTCGACCAAGAAACTCGTCCTCCTCGCCCTGGCAAACCACTGCCACGACGACGGGACGCATGCCTATCCCGGAATCAGACGCCTGGCGATCGAGACAGGAGCCTCCCGGCGTGCAGTCCAGAATGCCCTCCATTGGCTGGTGGAGGACAAGCTGATTGCAGTCGCGCAGAGGGGGGGCGGCCGTGGCCGCGCTACGAACTTCACCCTCAACGTGACAAAACTCCTCGAGATGCAGGATCTGAGACTGTCCTCTAGAGCCCCGAAAACCATGCACGACGTGCCCAGTTTACCAACGGAGAGAGAACTGGAAACAGTGCACGACGTGCCTAGTTTGGCGCCCGGAAACATAGCACGTCGTTCCAGAAACATAGCACGTCGTGCCACCCCAACCAGTATGAACCCTCTTACGCAAACGCCGAGCCCTCATCCCCCGCAAGCGGGGGACCCCCTGTACCCAATTGCAAAAGCACTCTCGATCGTTTGCGGCATGGACCTCACGGCCAATAAAGGACGCCTTTTCAAAGCGGCCATGAACCTCCAAGGTGCCGAGATCCGTCCAACGCCGCAACTGATCCAGGAGGCCTACGGCGCCAGCGGTTGGTGGTACGGCTACGACTGGCGAGGACACAAGGGCGACCTTCCCACGCCGGAGAACATCTGCGCGACATGGGGTCAGGACCGCAGGGCCAGGGGGAAAGCGATCCTCACGGACGCCGAGCGCCAGGCCGAGTTTCGAAGGATGGCGGCCGAGCAAGAGACATAGTCGGATGGACGCTGGAAAGCAATTGGCAGCAGGATGCTTGGAAATCCAGGCAGGGAAGGCGGAGTTTCATGCCTGTCCTTAGACGTGTGATCGAAATGTCCTTAGGGCGTGCACAGGAGCCTCAAGGCGCCACAGGAAGGAGCCAAGGGATGCCCAAAGGTACTGGATCTGGGGACTCACGACTTTGAGCGATCCACGCTGAAAGGAAATCAAGGTGACAATGTGGTCATCTTGAAAGTCTACCGACTGGCCGGCACCGCTGCGCTGGTTCAGGGGCGTCACAAGGGGGCAAAGGCGTGCTAGGGACGTACTTGGGAACGGTTCCGGATGCGGCCCCGCATGAGGTCCCCGATTCCCCTCCCAAGATGGAAGTGGAGATCCGGGAGTCAGTCGAGGTCGCGTACAGATACGCATTTGAGCATTCTTACATCCAAAGCGACGTTGCAAGGTCCGAGGACGGCCCAATGCTGATTGCGATTATCAATGGACCTGAGGGCTCGTGGTGAACGCAACAGGAGTCCCCACAGCGAACGGGGCGAGGGGTACAGGTCACTACCCCCCCTCGAACGCGGAGGCTGGAGTGAAGCTGTGACTTGCGTCCGTCGGTTGGCAGGTCTATGATGCTCGCGGAATGGGGAGGGACGGTCGCCACAGCAAGCCCTCGCGGCGGCCTCCCGCGTTCCCCGCAACCGCGCCCGCGTCACCGGGCTGGGAAAGTCGGGAGCAGCATGGACGTTCAAGCATGGCTTGACTGTTCTAGGTTCGCGTCCATAACCAAGGAAACTTACAAACGCTACTTCGACCAGCTACGGACCTGGACTGACGAGTCGTTGCTGACTCTCACGCCGAGCGACTACTGCGCCCTTGTGGAGGCTCGGCACTGGAAGGACGCAACAGCGCGCAACTGCCTGAATGCGATCCGGTCCTACATGCACTGGCGGGGCCAGGATGCCGCGCCGATTATGTGCATTAAGTGGCGGCGGCCGGCCTTCCGACCTCAGCGCGCCCTCAGCCTCGAGGACAAGGCGCGCCTGCAGTTGGCCTGCCACAAGACCCCGGCGGGCAAGCAGCTGAGCATCATCCTGGCGGTCCTATGGACGACTTGGATGCGCGTCTCTGAGGTGGTGCGTTGCGAGCTGCGCGACCTGGATCTGGAAGGCATGAAGATCGGGGTGATCGGCAAAGGCAACCGGTTCCGAAAGATGGCCTTGACAGCCGAGACGGCCGGCCTGCTAGGTGGCTGGGTGAAGTATGGCCGGTCGGAGTGTGCCAGCCCGGAGACGCACACGGTTTTTGTGAACACCCGCACCGGCAAGCCTTTGACGGTCGAAGGCCTCAAGGCGAACCTCAGCCATCTGGCCAATGATTCGGGGATCCAATTCTCGGCGCATGACTTCCGGCGCGGCGCGGCTACCCATGCTGTTGGATCGGGCATGCCAACCCGAGTGGCACAGCTGCAAGGCGGATGGAGGTCATTGGCGATGCTGGAACACTACACGGACACACTGGGGCTAGATGACGTGCGCCGGTTCCTGGAGGCCGCCTAAATGGAGAGGCGACCCGTCACGGTCGCCCCTCTCGTGCATCCGGGAGCAGCCCGGACTCGGCCTGTAAGCCGTGCGGCTACAGACCTAGCGCCCCTGCCCGGACTTGAACCGAGAACCTGCGGATTAGAAGTCCGACGCTCTATCCATTTGAGCTACAGGGGCCTGGGACTATTCTAAACCGGAAAAGGTTCGAGGGGCAACGAACACCTTTGAACCCTCCCCGGGCTCACAGAGGACCGACTTGCCCACCAGCGACCGGTGGGAATAGCTGCACCTGATCTCCGTCCACAAGTACCCGTTTCGGCCTGGAGACCTCTCCATTCACCACGGCCGTGACGACCCAATCCCTCGGGATACCCAGTGGACCCGCAAGGTCCGCGACGCTTCCCCCTTCCTGAATTTCAAGCCGCAGGGGCTCCTTGGGGTCATGCCCTGGGTCGATCCGCCTCAGGATCCCGTACAGGCGAACCGTGACATTCATGAGCCGGCCAATACGGGCCGCAATCCCTTGTAGACGTGCGTTCCACCCAGGGTTCGAAGGATCGTCTCGGCCGGACGACCGGTCCTTTCGGCCAGGTCGCGAATGGTCATCGGGGTATTGTCGTTGGCCAGGAAGACGCGGAAGACGGCATCGACCAGCGAGGTCTGCGGGGAGATGTAGCCGGGTTGTTGCGAGCAGTGGGTAATCAGCGCGTGCTGGATGCTATCGACCTGACGCACTTCCCCAGTGTCCGCCTGCACCCAATCGATCTGCTCTTCGGCCGGTTGGACCTCCAAAACCGCTCGGTGCTCCTGGCACAAATGACTAGCCAGGTAGACTCGCCATTCGCGATCGTTCCGACTCCACCAGTCGTAGTCGATGTGCAGTCGGGTTTCGAGCGTGGGTCGAAAGAGGCGGGACGTCCTGATCGGCGGGTTCACCTCGCCTCCACCCAGCGGGATTCCTCAAATCGGTAGTACAAGTCACCGACATGATCGAAATAAGGCCGGCTCGCGAGCTCCGCCATGAGCGGCCCGGGAGGAAGGCGGCGCACGACATTGACCGCGCTATACAACGTGCGAGAATGCACGGTGCTCTGGGGATTGAGCTTGGCCAACTCTCGGAAGACTTCCACGACCAGCCGCGGAAGCCAGTCCCTCTCATGGGCGTAGCGCGCAATGGATCGATCTACGTCCGCGAGATTCGCGACCGCCATTACCATCAACTCGTCGTACTCAAACCCGACCGAGAGTTTTTGCATCGTAAACTTGAGGCGTCCGTCCCCGTCCACGGAGGCTGTGCGGATCCATTCCCTCGTCGGCCGACGGGTGGCCGCTTCCAAGACCACCTGTCCCGATTGCTGCCCCTGGCGAACCCGGACGTAGGCCCCCGGCAAGAGTCCCTTCTCCACAATCCAGTCCGCAAGTCCGAAGACATACCGATGCGGGCGTACGACCCACCCCGGAAAGATCCGCTGGGTTTGCGCGTCCGCGAATTCGAAGCGGATTCGCGGGGCCTGATACGCCGTGGGAAAAAGTCGAGCCAGTCGCGGGGTCAGGGGGAGAGTGCCCACCTTCCAATGGGGGAAGGTAAGGGTCAGCGTGACCTGCTCCTCGTCCTGTTTTGGAGGAGAGGCTGAGCCCCATTCATCCTCAATCTCGCGTTCCAGTTCCTGAAACCACTCCGGCAACTGGGACGGCGCATAGGCGATCGGACGGTAGTTGAGCAAGGCCGGCGGGTTGCGCACCCCGTCCGGCTCAAGTCGCTTCAGGAACCACATCACCACTCCCGAGGGTCCGACCTCGTCAAAGCGTTCATCTTCCTGAAGTGCGTATTCAAGGGAGAAGGAGGCCAGTCGCGGGTTAATGCCTTTGGGCATCTCGATGTGCTCGAGCAGGGCCTGGGTTGGCAACGGCCCCCCTCCAGCAACATCCAGGACGGCCTCCGCCAAGTTCAAATGACCCGGGCTGATCGGGACCACCAGCGAGCGCGGAAACCAGCGGCCGGCAATGCGAACGAACTCCTCCTGCTTTTCCAGCTCCTTTTCGATCGTCTCCGCCACCCCGCTGCCCCATCGATCCATGACCTCTTCGGCATTCAGATCTTCGGTGCCGCTAATTGTCTCGAGGGGAATGTCGTTGAGCTTGTGAATTGCGAGGTTGGCCGCGAACTCGCGGTCGGACTCATCCATACGGACCCGGATCACCTCGAACCCGCCCAGGTCTGGGTTATGCCCCGGACGAACGCTGATGACCTTGCCTCGGGCCAGGCCCAGCGCTGGGAAGACCAGATCGTCATTGGCTTGGTAGCGGTTCTTGGGCTGGTAGATCTTCTGAGAGGCGGTTAGATTGGCGCGTCGACGCGCCTCTTGGCGCAAACGCTCTTGCACCAGCGCCTGGGCCATCGCCTCGGAGGAAAGGGGAACCCCTTCTTCGAGCAGGAGGTTGTTGATAAACTCGATATCGGAGGGGGTGATGGTGAAACTCTCGCCCCAGGCGCTCGGGGCGCTTGCCTGCCGCTCGGTCACGCAGTCCTCAAGGTGATGGATCTCGACTCAATGCAGTCTGGGGCGCGAAAGACGAGTACGCCCCATTATACCGTTTCGGTCGCAGGGTGCAAGGCGCCTGCCTTGCACGAACCCCCCTTCCGGGCTATCATCGCGTGAACTTATCCGGATTGGCCTGGATGGACCCTGTCGCCACGCCTCTAACCACCATTCGCTGTCCCCAGTGTGGGGCCAAGATCCCGCCGAACGAGCGTAATTGCCCCGAATGCGGGCTCGATCTCTTACTCGCCGCCGACCTTCTCCTTCGCAGCCGAGTCTCCGAGACCCTTGCCCCGGCAACGATCGAGCCCAGCAGCCTGGAGGAGCTGGTCCCGCGTCTGGGAGACGCTCTGCTGGGCGAGGGATTGATTACGGAGCCCCAGCTCGAACAAGCCTTGCAAGCCCAGTCCGCCTCGCAATCCCGGGGGGTGGCCCGGCGCCTGGGGGAGGTGCTCGTCGAACAGGGCGTACTGGACCCCAAGGATCTCGACCGGGTGGTTGCGCAGCAAATCTCTCGACTGCAACATGCCCTGCAAGCGGCGAATTGGAATCTCGAGCACCGGGTCATGGAGCGAACCGCAGAGCTAGCCCAGGCCTTGGAACGGCTCTCAGAACTCGACCGTTTGAAGGCGAATTTCGTGGGCAACATCTCCCACGAGCTGCGCACTCCGATGACCCAGGTCGTGGGCTACGTCGAGCTTCTGTCAGAAGGGGCGCTCGGATCCCTTTCGCCCGACCAGCAGGGGGCCCTCCAATCCCTGCGACGTGCGACGGCTCGGCTGGAGAGCCTAATTGAGGACTTGATTCGATTCGCAGCCACCACGCGGGGGGAGGTCCAACTTGCCCTGTCCCACTGTGACATCATCTCGGTGGCCCAAGAGGCCATGAGCCGCGCCAGCCCTGGAGCGGGTCGGGGAAGGGTAGGCATGAGATTGGAAGCCGAACCGGGACTACCTCCGGTTCAGGCCGACCGCCAGCGGATCGGGTGGGTCATCGCTCAGTTGCTGGACAACTCTCTCAAGTTCACCCCGCCGGGAGGGCAGGTGAGGGTTTGCATCCGGCGCAGCGCTAAAAGGGTGAGGCTTTCGGTTGAGGACACCGGAATCGGCATTCCGCAATCCCGCATTGCCGAGCTCTTCACGCCGTTTCACCAGCTTGATGGTTCGACTACGCGGCGTTACAGCGGAACCGGACTCGGCTTGGCGCTGGCTCAGCAGATCGTGGAGGCTCATGGCTCTCAGATCCGGGTGGAGAGCGCCGAATCGAAGGGTTCCTCTTTCTCCTTCGAACTTGACTTGGCTCAGGGGTGACATTCCCTCCAGCCCACGGCCCCGAAGGAGCGGATCGGGAGCGCCATGTCGTGGGCAGGCCATCAGAATGCCCTGTTTGGGTAGGAACGATCTTCAAGGAGGAAGGGATGCCAGGTTTTTCCGATCCAAAGGGGAAGTACTTCACCGAGGTGATTCAGAAACGCGCCATTCCGGCTCGAATTCAAACGACACGCCAGATGATCCAAGGCATGGTGCATGCCCACCCCGATAAGCGGGTGACGGATGAGCTCGATGGCCCTCAGACCTTCCTGGCGGTCACAGAGGCCCAGGTATTCGATGAGCAGGGCAGACCCGTCGGCACCTTTCCCTTCCTGTCCGTCAACAAGACCCAGATCGTGTGGCTGGCGCCCTCGGAAGGCTCCACGGCGGAGGGCGGAGGATGAGCGGAAAACCAACCGTTACGCCGACGTCGGTGCTCGGCCCAGATGAGGTGGAGCGGTTACTCTCCTGGCTAAGGGACCAGGTGGCAGGTAGCTTGGACGCTTCCCTGCCTCCAGGGTACGCCCGGGAACTCGCCGCTTCCGAGATCCTGGCCCAGGTCTACTCCCGGACACGTCTCAACCTGAGTGAAACCAAGCGCAACGAGATTTTCTCTCGAGTGATGAGAGACCTTTTCGGATTCGGGCCCCTCCAGGCCCTGCTGGACGATCCGACGGTGACAGAGATCATGGTCAATGGCCCGAAGAGCATTTTTGTCGAGCGACATGGAACGGTGACCCCCGCGGCCGTGAGCTTCGAAAAGGAGGAACAGCTGCAAGGCCTGATCGATCGAATCTTGTTTCCCCTAGGGCTGGCCGCTACCAGCGAAGACCCCCTATGTGAGACGCGGCTCCCCGATGGGTCTCGGGCCACGGTTGCGATTGCGCCAGCCGCCGTCAACGGGCCCTATCTGAGCATCCGGAAATTCATGAGGGAGCGACTGACCCTTGAGAACTTGGTGGCCCTGGCCACGCTCACGCCCAACATGGCTGAGTTCCTGCGTTCCTGCGTGCGCGCCCGCCTTAATCTCCTGGTCTCAGGAGGACCGGGTGCCGGGAAGACCACACTGCTCAACGGCCTGGCCGGGAGTGTTCCCGAGGCGGAACGGCTGATCGTGGTGGAAGAGGCGGCCGAGCTCCATCTGTTGCTACCCCATGTGGTTCGACTGGAGGGTCGGATGGCGGGAGCACAGGGCAAGGGGGGGATTTCTCCGGCCAGCCTTCTGCGTGGGGCCTTGCGGATGCGGCCGGACCGCATCGTGTTCGGAGAAATCCGCGGTGAGGAGGCTGTCGCGCTCTTGCACGCCATGAACATGGGGCACGATGGCTGTCTGATGACCATCCAGGCGAACTCCCCACGCGAGGCCTTGGTCCATTTCGAGACCTTTGCCCAGCTGGCCGGGTTCGATTTGCCTCCCAAAGTGCTGCGCGAGCAAATCACTTCCGCGGTGGACATGGTCGTTCAGCTCTCCCGGTTGCGCGATGGGAGTCGCAAGATCACCTCCGTTTGCGAGGTGGCTGGAATGGAGGGGGAACAGGTGGTGATCAGCGAGCTCTTCAAGTTTCTGGAAGAGGGACGCAATCCGCAGGGCAAGGTCACCGGACAGCTTCGCGCCACCGGCCTGCGACCGGTCTTTGCCAGCCGACTTGAAGAGGCAGGGTATCGCATGCCGATGGTCATCGGGTCGAGCAGTCCGGAGGCCCACCCGCTTTCAGCTGGGAAAACGTAGGTGCCCGCCAAGGGAACCAGGACTTGGGGAAGACCGGAATCAACCGGCAACTGCTCTGCTATAATCTCCATGCGGGTCGGAGCCAGCCATGCCTGCCGATGGATCTTTCGCATTGCGAGCAAAAATGCTCGGCGTCTTGATGAGGGATGCCCGAAAGGCCTCCGGGCTTTCACCGCAAGAGTGCGCCCAGACCATGGGAATCCCGCCATCCGCCTTGAATTCATGTGAGACGGGCCGCAAGTCTTTCTCTCTCCCTGAGCTGGAAGCGTTCGCCTTCGCGGTGAACCTGCCGGTGCTGCGACTCTTACACCCCGACAAGCTGGTCAGCGTGGAGAAGAAGGCCAGTCCCAACCTCAAGAGCATGATCGACCTGCGCCAGCGGATGATTGCCGTGCGCCTGCGGCAATTGCGGATCGAAAAGGGCCTGAGTCGATCCAGCCTGGCAGACCAAGCCGGTATCCCCAGCCGAAGGGTCAGCTCGTTTGAATCGGGCCTGCGGGCCATTCCGCTTCCCGAACTCGAGGCCCTGGCCCGGGCCCTCGGCACGGACTCAGAGAGCTTTCTCGAACCCAGTGGTCCTGCCAAAGAGCGCGAACTGGAGCACAAGGCGGTCGAAGAATTCCATAAGCTCCCCCGGGACATCCGCGATTTCCTGACCCATCCGATTAACGAGTCCTATGTCCGCCTCGCCATGCGCATGAGTGAACTCCCTGCCGAGCGACTGCGCACGATCGCCGAGGGCATTCTTGAGATCACCCTCTGAGCGACCCGCGCTTGAGGCGGAGCTCAGATCCATCTCCCCCTCTGAAACGTCCCACTACTTGGGCTGGCTCGCCCGGGCCCCGCTCGCTCATGAACATGTCGGTTGGCTCCCGACTGGCGACTGGATCGGCCGCGCGCCATCGTTGGCTCTGGTCTCCCCGGGTGGGTTACCCCTCGGATTCCTATGCGTTCCTCCTGACCGACTGGGAGTTGCGTGGATCCAGATCTTTGCCTCATCCACCCGACGCTCCCCCGGCGCCCATTGGGATCCCCTGTGGGCCGCAGCCCGCTTGCAACTCAAGAAAATGGCGGTCGAAACCGTCTGGGCTATGGCCAATCAACGTTGGTTCATTGACCTGCTCCAGAGAAGCGGTTTTGCACTTGCCAACCGGGTGATCACCCTGGCTGCGGGTCCACCCTCGCAGCCGAGGGCAGGCCCGGAATTCCAGGCGCTAGCCTTGCGCCGACTTTGTCCCGAGGACCTTTCAGCCGTTGCGGACCTTGACAACCGGGCTTTTGAGATCCCCTGGCAGCTGGATCAGGAGGCTTTGGCGGTCACCTTTCGGAACGCGCCCCTGGCTCGCGTAGCCCAAGCCGGATCGCGAATTGTCGGATACGAGTTATGCACCGAGACGCCCCAGGGGTGGCACCTCGCACGTCTGGCCGTGGATCCGGACTACCAGCACCGAGGGGTCGGGCGGGCCCTGGTCATCGACCTGCTCGAACTGAAGCTGCGCATGGGGGTCCGGGCACTCACCGTGAACACCCAGGTGGAGAATCACTTCTCCCTGCGGCTGTATCGTGTCTTCGGATTTGCCGCCACCGGGGAGACACTCCCGGTCTACTCCGCGACTCTCAGCTGACCCGCGGGCCTTTGCCTGGGCCGGCAGGTCTTCCAACCCGCGGCCGGACTGGACAACCCGGGCCATCTATGGGAAACTCAGGCAGGAATACCCAGCGGAGGACCTATGTCCAAGAGGCAGGAGCTTCAAGATGGCCGACGCCAAGCGGCGCGAAGGATGCGTCTCGCGGTAGTGGGAATCCTGGCAGGAGTGATCATCATCGTGGGGGGCATCCTCCTGTATCAGAACAGCCAAAACAACCGACCTGCCGGCTCCTTCGTGCAGATCACCCCGGCAGCGTATCCTCAGGCCAACGGGCGCCAAGTCGGCGATCCCAATGCCCCGGTCGTGATGCAGGAATTTGCGGACTTTCAATGCCCGTACTGCGGGGAGTTTGCCCGGAGCACGCAACAGCAAATCGTAGATCAATACGTCGCCACCGGCAAAGTGCTCTTCATTTTCCATAATTTTCCTCTCTCCAGCCTGCAACCGGAGTCCGGGCAGGCGGCCTTGGCCGCCATGTGCGCGATCGATCAGAACCAGTTCTGGCCCTATCACGACATGCTCTACGCCAACCAGACCGGAGAAAACGTCGGGGACTTTACCACCTCGCGTCTAGTCGCCTTCGCGGGGGCGCTGGGGATGGACAAACCTTCCTTCAGCCAGTGTTTGAACAGCAAGAAGTATCAAAGCCAGATCGATCAGGACATTGCCTTGGGAGATTCGCTTGGGGTCCAGTCGACCCCGAGCTTCGACATCAACGGCCAAATCGTGGCCGGGGCCCAGCCCTTCAACGTGTTCGCCCAGGCTCTCGACCAAGCATTGGCCGCCAAGGGGAAATAACAGTGAATGCAAAGGGCTGGCTTGACAAAAAGCAGCGCCCGTCTCGGCGCTGCTTTTTGCTTATCCCTCGGTCGGACCTATGCCTCCACCGGGGAACCCCGGCGGGCTGGCTCAGACTCGAATCCCCATCAACCTGAGTATCCAGACCAGAAGCGGTGCGACCAGAAGAGCTGGCAAGAGGCTTGCGGTGCGGAGCGGACGAACCTCAAGCAAGGTGATCCCAATCGCCGCCAGGAGAACGCCCCCCGTGGCCGTTAGCTCCTGGATCATGCTGGGCAGAAGGGATGCCTGAGCCCAGTGGGCCAGCAGCGTAATGGCTCCCTGGTATGCCAGAAGCGGAATCGCCGAGGCCATGACACCGACCCCCAGGGTCGAGGCAAGGGTCACGGAAGCAATTCCGTCCATCAAACCCTTGGTCGCTAGCAGACGATAATCGCCCAGCAGCCCATCTTGGATCGAGCCCAGGATTGCGATCGGTCCCACGCAGAAGAGCAGGCTGGAAGCGACGAAGCCCTGGACGAAGCGAGAGCCCAGTCCTCCCCCCGTTCGGGTGAGGAGCCCCTCCAGACGCGCTCCCAGGGAATGCAACTTGTCCTCCAGTCCGGCCACTTCCCCCACCAAGCCGCCCACCAGGAGGCTGACCAGCACGAGCATGGCATTCTCGGTCTCGAGGAACATCTGGATCCCGAGCCCGATGGTAAACAAGGCAATGGCTGCCATCAGCGTTTGCTTGATCCGAGCAGGGAAACGGGATCCAAGCAGGAGGCCCAGCAAGCTTCCCGTGATGACCGCTCCGACGTTAATCAGCGTGCCAATCATGCCGCCTCGCATGGGTTCCACGGCTGGACACGCTCCGCAAGCCGGTCCGCCCCTACCACCCCAAGACTGCCTTCGCCAGCAGGCCGGGCTCAAGGGCACCTGATATCGGCAGGGCTTACCCTGGAGCATGGCCGCAGGCCAGCCGGCGGTGCAAGGGATCCCGCCCGTGATCGACACGGACGCCCGAATCGCGGAGGGTGGCCCTTTTCCCGCCGAGATCCGGATCCGATCCGCCGGTTTCAAACCTTGGGGAGCACGATTGTGCTCTGGCCCTGGTACTTCCCCTTCTTGTCCTTGTAGGAGGTCTCGCAAATTGTATCGGCTTCGAAGAAAAGCACTTGGGCAATACCCTCTTGGGCATAGATGCGTGCCGGCAGCGGCGTGGTGTTGGAGATCTCGAGGGTGACGTATCCCTCCCATTCCGGCTCAAAGGGTGTCACGTTCACGATGATTCCACAGCGCGCATAGGAGCTCTTGCCCAGGCAGACGGTCAGGACGCTGCGCGGGATGCGAAAGTACTCCACCGTTCGGGCCAGGGCAAAGGAATTCGGAGGGATGACGCAGACCGGTCCCTGGAAATCCACCATCGAGCGAGGATCGAAGGACTTGGGGTCGACCACGGCGGAGAAGACATTGGTGAAGATCTTGAACTCATCGGCGACGCGAATGTCGTAGCCGTAGGAAGAGACCCCATAGGAAATCACGCCGTCTCGCACCTGGGCGTCGACAAACGGCTCGATCATTCGATGCTCGCGGGCCATTTGCCTAATCCAGACATCCGACTTCAAGCCCATGTCCCTCCTCCGCCGCGTCTCGTCCTGGGGCCGAGCGATTCCTTCAGGGACTGACGGCAGCCGCTACCCGATTGCGCAAGACACCAATCCCTTGCACTTCGATCTCAACCTGGTCGCCCACCTGAAGTCTGCCCACCCCGGCCGGAGTGCCCGTCAAGATGACATCTCCCGGGTAAAGGCTCATGATGGAAGAGATGTACGCCAACAGGTTGGGAACGGAGAAGATCATGTCCTGGGTCGATGCCAATTGGCGGACCTGTCCATTCACGCGGCAGAGGATGCGAAGATCCGCCGGGTCCAGCTCGGTCTCGATCCAGGGGCCGAGGGGACAAAAGGTGTCAAACCCTTTGGCGCGGGTCCACTGACCGTCGCGCTGTTGCAGATCGCGCGCGGTGACATCATTGGCGGCAGTATACCCAAAGATATAATCCCGGGCCTGATCGGGAGAGATCCAGCGCGCCCGACGGCCAATCACAACGGCGAGCTCCGCTTCATGCTCGATCTGCTCGGATTGAGGCGGAAGCTCGATCTCCTCGCCCGAGGCGAGCAGCGAGGAGGGCGGTTTGAGAAAAAGCATCGGAACCTCGGGGACGGAGGCCTGCTGTTCGCGAGCGTGGGCGGCGTAGTTACGAGCGACGCAAACGATCTTGCTGGGGGCAATGGGAGCTCTCAACCGTAACGAATCGACCGGTAGCGAGGCGGGCAGGCGTCGATGAGGTCCCAAGAGCAGACCGTCGATCGGACCCGCTTTCCCGCCCTCGGCCCATCCGTAGACCGCCTGCCCCGATTGGGGGTCCAGGTAGCAAAGGTATCGCATCGATTCCTTCCTTGGCGCCACCTGCCAGGCCACCCGATGGTCCGCGAGAGCGCCTGCTCGGGCCAAATGTGAGGGCGTCGGCCTGCGCCGGCGCCCTGCAAGTCTGCCCCTCTACAACCTGGCGGGCAACGGCCAGCGAGCCCGCTAGATCCCCAAGCCGAGGCTGCGCCTACAGCTCCCGCCGCTCGAAAATGCGAGCCCCGAGATCCTCCAGTGCGGCCTCCACCCGTTTGCCCTGGGCGCGGAAGCGATCCGAGAGCTTCCAGCGCAAGGTGGAAATGAGGATGTGCGTCAGGGCGATCAACGAAACCATAGCCAAAGTTGGATCGGCCGTTGCCTGGCCGGTAAGGACCACCTCAGCATAGTTGGCCGTGTCAACCGAAGCCAACGCCACGATCGCTGCGGTTTGGGCATTCTGTTGCCGGGCCAAGCGCAAGGCTCTGGCCACAGTGTCGCTCTCGCCGCTTGCATCCAACCCAATGACCACGTCTCCCTTGCGAACCAAGCTCAGCGAGCGGGCCAATTCGGATCGGCTGCCGCGTGCGACCCGTACGCCGTAGCCTCCTTCCTCAAGCGCGGAGGCGAGCGCTTCCCCCGCCGGCAGGCTACTGCGCTCTGCCACCACGAGGATGCGTTCCGATTTCTCGATCATGCTGACAAAGGTCTCGATGGTGCCCTCGCGCAACATCATGTGCGTGCGCTCCAGGAATGACCCGAGGTCCTTCATCAGGCGGTCAAGATACTCGCCCATGCTCGCCGCGGGTTTGACCTCGGCCGAGAGACGAAGGTCTTCGCGCACTCGCTCGCGGATCTCGCGCAAGAGTTCGGGATACCCGGGGTAGCCCAGACGTTGGGAGAAGCGCACGACCGTTGCGGGATCCACCTCCAGGAATTGCGCCAGTTCGGTGGCCGTCATGAAGGCCGCTTCGGTGTAGGAATCCAGCAGGAATTGAGCAAGCCTCATGAACCCCGGCGAAAGCGAAGGCATCGCCTCGCGGATTCGTTCCTCGTAAGGAGTCTTCAACGGGCCTCCTTTCAGGGCGCCCCCCTTCGGGGTCGGCAACCCCTTGCCACCTGAACTCATCCTATCACAGCCCCCTCAATCCTGCAATGGGTTCAAGGCGAATGGACAATCCAACAGCGAACCTATTCAGGATTGCAGGACTTGGGGACAGCCGCTTGGGAATCTCCCCCGACCCCCGGCCGGTTGCCAACCCAATGACGAAGGCCGTTCAAACCTGAAATGGGGACCCTGCGAAGGGCACCCGCGGCATTGTGCGCCACGGAATTTCCGGGAGAGAGTCTCAGTTTCTCGGGGCAATCCCCTTCCCGCCGGACGATGAGACGGGGTGCCTTTCCCGCGCTTTCCTGCAAACCATCCCATTCCTACCGCTCTCCAGCCTGCGGCTTGCGCTGGGAGCGACATCCGCCGAGTGCGCCCCATGCGGGCCCCGCAAATCATCCCGCGCACGCGTCCGTCCGACTTCCTTCCAGGCGAAGTGGAAATGGGATCAATGGCCTTGGAAGAAGATATGCAAGGAGGGACCGGAACGCGATGAGCTCATCCAGGCCGGGCGATCCAGATCGCCCGACACGAGAAGTGGGGCTGGCTTCTTCTCCTCTCCGCCCGTCGCAAGGGGCCGCAACGCTGGCGGGAGGGGATCTTCTCAGCGCGCACCACGAAGGCCCCCAGGGTTTCCAACCTTTCGATCCCCGAATGCGACCTCATGGCTTGGCCGGGTGGCCGGGGCCTCCGGAACCCCAGACCCGGAATTCCTCGAGGATCGAGCCACCCACAAACTCCCGGATGAGCGAGTCGTCAGGGATGAATTCGGTGGAGCAGGGCCGGACCCAGGAGAGAAAGGCGAGCAGTCGCTTCACCTCGACCCGTTCGGGTTCCGTGTCCGGGACCTGCATCAGGAGGGGCTCCGCGAGAGGCCGCAGGGCGGCGAGCTCGTACACCAGAGCCGAGTTGAACATCACGTCCGCGTTTTCCTGGTACGGGAAGATGTATCGTTTTTCCCCGCGACGCACGGACTCCCAGCCGCGCAGGGTGGTCAGCGCTTTGTGGCCCCGCGTGGTCGCATCGCGAACCAGTCGTCGAATCAGCCGCGTATCGGTTGTGGAGACCCGGTTATGTCGATCCAAGTTGAGCTGGGTTAGGGCCGAAACGTAGATGCGAAAAACCTTCGTGGATGGGAATTCGGACAGGAGAGCAGGATTTAGACCATGAATCCCTTCGGTCAGGATGACGGCATCCTTGGGGAGCTGCACCGTCTCTCCAGATTTGCGTGTGCCGCTGCGGAAATCATAATGAGGCAAGGTCACCTCGTCGCCTGCCAGCAGAGCCTCCAGCTGGCGGCCGAGCAGGTCGCGATCAAGCGCCTCGACGGTTTCAAAGTCCATCTGACCGTTCTCATCGCGCGGCGTCGCCTCTCGCTCAACGAAGTAGTTGTCCATTTCGAGGGGATAGGTCCGCAGCCCAAGCGCCAGCAGTTGAATCGCCAGACGCCTTGCAAAAGTGGTCTTGCCGGAGGCCGAGGGTCCCGCAATGAGGATGAGCCGAACCTGCTGTCGCTGGTCCACAATGCGGCGCGCGATATCCGCAATCTTTTGATCGTGAAGCGCCTCGGCGACCAAGATCAACTCCCGAACGCGTCCCCCTTCAACGGCCTGATTCAGCGTCCCCACATCCTCTACTCCGAGCCGCTGCAACCAAGCTCCCGTCTCTTGGAAGACGGACCGGAGCTTCGAAAAATCTCCGGCCGACTCGATCTGATCCGGAGCATGACGGCGGGGATACCGCAGGGTAAAGCCGGGCGGGGTATGGTCCAGCCGAAAGAGTCTCAAGTAGCCGGTCGAGGGCACCATGTAGCCATGAAAGTAGTCCTCGCGCCTGCGGAGCGTGTAGATACTGACCGAGTCTTTTTGCCGGGCCTTCAGCAATCGCACCTTGTCCTCGTAGCCCTCGCGCCTGAAAATGCGGATCGCCTCTTGGAGCGGGACCTGACGCCTGAGAATCGGCTCGTCTTGCGCGACGATCTCCTCCATCCGCCGCTGGATCGCCACTAGTTCCTGCCGCTCCAGGGGTTGGCGACCATAGATCCGGCAGTAGTACCCGCCATTGCTGACCGAGTGATCCACCGCCACGTCGGCCTCGGGAAAGAGTTCCCGGGTGGCTACCAGCAAGAGAAAAACCAGCGACCGACGGTAGATGCGCGCCCCGTCTGCCGAAGCAATCGTTACCGGCACGAAATCGCAATCCTCGCGGACAGCGAAAGTCAGTTCCCGCAGATTTCCGTTGAGAATCCCAGCCACCACTTGGGCCTCTGCCTTCGGCTCGGCCGCCCGGAGGAAGGTTTCGATGGGGGTGCCTCGAGTTCCCTCCAAAGTGCGACCGTCGGCGAAGTGGACCTGTATGCTCGGGCGGGGATCAGCAACATAGACGGGGTTGAGGGGTTGCTTCATGGGTAGCACCGCTGAATGAATAGGGCCTTCCTTGACAAGTGTTTCATCGGCTCATTATAATCTTCGCACTTTCCTCGGTAGCTCAACCGGCAGAGCGGGCGGCTGTTAACCGCTAGGTTCCAGGTTCGAATCCTGGCCGAGGAGCCTTCCCCGGCGCGATCGCTTGCAACCCGGCCCTGGGCCC
>JBEKHT010000027.1:0-32659 GCA_050012135.1 Anaerolineales bacterium | reverse complement strand
TAGACTTTTTCATTCTTAGCATTGTCCTTGGCCTGCTGGGCGGACGCGGGCAACATCACTTCATTCTAGAACAAGATTGCAGGCAAGGCGGAATCAGACTGAAGGCAGCCCGCCGAGTCGGCTCGAATGAGGTGCCGGGGGTCCCGCCCGGCCGCCTACATCTCTTCGAGGGCACTAACGGCGGCGGACGAAGCCGTGTTCGTGGCGTGCTTTATGCCGCGCGCGAGGCGTGCCAGCTCGGGAAGGCGCCACGGCTTGCTCATAACGAAGCGCGCGAGGGCAGGGAAATTGGGGCTGCCGTCGGGTCCAGCCAAGGCGAATACAGCCGGGTCGGTCGAGCCATCGTCGGCGCGGTCGCTAATCGCCCGGAACACCGACCACGGGCAGTGCCGATCTTCACAGACCGCGGCGATCGCGGCGGTCTCCATGTCGATCGCAATGACGCCCTGCCGTTCGAGGCGGACCACCTTGTCCAGGTTAACCAGCAACTCGTCCGATGTGACCAGCGTTCCTCGGGGGGCGGTGAAGTCAAGAAGGGTGGGCCGATGCTCAGTGCCGGTCGATAGGTCAATGACGAGATCCGGTACGACGAGGTCCCCGATGTCGACGCTCGGTCCGATGGCCTCCGCAATCCCGACCACAATGAGATGATCGATAGAGGTGGAGTCGAGGACACGTTCCGCCGTGCGCGCGGCGGCGCGGGTTCTAATCCCCGTCGTCGTGGCGATGACTTCTACCCGGCCGACCGCGCCCGAGAGGACGGCGCCATCGCCGGATCGCTGCCGGCTGAGGGAGAGGGGGCGCACGAGGGGACGCAGTTCGAGTCGCATCGGTGTGAGGATCGCAACTCGACGAGCAGGTGTGGGGGTGGTCACGGCTTCATTCTACGCGGTGGCGGTGCTCCACGCCGGTGACCGCGTAAGCAGATGGACCTGAGCCGCAGGAGCGCCAAGTGCTGCCCCCTGGTTCCCCACCTCCGGGGCGCTCCCCTCGGACAAGCCGACTAGGCACTTGTACTCATTCCCCTTCCGCAAGGCATTCGCAACGCTCCAGTGCGAGCCAGGGGGATGCCTACTGACTAAAAATCGAGATGTTGGATGGTTTGAAATGAGGGACTCAGTTGAGAATTGTAGTGTGAGTAGGGGTGTTGAGCTGATGCTGCTTGCATTGCAGGCGGATGGGGTGAAGCCTGAAACGGTCAGATGGTATCGGCACCGGCTGGCACGGTTGATACGGATTATTGGGGATCACGATGTGCGGGCGGTCGGTATTGACGATGTCAGATCACATATCGTGTCCCTTCAGGGATTGGACTACGCTCTATATACCGTTTTCTCTTTGGTCCGGGTGGCTCGGCGTCTGTTCAAATGGCTTTATGAGGAGAGAAGAATCGACGATGCCCTCTACAAGCGGATCAAGCCACCAAGGCTTCCCCAATTGCCTCCAAAGGCAGTTGAGTTGGCTGACGTGAGGGCGATGCTGAAAGCGTGTGATAGGTCGCCGATTGGGAAGAGGGACAAGGCTGTGATTCTCTTCCTGCTCGACACGGGTTGTAGGGTGGGGGGCTTGTGTGGTTTGAAGGTTCGGGACCTAGACCTCAGAGGAGGGAAGGCTCAGGTTGTTGAGAAGGGTGCCAAGGTTCGCACCGTGCTTTTCGCGGAAGAGACGTCAGATGCGATGCGTGCCTGGTTGAGAGTGAGACCGTTCCCTGAATCGGAATTCGTGTTCACGTCTATCAGAGACGGTCGGGGGATGACGGGGTCCACTGTGATTCAAATGCTGAGGCGTGTGGGCAAGAGAGCGGGCGTTGGCTGGAGAGTGAACCCTCATGCGTTCCGTCATGCGTTTGCCCGGGAGTTCATTTTGAACGGCGGGGACATTGGGACGGTGTCGCAGATCCTCGGGCATACACAGATAACGGTGACAAAGCAATTCTATGCGGTCTGGAGCACGGAGGAGCTGAAGGGGGAGCATGACAGGTTCAGCCCGGTGTCGCGTCTGAACGGGGGGGCCGCAGCGAAGAGACGTGGATGAGCAGGTTACCATTTGATACCTGCTCACGCCTTGGGAACAAAAAAGCCCGCTGAGAGGCGGGCTTTTGGCTGTTTTCTGAGGTGGGCCGTGTGGGGCTCGAACCCACAACCTTGTGCTTAAAAGCCACCTGAGCGCATTCGTCCTGCCGCTTGCGGGCATGTTCGCCGTGCTAGAGAGTCCCTGGGTATCGGTGGGCCTTCACATTGGCTTTGCAGCAAGCGAGTGCGCCTTCTCCAGGCGGTGGAAGCTGCGCCGGCACAAGTGAGTTGTTGGGCGCCAGCTATTGATGGTCCGGCGAATACAGACGGTACACCTGACGGACAACGCCATCCGGCCGGAGGACTTCCTGCTCCAGGTGCATCCCTAGCCGCTTGGCCACCGCTCTCGACGCCTTGTTGTCTGGGTGGATGATGGCGACCAGGCTCGGGAGACCGAGCCCGCCGAAAGCATACGAGATCACGGCGCGGACCGCCTCACCAGCATAGCCACGACCCCAGAACTGCCGAAACAGGAAGTAGCCTAGTTCAGTCTCGGTGCGACCTTCAACGTCCTTCCAGATGAGCGCACAAAGCCCTGCGAACGCCCGCGAAGACAAGTCAATGACGGACCACCAGCATTCGTGCTCTTGCGCGAAGAACCGCTCAGGATCTGCCGCGTACTGCTCAAAGTGATCGCAGAGGGCAGACACCTCTCGCGGGCCACCAACGTACTTCGTGACCTCGGGGTCGGTCCAAAGCGCGGCGATGCCCTGGAAGTCGCCCACCTGGGGAGCGCGGATGATGAGCCGCTTCGTTTGAGCTAGGTTTGTTAGCGAGCCAAGCACCGATCGACCCTTGCCGGCGCCCAACGGATGGGCTCAGCGGCAGCGTCGGACTGGCAAGACTCTTCGTTGAATCTTACGCCACTTCTAGAAAAGCGCTGCTGGCCGAGGAGCGGACCCCCTGTTCGCTGGAGCCGGTGTTGGACCGCTTTTTTGAACAGAGTTTTTCAATATAGGACCACCGTCAAGAATGCAATTGAGCATACAGGCGCAAGAGGGCGGCGTGGGTGACTCGAACACACACCCAAGTGCTTAGAAGGCACTGCTCATCCGACCTGGACAGGCAACTCAGTCCCCGCCTGCGGGTCGACCTGCACAGTGATATCGAGGACCAATTGATTGCAGGTGTAACTCCAATTGTGCGATCCAGAAGGATTGTGGGTGTGTTTCGGCCCGTTTTCCGATTGGTCAGGATTGAGTGCCAGATTCCGCAAGCGAGGGTGTATGATTATACAAAGAGAACCTTCTATACATGCACAACTGCTACGGAGCCAAGGAGGTCACTCTTTCTTCTCCGAGGAGGGGAATATGAAACTCAGTGCACCGAAGCAAATCACATTCTGGATTGCCGTAGTCGTGGCGGTCATTGGCATCCTCGCCAGCCTTGTGACAATTCCTGTGCTTTCCGGATTTGCATTTTGGCTGGTCGTGATCGCCTTTGTAATCTTGCTGTTGGGCAACGTGATTGACGGCTTGTAGGTCATTGGGGGGTACAAGCTGGCAGTTGGTTGGCTCCGCAATGATGCTGGCTTGTAGTCCCGAACTTGTGCTCTTAGAATCCGCTTCTTACTCAAAAAAGGAGATCACATGAACGAACTAGTAAACCTCATCGTCCAAAAGACCGGGATCCCGGCCGCGACGGCAACGACCATTGTCAATATGGTTGTTGATTTCCTCAAGAAGAAGCTGCCCGCCCCCATCGGTGCACAAATCGACGGCTTGCTGAGCAATGAAGCCGCTATCAAAACGGGTGAAAGCGTTGTAAGCAACCTGGCATCCAAGTTCGGGAAGAAGAAATAGGCACTAGGCTAGGGAAAGTACCTCCATGTTGATCTTTGGGGAGGTTCACTTTCCCAATGTAGAAATGATCTGCCTTCTAAGTCCGGTCTGACCGGCCTAGAAGGCAGATCAGCATCTTGTTGAAGTTTTCAGGGGGATTAGAGGGATTTTCTTCAGCCCCAAGAAACCTCTCACCTATTAGATAGGGAGAAGAACATGAAGATAATCGATGTTGAAGGAATAGGACCGGCATATGCTGCCAAGTTGTCCAAGGCTGGCATTCGGTCCGTGGAAGCGCTCCTAAAAAAGGGCGCTTCTGACAGAAGCCGCAAGGAAATTGCGGCCACAACGGGGATCAGTCATGTCTTGATCTTGGAATGGGTGAACCGGGCCGACCTATACCGGATCAAAGGGGTCGGCAGCCAGTATTCTGACCTGCTCGAAAACGCCGGAGTGGACACCGTGGTAGAGCTGTCCAAGCGGGTGGCCGACAACCTGTATGGCAAGATGGTTGAAGTCAACACGGCCAAGAACCTGGTTAATGGCATGCCGGGCATCAAGCAGGTCGAGGGTTGGATCAAGCAGGCGAAAAAACTGCCCAGAGTTGTTACATACTAGAACTTGACTGATCGTGAAGGTGATGGTTTATACCTTGATAGAAATGATCAAGCAAAATGATTCCAAAGATTGACAAGCGCCCCTCCACCGGGGCGTTTGCTTCCTCTATACCTCAATTCTATGTTTGCCCCCGTGGGGGTACACGGCAAGGGGGTGAATCCGTTACAAAGACTTGAACCTCAACCTTGTGATAGTCAGTCCCGCCCCTTTCAATTCAGACACATACTTTGCCAGAGTCGCTTCGGGCCATTGGGGTTTGGCGTTAAACATCGCTAATAACTCATACGCCCGCGACCCACGAATCTGCTGGAAGGGACAGGTTCGGGTGGATGATCAGGTGACCATTTGGCACAAGGTCACGGGGGGGGAAAAGAAAGCCCGCTCAGAGGCGGGTTTTCGCCTGTTTCCTGAGATGGGCCGTGTGGGGCTCGAACCCACAACCTTGTGCTCAAAAGCCAGCGTACCATTGTTGTTACAGCCGGGGGAAGACGCAATTGAGGGGCATCGGGGATATTGGAGTCGAAGGGAAACCCAGCGGAGGCGACCGCGTGTTCAGGGTAGACAGAAATCAAGCTGAGCAAGACTTGCACAATGGTTTGACGCGTCGCCAAGTCAGCCCGGGCCATGGGGCGCTTGAGGCGCGACGGAGTGGCTTTCGATGTTTGGCCACGTGGTACGCGGTGACCAACATTAGGCCATGGACAGGCGGGTCTCGCGGTTGAGCGTACGAAATGGCAAAGCATGTGCCCCAACACTTGTTGTTTATTTCGAGCCTGAACACGACCTTCGAGACGCTTTCCGCGGCTCTTTCCAGCGGCCCCACATGCTCTGCAGGATAGCTGGACATGCGCCTCCGATCAGCCACCTTGGCCGCCCGAACCGCCTCGTGTGGCAACGACCCTCTCCGTTCTAGACCCGGACCGGCTGAAGAACTGCACCGCACCGGTCATGCAACGTCGCCGCGCCAAATGGTCTAGAGCAGATTTGCCTACCCTCAGGGCAGTCAAGACGGATGCTCTCATGGCCCCGCACCGTCGGAGGCCGTGGGGTCGAAAGCAAACCGCCCCAACTGGGGCGGCACAGTTTTGCGCAAGACCAATAACTGACCCGGCTACTTCTCGCGCATGCCCTTGACAAACTCCCACTCGTGCAGCACACCCATCCGGCGCAGGAACTGCTCCAAAGTGTACCTGGGTGTTGTCTCTTTCACCTTGCCCCCATCAATGGGCAAGACATAGCTCGTCGACTGCACACGGTCCGCCGATCGCATCTCCTTCTTGACCGCCCCCAGCTCCTCCTGCAGGAACTTGATCCGCTTCAACACTGTCGCCTTGGGCACTGCGACCCGGTCGTGCTCCGTCCACTTGGTTGGTATCATCTCAGCCTCCATCTTCATGTGCGATGATGATACAGCCAAAACCTCCAGAGCACACGCCAGGTAATGTGAACCTGCATTTGGCGGATGAGCAAAAGTACTGGAGGACCCGCTGACGGGGGGGCTGAACGACGAGGGCCGCCTCGTGCTGCGTCGGCCTGCTCATCTAATGAAGCGAGTCGATGTGACTACAGCTGGTCGGCAGGACTGCATGCGTTGTGCGCTGCCTTCAAGTCTTCGGTGGTCCGGGTTGCATACTTGAGGATGAGATGCAGCGACGAGTGGCCCAGCAATCATTGGAGGTCCACCACGTTGCCGCCGGATCGTAGGAACTGGGTCGCGAAGCCACGGCGGAAACTGTGAGGCGACGGAGTCTTCACGTCCGCTCGTTCGGCCAGCCGCTGGAGCACGCGGCGCAGTCCCGAGTAGGTCAGGCGCTGGCCTGCGACATCGCAGAACAATGCGGCTGCGTGCTGCAGGTGAACTCGCAGCCACGACCGCATGGCCCGCCCGGCGGTCAGGCCGAGGAACACGCTGCGAACCTTTCCGGTCTTGCTGTTCCGGATGACGAGGGATCGGCTCGCCTCGTCGAGGTCGTCAGTGTTCCAGGCCAGCAGCTCGCCCACTCGGCAACCCGTGTCGTACGGGCTCAAAACCAGGGCTTTGTCGCGCGCCCCCAGCATCGGGCTCGGCCCGTGGTTCACGGCCCGCACAAGAGCGTTGACGTCTTCCATCGAGACGGGCGGCAGATACTTCTCGTGCAGCGGCGGCGGCTTCACCTTGCTGATGGGATTGATCGTGGTCAGATCGTTCTCGCCCCACACCCAGCGCATCCACGACTTGATGGATCGGTACGCCTGGTGCCGGCCACCCGGATCGTGTCCGGCCTGCCGCAGCGCCAGCAGATGGGCGCGGATCACGTCGGCGGTGATCCCGTTGACCGTGCGCATTCCCACTGATTGGGCGAAGCGCACAAAGGGCGTCAGGTGCTTCGCGTAAATCCTGGCCGTGTTGGGGGCCAGCCCCTCGTTCGTCTTCGCGATGACATACATCGCAACCGAGTGGGCTATGGTCTCGCCGCGTCTGGCCGCAGCCAATCCCACGCCTTCCGCCTGCGCATCGCTGCGCTGTGCCCCCAACTCGTCGGCTCCCGACGAAAAAGGCACGTGTCCATTTTCCATCGCTCCTCCTTGTGTGGGGGAGCGCGAGGCACCGGATTCGTCTTGATTCGTGGGCTTTTGTGGGCCGTGTGGGGCTCGAACCCACAACCTTGTGCTTAAAGGGCAACTGCCCTGCCGTTGAGCCAACGGCCCATACCGGGGGTGGGCTTGCGAGTGAGCCCAAGAACCATCGGGGGCTGGCAACCGGCCCGAAAGAACCATGGTTGCCGCAAAGCCAACGCCGCTGGTCGATTGACCTGCGGCGTCTTGCATCATCACCTGGCAATCTGGGACCAGAGCTCCTCGGCGTATGAGTTAATCTCGAGGATCTGGCGCCTTACAGCGAACCGGTTGCCACAACAACCCTAAATAGACGTCGCCAGGTCCCAGAATTCCGAAACCCCTTTTGATCCGTTGATCGGCTTGCCCTCGTCGGTTAGATGGATGGTCCGATTGTTTGACGCCATCCGGGCGAACAAACCGGAATTCAACATCCACCAAATGAAATCCGCGGAGCGTTTGGAACCGCCCGGGAGTCGGACGCCGCGCCAGGCGCGGGATTCCTCAAAGAGGCGTTTACCAAGCGGGGTCTTCAGGCCGGCGCTGCTTCCGGCGGTGTCCCAGAGGCTTGCATTATCCTCTTTGGTCGGGATGAGCTTGTGCCGCTCGAGAAAATCCAGGTTATCGGATTCCTGGCTGCCCACCGGCTCGGCGAACAGCAGAATGAGGCCGCCGCGGGTTTGCGTTCCGGTTAGCGCTTTGAAGGCCTGTTCGCTCGGCTTGGTTACTTCCAGCGAGATCACCTCGCGGTTCAACAGATCGTCGTAGAGGTCGACCACCTCCCGATCCCGCTTGCCGACAGACAGGCTGACATAGGGTTTTCCCTCCAGGTCGGAAAGGAAGCTGTGGGTGAAGGGAGCGTCCTTGGAAACGATGTGGAAATGGAACCGGTTGGATTTCTCCCGCAGCGAGGCGATTAGATGCGAGACGTACAGCGTGCCCACCGCCGCACCAGAAATCGGGATGGAAACCCGGATCGGAGTCTTGTGTTTCGCATCCAGCTGGTTCCTGCGGTCCGTGTTCTGCCGCGCGCTCAGCGGAACTCCGAGTTGAGGATTCAGCGGATAGGAGACGACTTCGATTCGCACGTCCTGGCCGAGGCTCTGGCCGTAGGCGGCGTACTTGCGTTTGATAAAGTTGCTCGTCACGGCCACCAGGTCCGCGCTGTCAACGAACCAAATGTGCTGGAAGGTGTCGTCGGAGACGAACACCACGAGTACAATCCGCACTCCTTTCTCCTTCTGCAGGCGCTTCTTGATCACCGCCAGTTTGTGCGCCAGCCCGAAATGGGTGGAGACGACCAGGATTTTCTTCGGGGGGTCAAGCCGCTCCTCGATGAGCTGAACCATCTCGTTGTAGACTACGCCGGTGTTCATCCGCAGGATGTACCGGTAAAGCCGGTTGGCCTGGAGCGCCAGCGGTCCGGTCTGCAGCCAGTCGAATATCGCGCGGCCGAGCGGATGGATGCTCGTGATCCGGTGGAGGGTCTGGATGGATCTATCCTGGCTGCCCAGGACGACCGGGTTGATCGGCTTCGGCAATCCGTCGTAGAGAGCGTCGGTGATCCGCAGATGCCCTAGCCCGGCCGGGGCGTAGGTAAGGATCAGCAAATTACGGCGATCGGTGAGCTGCGCGAGGGTCGATGCTTTCATTCCCTGTGATCCGGATCGGTCGTTTGACGCCCCAAGTTACGAAATGGATGTCGCTGTCCAGCTATTATTCGTCATTTCAATGGAAATGACTAATGGGAATCGGAAAGGCCTGGATTTCACCTAGGATTCTTGTGCATCGCGTTTGGACACTAGGAACTCCGATCCACCCCTTCATCTTAGAGGGGCAGTGAAATCCTTTCTATGGTCGACATCTGTTCGCCCGCGGTGACAGTGGTGCCACCTGTGCCTCCATGCCATGCGAAAAACCGGCAAGTGCGACCTTATTGCTTGGGATGCAAGACTTGTGCACTTATGGGGTGCACGTTCACAGCCATCTTACGCTGGCCTCAAGACACGTGGTGCGGGCAGATTGCGGGAGGGGGCTAAGAGTTGGTCAATTCTTGAGGCTGAGGGCCTCTGGGGCCGCAATCCAATTCCCGTGCTTAAAACAACCCTCCTCATCGCACCTTGTTTCTTCTATCCGGATCTACTTTGGCATGTCCAACCAACACTCCTCATCAAGGAAGAGCACGCCGGACCGATAATTCGAGCCTGGCTCACTGAAATAGACCAGGAACTTGGAGGGATATTCTTTCCCCTGATAGAGCATGGTGATCGTATAGAGAGCTATCGACTTGTAGCCGAAGACCCACTCATAACTACTGCCGCTTGGTGCCCCGTGGCTTATCTCCGGCATAAATGTTACTAGCGCCTGCTCCATGCCTGCGGGCGAGCTGTAATCGGGAAAGAAAGTGCCCTCACCAAAGTGGCAGGTCATGCTGTTCAGAGCAAGTTGCGCGTCGTCCAATTGCTTGTTGAGCGAGGTGTTGTCGGCTCTAACCGAATTGAACTGTGCCTGCAGGGCAGAGAGAGCTGCGTCTTTCTCGGCGTTCGCTTGGCGCTCGCTGGTCACCTGCGAGCCAAGGCCCTCGCCCTGGGTCATCAGCTCCTTCGTGACCTGCTGCAAGGCTGCGATGTCGTTATCTTTCTGCACGATTATCAAAGCTTGACGTCCGTTGACCCCCAGGCTTATCCCGAGCAGGATGGCCAGGCCAATCGGAAGAGCCTTCTCTCTCATGGCATCCTCCCTCTGTTGGGACACAATTGATTGTAGGACCAACCTGGCTGGAGGGTGAAGCCACTGAGGCTCCTTGTGCTGGCCGGTGGAAGTTCAGAATCTAGGATGTGTCCTGATGTCGGGCGTAACGGCTGGCACCTATAGTTTCAGGGCGAGAGGCCATTGGATCAAGTCTGAAAAACAAAAAAGCCCCTGAGATGCGGGTTTTCGGCTGTTTCCCAAGGTGGGCGGTGTGGGGCTCGAACCCACAACCTTGTCCTTAAAAGGCAGTCGAAGACAACTTTGCTTCCCCCTGCGCCATGGACAAGGGCGGCCATTAGTGGGACTTTGAAACAGTAGCGAGCTCAAGGGAACGGATCACAGATTGATCTCGAGAGGTGGCAATGGTTCGCTGTCGGCAAGGCTCAGGGCAAGCCCGGCGTCAGTGATCCGCCTGAGTGTCCTGTCCAGGGTCCGAGCGTGGAGGTTGGTCTTGGAGCGCAGCTGGCAACGGCGGGTGTCGTGCTTGGATTTGAGTAGGCCCCAGTAATACAGACCAGCCCGAGGACCATGCTCGGTGCCCAGGCAAGCCAGAGCAGTATCCCGGTCGGCGATGATGGCTACATCAAGCTTGAGGTTGGCCAGGTCAGTTACACGCGCGTGTTGGGCGCATCTGCTTTTCACTAATGAAGAATGCCATCTACAGATTCAAGCAGGGATTACACAATCACCATTATGGAACACTGTATAGACCGATGAGGTCTTCACCAGGCCCAGGTTTATAACAGAACGTTTTGGGAAGGAGAATTCCACCACACGCATTCGTGTCAAAACGGGAAGCGAAACTATCAACTATTGATTGGTCGAATATATTGGGGCAATGGAAACTGCCGGTTCTTTCGTTTTGGATATCAAAGTGAATATGAGCTCCATCAGAAGGTAGCGCCGTCTTCAGCATTTGTCCAAGTACTTGTCCTTTCCTTACTTGTTCTCCTTCTCTCACATAGATGTATGGCTTGTAGATATTGGGGTTTGTGGCGCAAGGGGTCCCATCTTGAGGTTCAATGCTGAAATCGAATACGAGTGGATCGTTTCCAACACGAGCAAATTCAAGTGAAAACCCATACCGATCGGTGGCACCGATATTCAAGCAAGAGATCACTAAACGGATGATACCGTCGGCCGGGGCGTAGACATTGACCGTATATTGAGAACCCGTTCCTCGAAAATGTAAATGGGCGCCTCTGTGGGCGCATGTCGTTCCACTTCCGAAGAATGGATAGGTGCGAGAGACCATCGCAAGCCCATCGGAATCCAATATGAACTGGCGACTGGGATTTGTTGCAAATGATGATATCTCGGGAAGTTGAGTCTCTTTGGATGTCAGCCGAGGTAGTGTTAGGGTTGAAGGAGGTGTTGTCGATGAAGTCTGAAACTTGGTAGCCACAGGACTCTTAGCCGACAACCTACATCCAAATAGCAGCAATATCAAACATAGTCGGATCAGTTCATTTAGGGGGCGCGAAGTTCTACCAGCCCTATCCTGACTGGTTGACATACTATTCCACTCCTCGAATTGACGAGTGAATTGTCTGTTTTCGAGCACCGAACTCGTGATTCTACGTGACCTCCAAAGGGGGCGATTCGCGGATGGGAATAGCCGTCTTGGTGTCCCTCGGCGGGCGATTCGACGGCAGGGGGGACGCGTTCGTCGGAGGATTGTCCTGCCGACCGAAGTCTATTCCAGGATCAATTCAAGGGCAAACTCGACTTGCTGCATTCCGTACGCGGCTGCCGGACAGCGCGTCCAGGATTGTGCGGGAGACCAGCGGCTCTTGAGCGTGGATCGGGGGGGTGGGCAGGGCAGGGGTCAAACCCGCAACCTTGTGCCCAAAAGCCACCTGATTCGAGGGAGATGTAATCAGGCTTTGAGGGCAGATAGTCCGACCTCTTCTTTCAGCCGAAGAATATCACGGATCTTGCGCAAGGTTAATCGCTCCTGGGTCATCCTCTCCGTCTCCAAAATCAGAAATTCTCGCGGCCCCAGGCGCTGGCGGGAATCCCGATGCAATGGACCGGCGCTCATTAGAATCCAGTGGTACCTACGAAAATACCACTCATCTTCTGATAAGACACTGTTAGATGGAGCGTATTTGGAAACAGGTACTACTTAATTCGGGATGTTATGTGTTTTAGATTGCGCGAGGGCTTTCCAAAAACCATCCTTTTAGACTTGCAAGTCTTTGCCTGCCTGGATGCCTTTCAATGCGCCAATCTCACCCGAATGTACTAAAGCGTGATTGACCAAGTGTATAAACATGGTTGCTACGCTACGATCCCCGCGCGCTGATTTCACCACACGATCGAGCCCATCCGGAGTCAGTTCATCCAAGTAGGAATCCGTGGCAGCGCGCACTACCTGCTGGTAAGCCAACATGGGTTCCAGGGCCAGAGTCATATTCTTGACCTCCTCCCAGCCGCCACCATAACCAGGCGGGACCTTCACGGCCGTTTTTTCAGCCCAGCCACCTTGGTCCCAAAGCTTTGGCTTCCCCTGCATAAAAGTTTGGACGAAGGCATCTTCTGAGTTCAGAAAGTGGACAAAAATAGCACTGATAGGGTTGGCGGTTCCGGGCGGCGTCCAGTTGAACTGTTCAACAGTCATATCTTTCATGGATTCGTCAGTCTGGCGGCGCGCAGCCGCGACCAATTGCCGGATAAATTCAATGGTGTCCATAAATTGGTCCTCGGGATTTGTTGGATTGATTCATTTTACACTTATTTCAATAGGAAAACTGATACCTAGAATAGAGTTCATGCCTATCTGGTTCCCAATTTTCAAGTCAAGTTTATGGAATTGTTTTTCAAGTAACGTCAGACGCGATACGTGCCTGGTTGAGGGCGAGGCCACTGCCCGAGTCGGAATTCGTTTTCACGTCTATCAGAGACGGCCGGAGGATGACAGGGTCCACCGTGATTCAAATGCTGAGGCGGATGGGCAAGAGAGCTGGTGTGAGCGGGAGGGTAGATCCTCATGCGTTCCGACATGCGTTTGCAAGGGAGTTCATTCTGAACGGCGGGGATATTGGAACGGTGTCACAGATCCTTGGACACACTCAGATTGGTGTGACCAAGCAGTTTTGTGCCATGTTCACGACCGACGAACTGAAGGGGGAGCATGACAGGTTCAGTCCGGTTTCCCGGCTGAACGGTCAAGCGCGCGGCGTCAATCGAAGATGAGCTGGGGACAGCTTGGCACGTGATTATGTTGTGAGAACAAGAAAGCCCGCTGAGATGCGGGTTTTCGGCTGTCTTCTGAGGTGGGCCGTGTGGGGCTCGAACCCACAACCTTGTGCTCAAAAGGGTCGTTGATCACGGACGAGACTCTGCTACTTGCAGAGTCGTGATGTTGGACTGGACTTGTCGTGTTGGAAGGCCAGTTCTTCGATGGTGAAAACATGCAAATACCCTTTGTCAGAAAGACCGAGCTTTCCTCCATCATCTGAGATACGATGAGAAGGTCGCCCAGCCATGAGGCCCCTCGCAGGGGAAGTCACGGCGGCGCTTAGGACATCCCTCGGCAGATTGCAGAAGGGGGTGTATTCAACCCCACCGAGGACGCGGATCTGGCGGCTCATGAGGCGCCATATGAGAATAACCAATGACACCTACCGCATCGTGTTTCAAGGCAAGGGGACAAGTGAATCCTACTATCGCGACCAGAGCGGGTGGGTGAAGGTCAGCACGCGAGGACGCATATTCCGAGCGACTGCTGAACAGGTGCTGAACCACTTGCTGCCAGCTTTGGCTTTCGGCGATCGATTGGCTCTGAAGGTCAGGGTGGAGCACTACGAGGGCGCGTATTGGGAAAAGGCGAAGGACCGAGATCCACGTGGGCCGTGACGGGCTCGAACCGTCTATCTTGGTCTTTATCGCACCTGCGTTTAGATCAGGTGCCAAAACTCATGGCAATCAATTACGGGGTTATGAAGTGCTAGCGGCACAAAAGCAAGATCCCCCGGAATGTGCTTGTTCTCCGTGGGATTCTTGATGGGCCGTGTGGGGCTCGAACCCACAACCTTGTGCTTAAAAGCCACTTGATGGCCATAGGCCTACCGCTTGCGGGCAAATTCGCCGCGCCAGAGAGTCCCTGGGTATCGGTGGGCCTTCACATTGACTTGCCAGCAGGTGAGCGCGCGTTCTCCGACCGGCAGGGAAGTGCTCAAAGAGTGGGTTGCGCCTTGATTTCTCCTGGCCCCAACGGCTGTTCCTGGCCCGGCTGGTAGCCAAGCCGGCCGCGTGTCAGGAGGAGGATCAGGAGGGCAGGTACCCCAAAGGCGATGAGGGAGGCCAAGTTCAGCCGGGTCTCGTCCACGGCGAGAAAGAGGGGTATCCAAACAAGTTGCGGGGTGTCGATGGCGGCATGCAGCAAGTTGGCGATGAAAACGCTTCCGTGGGTATGGTTAAAGACCCAAGTAAAGAGAATGGCGAAGGCCATTACCATCAGGAAGAAATAGGAGAAGCTTGTAAGGAAAGTGGCGACGCTGGTGCCCGGCCCACCCCCATGACCCGGCGTCAGGAAAAATAACAAATGCCAGAAGGCCCACAAGACGCCAAGGAGCAGGGTGCCCCACAGAGGCCCATAGCGCGGTTGCATGCGCGGCAGCGCGA
Organism: Anaerolineales bacterium; assembly: GCA_050012135.1. Taxonomy (GTDB): domain Bacteria; phylum Chloroflexota; class Anaerolineae; order Anaerolineales; family RBG-16-64-43; genus JBEKHT01. The sequence continues at coordinate 18,213 of JBEKHT010000027.1, read as the reverse complement.
AGCCGCGCCAGCCGATTTCCTCGGGCAGCGCAACGCCAAAGAAGACGACGAAAAAGTACAGCGGATAAGTCACCAGTAAGCGGGGTGTAAGACCTTGAAAGCTGGCAAGCGTTCCGGGCTGGATAACGATCCCAAGCAAAATCAGCGCTGGAATGCCCAGCAGGATGAGCAGATACCACTGCCAGCCGGCCCGCCTTTGTCCAAGGCGTTGCCGCAACCGAAGCAAGCCTTCTTTCCCTTCGGTGACGCCGGTCATGATGATGGCGGCCAAGGTCGGTCCCGCGAACGGCTTTAGGATGTACAAGAAGCTGAAATTCCCTTTCAAGATGCCCCAGACCGAGAGCAGGTAGGGAATCAAAATGATCCAGGAGAAGGCATACGACATGAGAAAGAAGAAGAACAAGGGATGCCGCCGCATCCATTGCTGCGGACCTCTGGAAGCAGGTGTTGATTGACCGGATGCCTTTGAAGCCTCCATGGCGACGCTCCTTTCTGTGCTTGAGGTTCAGCTTTGGTTTGCTATGTTTCCTGTAAGCACGTAGAGCAAAGCGAGCCAAGACGCCCAACGGATGGGCTCAGCGCCAGCGGTGGGACCGGCGAGACTCCTTCTCATCTTTGCGCCGTTTCCGGAAAGGCGCTGCTGGTCGAGCGGCGGAGCTGCTGTCCGCTCGAGCCGGTGTTGGGCCCCTTTTCTAAATAGTCTATTTCCACATACGACCGCCGTCAAGAATGCAATTGGGCGTACAGCCGCAAGAATGCGGCGTGGGCGACTCGAACGCCGAACGAGGTGCTTAAAAGCCACTGGATCGCGGTTCGTATTGTTGGAGCTGCTTGTTTTACCCGAGGACATTTCCCCCAGCGAAACTGGGCTGACGAGAGGATTGCATGAGGATCATGGTGTGCAGCGGGCCGGGAGGCTTTCTTCAGGGCGTCACCAGGGGCTCAAGAGGAATCTCGAGGGGACTGTAGAGCTCGTAGACAAGGGTGCCGTTAGGAATGGGAATGGATTCCGTGATCACACCTTTTGAGATGACCTTGAAGTCAAGATCGTTGTCCATGGGGGTTGCTGGAGCCGGAAGGGTAAGGTCTTGCTGAGTCACAGTGTTGCTCATTGTGTATGTCATGTGCTCGAACTGCAGCCCCCAGACCTCATGTATCTTCAGGTGCAGATAGTCCCCTTTGTTGTGGTCGGGATTGGCAATGCACTTGCCAGTGACCTGGGGTCGATCGGTGACGTAGCCCTTCATGTCAACCGTCCCCACTGGGTCAGCCCCGTGACCTACAACGGTGTAGCGGAGGTCCTGGGGGTCATAATCGACGCCGCCTTCCGTACTGATATGAAGAACGATGCAGTAGGGTGTGCTGAATCTAACGTCAGACCTCCCCCCGACCCATGGGTACCACCAGTCGTGCTTAAAGCAGAGGAAGGTGTCTATTGTCTCGCCGGACGGGCATTTCGACCAGACCATGTCTTTACTTTCCTGCGTGGCCGCAGGCCCCAAGGGCGTGATAGCGGACGAGCCGCTCGGACTTTCGTTGGACAGAGATTGTTGCTGGGTGGCATACGTTGGGCCGGTCGTTGGCTGTGCACCACCAACAAGCTGATTTATCGGGAAATTGCATCCGAGAAGAAGCGGCACAAGCAGGACTGAGGCGATTGTGATCCGCAGCGTCGCGGCCGGGGCGAAGGAATGCCAGGAACACATAATACGCCTCCTTCCGTAGGGCGGACCATGCCCAAGTACGAACGAGCTGCCACAATATTGTACAGCGGGATCGCCTCTTCAAAAGGAGTCACTTCGGAGGATGTACAGAATCGCAAGTTCAAGGGAGATCTGAGCCACCAACAAAGGCCGAGCCGATGTCGGATTGAGGGCCTCCCTAGGATTTCAAGCGATTGGCGGCAGCCGTTCCGATCAGGGTTCGATCTGCGAGATCGCCGCAACGGACCTCTTCGAGGTACGGCTCGTCCGAGTGTCTGATTTCGCAACGCTCAGGTGGCACCGGGGGCGCCCAACCTCTTCTGAGGTGGGACCGATCCTGGAAACCGGGATGAAAAAGCCGGCCAGGATGCGGGTTTTCGGCTGTTTCTTGAGGTGGGCCGTGTGGGGCTCGAACCAATCACTTGTGCTCAAAAGCCACACTGGAACAGTTTCTCAGATCCTTGGGCATACTCAAATCTCCGTGACGAAGCAATTCTGTGCGATGTTTAGCACTGGAGAGTTGAAAGGGGAGCATGATCGCTTTAGTCCGGTTTTTCGTCTGAACGGAGGAGGAGCGGGGCGCAAGTGAAGATGACCAAGTGCTCGTTTGGCACCTGATCACGTTTTGGGAACAAGAAAGCCCGCTGAGATGCGGGTTTTCGGCTGTTTCCTTAGGTGGGCCGTGTGGGGCTCGAACCCACAACCTTGTGCTTAAAAGGCACCTGCTCTGCCATTGAGCTAACGGCCCGCAGCAAGCCATTCTAGCATGCCCAGAAAACCACCGTCAACGCGCAGGATGCATCCTGCAGGTTGGCGTCTGGCGGGATTCATGTGCCCCCTGAGTGTGGTCCGGGGCTGTCGACCCGTTCCCCTGATGCAGTCTCCGGGCCTTTGAGCACACCATGAGGAAGAGAGGGATAGCCCTAACTCTTCTCCTCGTCAATCCTGCGAGGCTCGCGGCTGGTATGAGCCAGACCGGCAAATCAAATACCCCCGGATTGGGGCAAGGCTACCCTCGGGCGGGGCCAGGCCGCGCGCTTCTCCCACAAACTCCTCGGCCCGCTCCACATTGATTTCGGCGTCCACCTTCGGAAGGCGTTTCGGGGCGGACCGTTCAAATCGTTCCTTCCGTTGGAGGTTTGTCCTCGCCGTGCGTTCCCGGGCGAGGGGGATTGACGATCGGGTCCGGGCGCCTAGAATGTAACACTCGTTTCGGTTTGTGTCCGTGGTCCAGCCCAAGGAGGGAAGATGCCAGGTCACCCTGTGGTTCACATAGAGTTTGCAGCGAAGGACCCAAAGAAGTTGTCTCAATTCTATGCGGGAGCTTTCGGCTGGAAGATGGAAGAGATGCCCCAATTCGACTATGTAAGCTTTGAGGCCAAGCCGGGGCCGGGCGGGGGGTTTCCCCGAATTGACGGCAACTTGTATAGGAGTGGCGACGTCGTGGTTTATGTCGAAACAGACGATATCGACGCGTCCTTGAAACAGATCGAGAAGTTGGGCGGAAAAATGGTGCACGCTAAGAGGGAGATCCCCGGACAGGGATGGTTCGCCTTTTTCCAGGATCCGAGCGGGAATCGTGTGGCCTTGTTCACCGGACTCCATCCGTCAGAGTAGGCAGGACGGACCGCCACCCCTGGCGCCTTTGAGAGGGCGCGATCAGCCCTCCCCGTGAATCGGGAGCCGGGTCTTGCCCGGGTCGCACCAAGATTGGGCAGGTTCAGCGTGGAAGAGACCAATCCGCCCTTCTGCACCCGCTCAACCCGCCAAGCTGGCCCAACGATGAGGTCGCCGTAGCTCATCGATAAGCTGCCCCGGCCAAATCCTCCTCGCCCAAATCGATCCGTCCCCGGCAATGGTTTGGGCCCGCCGACTGGTTGAGGCGAGGCTTGAGCATCACTCGGGGCCCCAAGCGGTTCTCACATGTAATCAGCTGGAGGAAATCGGCCTCCGAGGGGTTCGGATACCATCCATGGTTGGGCGTCAAGGGCTCGCACCGGATCCCCTCGTGCTGGTTGTCCCCGGCTGGCATCAGGAAGTCGCTCGAATCCACTTCACTTCCATGGGCCGAATGAGTTATAAGAGGGTCTCAGCCGCACCCTGGCGGGAGTGCCTGCCCCGGTACCAAAAGGTGAAGGCGTCACCCGTGTGAAGGGGATCCATTGGGCTGCTTGACCGGGAAGCAGAGCGGCTGGTTGAGGTCGTTGCCGCTAACCGCCCCACGGCAATGGGGGGTCGGCCTGAGCGCGCCACGGCATGCCCCTACAATCAAAGAACTCGCGGCGGCGCCGCCGTCCACCGGATTCTGCGCGCGGTCCGATGGTATCCGAGCTCCCGCCCAGATTCAATCTTGGCTTCCTTTCTCTGCGTCTCCTTGCATTCCGCCTTCTGCCTGGCTCTCGGGCCAGGACCCAGGGGGCGTCTTGTTGGCCCTTAGATGATCGCGTATACTTGAAATCCGCCTGGGCCATTCTCTTATGGAGGCCTGCAAGGATGCCCTCCCTTCGATACTCCATTGTCGTTCCCGTGTTCAACGAGTCCGAGAGTCTCAGGGAGCTTCACCGCCGCGTTTCCCAGGTGATGGATGGGATGGGTCAACCCTGGGAACTCGTATTCGTGGATGACGGCAGCACGGATGGGTCGAACGCCATCCTGCAGGAATTGCGCAAGCAGGACCCTCGAGTCGTGGTCTTGACCTTTACGCGCAATTTCGGGCATCAGATCGCTGTGACGGCGGGACTTGATCACATTCGGGGCGAGGCCGCAATCATCATGGATGCGGACCTGCAAGACCCCCCGGAGGTCATTCCGGAGCTCGCGGCGCGCTGGCAGGAAGGTTATGAGGTTGTCTATGCCGTGCGTTCCGAGCGAGAGGGCGAGACTTGGTTCAAGCGGGTGACGGCCAAGCTCTTCTACCGGTTGGTCTATCGCATCACGGACGTGAGGATTCCGCAAGACGCTGGAGATTTTCGCCTCCTGGACCACCGGGTGGTGGTCGCGATAAGCCGGATGCGGGAGCACCACCGCTTCCTGCGCGGCATGGCCTCCTGGGTCGGCTTCCGGCAGGTCGGGGTTCCCTATCAACGCCAGGCCCGCTACGCCGGCGTGACCAAGTACCCCTTGCGGAAGATGCTCCGGTTTGGGCTCACGGCCGTGACGGGCTTCTCTTACTTCCCGTTGCAGCTAGCCACCTACTTTGGATTCGCCTCGGCCGGGCTGAGCCTGCTGGCCATCCCCCTGGTCGTGGTTCTGCGCCTCACCGGTCTGCGCGCTCTGGTTGGGCAAGCCTCCACCCTGGCGGTCGTCCTTTTCCTCGGAGGGGTCCAACTGATCAGCCTCGGAATCCTTGGAGAATACTTGGGCCGCATCTATGACGAAGTCCGGGGTCGCCCGCTTTATCTCCTGCGCGAGGACCTGGACCAGGACCGGGAGAATTCCGCCAGTTTCTTTGAGTAGTGGAGGAGAATTGTGAGCCAGCTCGTCATTGGACCGACTTTCGAGGAAATGCTCCACCCGGACCGAATTGAGCCTGCCCGCAGGCAGCGCGCCCTGGGCCTGCTCAAGAAAGACCCGCTGGATCCGATCAATCTGTACAACATCACTTGGCGCGACGGCCGCAACCGCATCATGTATGAGGTCATTCCGCCCGAGCTGACCGGGGTCGAGACGCCGATCGTGGTTCTTTACGGCCGGGATTTTCCGACTGGCTCGCACAAGGTCGGCGCAGCCTACAGCTGCCTGGTTGAAAAGGAAATCTTCGCCGAGGTCGATCCGGCCGTGAACACCTTGGTCTGGCCTTCGACGGGGAATTATGGGATCGGCGGGGCCTGGGTCGGGTGCCGGATGAAGTTCGACAGCGTGGTGGTCCTGCCGGAGATGATGAGCAAGGAGCGATTCGACCAGATCGCCTCTTACGGCGCGCGAGTCATCAAGACGCCGGGCTCTGAGTCGAACGTCAAGGAGATTTACGACAAGACCTGGGAGCTGCGCAAGGACCCCAAGGTGCGGGTGTTGAACCAGTTTGAGGAGATGGGGAACTACCGTTTCCACTACCACGTGACCGGGAACACCATCGTCGAACTTGCCGAAGAACTGCACAAGCAAGGAATCGGAAAAGGCAAGATCGCCGCTTTCGTCTCGGCCATGGGCTCCGCAGGAACGATCGCGGCCGGGGACCGCCTCAAGCAGGTCTGGCCGGACCACAAGATCGTGGGCCTGGAGCCGGTGCAGTGCTCGACGCTCTATAACAACGGGTATGGCAGCCACGACATCCAGGGAATCGGCGACAAGCACGTGACCTGGATCCATCACGTGGGCAACCTGGATGCCATCATGTGCATCGACGATATCGAGTGCAAGAAGGGGCTTCAACTCCTCACGGAAGAGGCGGGCTGGAAGATCCTGGCCGACCGGCTTTCGGTCCCCGCGGTGAAAATCAAGAAGCTCTCGACCATTTTCGGGATTTCGGGGGTGTGCAACCTGCTGGGGTCGATCAAGACCGCCAAACACTTCGGGTTGGGGTCCTCCGACGTCATCGTCACCATCTGCACGGACACCATTGAGCGCTACCGTTCGGTTATGGCCGACATGACCCGGACCCACGGCCGGATGAATGGGGCGGAAGCTCAGGCTCGGGCGGAATCCATTTTCCTCGGGCAAAAGACCGACTGGATCAAAGACGGCACTCCCGGCATGCGTCGGCAATGGCACAATCTGAAGTACTACACCTGGGTGGAGCAGCAGGGCAAGACCGTCGAGGAACTGAATGCGCAGTGGAGCGAAGAGTGGTGGGCCCGTCATCAGCAAAGGGTGGGGGAGATTGACAAACGCATTCGAGAGCTCCGCACCGGGTAGTGCCGCCTCTCCCGAGCAGGCGCGGGCAGCCAAGCGCCGGTTGCGCTCCCTCTGCCAGCAGATGCGGGACGAGCTGGGGGCTGCCTACCAACGGCAGGCAAGCGACTTGATTTGTGCCCAGATTGAGGCCTGGGAACCTTTTCGATACGCGGGCGTGGTGCTCTCCTTTCTTCCGATGCGTGGGGAGGTTGACCTGCGCCCGCTTCTCTTGAAGTTCCCGCATAAGCGCTGGGCCATCCCTCGCGTTGTGGAGGGCCCTTCGCAGCACCTGGAATTCCACTCCTATCGGGACGACCGCCTCGTTCGGCATCGCTACGGCATGCTTGAGCCCGATCCAACGCTGCCGGAAATCCCTTCCGCTGCGGCCGATCTGATCATTGTTCCTGGAATGGCCTTTACTCGACACGGATACCGGCTGGGATACGGAGGGGGCTACTACGACCGCCTGCTCTCCGGAGGCACCCACGCAGTAACCTTGGGAGTCTGCTACCAGGCATTGTTACTGGATGACTTTCCTCACGGGGATCGGGACGTGCCCGTGGAACATGTCGTAGCAGAGAGGCTGGGTGTCGTTGACTGCGGGCAACCCTAGCCGATCTGAGAAGGGCCCAGCCTTTTCCGGGAAGGGAAGGGTCTTGCGAGCCGGGAAGACGGCGGGGAAAGAAAGCGTGCTCCTGACCTCGACAAACGGGCCGGATCCGGGCACCCAAGACCGGGAACGGAAGCCGGAGGGGGCTCGCCAGTGCTCACCGGCCAAGACCAGCCAAGGGCTGAGGATCCCATTCTTTGGGAAGACACGCCTCGCGGCCGGGGAGGTCAGCCCCAGGAATCTGGATCGCGCTTTCTGACCTCGGCCAGGGCCTGGGAGGTGATCGGTGTCTTGGAGGGGCTCCAGCCAATCGAAGAGAAGCTCGAGGCCCTGGGGCATTTTGCCCAAGACACAAGTTCTTGGATGAGAGCGGAGGAGTGGAGGGGAGAGGGGAGGTGAGGATTACCAGATGGCACAGACCCAGTTGCTCATCCGCAATGGTAGGCTGATCACGGCGGCTGAGAACATCCAGGCGGACATTCTGGTGGAGGGGGAGAAGATCAAGGCGATCGGGTCCAGCCTCGATCCGCGGGGGGCAGAGGTCATCGATGCCTTCGACCGCCTGGTCATGCCCGGTGGGGTGGACCCTCACACCCATTTCGATCTGCCGATGTTTGGAACCGTTTCCTCGGATGATCACTACACCGGCCCCAAGGCCGCGGCCTTCGGGGGCACCACGACGGTGATCGACTTCGTCCCGCAGGAAACGGGACATTCGCTTCTCTCCGGGTTGCGGTCCTGGCAGGAGAAGGCCTCCCGGTCTCCGATCGACTACAGCTTCCACATGAATGTGACCTGGCTGGGGGAGGGGATTCTCGAAGAGTTGCCCAGGTTGCGCGACGAGGGAGTGCCAAGCTTGAAGGTGTTCACGGCCTACAACGGCCGGATGCGCCTCCAGGACGGCGAGATTTTCCAGGTGTTCCAGGTTGCGGCCAAAGCCGGCTTGATGCCCATGCTCCATGCCGAGAACGGGGATGTCATCGACATCCTCGTCGCGCAGGCCCTGGCCGAAGGACGAACCTCACCCGAGTGGCACTCCCTGACTCGTCCAGCGTGGGGCGAGGAGGAGGCCACAACCCGCGCGATCGCTCTGGCCGCCATGGCGGGGTCGCCTCTCTATGTCGTCCACGTCACCTGTGCGGGGGCCATGCGGGCGATCCGCGAGGCGCGTCAGAGGGGGCTGCCCGTGATGGGGGAAACGTGTCCGCAGTATCTCTTCTTTTCGATCAACGAGCTGCGCCGCCCGGACGGAGCCAAGTGGGTGTGCTCTCCGCCGTTGCGGACTCCGGAGGACAACCAGGCGCTGTGGCAAGGCTTGAAACAAGAGTGGTTGCAGTCGGTGGGAACGGATCACTGTCCTTTCTTCTACGATGGCACCACGCCGATCGTCTATGAGGGGAAGCCGGTAGCCATCCCAGGGAAGGAATTGGGGCAGGGGGACTTCACGAAGATCCCCAACGGCCTTCCCGGCGTGGAGGATCGCCTGCCGATCCTGTGGACCTATGGGGTGGGACAAGGACGCATCACGCCCCACCAATTTGTGGCGATGACGGCCACGAACCCGGCCAAGATCTTCGGTCTCTATCCCAAGAAGGGGACCCTCGAGCCCGGGTCGGATGCCGATATCGTGATCTGGAATCCGAGCGCGCGAAAGCGCGTGTTGGCGCGGGCCTGGCACCAGCGCACGGACTACAACCTATACGAGGACTGGGAGCTGGTTGGAATTCCGGAGAAGGTTTTTCTCCGCGGCCAAATGATTGTGGATGGAGAGCGCTGGCTTGGGCGAAGGGGAGGGGGGGAGTTTCAGCCCAGGGCAGCCCCCCAGCCGATCTAGCCTGCGATAAGGCCGCCGCTGAGAACATGTTTGGCGGCACGCGCAAGCCGAGGGCTGAGTTCACGCGGTTCCGTCGAGGGCCGTGGACTGGAGTGGCTTTCATTCCCGGGCTGTCTAAGGCGCGCCGGTGAGTGCCGGACGGAATACGGTTGTCGCCCCTTGGATAAGGGAGCTCTACTTAGATCCGGAGTACCGCCTATGAAGAATGCGCCGAGTGCCCCGCTTTCGGCGGGGGAGATGATCGAGCTCTGTCGCGCCCACACCCTGTTCTCGTGGTCGGCTCAGTCAAAGGTGGATCCGATCCCGATGGCCCGCGGAGAGGGGGTGTACTTTTGGGATGCGAATGGCAAGCGGTATTTGGATTTCAGTTCACTTGTGGTTTGCGTAAACATCGGCCACGGACACCCGCGAGTAATCCAGGCCATCCAGGAACAGGCCGGGCGGCTGACCTATGCCGCCCCGTCCATGGCTTCGGAGCCGCGCGCCCGCCTGGGCGAGATTCTCAGTGAGGTCACCCCCGGAGACCTGGATGTCTTCTTCTTCACGCTGGGCGGGGCCGAGGCGAATGAGAACGCGATCAAGATCGCACGGGCCTACACGGGCCGCAGCAAAATCCTCGCCCGCTATCGCTCTTATCATGGAGCCACTCACGGGGCCTTGAGCCTGACGGGCGACCCAAGGCGGTGGCCCTGGGAGCCCGCGCTGCCCGGCGTGGTTCACTTTCTGGATCCCTACCGCTATCGCAGCGTCTTCCACCGCGGCCGAGCCGACCTCCCGGAGGAGGAATTCAGTCAAGACTACCTGAATCATCTGGAGGAGGTGATCCAGTTCGAGGGGCCGGGAAATATCGCCGCCGTCTTGATCGAAACGGTTACAGGCACCAACGGGCTGATTATCCCGCCGGTCGGGTATCTCCAAGGTTTGCGCGACATCTGCACGCGGTATGGGATTCTTCTGGTGTGCGATGAAGTGATGACGGGATTTGGGCGAACGGGAAAATGGTTCGCGGTGGACCATTGGGGAGTGGTGCCCGACCTCATGACGATGGCCAAGGGACTGACCTCTTCCTACGCGCCCTTGGGCGCCGTGGCGATGCGCGCGGAGATTGCACAGGCCTTTGACAATCGCGTTTTCCAGAGCGGTTTGACCTTCAATAGCCACCCTCTTTCCCTGGCCGCCGCCATAGCAAACATCGAGGTCATCCGCGATGAGAAACTCGTGGAACGTTCGGCGCAGATGGGCAAGGTGCTCTCGCGGCACTTGGCAGAAATGGAAGAACGCCACCCGTCGGTCGGCGAGGTGCGCTCGATCGGTTTGTTTGGGATGATCGAGCTCGTGCGCGACCGTCGAACCCATGAGCCGCTAGCGCCGTTCAACGGAACCAGCGTCGAGATGCAAAGGCTGTCAGCCTATTTTCGAGAACGCGGCCTGTACACCTTCTTTCATTGGAACAACTTCTTCGTTGCGCCTCCGCTCGTGGTCACCGAGGGGCAGTTGGACGAGGGGTTCAGGATTGTGGACGAAGGGCTGACCCTGACTGACGAGGACGTGCGCCGCTAGGGGCATGGAAAGACCCGCTGGGCCCGGGCGGAGGCTTCCCGCAAGGAGTTACCCGGGTTGGGCTTCGGGAGAGCCATTCTCTGCGTCATCCTGCCGCCCCTGGCCGTGATCGATCAGGGCTGCGAGTCGATCTTGCTGGTGACCGCGTTGACCCTGGTCGGTTGGGTTCCGGGGGTAATCGCTGCGGTGCTGATCTGCACCAGGCGAAGATAGTTCCCCTCCGGTCCAGGGGCCCTTCCCCGCGTTTTCTTCTGACTTCCAAACTTCCGTTCGAGGCTCCGGTGCGGGGGGAACCCAAGTCCAGGGAACCGTCCGGATTTCGATTCCTCAAAGAGGCGGTTCGACCGCTATCCACGGTTGGCTTTTGGGCGCGTCCTGAGCCTCCTCGATGGCGTGTCGGGTTGTCCTGCGAGTGACAAGGCGACAGCCAGGCGCGATCGCGCCTAGCGGAGCGGCGTTGGATTCCAGGCATCACGGCGCAGCTCTGGGCTCGAACGGACCGGATCCCGGTCCCGGGTGGATGACCACCTTCCCCCCGCGCAGAGACGGAGGGCATCACCTTGCTTCGCCCGATCCCCTAGCTGGCGGGTCGCAATCGGCGAGAGGGATGCGCTCACGTTCCAAATCGGTTTCACCCCAAACCCTTGGGGCGCTAGCGGCTGTATCGCCCCATGAGCTGTGTCTGCTCCAGGATGTGCCCCTCCAGGCTCTTCCGCAGCTCCGCGGCATTCAGTCCTGGTTTCAACTGCGGGCCCGCGTCCAGCGCAAAGAGTTTGAAAAAGTAGCGATGGGTTCCAGAAGGAGGGCAAGGACCGGCGTAGCCCGTCCGGCCTGCGCTGTTGAAGCCCTGTGTTCCCAGGCCGGGAACCTCAGGAGTGGCAGGCACGGCCTCCCTCAGGGAAGAGACGCCGGTCGGGATGTTGTAAAGGACCCAGTGGGTAAATGTGCCCGAGGGCGCATCTGGGTCCTCCATGATCAGCGCCAGGCTCTTCGTGTTGGCTGGAGCACCGCTCCAGGAGAGAGCGGGCGAGATGCTCTGTCCGTCGCAAGAGAACTTCTTGGGGATGGCTGTTCCTTCGGTGAAAGAGTCGCTGCGCAACTGAAAGGGCATGGTCTCACCTCCTTGGGCGGGTATCGTCGGGCTGGCCTGGGGGAACAGAGAAGCAGGGGGAGGCCGGGTAATCCAGGCCGAAGGCTGAGCAAAGCCGAGTGGAGAGGAAACGGGTGCTGGGCCAGGCGCGCAAGCGGCCAGCGCAACCAGGAAGACCGCCAGTTGGCCCGGCCTCGAGCGTCGGATCGCTCCCAATCGGGCTGGATGGAGACACCGGCGAGCCATGGTGTGCGGGCTGGCCAAGAAGCACCCTCAGGGTGGGGAGGATACCACAACCGATCGCGCCTGCTTCAATTCAAGGGAGTGGGCCGCGTGATGTCAACCAATGTCCGGGCGCCGGTCAACGCCCGCAAGTCCCGCGGCCAGAGAGCGGATCTTGCCTCGTCGCCCGGCGCTGACACGGATCTGCAGGGTATCGCCTGCCAGTCCGTCGAAATGGATGCCGAGACCGCGGAGGAGCAGCGCGCGAGGCGGGGTTCCGCCAGTGGGAAGCCCCGTGCGGGGTTCCGCCTCGGATTGCGTGGCCTCCCTCAAGTCCTTCAGGATCAAGCGCGGGCGACCCGTTCCGGTCATGTCCCTTGTCTCCCGGGACAAAAAACGGGAGGGCACGCGTCTCTCCTCCAGGACAACCCCCAGGGTCTCATAGAGTCAGCGCGGGTCAAGGCCCAACCGGTCCGCGACTTCGACGGCGCAGAGTTTCTGAGTGGCCTCGACTTCGTGCCAGCGGGAGGGGACCCCTCGGCTCTCGAGCAGCCAGTTGAGGTTCGATCGAATTTTGGGAAACCCATTTCGCCGGGCCCGGAAACGAAATGGGATGCCCGCAATCTGGCACCCCACGGGAAGAGTGGGAAGGCTCACCTCCTGCTCTTGGGATCCGCATCGAACTAATAGTACAAGCCCCAGCTGGGCTCGGAATCCCCCTCCATCATCGACATGTCCCACATTTCTTCACCGATTTCTATCATGACGGGTCGGGAAATGGCCTCCTCCGCCGAGTGGCGGGTTGTTTCCACCATGGCGGGGCCGTAGGGACAGAAAGGGGTGGTCAAAAGCATCTTGACCTGAGCCCGATCCTCTTGGATGTTGACATCGCGAATGAGTCCCAGCTGAATGATGCTGAGCCCGATTTCCGGGTCCATGATCTGGCCCCAGCTATCGCGCAGCTTTTTGGCCAGTTCGGGCTGGTCCTGGTCCGCTTGCCATTGGACTTTGTAAGTAGTCTTCTCCTGCTCGGTCATAAGTTCCCCTCGGAGTTCACACCCGCAACCAGCGGGGTCGCCGGGGCTGGCGGCGGCTTGGCGGCAGAAAGGATCATGAAGCTGCAGGCCTGGTCCCCACTCAAGATGCAGGATTGTCTCCGTACCGGGCTGGCCAGAGCCTGGGAGATGATGGAGGCGTCCAGTGTGCACACTTCGGGGTGGCGCACGCTGATTCGATAGTAGGGACAGTTGAGTTCCGTCACCCGGAAGTCGCCGTTGTCTGTCGCCTCCGCCTTGGCCTCAAAGCCCTCCTGGGCCAGGATCTGCAGCAGACGCGGGAGCCGCTCTTCAATGGGGAGACCAGCCAGTTCATCTCCCACGTCTCGAGCCATGCTTGCGGCGATCTCCGCAAACAGCCTCTGCACAACGCTCTCGGGCAGGTGTTCCTTCATCTCTTTGAGAAGGCGATTGGTCAGGGTGAGGTAGCGTGTAGGGAAGTGCTCCAAGCCCGCCTCGGTGAGCTGGTATATCAGGCGAGGTCTTCCAACCCCATGGCGCGCCTCGCGCGCTTCCACCAATCCTTCGGCCTGGAGTGTCCCCAGGTGGTGGCGCACGGACACGGTGGAGATCTCTGCCATCTGGGCCAGCTCGGCAATGGAACACTGGCCCCGGCGGCGCAGGGTAGTGAGAATGGTCTCCCTGGAATTCGGTTCTCGATTTGCTTCCATTTGCCCCGAATCTTAGCACTTGAAGAGCTTTTCGTCAATATGTGATATTTTTATATGAATTATTGACCTTTTCCCCTGTGGGTGATATAATCGCGCTTGATAGCCAGGTTCCCAGGTTCCATGGACGGGAGCGGGCTCCAATCGACCCTGCACCGAAGCTGAAGCGGCAAGGAGACACATGTCCTCAGTCCTGGAAATCCGCAATCTCCACGTGAACATCAACGATCGCCCGATCTTGCGGGGGGTCAACCTGGTCGTCCCACAAGGTGAAGTTCACGCTCTGATGGGCCCGAATGGCACGGGCAAGTCGACCCTGGCATACACCTTGATGGGCCATCCCGCCTACCAGGCCACGGCCGGCGAGGTCCTCTTCAAGGGAGTAAACCTGCTCGAGCTTAAGCCTGATGCGCGATCGCGGCTGGGTCTCTTCCTGGCCTTTCAATACCCGGTCGCCATTCCCGGGGTATCCGTGGCCAACTTCCTGCGGACCGCGATCAATGCCCATCGTCGGGCTCAAGACCCCCAAGACAAGGGCATTGCCGTGCCCGAGTTCCGCAAGCTGCTGAAGGCGAAGATGGAGCTCTTGCAGATGGCCAGCGACTTCGCGGGCCGCTACTTGAATGATGGCTTCTCCGGCGGGGAGAAGAAGAGAGCCGAGATCCTGCAAATGGCAGTGCTGGAGCCCGAGATGGCCATCTTGGACGAGACCGACTCGGGTTTGGACATCGACGCGTTGAGGATCGTCTCGGAGGGCGTCAATGCACTTGCCGGGCCGAGCCTTGGGGTCCTGCTGATCACACATTACCAACGCATCCTGAACTATATCAAACCCGACGTCGTGCACGTGATGTACGCCGGGCGAGTCGTCGAGTCGGGCGGGCCGGAACTGGCTTTGGCTTTGGAAGAGCACGGTTATGAGTGGGTGAGGGAGCGACATCCAAGCGAGGTGAAGGAGGAATAGGGATATGGCTGGTTCGGATGCCAAGACTCTGGAAGAGCTTGGCTCGTACAAGTATGGGTTTCGTGACGCCGAGGATTACGTCTATCGGTCCGGCAAGGGGCTGAGTCGCGAGGTAGTCGAGGCGATCTCGGCTCAGAAGGGTGAACCAGATTGGATGCTAGAAATCCGGCTCAAAGCGCTGACCCATTTTCTGCAGCGGCCGGTCCCGACCTGGGGCCCCGACCTGTCCGGGCTTGATTTCAACGAGATCTTCTATTACGTGCGGCCCTCGGAGCGGACCGAGGCATCCTGGGACGAGGTCCCCGACAGCATCAAGCAAACCTTCGATCGCTTGGGCATTCCCGAAGCCGAGCGCAAATTTTTGTCTGGCGTCGGAGCCCAATACGAATCGGAGATGGTCTATCACAGCCTCCAGGAAAGCCTGTCCAAGCAAGGGGTCATCTTCCTGAGCAGTGACGATGGACTCAAGCAACATCCGGACATCTTCCGGCAGTACTTCGGCACCGTGATTCCTTTCACGGACAACAAGTTCGCGGCCGTGAACACGGCCTGCTGGTCGGGCGGATCCCTCGTGTATATCCCGAAGGGCGTCAAGGTGAATCTGCCTCTGCAGGCCTACTTCCGTTTGAATGCCCAGAGCATGGGCCAGTTCGAGCGAACCCTGATCATCGCCGACGAGGGTTCCCAGGTTCACTATGTCGAGGGCTGCACGGCCCCGATCTACTCCAAGGACTCGTTTCACAGCGGGGTGATTGAGATCATTGTCAGGCCGGGCGCTCGGGTTCGCTACACGACCATCCAGAACTGGTCCACCAACGTGTACAACCTGGTAACGCAGCGCGCCGTGGTGCATGAGGACGCCACCATGGAATGGGTGGACGCCAATCTGGGGAGCAAGGTAACCATGAAGTACCCCTCCTGTTACCTGGTGGGGAAGGGAGCTCGAGGGGAGATTCTCTCCATGGCCTTTGCCGGTCCCGGACAGCACCAGGACGCCGGGGGCAAAGTGATTCATGCCGCGCCCTTCACGACCAGCAAGGTAACGTCCAAATCGATCAGCAAGGGCGGAGGCCGTGCTTCCTACCGCGGGCTGCTCAAGGTCTACAAGGGCGCGCACGGAGCCAAGTCGAATGTGGTCTGCGATGCGCTGCTGATTGATCCACAGGCACGGACCGACACCTATCCGACCATTGAGATCGACGAGGATGACGTGACCATCGGTCACGAGGCCACGGTGAGCAAGGTCGGGGAGGAGCAGCTGTTCTACCTGACGAGCCGCGGGCTGTCGGCAGAGGAAGCCACCACGATGGTGGTCTCGGGGTTTATCGAGCCGCTGGTGAAAGAGCTGCCCATGGAGTACGCCATCGAGATGAACCGGCTGATCCAATTGCAGATGGCGGGGTCCGTCGGCTAGCCTCCCCAAACTTGTATTGCCGGCGCACAACGGAGATTGGAAACGATGCTGGAACGAGTGGTCATACGCACCGGCCGAGTGCCCGTGCGCGAAACTCCCAAGCCGAAAGACCTGTCCCTCAGCTTGACCCAGATCGAAGCCCTGGGCCGCGGGCTGGGGGAGCCGGGTTGGATGACGGATTTGCGCCGGGAGGCTTTGCAGGTCTATCAGTCCACGGCCCTACCGATCCACTCGGACGAGGCCTGGCGCCGCACGGATCTGTCCGAACTATCCCTGGGCGATCTGGAGATCAATGCCCTGGGTCGCCTCGCACGGGTCAAGCGGCCCAAGGCCGACCTCTTGAGGCCCCTGGCGGGCAAGGAGCATGGGGGGCAAATCGTTATCGGCGACGAGGAACCGCGAATCATCCCGTTGCATCCGGACTTGGTCCGGCAGGGCGTGATCTTCGAACCCCTGGGTGCGGCCGCCCGCAATCACGCGGAGATCGTCCAGCGCTACCTGGGCCAGGCCGTTCCGCCGCGGGAAGGAAAATTCTCCGCTCTGGCCGCGGCGCTTGCGGATACCGGGGTGCTCGCTTACGTGCCACCCGGAGTGGATGTGACCCTGCCCCTGCATTCGGTATGTTGGACCAGCGAGCTGGGCTTGCGGGCTTGGCGCGTGCTGGTGGTGGTCGACGAGGGTGCTCACCTGACTTATGTGCATGAGAATGCCTCGGCGGACGGAAAGCAGGCGGCCGTACGCGTGGGTCTTGTGGAGACCATTGTTCGCCGGAACGCCACGCTTCGCTTGGTCGAGTTGCAATCCTGGGGACTTAACGTTTGGAACTTCACCCATGAGCGGGCCCGGGTCGAGCAAGGGGCAAACCTTGACTGGGTTTTCGGCGGCACGGGCAGCCGCCTGACCAAGAGCTTTATGACGGTGGATCTCCTGGGGGAAGGGTCGGTGGGTAAGATGTCGGGGTTCTATTTCGCGGATGGGATCCAGCATCTCGACCACGATACCCAGCAAAACCACCAAGCTCCCCACACGACCAGCGACCTGCTGTTTAAGGGCGCCCTCCTCGGTCGAAGCCGGTCGGTCTGGCAGGGGATGATTTACGTGGCCCAAGGAGCCGAGAAGGCGGATGGCTACCAGGCCAACCGCAATTTGATCCTTTCCAAGGAGGCGCGCGCGGACTCGATCCCGGGTCTGGAAATCCTGGCGGACGACGTCCGCTGCACCCATGGCGCCACGGTTGGGCAACTGGATGCGGAAGAAATCTTCTACCTTCTCAGCCGAGGGATTCCGCGCGAAGAGGCGGAGCGGGTCGTGGTGGACGGGTTTTTTGATCCCATCATGCAAAGGATCCCTTTTGAAGGGGTTCAGCGAAGGTTTCGCTTGGCGATCGATGCTAAAATGGTCAGACGTTCGAGCGATTAGTGGTGTTTATCTATCCAATTGAGGTGAATACTATGCGCAGGGAGGGTCGCTGGGTGGGCTCGCACCAGCCGAAAAGCATGGCGGAACACACCTTCAACGTGGGAGAGCCGGTCGAAGTCCTTTGTGACCACAAGCAAAGCGGCCGACGCGTGCGGGATTGGGTGGAGGGGGTGATCGTGCACGCGGATGCTCGCATGACCGCGGTCCAGTTTCGGAGTGACGTGTACCTGACGGATGGCTGGATGGTGCCGGATCGCATCCTCTGGTTCACGCGCGGCTCCCAGAAGATCCGGCCGGTGCGGCGGCCCCACCCGAAACCTGCGGGGTCGCGGTCGCGGCGGCGCAACTGACATGCCCGTGGAGAATGATCCGGCGGGTGCTCCCGCCGAGGCGAGGTTCAGGATGAACCCCAGGTCTGTTGCTCCGGCACCCCTCGATTGGCAAGCAATCCGAGAGCAGTTTCCAATTCTTGACCAGGAGGTGCGCCCGGGCGTTAGGCTAGTCTATCTGGATTCGGCGGCGACCTCGCAGAAGCCGGCGGCCGTGATCGAAGCCATGGACCACTTCTATCGGAAGACGAACGCGAACATCCACCGTGCGGTCCACCACTTGGCGGAAGAGGCCACGGCCGAGTACGAGCAGGCCCGAAAGCGGGTGGCCGACTTTATTGGCGCCGAGCAGCCGCAGGAGATCATCTTCACCCGCAACACCACCGAATCCATTAATTTGGTGATGCAGACCTGGGCGAAAGCGAATCTTCACTCGGGAGACACAATCCTCCTGACCGAGATGGAACATCACTCCAATATCGTGCCCTGGCAAATGCTCGCCAGCGAGCGGG
>JBEKHT010000026.1:0-33943 GCA_050012135.1 Anaerolineales bacterium | reverse complement strand
ACAGAGCCGAGGACCATTCTCCCCGAGCCTCCTCGGGCGGAAGGCGGGCTGAGCTTTTGCTGCGCATGGTATGATGGAGAAGCTTGAGTGGGCACAAGATGAACCCGGAAGCCGAGAAGATCACCATCATTGAGGGTCCTCCGCCGACCTTCGAACAGCTCAGTCACGAGTGGCTGCTCGGACTGGCCGAAGGGGCCGTTCCCTACCGCACGGCCCTCACCCGCCTGCGGACCTTCAACGGCCCTGCCCTCGTGGAACGATGCTATCGCGCCTGGAAGAATCGCAGGCCGGCCTTCCTGGAGTATCGCTCCGAGGAAGGCCAGCTGGACCATGCCCTCATCCTCGCCGCTCGTCACCTGGATCTCGACGAAGGTCAGGTGCTCTGGCTCTGGGTGCGGTTGCCTCTGGAGGTCGAGACCGAAATTGACTGGGGCGAGGAATCATCCGATGCGGAGGGCCCCACGGGCTCCGAAAGCTGAGGCCGCACCCGCAGTTTCCCCCAACCTCGGGTTGAACCACCCACCCACATGATTGTCGCGCTGGCTTCAGTCTGGCTCGCCCGCTCGGGAGGGTCCGAGCTCCCCCCGTCCATTGGATCCCTGCAGTGAAGGCCGAAGACAACCGGGCCTAGCCGGAAGGAGGAGTCATGCCCGAGTACCTCACGCTCATTGTCACGCGATCGGCCGGCATTATGACCATTACCTTCAACCGCCCGAAAGTCAATGCCATGAATGAAGCCATGGCCCGGGAGACAATTTCCGCCCTCGAGGACGCGAGCCGGGACGAGGCGGTGCGGGTGGTGGTGCTGACGGGATCCGGCCGAGCCTTCTGTGCGGGCCAGGAGATGAGCGAGATGCAGCAGGCGGCCGGCAAGATCTCCTACCGAGAGCACATGGAGCGGACGTATAACCCGCTGGTCATGCGCATCCAGACGCTTCCCAAGCCGGTGCTTGCCGGAATCAATGGCCCGGCCACCGGCGCTGGGCTGGGAATTGCGCTTTCCTGTGACCTGCGCCTCGCCTGCGAATCGGCGGTCCTGCGCTACGGTTTCAGCCGGCTGGGGCTGGGTCCGGACAGCGGGGTTTCCTACTGGCTGCCCAGGCTCGTCGGCTACGGCCGCGCCCTGGACTTGGTGCTTATCGATGAACCGATCAACGCCCAGCAAGCTCTGGGCTTGGGATTGGTCACCCGGCTCGTCTCCGACCAGGATTTCGCCCGCGAACTCGCGGCCCTGGCACAAAAACTGGCTAGCGGGCCCACGCAAGCCTACGCCCTCGCCAAACACGCCCTGCAGTTCGCCCAGTCCGCGCCTCTATCGGAGACCCTTGAGAACGAAAGCCGCATTCAGGAGGCGGCCTCACGGACCCATGACCATCTGGAGGGCATCCGGGCCTTCGTTGAGAAGCGCCCACCGGTCTTCAGCGGGCACTGAAGAGTTCCGGCGGTCCGGATCGGCGCGGGGGGCTTGCCTGGCAGGAGCGCGAAAGAGCCGCGCCTGCGGATCCCAACCTGATCTCTGCCGGGTGGGGCGAGCCTCGGCCTGACAGGCCTTGAAGCAACGTGCCTTCCCTGTCCCGCCAGCCCGCGGCGGCTTGTGCTCTCAGTCAGATTCTTGGGAGGCCTTCGAGGTGCCGTCCGGCCTTCCCGGCTGAGCCATGGGAATCCGGATGAATACCGGCCCCGGGGGGCCCCCCGGCCAAGCTCACCGAGCGACCTCAACTCCTGCCTGGGCGCGGGGTCGCATGGTCAGCTGCCGCTTCGCGGCCGCCCGGGCAGGCATGGGATCAATCCACGCCACCCATTGCGATCGCGCGCTTCACCTCCCCGATGGCCTGGGTGATCTTGATGCTGCGCGGGCAAGCCCGCGTGCAATTGAAGATCGTGTGACAACGCCAAACCCCCATCACGTCCCCGGCGAGGCGCAGCCGTTCGGCCGTTGCTCGGTCGCGCGAGTCGAACAGGAATCGGTGGGCTTGGACAATGGCCTGAGGCCCGATGTATTCTTGGCTCGCCCAGAACGAGGGGCAAGAGGAGGTGCAGCAGGCGCAAAGAATGCACTTGGTGGTGTCTTCATAGCGAAGGTGCTGGGTCTGGCTCTGCAGCCGTTCTTTCCCGTCCGCGGGCAGGATTTCATCGTTGATCAAATAGGGCTGCATCTTGCGGTACATGCCGAAGAACGGCTCCAGGTCCACGACCAGGTCCTTGATCACCCGCATCGCGCGCAGGGGTTCAATCGCAATCTGGGGGCCCATGTCTTTCACCAGGCTCTTGCAGGCCAATTGGTTTGTGCCATTGATCTGCATGGCGTCGCTTCCGCAGATGCCGTGCGCACAGGAGCGACGGTACGTGAGGCTGCCATCCTGTTCCCACTTAACGCGATTGAGGAGATCCAGGATCCGATCGGAAGGCTCCGCTTCCAGCTGATGCTCCGACCACCAGGCCCCCGGCTGATGTTCTGGGTCAAACCTCTTGATCCGCAGCTGTACCTTCATCGCCGCCACTCCGCCTCCACCTAGTACTTGCGTGCCTTGGGCTCAAATCGGTTAATGACCACCGGGCGCCACTCAAAGCGCACTTCGCCGCGCGTGGGCGCGGCGCCGACACCATCCGTGCGATAGGCCAAGGTGTGCTTCAGCCAGTTTTGGTCATCCCTTCCGGGAAAATCGCCGCGGAAGTGGGCGCCCCGACTCTCCCGACGCGCCAGGGCTGAGGCCGCGGTCACCTGCGCAAGGTCGAGGAGACCACCCAGCTCGAAGGTCTCCAGCAGGTCGGTGTTGAATCGTACCCCCCGATCCTGGATGCTCACCGACTGATAGCGCTCCCTGAGCTCGCGGAGTTTGTCCCGGGCCTCCCTCAGGCCCTCCTCCTGGCGCTGAACGCCGACCCGGTCCGTCATCGTCCGCTGCAGTTCCGCGCGAATCGGCCCGGCCCGCTCCTTCCCCCGGCCACCCCGAATTCGCTCCAGCTCAGCGACCACTTCCGCCTCGGGCTGCGGGGGCAGAGCCGGGAAGTCCGCCCGCTTGCAGAATTCCGCCATGGCCGATCCGGCCCGCCGCCCGAACACGATCAGGTCCATCAAGGAATTCGTGCCCAGCCGATTGGCTCCGTGGACCGAAACGCAAGCGCACTCTCCGGCCGCGTAGAGGCCTAGGGCCAGACGGTTGGGTCCAATCCGGACGGTCCCATGGACATCGGTGGGAATCCCTCCCATGGCATAGTGAGCGGTTGGGTGGACCGGAACCGGCTCCTTCATCGGCTCGAGGCCTTGGTATACGCGCATCATCTCAATAATGTCGGGCAGCTTTTGCTCGAGCTCCTCAGCGGTTACGGTCCTCCCTCCGGGCGCGCTCTGGTAGTGATTGATCGTCTCCGGGCGGATGTCCAGGTAGACGTAATCCTTTCCGCCAATGCCGCGCCCTTCCTGGATCTCCTGGTAGATGAAACGCGAGAGCAGGTCGCGAGGCGCAAGGTCCTTGAGGGTCGGCACATAGCGTTCCAGGAAGCGTTCCCCGCGGTCATTGAGGAGAACCCCTCCTTCCCCGCGGGCTGCCTCCGACAGGAGGATGCCCATCTTGTAGATCCCGGTAGGATGGAACTGGAAGAATTCCATGTCCTCGAGGGGTAATCCTCTGCGGTAAAGGCTGGCCACCGGCTCGCCGGTGAGCGCAAGGGCATTCGAGGTGACGGCAAACATGCGCCCGAAACCCCCGCTGGCGACCAGCACGGCCTTGCTGTGGAAGATGTGCATCTCGCCCGTGGCAATTTCAATCGCCACCACGCCGCGCGCCACCTGGTCATGGATCAGGATGTCCACGACGAAAAACTCGTCAAAGAAACGCACATTCTGGCGAATGCAATTCTGATAAAGGGTCTGGAGAATCATGTGCCCGGTGTGGTCGGCGCTCTTGCAGGAGCGCATGACCGGGGCCGCCCCAAAATCCCGGGTGTGCCCGCCAAAGCGGCGCTGCTCAATCCTGCCTTCGGGCGTTCGATCGAAGGGCAATCCCATGTGCTCCAGGTCGTATACGGCCTGGACGGACTCCCGGGCCAGAATCTCGGCCGCATCCTGGTCGACCAGATAGTCGCCGCCCTTGACCGTGTCATACATGTACCACTCCCAGCGGTCCTCCTCCATGTTTCCCAGCGGGGCGGCAATCCCTCCCTGGGCCGCACCGGTGTGGGAACGGGTGGGATACATCTTGGTGAGAACGGCGACCTGGATGAGACCGGAGGCGGTCAGGGCCGCCTGCAGCCCCGCGCCGCCGGCGCCGACAATCACGGCATCAAACTCATGATGCTGGGTCATCTTCGAGGCACCTTTCCCGCGCCTAGCGCACGCCCCCGACGACAGCCACCACCCCGACGGCCGCGATGAGCAGCCACAGCGAAAAGATCGTCCAACGCATCCAGCGGCGAGCGTTGTCGCTGGTGAGGTAGTCCTCCAACACCTGACGCAGACCGTTCATCCCGTGAGCGAAGGCAAAAGCCAAGAGGGCGACATCATAGGCTCGCCAGCCCACGAGGGCCCAGCGCTGCGCCACGTAGTCCAGGTTGATGCGATTCACTCCGACCAGAACATCCTGGATGGCGACGTGAATCCAGGCCAGAGGGATGAGCAGGATGCCGCTGTATCGCATCGCCAGCCAGATCCAGCCATCCAGGCGGTGCGGGCGTTCGCGGTTCCGAGGAGTCGCGGCGGCTGTGGTCGTCATCGCCCGATTCCTACTTCCATCCCAGCCAAGCAAATCCGACGAGATTGCGCCCCATGATCACCGCCGCGGGCAGCCACAGCACGAAGGCGGCCACCATGGCCCCGTACACGGCTGGCTTTTCGTAGTTGGGTTCCCAAAACTGCGGAAAGAGATCGAAGATCGCGATCCGCAGACCATTCACCCCATGATAGATCACGGCGGCCACGAGCACGATTTCGCCCAGCATGACTATCGGCGCGCGGTAGAGGTTGATGATCTCGGTGTACTGGGCCGGGGCCAGGAACACGAATGAAGTGTCGAGGATGTGCAGCCCAAGGAAGAGCAACGTGCCCAATCCGCTCAGTCGGTGCAAGAGGAAGGCGATCTGGCCTTCTCGTCCGCGATATTGAGCACTGCCGACAAGCACGGAGCGCAAGGGACTCATGGCCCTCCTCTCCCAGGAAGAAACAAGATGGCGGCATTCTAATACCCCGAAGGAGGCCGCGTCAACCAAAGCGCTCCGCCCCGCCTTCGCGAGGGGGGAGCTTGGACTCGGTCGGGTTCTTATTGCCTCCTCGAGCGGGTTTTTTCCTCCCGCGGCCAGCCTCTCAAGGTCTCGCCGAATTTCCGCGACCCGGCGCGGGGGAGAGGCGAGCGCGCCGCAATTCAATCCCACAAAGCTCAACGGGACCAACGGATGAACAACCTTGCCGGGTACATCGGCGCTGTGGTCACACAACTGGACGGGCCGGGATCGGATCCGTTCAAGCCTTCCCTCGACCGCCTGGACAGCCTCATTCAATCGCTCGGCGTGACTTCCTGAGACCCGGACGCAACCGGGGAACTCCTCCGGCTCGGTTTTGCGGCCTTGAAATCCCGAACCTGCGGCCTGCCGGCAAGCTGGCAGGCTACCCCGGGTCGCGAAGGCATCCTGCCCAAGCCGGGTCGCAAACAGAGGGCTCGCCAATGGACCGGCATCCAGACGACCCCTTGCTTCGGCCGGGTGGATGCAACCAATTGGGCTTGCTCGACCGTTAGGCCGACTTGACATATTGAAGTGCGTCGATATAATAAATTCATGGACCCGGAACAGTTGGGGTTTGCTCGAGCTTTGGCTGACGGGACGCGCCTCGAGATAATGCGCCAGCTCCGTTCCGGCTGGCTGAGCGTAGGGGACCTGGTTGGCAGGCTGGGGGGCCGAGTCAATCAGCCGACCGTGAGCCACCACCTCCGGGTGCTTGAGGAGTCTGGGTTGGTCCTAGTCCGCAGGGAGGGGCGATTCCGATACTATGTCTTGAACCAAGAAAGGGTCACCTTGTGCTGCGGATCGCTGATGCTGACCTTCGCCCCTGATCTCCTCGAGGAAGAGCCTGCCAGCCCGTGATGGCCGGAGAGTTACGACTTCCCTCTTTCGGCCAGACATATTGATTGGTATCAATACCTTCAGAGGGGAGAACCACAGGCCTCATCGGGAGGCTCCGGACGACCAGGCGGGGACAAAGGGAGGCAGGATGGTGCCCCTGATCCACTCCTGAGCGAGCCAAGCCCGGAGGCCGGGATCCGGTGGGGCCCACAGACCCGTTCGGGCAAATGGCGGGGGGCAGTTCCACTCCGATACGCTCTGCTCCTGCCCGAGAAGGCCACTCTCAATACAGGTCCAGGCACCGGCCTCTGAGCAATCCTGTCAACAGCGGTCGAAAACCGACCTGCGCGCAGGTCGGCCCCTGAGCCCGCTGGCTCAGGCTGCCAGCTCGGACCCTCGCACGGCCGGTTGTGCGCTCCGAATGGCTCTCTGTCCGAGGGCACCCGCTGTCCCCCGCATGCGTTCCTTCTCATCCATCCATGCGACCCTCGGCTTTCGGGTGGATCCCCGCCATCGCTTGGCCGCTCCCGGCCGGTACTTCCGGCGTTCATCCCTGGTCACCGGGTCACGGGCGACCATGGATCCCTGGCGCCCATTCCCCATGGAAGGAACCCGGCCCCTTGGGCAACCCGATCGCGGAGTGAATTCGCCCCCGGGTCCCGTTTTTGGTAGAGGAACAGGTCGGCCTGACCCCCCAAAACGCGCCTTGGTATAATGGCCTTCGGTTTTTGCGCGCAATCCATTCCATCAAGGTTCGCCTAAATGCCCAAGAGGACATATCAGCCAAAGGTACGGCACCGCGCCCGAGTGCATGGCTTTCGAGCCCGAATGGCCTCCCGAGGAGGCAGGCAAGTCCTGGCCGCGCGCCGAGCCAAGGGCCGCCACCAGTTGGCGGTTCGGCGCAGGCATGTGAAGAAGGTCAACTGGAAGGTTTAGCCAGGGAGAGGAAGAGACTCTCAATCGGGCTTGGCAGAGGCAAGGAGCGCAGGCGCACCTGTGCAAGCCGTGAGCGCGAGCGGCCCAGCGGATAGGGATCCGGCGGGGCTCGTCCACCAGGCGAAAAAGGCCTCCCCGCCGGGAGCCAATGCAGCGAAGGTTTCGCCTTCGGAGAACCACGGACCTCCGGCGGGTGAGGCGCACAGGCAAGTCCTATGCCCACCCGCTGCTTGTTCTTGTGGTTGCCGCCAGCCAGACCGGCGACCTGCGGATCGGTGTGGCGGCCAGTCGCTCGGTCGGTGGGGCAGTGCAGCGAAACCGCGCACGCCGCCTTTTGCGGGAGGCCATGCGCCCGCTCCTGGTCGAGGTAACTCAAGGGTGGGACCTGCTCTTGGTAGCCCGGGCGCAGATTGTCGAGGCCTCCCTGACCGAGGTGAACTCGGCCGTCCGGGCTCTGCTCCATCGAGCCGGGTTGGTGCAAGGAGATCATGGATAAGGCAAACGCGGGCTGGGATCACGATCCGCCTCTTGGCTCAATCGCCCGGGAATGGCGCAATGGCCCCCGCTTGATTGCTTTGGCCGTCATTCGGGGCTACCAGCTGACTTTCTCCCGGCTCCTGCCGGTCAACACCTGTCGTTTCTATCCAACCTGCTCCCACTATGGGTATCAAGCCATCGCCAAGTACGGCCTGATCCGTGGCGGGGGGATGGCCCTCTGGCGCATCCTGCGCTGCCAGCCGTTCAACCCGGGGGGCTACGACCCCGTGCCGTGATCCTACGCGCTCTGGGGGCTTCGTGTTTCCCGTGCGGCCCGGCCCGGAGCCTGTGGAGTGAATTTCTTTGGCGCAACTCAATCCTGCTGACATCCTCTCTGTGCGCGGGCACGGTTCCATGAAGAACTATCGTTTGAGGAGACGATTTTCCCTGCTGGGGGTGCTGGCTCTTGGCGCCCTGCTGGTCTCCGCCTGTTCGGGCGTGACGGGCAACACTTCCTGGCCGGGACTGGCGGCTTCCGACACGACCGCCTACCTGTCTTTCGCCCAGAATGTTTTTGCCGTCGACCTGAAATCCGGCAAGGAGCTGTGGCGGTTCCCGCCCAAGGCCCAGACGGGCGTGACCTTTTACGCGGATCCGGTGCCTACCGCAAATGGTCAAATCCTGGTGGGAGGATACAACAAGATCCTGTACGAACTGGACGCTTCGTCGGGAAAGCCCATCTGGCAGTCCTCGCTCGCCAGCGACCTGTATGTGTCTCCCGTGCTGGACACGGCGGAAGGGATCTTCGCACCTACCGCGGACGGCAATGTCTTTGACCTCAACCCTCAGGACGGCACCCTCCTGTGGAAATTCAGCGCGCAGCACGGGGTCTGGGCGCAACCCGTGAGTGATGGCAGCGCAATTTTTGTCACCTCGCTGGACCATCACGTGTATGCCCTCTCGGCCGCGAGTGGCAAGCTGATCTGGTCCAAGGATCTGGGAACCGCGTTGGCCGGTGGAGCCACGCTCGCGGGAAACACCCTGATGGTGGGCACCATGGACGACCGGCTGGTGGCCCTGGACAAGGGAACCGGGCAGGTTCTTTGGACCGCGAAGGCGGGGGGATGGGTCTGGGGTCCGCCCGCGGTCGACAACGGCACAGCTTTCTTTGGAGACCTGGGGGGCACCCTGCATGCGGTCGCAGTCTCGGATGGGCACGAGTTGTGGGAAATCCAACCGGATGGAGCCATTCACGGGACTCCCGCGGTAGGCCAGGGCGTGCTCTACATCGGCACGAAGGCGGGGACCGTATATGCGGTTTCAGAGAAGGACGGGTCGATCCTCTGGCAGCAAACCGCCGGAGGGAACCTTTACGGTCACACCCTGCTGGTAGGGGATATGGTACTCGTCACCTCGTATGGAGGACAGACTCCTCTGTACGCTTTCTCGGCCAAGAACGGCTCCCAGCTGTGGTCTTTCCTACCCGCCAAGTAGAAGAAGAGGAACCTCTGACATGTGGGACGCTATCATCCTCAACCCCATGATGAACGCTCTCCTTTTCCTATATAGCCTCTTGGGGCAGAATTTCGCGATTTCCATCTTTGTCTTTACCCTTCTGATTCGCCTGATCACCTACCCCTTGACCTATCAACAGCAAAAGGGGATGAAGGCGTTGCAAACCTTGCAGCAATCAAAGGATTGGCAGGAAATGCAAAAGAAGTACGCCAAGGACCGCGAAAAACTCGCCCAGGAGCAGATGAAGCTCTATCAAAAGGCGGGGGTCAATCCGATTGGAGGCTGTTTGCCCACCCTGGTTCAATTCCCGATCCTGATCGGTCTCTACCAGGCCATCCTGCGCGAACTGGCCCAGACGCCGCTCCAGCTCCTGGACTTTTCAAGCCATGTCTATTCCTTCTTTCCGCAGGCGGACGCGCTGATCCCGATCAACAGCCACTTTCTATGGATGAATCTGGCCCAGCCCGAGCGGCTCTTTCTTCCCTTCCTGCCCCAATTGGGAATCCCCATCCTGGCGATCCTGGTTGTCATCAGCACCTATATCTCTCAGCGGATGATGACGCCCCCTTCCACCGGGGACCAGGCGGCGGCGATGACCGGCATGATGAACATATACATGCCCCTTCTGCTTGGCTACTTCTCGCTCACCTTCGCCTCCGGTCTGTCCATCTATTACTTCACCTCCAACCTCTTGGGCATCGCCCAATTCGCGGCCATGGGAAAAGTCGACTGGCGGCGCGTCATCGGCCTTGCGCCGACGCCAGCCAAGGCCCGCAAGTAATGGAATCCAGGGATCAAGCCATGGAACGTCGCGCCAGCCTCGAGATGATCGCCCCCACGGTGGAAGAAGCTGTCCAGCGCGGGCTGGAGGAATTGAATCTCAATCTCGACCAGGTCGAGGTGGAGGTGCTTGATCCGGGGGACCCGGGGACGCTCGAGGCAGCCGGCCGGCAAGCGCGCGTTCGCTTGACCTTGCGCTTAGCGGGTCCGCCCGATCCCGAGCTCGAGATGGTGCGTACCGTGGTCGAGGAACTCCTCGCGCGGATGCACCTGCGCGGGAAAGCCTCGGTCCAGTGGATGGAACCTGAGGGAGAGGACGAGATTCGACACGTGGGGGTCGATCTGCGCGGGAGCGGGTTGAATGCCCTGGTGGCCCAGCGGGGCGAAGCCCTGGGCGCACTGCAATACCTGACCCGCCTGATTGTGGCTCGGGAAGTAGGTCACCCTCTTCCGGTTGTGATCGACGCCGAAGGCTTCCGCGCTCGGCGGGAGCAGCAGCTGCGCCGCATGGCCCGCCGTGCGGCTGAGCAAGCCGCGCAAGAAGGGCGAACCGTGACCCTCGAGCCCATGCCACCCGCCGACCGCCGCATCATCCATCTGGAGTTGCGAGACCATCCCGGCGTCTACACGGAGAGCGTGGGGGAAGGGCCCGGGCGCAAGGTCACCGTGGTTCCAAAACCGGTGCCGGAGAACCCAGCCTAAGTCCGAGATTCCCGCCGCGATTGTCCGTTTTGGTTGACGCTCTCCCGCGATCCATGGTAAACTCCCGCCTACCCGGGGTTCCCCCAGCGCGGACGCCGGTCCGAATGGGCCCGGGGGAGGAGAAGGCGCCATAAGCACATCTGAATATCGCATAAACGAAGCCATTCGGGTCCGCCAGGTCCGTTTGATCGCCGCGGATGGTAACAACGTCGGGGTCGTGACGATCCAGGAGGCGTTGCGGATTGCACGCGAGGCCAACCTCGACCTGGTGGAGGTCTCCCCCACTGCGGATCCCCCTGTCTGCCGCGTCCTCAACTACGGCAAGTTCCTTTACGAAAAATCCAAAAAGGAACGCGAAGCCCGCCGGGCCCAGACCAAGATCGAGATCAAGGAGATTCGCCTGCGGCCCAAGACCACGGATCATCACCGCGCCTTCAAGCTGCGAGACGCCCGCCGTTGGCTGGAAGGCGGCATGAAGGTCAAGGTGCGCATCCGCTTTCGCGGGCGAGAGATTACCTATCCGGAGTTGGCCCGCGAGGACCTTCACGAAATCGCCCAAGAGCTGGCCGATATCGCCGTCGTCGAACAGACCCCCGACATGGAAGGTCGGACGATGCTGATGGTTTTGGGGCCCTCGAAGAAGAAATAGTGGTGGGTTCCGCTCGGGTGCCAAGAAGAGCGAGAAGACAGGAGCAGCAATGCCCAGGAAGGCCAAGGCAGGAAAGACCAAGCTCAAGACGCACAAGGCCACGGCGAAGCGCTTTCGCTTGACCGGGAGCGGTACGCTCATGCGCACCAAGGGGGGCAAAAGCCACCTGCGCCGAAAGCGCTCGCGCCGGAGCAAGGCGCTCTTTGCTGAGATGATTGAAGTCAAGGGGCACGGCATCGCCAAACGAGTTCGACGCCTCGCGCCCTATCTCAAACAGTATCAGGCCAATCCACCGCGTTGATCCAGCGGGCGGGCGGCGCGGTTCGCCGCCTGAGGTAGCCGCCGTTGCGCGCGTGCAACTGGGCACTTCCGGCCCGGCGCGCAGGGGACGGCCGGAGCGATTTCTGTGACCCGAGTCAAGGGAGGCCCCCGGCCTCATTTGCGCCACAAGAAAATCATTCACCTGGCCGTGGGCCAGTTTGGGACCCGCCACCGCCTTTTCCGGCGGGCGAACGAGGCCATGCTCAAGAGCCTGTGGTATGCGTATCGGGATCGTCGCAACCGCAGGCGGGATTTGAGGAGGCTTTGGATCGCGCGCATTAACGCCGCCGCCCGCCTGAATGGAACGACCTACAGTCGACTGATTGCGGGAATGCGCCGCGGCGGGGTTCTGCTCAACCGGAAGATGCTCGCCGATCTGGCCGTGCGGGACCCGAATGCATTTGCCCAGGTCGTCGAGAGCGCCAAATAGATCCGGCCCTGTGAACCAAGGCCCGGCCCCTGGCGAGGGTCGGGCTTTTTTGTTCACCCGCGGCCTGACCGCAAGCCCAAGCCGGCCGTTCCTGGGACCAGGCCGGGCCCTGATTGCCTCCGTCGCTATGCTATACTGCCTGAGGCAAGTGCAGGAATTCCCGGGAGGAACGCGTGGCTATCATCCTGCGCGCCCAAGACCTGCCCTCAGGCCAGCGACTGCTCCTGGTGTTTGGAGACCTGACCGAAGAGAAGGTGGACGCGGTCGTCAATGCGGCCAATGCCATGCTCCAACACGGCGGCGGAGTGGCCGGTGCCATCCTGCGCCGGGGGGGCCGGGCCATCCAGGCGGAGAGCGAGGCCTGGGTGCGCGCCCATGGGCCCGCGCGCCCTGATCGGCCGGCCATCACCGGTCCCGGGGTTCTTCCCTGCAAGGCCATCATCCATGCGGTCGGCCCCATCTGGGGTGAGGGCGACGAGGATGCCAAGCTGCGCACCGCCGTGCAGTCTTCACTCGCCCTGGCGGAGGAGCGCAGGTTTTCCAGCATTGCTCTGCCCGCCATCAGCACGGGGATTTTCGGCTTTCCCAAGCGACGGGGCGCGCAAGTCATCCTGCAGGCGACCCTGGATTTCTGCGGCCTCCACGCGCCGTCCGCGCTCAAGGAAATCCACTTCACGCTGATCGACCGGGCAACGCTGGAAATCTTCCAGGCCGAGTTCGACGCTCGTTGGCCCTCTTCGCGACCCGCCGGAAATGATCACTTCGCTCTCGAATGAACGGGTGCGCCTGGTGCGCGCCCTTCAGTCTCAACGCAAGGCACGGGAACGCGAGCGGGCCCTGGTCGTGGAGGGGGTGCGGTTGGCTGAAGAGGTCATCCGGGCCAGACTTCCAGTGCGCCTGGTCTTTCACGGAGCGGCCCTTTCCCCCCATCTGCGCGCTCTTCTCAACCAGATGGCCCGCCTGGGTGCGGAGATCGAAGAAGTTACGCCCGCCGTCATGAAGGCTTGCAGTGATGACTCAACCCCTCCGGGGCTTCTGGCGGTCCTTCCGTCCTTTTCCTTGCCCATCCCAGAACCCCTTGAATGGGCCCTCGTGGCCGATCGCATCGCCAACCCAGGGAACCTGGGGAGCCTGCTGCGCTGTGCGGAGGCCTTCGGAATCCAGGTCGCGTTCCTGCCTCCCGGGACAGCGGATCCCTTCAATCCCAAGGTCCTGCGAGGCGCCATGGGAGCCCACTTCCGGCTCCCCATGCCCTGCGTGACCTGGGCCGAATTGAAGGATCACCTGCAGGGCCTGCGAGTACTCCTGGCGGAGGCTCACAGCGGAGCACGCTGTGACCAGATCGACTGGAGGGGACGGGTCGCTCTGATCCTGGGGGGCGAGGCCTCCGGTCCGGGAGATCAGGTCCGATCCATGGCGGTCCAGTCCGTACGGATTCCGGTCTCCGGCGGAGCGGAGTCCCTCAACGTAGCGGTGGCCAGCGGGATCTTGCTCTTCGAGGCGGCCAGGCTCAGGGGAAGATTGGCGGGATGAAGATTCGCTCGGTTACTTACTTCTTTGATCCGGGCTGGCCGCTGCGGCGGGACCGCTTCGACGATGCCTCGCGCCTGCTGGAAGAAGCGCGGGGCGCTTTCCAATCGGGCGGGTATGAGGTCGAAACGACGCGGGTGGCCTTGGTCTCTTTTGCCAAGTTGATTCCCGAACCCAGTGAGGAAAAATGCGCCGACCTGGCTCGGCGGGTTGAGGCCGAATGCTTTGTACGGGCCATCGACTATGCCTCTCTCGGTTCGGCGCTGCCGGAGAGTCCCCTATCCTATGATCTCCTCCCGACCCTGCTGGCCTCGACCGAGAACGTTTTCGCCTCGGCCGTGATCGCGGAGAGACCCCGGGGGGTTTCGGTCCGCGCCTGCCAAGCCGCAGCCCGCGCCATCACGCGGGTGAGCCAGCTGGGAGGGGACGGATTCGCAAATCTGCGCTTGGCCGCCCTGGCCTGCGTTCCACCCTTCAGCCCCTTCTTCCCCGCCGCCTATCACGACGGGGGCCCGGCCGGCTTTGCCATTGCGACGGAGGCGGCCGATCTGGCGGTGGAGGCCATCAGCTCTTCCCATTCCCTGAGGGAGGCGCGCACTCGCCTGGTGGAGTTGATTGAGCAGCATGCGGGGGCCCTGACCCGCGGCGCCACCCGGGTTGCCTCGGCCGCGGGAGGCCGCTTCCTGGGCATCGATTTCTCCCTGGCGCCCTTCCCCGAAGAAATGCGCTCGCTCGGCGCAGCCCTCGAGAGGCTGGGAGTGCCTGGGGCGGGCTTGGCCGGGACCGTTACCGCGGCGGCGATCCTGGCCTCCGCCCTGGACCAGGCCGAGATCCACGCCATTGGCTTCCGCGGTTTGCTCCTGCCGCCTCTGGAGGATGCGGTCCTGGCTCGCCGGGTTGCGGAGGGCGTCCTGACCGTCAGCGACCTGATGCTCTATTCCACCCTGTGTGGCACAGGACTAGACACGATCCCACTGCCGGGCGATGTCAGCCCGGAACAGTTGTCCGCCCAACTCCTTGACCTGGGAGCGCTTGCCCTGCGCCATGACAAGCCTCTGACCGCCCGGCTCATGCCGGTGCCGGGGAAACGGGCCGGTGATGAGGTGGCCTTTGCCTTCGACTACTTCGCCCCCAGTCGGGTCATGGCTCTCAAATCAGAGGGCCTGACCGGCCTCCTCTCCGAAGAAGATTGGATCGATATTCCGGCCCTTCACGCCTCACGCCCGACGGAGAAGCCCAAGGACGGATGAACCTGCCCGGAGCCCCAGGCTGCGCAGGAGGTGGCTTTTCCCGCGGGCTCATGCGCCGGGCGGGAGAGCCGCACCTCTCGGGAACGAAGGCTGGCTCTCCCCTCCGGCAGAGGGGAGAAGGGGAAACCAGGCAAGAACGGGGGATACGGCGCGGGACTTGAGCCGGGTCTATGATCTGGGGCGGGCCCTACGCCTGGCGGGCGCGGAGTCCTTGGCCCTGCGGAGAGGCCGCCCACTTCCCTTTCTGCGCGGAGTCCTCTCGGGGTCCATCCACGAGATGATCTCCGTCCCGAACTCCGAGCACTTGACCTCCCTAGCCGACTCCATCAAACGGGCGAAATCATAGGTGACCGTCTTGGCCGCGATCGCCCTCTCCATTCCAGCCAGGACCAAGTCGGCCGCCTCGTTCCACCCCATGTGGCGCAGCATCATCTCACCGGACAGGATCAGGGAGCCCGGATTCACCTTATCCAGATTGGCGTATTTGGGAGCCGTACCGTGGGTGGCCTCGAAAACCGCATGGCCGCTTGCAAAGTTAATGTTCCCGCCGGGTGCGATTCCAATCCCTCCGACCTGTGCGGCGATGGCGTCGGACAGGTAGTCGCCGTTCAGATTGGGGCTGGCGATCACATCGAACTCATCGGCGCGGGTGAGGGTTTGCTGGAAGGCGATGTCGGCGATGGCATCCTTGATGAGCAACTGGCCCTGCGCCAGACCGGCGGTTTGCTCCGCCTCGGCCGCCTGCTCGCCGCGAGTCTCCTTCGTGTGATTCCACTGTTCCCAGGTGTAGACGCGATCCGCAAATTCTCGCTGCGCAAGGTCATATCCCCATTTACGGAAGGCCCCTTCCGTAAATTTCATGATGTTCCCCTTGTGCACCAGGGTGAGCGAGCGACGCTGGTGCTCCAGCGCGTAGCGGATCGCTGCGCGCACCAGCCGTTCTGTCCCCTCCCGCGAGATGGGTTTGACCCCGACCCCGGCGCTCAGCGGGAATCGGATCTTGGCATACTCTTCCGGAAAGGTGCGCCGGAACAGGTCCAGAAACTTGCGGGCCGCAGGGCTGCCGGCCTCGAATTCGATCCCGCTGTAGAGATCTTCCGTGTTCTCCCGGAAGATCACCATATCCACTTTTTCCGGGTGCCTCACCGGAGAGGGCACGCCCTGGATGTAGCGCACGGGCCGCAGGCAGACATACAGGTCGAGAGCCTTGCGGAGGGCGACGTTGAGGGAGCGGATGCCGCCCCCGACCGGGGTGGTCAGCGGGCCCTTGATTCCCACCCGGTACTCCCGGAAGGCCTCGACCGTCTCCTCGGGCAGCCACGTTCCGAATCTCTGGTAGGATTTCCCGCCGGCGTAAACCTCCATCCAGGCAATCCGGCGCTGGCCGCCATAGGCCTTCTCAACCGCCGCGTCCAGGACCCGCACCGCGGTGCGCCATATGTCCGGACCGGTGCCATCCCCTTCGATAAAGGGAATGATCGGTTGGTCCGGAACCTCCAGGCGTCCTTCCTCGAATCGAATCCGGTCTCCTTCTCTAGGCGGTACGGGCTTGGGAGACGACATGCTCTCGACTCCATGCGCCGGGGGTTGAAGAGTCTGTGCAGCGCGGGCGCATTATAGCACCCGCCGAATCCGATCCGTGCTTGCGGACGGCCTCCTTCCAGCCGCAGCGACGGATCTTGCCCGCCGCTTTCGGCCCCCACCTGCGACCGGCAGGGCGGGTTGGCTGAGGGCACCGGACCAGGGGGCGCCGCTCGGCTCCTCTCGGGCCGGAGCGCAAAGGCTTCCGTTGGATCGATTCGTGGGGTGAGGCCCCTCAGCCAGGGGAGGCGAAATGCCGAGCGGCCCGAGGGTTCCCCCCGGCCGCCGGCCCGGAGACCGCCCGGCGGGAGGGGCGCGGGCCGGGAGAGGGTCCGGGTCTCAATCCCTTGCGGCTTTGTCCGCCTGGACCATCTCCAAGATTTCTTCCGCGGATTCGCGGGTCTTCTCGCTGAGGGTCCCGAGCATGGCGGCCAATTCGTGCACTCGTTCGCTGGGCGACAGCGGCCGGGCGCGGGTCACCGTGCGTTTGTCCTGGACCACCTTTTCAACCCGGTAGTGCTGGTCGCCATAGCCTGCCAACTGCGGAAGGTGGGTGACGCAGAGCACCTGATGGGCCGGGGTCAGGGCCCATAGTTTTTTGCCCACGACCGAGCCGACCCGCCCCCCGATCCCCTGGTCAATCTCGTCAAAGATCAGGGTGGAGGTCCGATCCGCTTGGGCCAGCACGCTCTTGAGAGCCAACATGAGCCGCGAGGTTTCCCCTCCCGAGGCAATCTTCACCAGAGGCTTAAGCCCCTCCCCGGGATTGGGAGCCACCAGGAACTCGACCCGGTCTATCCCCGTCGCATCAAAAGCCAAGCGCCGATCGCCTAGGATGACCCCGCCCGGGTCCTCCTCCCAGAGAACTCCGACCTGGAAACGCGCCCCGGACATGCGCAGGTCGCTCAGCTCCGCCTCGACGGCGCGCGCCAACGTTTCCGCAGCCTGCCTCCGCCGGCCGGAAAGCTGCTCTCCCTTCTGGCCCAGATCGCGGAGGATCTGCTCCTCGCGCGCGGCCAAGTCGGCCGCGCGCTCGTCGGAATGGGTGATGGCCTCGAGCTCGCGCTGCGCGTTTCGCGCATACTCGAGGATACTCACCAGGGTCTCACCGTACTTGCGCTTCAAGTTGCGGAGAAGCTCGAGGCGTTCCTCCACCTGCTCCAAGCGCCGCGGGTTGAACTCGATGGACTCGCGATACCTCCGCAAGCCATGGGCCAGCTCCGAAAGCTGGTCCAGCAAGGTCTGGGCCGAGTCGCGCAGATTGGACTGGGAGGGATCCACGCGGGCCAAGGCCGCCAGCGACTGGACGGCCTGGCCGACTAGATCGGTGGCCGCCGCCCGCTCCTGGCTGCCCTCATCCAGATCCAGAATCACCTGATCGGCCCAGCCCGCAAGTTGCTCCGCATTGGCCAGGCGAATTCGTTCCTCCAGGAGAGGCTCCTCCTCTCCGGGCCGAAGTTGAGCCGCCGTGATCTCGTTCAGCTGAAAGGTCAGCATGTCGCTGCGTCGAGCCGCGTCGCGTTCCCCCTGCCTGAGTCGCTCCAGTTCCCCGCGCACTTCCTGCAGGGTCTCAGCCTCGGCTGCGAATTCCCCGCGCACGGTCTCGGTTCCGGCGAACCGGTCGAGAAGGTGGAGGTGCTCGCGGACCCTCAGCAGGGAGAGGTGCTCGGATTGCCCGTGCACGTCCACCAGGCGCTGACCGATCTCGCGCAACAAGCCGAGACTGGTGACCCGCCCGTTAACCCGAGCGATGTTCTTTCCCTGCCTGCGGATTTCGCGGCCCAGGATGAGGGAATCCTCTTGCTCCCAGAGAGCCTCTCGCTCCAGGATGGCTTGCAGTTCATCCCGGACCGCCTCCGGAATGCGGAACTCCCCCTCGACCGTGGCCGTCTCCTCTTCGGCCCGGATCAAGGTGGGATCCCCGCGCCCGCCCAACAGCAACTCAATGGCGTCAACGATGATGGACTTGCCCGCCCCGGTCTCGCCGGTGAACACGATCAGGCCCGGTCGAAACCTCAGGTGCAGCTCGTCGATGATTGCAAAGTTGCGGATGTCTAGTTCGCTCAGCATGAAGGCAGGCCGTCCGCCGTCCGGGTGAGGCGGGTCTACAAGCGTATCCCCCGCAGGCTGGCCACCAGGGCTCCGATCATCAGAACCGCATAGGCCAAAGCGAAGACCAGGCCCAGCAGTCCGCCCGCGATTCCACCCAGGGCTTCGCCGAGAAACAGGGGAATGCAGCCCCCGGCCGCTCCCACCCCGGCGGCGACAGGCAGGTAGCGACTATGATGGCCGCGCAGCAGGCGTTGCAGGATCCCGCCGATGGCCACACCCACCAGCGGTGCCAGAAGGATGACGAAAAAGCCCAGGAATCCGATGAGCACAAGCACAGAGCCCGCCCCCGCGAGGAAAGCGGAGATCGCGAAAACCATGACGAAATGATACCAACGCGCGGTCTCAAAAACCCGCTGCTGCGTGCGGATGCAGGTCTTGCAGCGGTAGCCTACCGGCGTGCGCACCGCACACTGGGGACAGATAGGGTTCCCGCAGCGATTGCAACGCAAGGTTGCCGGGCGGTTGGGGTGGTACGCGCAGAAGGTTTCGCCAGCCTCAACTTGGGACATGGTCCGGATAAGTTCAGGAATTGCGCTTCATTCGCGACATCATGTTGCGGAAGAAATAGCCCCGACCCTGCACCCGCAGGAAGTGGGCCTCGTATCTTCCGGCACTCACCTGGAGGCGGTCTTCGTTGGCCATCCTCTCGGAAGCCTGCCCATCGCAGCTCAGCAGGGCCTCATGATCGGTTTG
This sequence comes from Anaerolineales bacterium, assembly GCA_050012135.1. GTDB lineage: Bacteria > Chloroflexota > Anaerolineae > Anaerolineales > RBG-16-64-43 > JBEKHT01. The sequence continues at coordinate 14,913 of JBEKHT010000026.1, read as the reverse complement.
AATCGTAATGACAGCCGTCGAACCCTCCGGCAGGACGATTCCGCGATCCATGGACAAATGGGGGGCGACCGGCATCAGCAGGATATTGCGCAGCTCCGGGGGAAGGATGGGCCCTCCGGCCGCCAGCGCATAGGCGGTCGAACCCGTGGCCGTCGCGGCGATTAGCCCATCGGCGCGGTAGACGGCCAGAGGCTCCCCGTCCACCTCGGCCGAGAGCTCCAGCAGGCGCATCACCCGGCCGCGGGCGACCACGCAATCATTCAGCACTTCCCATTCCCCCAGTCTTTCACTCGCCCGGTAGTGCTCCGCATGAAGCATCATGCGCCGCTCCACCCAGTAGTCCCCCTGGAGAATGTGCGCCAACCCCTCCCGCCACTCCTCCCGCCGGAACTCGGCCAGGAATCCGAAGCGTCCCAAATTGATGCCGACGATCGGCACTCGACCGGGAGCGCACGCATGCACGCAGCGCAGCATCATCCCGTCCCCGCCGAGTGCGATCAGCAGGTCGAAGGCGTGCTCGGCAAGACCCTCCACCACGGCTTTCTCGGAGAGCAAGCCGGGGGTCGTTTCCACGCCAGACTGGACGAGGAAGGAGCTGACCTCGGGCGCGAGAGCGGCGGCCTCTCCCAGGTGGGGATGAAAGGTGATCGCTACATGCTTGATAATCGGTGGGGGCATGTTAGCCGGAGTATTCGACGAGCTCGAATTATAGCGCAGCCTCTGGTTCACATCCTTCGGCCAGGGCGTGCCCGCATTGGGCCGTGCTTCGAGCGGGCACGCCCGCAGCCGCCCACGCCGTTCCAGAGGGGATCGAGACAGGCAGGATCCCGGCCGGGATCCTCCGGTTCGCCCAAGCCCAGCTTCGGGAGCTCTCCCGGGCCGGAGAAAAGGCAAGCTCTGCCGCCCGGCTCGGTTGGTCTCCTGCCCAGATCCTAGGCGGGCTCAAATCGCGCTTGGAAAAAGCGCAGGCTGGCCGGCTCGTGGACCATTTTCAAGCCGGTGATCTTATCCCGCTGCTCGTAAAGGGCGATGCAACTCTCGGCCACGACGTCCATGTGCAGGTTGGTGTAGACGCGGCGCGGCACGGTCAGGCGAACCAGTTCGAGCCTGGGATAATTGTGCTTGCCGGTGGCCTTGTCGCGGCCCGCGGAGACAATCCCTCGTTCCATGGAGCGCACGCCCGAGTCCTCGTACAGGGCCGCGCACAGGGCCTGGGCCGGGAAGAGATCTTGGCCCAGCTGCGGCAAGAACCTTTTCGCGTCCAGGAACACACCGTGCCCCCCAATGGGCACGACGATCGGGACCCCCGCCGATTTCAGCCTGCGCCCCAGGTATTCCACCTGGCGCACCCGCGAGGCGATGTAGTCCTGGTCGCACATCTCGTAAGTCCCCCGCGCGATGGCCTCCAGATCTCGCCCGGCCAAACCGCCGTAGGTGTGCAACCCCTCGAAAACCACCACCATTTCGCGGGCCCTCTCAAGGAATTCCTCATTGCGCGTGGCTAAGAATCCTCCGATGTTGACGAGATTGTCCTTCTTGGCAGAAACGGTGCAGCCCTCCCCGTAGGACATCATTTGCCGGAGGATTTCCCGAATGCTCCGGTCCCGATATCCGGGCTCGCGTTGCTGGATGAAGTACGCGTTTTCGACCGCCCGGGTGGCGTCGAAGATGATCACAACTTTGTGGCGCTGGGCCCATTCCGAAACTTCCTGAAGGTTCTGCATCGAGATGGGCTGACCCCCCGCCATGTTGACACAGGTTGCCAGGGAAAGATAGGCGATGTTTTCAGCGCCGCGCTCCCGGGCTACCCGGTCCAGTTTGGCCAAGTCGACATTCCCCTTGAAGGGATACTCGCTGGTGGGATCATGAGCCTCCTCCATGATGACATCCACATACACCCCGCCCGCGAGCTCAATATGCTCGCGGGTGGTCGTGAAATACATATTCATCGGAACATATTGCCCCGCGCGAATGCGGAGCTGGGAGGTGATGTGCTCGGCTCCGCGGCCCTGATGGGTGGGGACGACATGCGGGAATCCATAGACCTCCTGCACCGCTTTCTGCAGGTTGTAGAAGTTGCGGCTGCCCGCATAAGCCTCATCGCCGAGCATCAATCCGGCCCACTGCCAGTCGCTCATGGCGCTGGTGCCCGAATCCGTGAGCAGGTCAATGTACACGTCTTCACTGCGCAGCAGGAAAGTGTTGTATCCCGCTGAGGCCATGGCCTGCTGCCGCGCCTCCGCTGGGATTTGCCGAATCGGCTCCACCATCTTGATCTTGTAGGGCTCGGCAATGGTGCGAGTGGTCATGACTGTCCTCCTATCCCTCCGCACGACCTCCTTCGAGCGTTTCCGGGCCCTCGCCGCGGATCGATCGGATCCATTCCGATCCTTCCCCCCTCCGCGACGCTCCCGTTCCCCTCGAAAGGGCACGGCGACTACAGCACGAGGAGAAGGCCTGCTCCCAAGAGTCCACCGGCCAGAGTGCAAAGAAAGTTTATCACCTCGTTGTTAGCCCAAGGCTGTCCTCCGACCAGGAGGGTGCTGCCTCCGCAGCGGTGGAAAGGGTGCTGCTCGGTCCTTGCCCCGCATCGGGAACATTCATATCTTCCCTGCAGGGTCGCTCCCAGCAAACTGTCGAGGGCCGACCCCAAGACGCCTGCAAGAGTGATGACGACCGGGAAAGCCGGTCCCGGGCCGGTATTCCCAGGGACGAGGAGCGCGAGGACCCCGATCGAAAATGACCCCATGACCCCCGCCAGGGTCCCTTGCCACGTGACCGCTCCCGAGGTTCCGGCCTCAACTTGGCGGCCGGTCGTGATGAGACGCGGAGCGACTCCGGCCAGAACGCCAATCTCTGTACCCCAGGTGTCAGCGGTGGCCGCAGCCAAGCTGCCCGCCAATGCGGCCCAGGCCAGCCCGTGCGGGAAGCCCAGGGGAAGAAGAACCCCGGCAATCAGCGCCGCAACCGCTCCGTTGGCTACAACTTGGCCGGCGTCGCGGCGCGATCCCTTGGCTGATTTCTCGCCCGCTTCTCTCTTTCGGTTTAGGCCAAAACGACTCCAGGCCGACGAGGAAAGGAAGAAGGCCAGCAGGAGCACCGCAGCCGGAAGTCCGCCTCCGGCAAAGACCACCGTCCCGACCAGAGTGGCGGCGATGGCCCCGCTCCCAGAGAGCGCCTGCCCCCAATAGGCGAGGGAACTGATGGCACAGGCCAGGACCAATCCGAGCGCAAGCCGCAGGAGCGGTTCAGATAGGATCTGTGGATAGCCCATGCTGCCCCTGTGGAGAAATCATCGTGCGCGGGGGATAACCAGCTGGAAACCGAAGAGAATCCCGGGAAAACTCCCGCTCCGCTGTGGATAGACGGGCCGGAGCGGTGGAGAAGGCAAGGTCTCCCGATCGGCTCGGGATTGTTGTTCCCGGTCTACCGCGCCGCGATCAGACTCAGGACTCCGACCCATAGACCCAGGACCAAGAAGATGCCCACCAGCCACAAGGTGAGCGCGGCGGCCCGGTCGGAGCGATCGAACGCGAGCAGGCCCAGCAACACGTCCAGAATCCAGGTGAGGGCTCCTGCACCCGGAAGCAACAAGAGCCGGGCGGGCGAACCCGGGCTCGCCGGACGTCCGCTGGGGTCGAAAGCAAATGGAACCGCCCCCGCGAGGGCCGGCTGGATCCAGATCAGGAACATGGCCAGGCCGAGCAGGGCGACCAAACCCAGGGCGATGAGAGGCATCGCCAGGCGGTCCTGCAACAGCCGGTCCGCGAGGGTGACTGGGCGAATGGACTGCGGGGAGACTCTCTCCGCCGTCCCGTGCTCTGTACCTTGACGAAAGGCCTCGGCAAATCCCAGCGGGTCCGCCGGGGAAAGAAGAAAATTGCTGATCGGGGTCGAGACCAGGATCAGATTGGCCCCTGTTTGGGAAACGAAGCACTCCACCCGCCCCAGTCCCTCGAACTCCTTCTGGCGGTAGGTGAAGCGGGTCCAGCCTCCTGCGGCCAGCCGCACCGCCGCCGGAATGCCTCTCCCGCTGTGGATCACCTCGACCGAGCTGAGGGGAACGATCTCCAGTCTGCGACCCCAACGGATGGAGATCGCCCGAGGCTCGATCTCGTAGGTCGCCCCGAGGAGCAGGCGAATCCGCGCGACGAGCAAAGGCAGAAGGATCGCCGTGGCGCAGAGACCCAATAAGGCCAGAGCCGCGCTCCAATCCAAAGGCGGCCGCACGAGTCTCCAAACGCACAAGGCAGCGACACACGCAGAGAAAAAGCTCCCCGCTCCCAGCAGGGCGAGGGGAGCCGTACGTTGGGGTGCGAAGCGCATGGCGGCTGGGTGGGGGGAAAAGGCCTCCGGCGGGATCCGGGGCTCCTAGGCTCGGTTAATCTCTTTCTCCGGAACGTAGACCGGCGTGTTCCAGTGGGCGTACTTGGGCACCCCGCCGCGCACCACGCGGAAGTACAGGTCGCGCAGCCGGGAAACGAAGGGCCCCATCTTCCCTTCGCCAATCCGGCGATGATCCACCTGGGTGAGGGCGGCGATTTGCACTCCCGTCCCGCAAAGGAATGCCTCCTCCGCCAGGTAGACCTCCGTGCGGTCGATGGGCCGCTCCTCCGTTCGAATGCCCAACTCTTCCAGCGCCAGCTCCATGACCGTCCGGCGTGTAATCCCCTCCAGAATATTGTCTGTCACGGGGGGCGTCACCAGGACTCCATGGCGTAAGAGGAAGAAGTTTTCTGCGCTGCCCTCCGCCACGTGGCCATCCGCGTTGAGGACCAAACCCTCGTCGAACCCGGCATGCTCGGCATCCGTCTTGACCAGGGCGGAGTTCACGTATCCACCCGTGATCTTGCCGCGGGCGGGGATGGCGTTGTCGTCGATCCTGCGCCAGGCAGAGAAAGTCGCCCCGACTGCCTCCTCATTCTCCAGGTAGCGTCCAAAAGGCACGGCCACAATAGCCACTTGGGGGTGCAGGTTGTGGAGTCGGACCCCGATGATCTCATCGGCATTGTAGGCCAGGGGGCGGATGTAGCAGTCGGTGTGATACTCCTCCGCCCTGAGCAAGTCGAGGGTGACCCGGGTCAACTCCTCCGGAGTGAAATCGAATTCCATGTGCAGCAGGCGTGCCGATTCAAGGAAGCGGTGGAAGTGGTCGTGGGGGCGAAAGACGAAAAGCTGATCTTTTTGCGGACTGCTGTAAGCCCGAATACCCCCGAAGGCTCCCGTTCCATAGTTGAGTGTATGGTTCAACACCCCAACGTGAGCCTGGCTGTATGGGACAATTCTCCCTTCGAAAAAGGCAAACGAAGGTACAGTCACAATCCAGCCCTCCTACCAGTCCTGGGGAATATGCGGAGGGCCTTTCGGATGCAGGCCCTTCGGGAATTCGGCCTGGCGCGGTCATTATATCTCGAATGAACCCGGCCAAAATCATACGCTCCTCATCCGACTTGACGAACCCCGCAATCTGCCCTACACTTCCTTGCAACAGGCGCCCCCGTCCCCCTGAGGGCTGAGGCAATCAGGGACGACGGGTTTTTCTTGTCGGCGCCGACCCCTGATTGCGCCGCCCAAAGGCCACCCTCCATTCATCCGCGCCCCATGTCGGACCCTGCCCCGCCCCGCCTCATGCGGCCAGGCGCGCTGGCCAGCCTGGCAATCGCTCTTGTGGCCTGCTCGCTCGGCTGTGCCCCGCGGCCCGGCGTCACCAAACGAGCCGTGGTTGCAAGTGCTGTCCCCTCGCCAACCCCCAGCGCTTTCGCCCCGCTCACAGCCGTCCAGCCCCTTGCTCCCGCCACACCCGGCGCAGGCGCGAGCTCTTGCCTCCAGAGCGAGGGGCGGATCGTTTCGAGCCAAGTCCCCAGTGTCCTGCTGGGCCATGCGCTGGGGTTCCTCCGGTACCTTCCGCCCTGCTATGCGACCGCCTCGGACCAGACCTACCCGATCCTCTATCTCTTTCAGGGGGCGGATCGGGGCCAGGAGCAGTGGCTGGAGTTGGGCATTCAGGCGACCGCCGACAGCCTCATCCACGCGGGCCGAATTCCCGCCCTGGTCATTGTCATGCCCCAAGATCAGGGAGAACCTCTGCTGGAAGCGGCTGTGCTCTCTGACCTGCTGCCCGCTCTGGGAAGGGGCCGCCCGGCTCCCCTCGGCAGGGCTCGCCAGGCGGTGGGCGGCATTGGGCGCGGAGCCCCCCGGGCCCTGAACCTGGCCTTGCAACGTCCCGACCTCTTCGGCGCCGTCGGCCTGCATAGCCCTTGGGAGGCAGAGGGCGACTTGGCGAACGTTCGCCAATGGGCGGCCAAGATCCCAGCGGACCTGAGACCCCGGGTGTATCTCGACGTGGGCCAAGAGGATCCCAGCCTGCCCCAAGCGGTCTCCCTGCGGGCCGCGCTCGTGGAAAGCGGCTTGGCGGTTGATTGGCAGCTGCAACCCGGGACGCACAGTGATGACTACTGGCGCGGTCACCTGGGGGAGTATCTCGTTTGGTACAGCCAGCTCTGGCAATAAAAAACACGCACCGCGCCCGTGGGCAAGGGGTGCCCGGAGCGCGGTGTCGTGAGGAGGAGAATGCAGGCTTACTATGACTCCCCTTGCTGAATGCAGGCTGAACGTGGGCTTAGTTCAGGATGAGAAGGGTCATCCGGCCGATTTCGGCAGGATTCACAGATTCCCGCAACGATCAGTCCCCAGAAAAGAGCGAAGCCCGAGGTTCCCTCGGGCTTCGCTTCGCCCCTCGCGGTCAATGCCTTCTCACTTCTTGGCGACCGTCTCCCCGCCGCTCGGATTCTGCCCCAGGCGCATTCCAAAAACGATGACTCCGATCCCTGCGCCCAGGCCAAATGCGCCCACGCTTCCCGCCCCGACGTAAAGACTCAGGGTGACCAAGGCGCCAAAGAAGGCGACCAAGGTGAGGGCCTCCAGCTGCCACCATTTCTGCTCTTCCACGAACGGCCGAGTGGCCAGCCAGCCCGCTGCAAACCCGAAGACCAAGAAGCCTAAGGGTCGGAAGATGACCCCCAGCAAGCTCAGTACCTGATCAATCGTCATTGTCTGCCTCCTCACTGAAGCGGATCGGAATCGCCCAAGCCGGACGAATTCTCCACGCCGGTGTCTGCATCAGGAATAACCCCGCAAGCCGAGGTTGGGTTCCAATGAGCCCTCGAGCACCCCCCCCCGATTCGATCCAGCCCCGGTTCCTCAGGGCACCAGGCGGGCATGGAGCACAATCTCCACGGCGGCCAGGGCCATGGATACGGGGCAACCCTTCTTGGCGGCCTCGGCTTGCTCGCGGAAGGCCGGTTCGCCCATTCCCGGAACCTGGGCTTGGGTGTCGAGCTCGATGCGCGTGATTGCGAACCCGTCGCGAACCTTATCGATATGCACGGAGGCGACCGTTTCAATTCGCTTGGGGGCAAAGCCAGCCCGGGTCAGCCCCGCGGCGAGCGCCATCGAGAAACAACCCGCATGAGCCGCCCCAATCAACTCCTCTGGGTTCGTACCGGTTGCGGACTCGAACCGCGATCCGAATGAGTAGGCTCCCTCAAACGCTCCACTGCCGACCCTCATCACCCCGTGCCCCTCTTGAAGCGTGCCCTCCCAGATCGCCCGCGCGTTTCTCACTGGCATCAGGTCCCTCCTGCTGAACGTAGCCTCGATTGCGGTTCATCCACAGCTCTCTGGATTATACCCACTCACTGGGCGCCTTCTCTCTTCCGAGCCGTCCGGCCTGGGCCGCAAGGGCCGCCGGGCGCACCCCCGGGTGCCCCTCCGCCTGCCAGCGGGGCCCGCGCACCCCCCGGGCTGAGGCCTGTTAGAATCGGCTCAGATCCTACCTAGCCGACGAGGTGCTGCATGTCCAAGCTTTTCATCCCGGGTCCGACCAACGTCGATCCCCAGGTCGCCGCCGCGCAGTCCCGCCCGATGATTTCCCACCGAGGAAGTGATTTCGAGGCGCTTTTCGCCCGCCTCGAAGAGGGGGCCCGCAAGGTCTTTCGCACCGAGGGTCGAGTCTTCATTGTGACCAGTTCCGGGACCGGCCTGCAGGAGGCCGCCGTGCGAAACTGCGTCCGCGAGCGAGCGCTCCTTTGCGTCAATGGCGCCTTCTCCGAGCGCTGGTACCAAGTGGCTCAGGCCAATGGCAAGGCCACGGACCGTGTTCAAGTGGCCTGGGGACAAGCGATCGTCCCCGGAAGCCTGGAGGCCGCCCTTCAGAGAACGCGATATGACGCTCTCCTGGTCGTTCACAACGAGACCTCGACGGGCGTGGAAAGCCCGGTTCAGCAGATCGCCCAGAGGGTGCGCGAGCTCAGCCCCGACACGCTGGTGCTGGTGGACGCCGTCTCCTCCCTGGGGGGCGCTCGCCTTGAGCCGGATGCCTGGGGGATCGACGTGCTGTTTACTTCCTCGCAAAAATGCCTGGGCCTGCCCCCCGGCCTGGCTCTGGCTTCGGTCAGTGAGCGGGCATTGAGATTCGCGCGCCAGGTGCCGCAGCGCGGTTACTACTTCGACTTCGTGGAACTGGAAAGGTACTTGCGGGACAACGAGACCCCCTCCACACCCGCGATCTCGCTGCTGTACGCTTTGGAGATCCAGCTGGGCCGGATCCTGGCGGAGGGTCTGGAGGCCCGCTGGGCGCGCCACCGCCGCATGGGGGACGCGGTGCGCGCCTGGGCCTCAGACAAGTTCGCGCTGTTCGCGCAAGCCGGCTATGCCTCGCAGACTGTCACCTGCGTGCGCAACACACGCGGGATCAGCGTCAAAGACCTAAACCAGTTCCTACGGACGAAGGAGATGCAGATCGCGGGAGGGTATGGCCAGATCGGGGGGGAAACCTTCCGGATCGCCCATATGGGCGAGACAACCCTGGAAGATGTGCGCGGCCTGCTGGAGACCATCGACGAGTTTCTCTCGCATCCGTCCTGAGGGACATGCAGGGCACCCCGGCCAATCGGCTCTTATGGCCGGATCCGGGCGGAAGGTGGCCCGGGGCCCAGACTTGTGGCGCAGCGCAGGCGGCCCCGGGGATTCCCGGTCTGGTATAATGCCGCCATCGATGACTAGACCCATGGGCGGCCCAGGCTGCCGACGGGGCGACCTGCAAAGCGGAGGCAGATGTCATGGCACTAACAGCGGAAGACAAGAAGAAACTCATGGGTGAGTACCACCGCCACGACGGCGATACCGGCTCACCCGAGGTGCAGGTTGCGTTGCTCACGGCGCGCATCAGCCAGCTCACCGGTCATCTCAAGGTGCACAAACACGACGAGTCTTCGCGGCGCGGGCTGCTCAAGCTGGTCGGCCAACGGCGTCGGCACCTGCTCTACCTGAGTCGGACCGACCCCGCAGCCTATGTGTCGCTCACCGACAAACTGAGTATCCGCCGCAAGTAGTACCCCCTCCCCGATCTCGATCCAACGCCCAGCTCCACCACCCGGGCCGCCCCGTGCGGCCCAACGTCCTCCGGCGAGGCCGTCGTGAAGAAGGCCGCCGGCTCGGCTGCGCGAATCATCCTCCCGGCTGGGTGAGAGGACTGCTCCCGGCCCAGCCGGCACAAGAGTGCGCGGAAATGCGCTGGGCCGAGTTTCTCGGCCCAGCGGCACCCTGCGAAACCCTCGCGACCTGCTCCGGGCTAGAACAACCCGACCACCTTGCCGGTCTTGAGATTGAGGTCGACATCGTAGAAGACCGGGCGAGTGGGCAGGCCGGGCATCGTGCGCATCGCGCCACACAGCGGATACAGGAACCCAGCGCCGACCGAGGCACGAATGTCACGGACCGGCAGTTTCCAGCCCCTGGGAACCCCCTTGATGGCGGGGTCGGCAGTGAAGCTCAGGTGGGTCTTGGCCATATTGATCGGCAGCTTGTCGAAGCCCAGCCTGGTGTACAGCGCTATCTTGGCCTCGGCCTCCGGGGTATAGTCCACCCCATCTGCCCCGTAGATCCTTTTCGCGATGGTCTCAATCTTTTGTTTGATCGGCCAATCGAGGGGATAGAGGAACTCGAAGCGGTTGGTCTTCTTGGCCGCCGCCGCGACGGCTTCCGCGAGCCCGATGGCGCCCTTGCCTCCCTGCATCCAATGGGTGCATTTGAAGGCGCCTTCCGCGCCAGCCTCCTCGGCTATCTTCTGCACCAGCTTGATCTCCGCCTCGGTGTCGTACTTGAAGGAGTTCACGGCCACGACCACCGGAATGCCATAGAGCTTGGCATTCTGAATGTGCTTGGCCAGGTTGGTGGCGCCCTTCTCTAGGAGGGCCAGGTTCTCCTCGGTATAAGCCTTGTCCAGCGGCCGTCCCGCCACCACCTTCGGTCCGCCTCCGTGCATCTTCAGCGCCCGCGCCGTGGCCACGATCACCACGACATTGGGGATCAGTCCCGAGTAGCGGCACTTGATATCCAAGAACTTCTCCATGCCGATATCGGCGCCGAAACCCGACTCCGTCACCACGTAGTCCGCGAGCTTGAGGGCAATCTGGTCGGCTACGATGGAAGAATTGCCATGGGCGATATTCGCGAAGGGCCCGGCATGCACAAAGGCAGGGGTGCCCTCCAGGGTCTGAAGGAGGTTGGGCATGATCGCGTCCTTCATTAGCACGGTCATGGCACCGGCCACCCCCAAGTCTTCGGCGGTGATGGGATCACCTCGGGTGCTCGTGCCAATTACGATCCGGCCCAGCCGCGCGCGCATGTCCTCCAGGCTGGTGGTGAGCGCCAGGATCGCCATCACCTCGCTGGCCACGGAAATGTCGAAGCCCGTGACTCGCTCGTTGCCCCGCTCCTCCTCGCCCAGTCCAATCTGGATCTGGCGCAGGAGCCGGTCGTTGATATCGACGACCCGCTGCCAGGTAATGGTCTTGGGGTCAATGTCCAATCGGAACAGGCGGCGCCGGTCGGCCGAACTCAGGTCCTCCAGCTTCTCGGCCTTGATCCCCAGCTTCTGCATCCGCTTGTGGATCGTGGGGGCGATGTAGCCGTCCGGGCACAGGGCTTTGGCCAGCCGGTCGTCATCGGGGGTGGCGCGCTCGTGCAACAGGCGCGCATCGATGGCCGCGGCCAAGAGGTTATTGGCGGCGCTGACCGCATGGATGTCGCCCGTCAGGTGAAGGTTGAAGTCTTCCATGGGGACGACCTGCGAATACCCACCGCCCGCCGCGCCGCCTTTGATGCCAAAGGTCGGCCCTTGGGAGGGCTGGCGGATGCAGGTGAACACGTTCAGCCCCAAATGCGCACCCATGGCCTGACTGAGCCCACAGGTCGTGGTCGTCTTTCCTTCCCCCAGGGGGGTCGGGGTAATGGCCGTCACGTCGATGTACTTCCCTTGCGGCCGCCGGGCCAAGCGGTCGCGGACCTCCAGGTGCACCTTCGCCTTGTACGGACCGAAGAGCTCCAGGTCGCTCGGGCGCAGTCCTACCTCCTCCGCAATCTGCAGGATGGGCTTGAGCTTTGCGGCCTGGGCGATATCAATGTCGCTGGGGACGGGGGTCAGCAGCTTGAGCCGACTGGGGGTGAAGGTTCGCTTGGCTACTTTGGTTGCTGTCTTGCGGACCACCTTACGGGCGACTTTCTTGGTTGCGGTCTTTTTCCTGGCAGGCATCGGGTCTCTCTCCTTAGGAATGACAACAAAAAGGGCGGAGTCTGAAAGATGTACTCGGCGATGAGGGGCGGCAGTCAGGGGGCGAGTTTCAGCGCGACGATGGCTGACTGCGGTCAGACTCCGCCGCAGTCTCAAGTGTAGCCGGCGAGGTTGGAATTCCAGCCGATAATCGTCACGGGCGCCCCCGACTTTCGTCACCTAGGTGGAAAGGGGCGAGGCTCTCGGCCCGAGCCAGGTCCCCAGGTGTATTGATGTTGAAAAATGTCAACTGTTCGGGATCGAATTCTCCGATCTCCGCCTCGTCGAGATAGCGGACTCGGACTCCCGGCAGGAAAGAGATCATGCGACGGTCCCCCCGCCGCAACGCCTCCCGCACGGGTTCGAGGCAGACTTGGTTATAGACCGCGCGCAACGGCTCCGCCTGGCCCCCGATTCGAGGCAGGACCGCGTCCGCTTGCCTGGCCAGTCCCAGCATGCGCTCGATAAGCGGCAGGCAAACGAAGGGCATGTCGCACGCCGTGAGCAGGACGTGAGCCTGCGTGGCGTGCCGCAGCGCGGTGGCCAAGCCCCCCAGCGGGCCGAGCCCCGGGGTCTCATCGGGGAAGACGGGCAGTTCCCTTCGAAGATAGGGCGCGGGGTCATTCGCGATGATGAAGGTCTCCGCAGCGCGAGGCCCGAGCTGGGCGAGGATGTGATCCAGGAGGGTGCGACCGGCCAACTCCACCACGCATTTGTCCTGCCCCATCCGCGAGGAGCGGCCACCGGCTAGCAGCGCCAGGGAAAATGACATGATCGCGAATTATACATTTCCGGGTAGGATTTGTGCGCAGGGTATAATCAAGGATCGGAGTGCATTCGTCGCGGGGAGCCCTTCGCCGCCGATCGCCTGGGATAGGCGCTGAGTTCGTCCCTTTTTCCTCCCGCGCAGGCAACGTCCAGAGCACTCCCCGGCCAACGGTGGTCAGGCTGAACCGACCCCCTGCGGACCCCACGGGCAGGCGGAGCCCTGCCCTCAGGCAGGCCAACGCTCATGGCAAAACCCATGCAAGAAGTCTTGGATTCTCTCACCGTCGAGGGCACTTTGGTCGAAAAGCTCTCGGACGGGTCGGTACGCTGTCTGGCTTGCGGCCACCGCTGCCTGATCCACCCTGGGCGGCGCGGCATCTGCCAGGTTCGATTCAACCAGGAAGGCCTCCTGCGGGTTCCCTGGGGATATGTGGCGGCTCTCCAGTGCGATCCGATCGAGAAGAAGCCCTTCTATCACATCTACCCCGGTAGCGACGCCCTAACCTTCGGAATGCTTGGCTGCGACTTCCATTGCGGCTACTGCCAGAACTGGGTTAGCTCGCAGGCGCTGCGCGATCCCGCCTGTGAAAGAGCGGGGGGATCTATCACTCGGGCGACACCCGAGCAACTGATCGGACATGCCAAACGCCTGGGGGCCCGGGTGGTCGCTTCCTCGTACAACGAGCCGCTCATCACCAGCGAGTGGGCCGCCGCAGTATTCCAGCCCGCGCTCGAAGCCGGCCTAAGGTGCGTCTTTGTCTCCAACGGCAATGCGACCCCGGAGGCGCTCGCCTATCTGAAGCCCTACCTGACCGGATACAAGGTCGACTTGAAGAGCATGAATGACCGCAATTACCGCAAGTTGGGAGGGGTGCTTCAGCACACTCTCGATACGATTCGGGCCGCTCATGAGATGGGTCTGTGGGTCGAGGTGGTCACCCTCGTGGTGCCCGGATTCAACGACAGCCCCGATGAGCTTTGGGACGCGGCTCGCTTCGTGGCCGGAGTATCCCCTGACATCCCTTGGCACGTGACCGCCTTCCACCCGGACTACCAGATGACCGATCCGAGGGATACCGTTGCCGAGGACTTGATCCGCGCCGCCGAGATCGGGCAGGAAGCCGGGCTGCACTTCGTCTACGCCGGCAACCTGCCTGGCGGGGTGGGGGAATGGGAACACACTTTCTGCCCGAATTGCCACGCGGCGCTTATCCGCAGATATGGGTACACGATTCTGGACTACCGGCTGACTGCAGAAGGATCCTGTCCGGAGTGCGGTCTCCACATCCCAGGCATTTGGCATGCGGACCCCCAAGCGGAGAAAATCGGCGGCAGCGCAGGGAGAATGAGGATTCCTCGGGTCGTGCGAGGGTGAAGATCAACCTTTACAATTGTGACATCCTGCACTACTTGTGGGCCCTGAAAAAGTCTACCTTTTCGGGCGGAATGTGAGAGAGCGCGTTGCGCGCTCAGCACTTCTCTCCTCCCTCTCCCTCCTAGGTGGTTGTTGCTGGGCCCGAAGTCCTCGGGCCCAGCAACCTTAACCGGGGTTCACCCCCGAATTACCCCAAGCTTTCTGCCCACCTTGGCGAAGCTCTCGAGGCCCTGGTCAAGATCCTTTCGGTCGTGCGCAGCAGAGATCATCACCCGGATGCGAGCCCGGCCTTGCGGCACCGTGGGATAACCGATTGCCATGGCAAAAACGCCCTCCTCGAAAAGGGCCCGGCTAAACGCCTGGGCCACGGGTGCCTCCCCCAGCATGATCGGGGTGATGGGGGTTGCGCTCTTGCCCGTATCGAAGCCCAGGCCCTTCATCTCGGCCTTGAAGTAGCGGGCATTCTCCCAGAGGCGATCCACCAGTTCCGTGGATGACTCGAGAAGATCCAATGCGGCCAAACAGGCCGCCGTGTCAGGGATCGTCATGGCCGAGGAGAACAGGAAGGGGCGCCCGCGCTGGCGCAGCCAGTCTACCAACTCCGGGCTCCCCGCGACGATCCCCCCGACCACCCCAAAGGCTTTGGAGAGAGTGCCCACCTCGATATCCACCCGGCCGTGCAGCGAGAAGTGATCCACGATTCCTCGTCCGCCGCGACCCAGGACCCCCTCGCCGTGCGCATCGTCGACCATCAGCATGGCCTCGAAGTCCCTGGCCACCCAGGCGATCTGGTCCAAGGGGGCAATGTCACCGTCCATGCTGAAGACTCCGTCGGTGATCACAAGGGCACGCCGGAATCCCGAACGCTTTTCTCTCAATTGCCTCTGCAGGTCCTCGGGCTGTGTGTGGGCGTAACGCAGGACCGTCGCCCCGGACAGTCGGCAGCCATCGATAATACTCGCGTGGTTCAGTTCATCCGAAAAAACACCGTCCTCCTTGCCCACCACGGCGGGGATGCAGCCCAAGTTGGCGTTGAACCCGCTCTGGAAAGTGATGGTGGCCTGCGCCCCTTTAAACGCGGCCAAACGCCGCTCGAGCTCCAGATGGAGCTCTGTCGTTCCGGCGATCGAACGCACTGCGGCTGGGCCCACCCCATACC
>JBEKHT010000025.1:0-34210 GCA_050012135.1 Anaerolineales bacterium | reverse complement strand
GACTAGCTGGGGGGAATCCTCCAGTTTGCGCCGATGATCACTTGGACATCGGTCGAGCTCTGAAGATTGATTTGGCTCAGGTTGTTGCTGGGATCGACCTGCAGGAGCTTCACCAGGTAGGCCACTGAGTAGGGCATCCCGGTCAGGTCGGTTACCCGACTTCCGGCGTAGGACCCCTGGGCATCCCCCACCGTGATATTGGCGTCAGCGAATCCGTGTTTGACCAGGTAGTTCTTGGTCGCAGCGGCCTGTCCCGAGATCCCCGAACCGTTGAGGAGTTGGATCTTGGCCGCCTCCTGGGCGGCCGCCTGAGTCGGGTCGACCGGGGATTGGGACGGTCCGGGTTCGCCCTGCGCGACGAACACCTGGTCGCGCAGGGCTCTGACCTTGTCCAGGTCGGGGATGAGCACGTCCAGCCCATTGATCTGGGTGAGCTTCTGGAGTTGATCTGTGCTGATGATCCCGGTCGTGATGTTGTTGCGCGCGATGCCTTTGGCTGTCCAGGCCAGAGAAATCGCCTGGTCCAGAGCGACGTTGGTTTTCAGTCCCTGGGCGAAGGATTTGTAGAAGTCGGGCGCCGTCAGGACCAGGTGCGGAAGCATGTTCAGCTGGAGCACCTTGTCGCGGATCGCAAAGATCACCTGCTGCTGTCTTCGGGCCCGATCGAGATCCCCTCCCGGCGTGTCGCGGAGCCGCGCATACGCGAGAGCCTGCGCCCCGTTGAAATGGTTCATCCCCTGTTTGATGAGATAGGAATAGGATCCGCCGTTGTAGATCGTTTGGATCTTGAGCTCTCGATCGGGCACATTGACGTCAATGCCGCCGATATTGTCGATGAAGTAGGTGAAGGTGTTGAAGTCGATGACGGCGTAGTAGTCAATGGGTATCCCGAGCAGCTCCTCCACGGTCTGCATGGCCAGGGCTGGCCCTCCGCCGGGGAGTCGATACGACTCCGCGTCAAAGTAGGCGGTGTTGATCTTGTCAAAGCCGAATCCGGGAATATTCACCCACAGGTCGCGCGGGATGGACAGGATTCCCGCCGACATGCCGACCGGATCCATGCTGATCAGCATCATCGTGTCCGTGCGCGGCGGACCCTCCGAGGGCTGGGCGACGCGTGCGTCCAGCCCCATCACAAGCACCGTCACCCGATCCAGGCCGTTCCAGGGCTTGGGTGTCGGACCGGCCAAGTTCACTGGAACGGGGGTCGATCCAGGCGGCAGCGGCGTTCCTTGAGCCACACTCGTGAGGGAGAAACCGCTCCCCGCGTTGGCAACGGGTATGGCCAGCATGTTCCGCGTCCAGCTGTACCCAAGAAAGACGGCGGCTGCAAGCACGATAAGATATCCGACCGTCAGGATAACGAGGATCGGGTCGGCGATACCCAGGCGAGTGCTCAGCGCACTCGGTGGGCGGGCGACCCGAGGCGCTCGAGGTGGGCGAGGTGCCGGGGGCAGCTTCTCGCGCTTGGGCTTCTGCGATTTTGGCGTCGGAAGATAAGACATCTCTTTCTTCGGCCCTCCAAAGACAGCGGGACGGCGTCTTTTCTCGAAGGCCAGATTATAACCCGGGCGGGACTCTGTCTGAGCCGAACTGGGCAGGCAGCCGGATCGCCTAGCGGAAGGACCAAGATGTGCGCGGCGGCCGGATGGCTGGGGGGGAGCTCCCCCGGCGTCTAGCGTCGACGAAGCGGACGAAACCCGCCAGGGGGGATCGGGGTTTCTTATCATGGGGAGGGGTCATGGGAAGGTGCACTCTCTTCCCGCCGTGCAAAGTCTATTTCCAGGAGGAATGATGCGATGACACCGGAGAATGTGCGTTGGATTCTCGCCTGGGGAGCGGGCTTGGTCTATTCGGTCCTGATTGGTGCGTTTTTCGTCAAGCGAGTGGTCGAGCTCTTGTGGCAGAAGGCCGGCGCCCCGGCCAAGCAGGGCGCTGCCTCCCTGAGTATGTTCACGGGCATGCTGGACCGCGCGCTCTATGCGGGCGCATTGCAACTCAACTTGGCGGGTTTCGTGGCAGTCTGGCTGGCCTATAAGACCTATGGCGCCAGCCGGGACTGGGACAAGCCGCGGCAGGTCGGCAACCAGACCATTGCCGCACGCACAGTACGCCACATCTTCCTGATCGGGAACGGCCTTAACGTCCTCTATGGGGCGGCGGGGTGGAAGCTGATGCAGTTCGTCCAGGGGTCGGACTGGTTCAAGCTGGCGATCGTGGCCGTCGGGCTCGTGGTTGCCACGCTCGTCCTCGAACTTTGGGTTCGACGACAGGCCCGATAGCGTCCCGGGCGGGTGCAGAGTCGTCTTTGCGGGCGGCGACCCATCGGTCGCCGCCCGCGTTGTGCCGCCCCGATTGGCCTGAGCCCATTGGGCCCTCGAGCCCTACAGCTGCGACGTGCAGTATGCGCAACGGGTGGCCTTCTGCGGAATCGTGGAAAGGCAATAGGGGCATTCCCTCGTGGTGCTTACGGGGGGCTCCTTCGGCTTCCGCCTTTCCAGGCTCTGCGCTGCCTTGACCACGAGAAAGATCGCGGCGGCCACGATCAGGAGGTCGACCACATTGTTAATGAAGACCCCGTAGTTCAAAGTGGCGGCCCCGGCGGCCTGGGCGGCGGCCAGTGACGGATAGGACTTGCCGGATAGGCTGAGGAATAAGTTGCTGAAGTCCACCCGCCCGAGGACCAAGCCAAGCGGAGGCATGATGATGTCGTTGACCAGGGAGGTGACAATCTTGCCAAATGCTGCTCCGATGACCACTGCCACGGCGAGGTCGAGCACATTGCCGCGGAGAATGAAGGCCTTGAGGTCTTTGAGCATTTCGATTCCTCCTAGCAGATGAGGGATGCGGACGGCGCGAGAGTCGCGCTAGGCACGCCGCGCGAAGACCCCTGGAGCTCGACGTGCCGCCAATTCTCACATGGACCTGGCCTGAAGGCCTTTTGCCCGAGACCCAGCCGGGGCCTGCCACCAATTCTACGGCCATTCCGGGGGCCGAGCGAAGAATCGCAGTTTGAGAATCGTCCTCCGGCATCGTGAGCGGAGGCCAGGAAAGGCCCCCAATGGGATGGGAAGGGTGTCGCGCCGAACCCTGGCAGCCTCGGCTGGCGCTTGAGGCACCCCGGCGCCCTTTGGCCTTCTTGAGAAAGGAAAGGTGTCTGCGGAAGCAATTCGCTCAGCCCGGTCGCGCGAGGGATGGGGAGGGCGAATTGCTTGGGGAACCGGTCATCCCGGCCAACCCGCCCCGCGTTCGAAATACGCCCAGTTCCCTGGATGGCCGAGTTCGCCACGCCTCCGGTGGGCGAGGGCGTGCGGGCTCTCGCGCGCCTCCGATTGCGAGCGCGGTGATGGGCCCGGGAGCCATCACCCCCGCTTGGGATATGAGAACGGGTATTGCCAGGAAGGTGAGCATTCCTCCACCGAAAGAGGAATGGGGTTGGGCGACCTCGGCGCCCCGCAGGTTCCATTGAGCCATTGGCGCTCGCCCGATCCCCCGCTGGACGCACCCGGGCAGAACTCGGCGCGCTCGCTTGGCTACCTGGGCCGTCCAAGGGCTTTCCCTCCGAGGCATATTCCCTTCTCGAGCAGGGGCCGTGTGCCCGGGAGGCCGTGCTGCAGCGCGAAGGCGGTGCTCGAAGGGCTGCCAGGCGATCCTTCCTCACCTCGAGCCCTCGTCTTCGCCGCGCGAGGAGCTGCCCCTTTTCGAAGCGGTTGCGCTCTCGGTGATCTCCACCTCGATATCCGTGATTTGGACTTTTGAGTTGTGGAGCCGGCGGGAGATCGTTTCCAGGTACTCGGTCGCGTTCCTCTTCTTGAGGACTGCCACCAGGTCGGGCCTCTCCTCCGGCAAACCCAGCGGAAGCCGCGTTTGGACCGCCTCGCGCCTCAACTTCCTGATTTCGAGTTCCAGCTTTTGGCGATTCAAGCGCAGGCTGTAGAGCTTCTCGACCACTTGGAGAACAGACCAGATGGCCGTGGCAGTCGCGGCGGCCGCGCCCCCGGCCGCCGCGATGGTCGCGATCACTTCCAGCGGGGAATGCAGGCGAATGGTGCGGACCAGCATGCGGTCGGCGGGAACGAGCGGGCGTCCTTTGCGATAGAGGCAGAAGCGAGAAAAGCGGTACGACTTGTACTCTGGATCCATGCCGAGCCGGATAATCTCGTACAGGGACACGAAGTCGTAAAGAAACAGGGCGACCTCGGCCACATCAGGGGTCCGGCCGACATCGGCCCGGATGGTCAAGAGGAGCCTCTGAGAAGACATGGATTTTGCGGACATGAGGAGACCTCGTGAGAGCTGCGCAGCGCGTGATCACGAGAGACCGGTGCGGCCCAAGAGATCTGCCCTTCCAGGTCGAGGGGGCCCGAAGGAAGCGCGGACGGGTCGTACCTGGAAATCGCACGGCCTGCCCACAGCGGGGAACCAGACGGCCATGAACCTAGGGCAGGGGGGAAAGCCTGCGGGGGCTGCCACAGACCCACCGCCCCCCTGGTCGACGGACGAGAACTCTCGCAGACTCTAACCCGCCGCCCGATTGTAGCCCTGCCCGCAAAGCCCCGAAACCTGTCCTCCGCCTGAAACCTGCTGACAGGCTCCCGGCGGAAGACTTGTGCCTTGGTCAGCGGGTGACCCGAGAAAGTGCGGTGCAGCCCCTCAGCGTGCGCAACTCTGTCGGTTTGCCTGTTTCCCGCCAACCCGGCAGGCGCTGCGGCGGGCGCTTGGCCTTTGCCCAAATCGGTCGGGGAGGCAAGCGGCCGGCGGTGTCCCCCGTTGCAAGACTAGGATTGCCCCCGGCCCAAGATGACCAGGTCCCGCTCGACCTCATCGAGTTTGGCAATCTTGGGCAGGTAGCCCCACTGCTGGAATCGGAATTTACGGAAGAGCGAAAGGCTTGGCGCATTGTGGGCGAAAACGAGGGCCAGCAGAGTCTCCAGGCCAAGCGCAGGGGCTTGGTCCACGGCCTTCGCGAGCAAGGCCTGCCCTATCCCCCGGCGGCGATGATCCGAGGCCACATACAGGCTGATTTCGGCCGTCGGAGCGTAGGCGGGTCGGCCACGAAACGGGGACATACTCAGCCAGCCGGCGATTTCGATCCCGCTTTCGCAAACCCAGAGAGGGTAGTGCTGGGGTGAGTGTTGTGCAAACCAGTCCCGCCTCGAGTCGACACTGACCGGCTCGGTGTCAGCGGTCGCCCGGCGTCCCGGAATGGAATCGTTGTAGATCGCGACGATCGCTGGGAGATCTCCCTCGTGCGCGTCTCGGATCAGTGGCATATCCCTTCCTTGAAGCGAGCTTGGGCGCCCAGGCCCGTTTTCGTCCTCGATTCTATTCTAGATCGAAATGGGAAGCCTCGCGGGCCGGTTTTCCTGGATTGGGTGCCTCGCCCTCATTCAGGAGCACGGCGCAAGACTGGCGCTTGGGCCGCCCGGTCGAGAACAACGACGATGCCTCCTCTTGGCCTGAAGCAAGAGGCACGGAGGCTCCAGGGTGGCCGCCACGGGTCAAAAGGATTCCGGGATTTCCCGAAGGGCAGAGCCCCGCGGCCCTGGATCGCGAGTTTCTTCGCCGGGGCGAAATGCCCACTCGCCCGACGGGCCGCTCCGGAGGCGGGTTCCGCTCAGACAATTCGAGGTAGCAACAGGATCCCCACCAGGGACTCGTACAGGGCGGCTGCGATCAGCATCAAGATGACCAACGCGTAGATTTGCAGCGCAATGCCAATCCCGCGCCGATATCCCTCCCAATGAGAAATGGTCCCGACGAAGCGCGGAGCGAGCAGCGCTCTTCCTTGAAGATAGGCGGCCAACATCGCCAGGACGTAGGCCTCGCCCTCGAGAAGGAGCACGCCGAGAACCAGGAGACCCGCCAGGACGCGCGGCGCGGTCAAATCCGAAAGGGGAGGGGAGAAAGCCACGCCCCATAGCAGCGCCCGGAAGGCGCCCACAACCAAGCCGCTGAAGGGGAGGAGAAGAGAGGGCAGGGTGATCGCGGCGAAGCTGCCCACAAAGAGATTGCCCAGGAAGGTAAGTAAGAACGCGGAAAGGAAATGGCCCCCATTGTAGGCCCCCAGGACTCCGGCCAGAGGCCCAGAGGCGAGCCCGGCCAGAACCGCCTTTCCCAAAGAATCATGCACGGTCCGGTCGAAAGGCAGTCGGCCATGGCGGAAAAAACAATCCCGAAGTAGACCAGATTGAGAATGACGAATGGACGGCGGGCCCCAGCAATTTGCCCGAGGGCGGCACGTAGGGAGGCCATGAGCGACCTCCTTCGATGTCCTTGAGGCGCGGAGCACAGCAGGGAACGGCGATGACCAAGGCCCTTGCGGGCTTGGCTGCGGATCCCTTTCGCCGGGTTGCGACGCGCCAGCCTCACGATTCGGGGGGCAGGAACTCGAGCCGGTCCCGGCACGGAGGCAGAGATGCCCCCCCGCCTGTTCCCATTCTAGACCTAGGTGCAGTTGGAGCGGATGCCGTCCGGCCGGGATCGGACAGCGGGCGATCGGCGCCTGGGAGTGGGGCGCGGGCTGGTGACCATCCGAAGGATCGAGCGCCCTGGGGGTGATCGAAGGGTTGGTAGGAGACCTCGCGGGCTGAGGCGGTAAGCGCCGGAGAGACATTCGCACGGTCCGGTCAGGGATTTGGGTTCGGGTGGTCCGCTGGCTATTCTGGGGCTCAACCCATCAGGGTGGGCTCCTGGCAGAGGGAACTCCGAAGCCCATGCCTTCGGGACCATGGGGAGGTTCGAGCAGGGGCTCAACGGAGGCGGGGATTCCTCCTGCGGCTGTATCCGGCCAGCCGATCTCGGTCGGCCTGAGAATAGGGCACGATCACTTTCTTGCGGACAGCGTTTTGTTCCTGTTCAAGCCGTCGGTTGATGAGCCAGTAGCTGGTCAGGAAGACCACCGACAGAAACGTCCCGCCGTACATCGCGAGGGCGACCAGGAGAGAGGAGTCGGTGCCCGCGAAAACCGCGTGGGCCGTCGCACCCAAATAGGCGACAAGGCTTGCGAGGTGGATGGCTCGAAAGGCGCGCATCCCGATCCTGCCTCGCAGGTAGAACGTGACTGTGACCAGGACGATCAGGTAGAGAGAGATCACCCCCATTCCCACCCAGATCGGGCGGTAGGGGGCAACGAATGGCACCAGGACCTGAGCCAAGGTAAAGGGGAGATAGCGGTCTGCCAGCAGCACGGAAACATGCAGAGCGATGAACCCCAGGGCAAACAGGGAGATGAATTGATGGAATTCGAAGGAGAAGGTGCGCTGCAGGAGGCGGTCCAGGATCTTGCTGGCGACCGTCAATCCCCAAGCCGTCGAGAGCCAAAGGAGCAGATAGGCCATGATCCCGGCCGCCCGGGTAAGATACCACATGGCTTGAACCGAGTCGAGCGCAAACGCCCAATTGATCAGGCCGCGCAGCGCCGCATTTCCCGGGAGAGCCAGGGCCAATGCGGAGGCGGCGGCGACGATCCCGATCAGGCCCACAGCGATCCGGCCGACGGGAAGGGCGACCTGCTCTCGGGACAGCTGATTCCTCGTGCTTTCAGGCTGGGACATGCAACATCTCCCGGCTGAGGGGTAGCCCCCACAAGCTGCCGTCCGCGCGGACCGCAATGAAGCGCAATCCCTCAACGCGGCTCGACAGGCTGGCGGCCTCATCGGGGTCGGCGATCAATAGCGCCTTGGCGAAAGCCTCGGCCCCGGTTGCGGTTTCCGTCCAGACGGTGACGCTCAGCCATTCTGATTCCGCTGGAAGGCCGCTGCGCGGGTCGAGGATGTGGTGGCGAGGCAGGTCGCCCTGCGCCCAGCGGCGCTTGGTCACCGAGGAGGTGGCCAGCGATCCCGGCCTCACCTCCAGGACGGCTAGCACACGACTTGCGTCGCGCGGATCCTCCAGGGACACCTGCCATGATGGCTGGCCCTCGGGCAGGCCCTTGAGAACCATGTCCCCCCCCGAGCTCACAACGCAACTATCCGTGAAGTGGCCCAACATTTCCGTCGCCCGTGCGGCAACCCAGCCCTTGGCGATCCCCCCCAAGTCCAATTGAACCCCCTCGGGCAGGAGGATCTGCTGCCGCTCCAGGTCAACGAGGGTGTCGGCGAGGCGAGGGCGCATCCATTCCATGGCCGGGACGGGCGTCGGTGCGGGTCTTTCCCTCAGTTCCGCCATGCTGCGGTCGTAGCCGACCTGCCGGAGGGCCTCCAGCAGGGAGGGATCAAAAAGCCCGGAGGTGCGGTCGTGCCAAGCCAGAGACTCCTGGACGAGGCCAAGCAATTCCGGAGAGGCCTTGAACCAATGACCCGCGGCATGGTTGAGCTGGCTAAGCTCGCTCTCTTCGATGAAGCGCGAGAATCTTCGCTCCGCTTCGGCCACGTACCTGCGAACAATCTCAAATCCTGGCCTCAGGCGCTCGGCAGATCCCTCCGCCGCGACCTGTACCGTTGTGTTCATGGCTAAGAACTCGTCGTACTCCATCATGAGCCCCGGGTGCGAATGGGAGGCGGACTGAAGTTGGCCGAGGGGGCCATGGAAAGGCTCCCGGTGATGCCGGAAGAGATCGAAGGACCGCCGGTCTGCAACTGCGCCAAGGAGGGGATCGGTGGAAGTGGAGAAGCCGTCCAGGACGCCGCGGCGGGTTGTGAGCTAAACAGTGGGGCGGGCTTGGGGGAGTGCGCCAGAGCCGCCCATCCGAGCCCGAAGGTGGCCAATGAGGTGGCCGTGATCCAAACGCGCAAGAATACCTTGGTTAGTCTGAACATGAACCATCTCCCGAAAAACCTGAAAACCCGGCCACGGCCTAGCCCCCGGAGCCCGCGCTCAAGTTACCGCCCAGCCCGCCCGAGATGAAAACCCTGCCATCCTGCGTGATCTGGATAACCCCAGCGTCCTGCAGGGCGTTAATTAAGCTCTGGTACTGCTGGATTCGGGCCTTGGCCTGGTTCAGTTGGGTTGCCGCCTGAGTGATCTCACCCTGATACTGTTGCTCGCGGGCTTGGTACTGCGAGATCTCATTCTGCATCTGTTGGATCGTTGCCTGGTCCCCACTCCCGCCTGAATTGGAGGCCGATGCAGACTGTAGCGCCACGGAGTTTGAGTTGGCCAGGGCGTTGACCCCCAGGGCAACCATGACCAGCCCGAGGGCCAAGGATATGACCAGGGCGGCCGCAAGGGCGGGGAACTGCTTCTTGGTGCGGTTCGTTCCGATGTTTAGTGCCATAATCCTTCTCCAAGATCTCCGAAAAGCCTTCGTTGAATATAAGGTACCAAGATGACGATAGGATGACTGCCAGCTCGGTGGCTTGGCCCATTCTGTCTTGTCATTTTCCCTTAATCTAAATCGTCTATTAATTGACCCAGGAGCAGCCCGATGCGCATCCTTCTGGTTGAGGACAACCACCGCCTCCATCATTCTCTCCGCTCAAGCCTGGAAGAAGACGGCTACGCGGTCGACTCCACCTATGATGGGGAAGAGGGGGAGAACTACGCCCTGTCGACCTCCTATGACCTGATCATTCTGGACGTAATGCTGCCCAAGAAGGATGGGTTCGAGGTATGCCGCGAGCTGCGCCGTCAAGGGGTGCGCGCACTTGTCCTCATGCTGACCGCTCGAGATGCGGTGGAGGATCGGGTGCAAGGACTGGACAGTGGGGCGGATGACTACCTCGTCAAGCCCTTCTCCATGAAGGAGTTGCGGGCCCGCCTTCGCGCTCTCCTGCGCCGCAATCAGGTGGAGAAAACCAGTCGCCTGGAGATCGGTGACCTGAGCCTCGACCCTGCGACGCATCTGATCGAGCGAGGCGGGGTGCGGGTTGAGTTGACGACCCGGGAATATGCAATGCTGGAGTACTTGATGCGGAATCCCAATCGGCTGGTGACCCGCGAGATGATTGAAGCCCACCTTTGGAATTACGATTTCGTCCCCACCAGCAATGTAATTGATGTCTATATTCGCCGCCTGCGCCGCAAGATCGACGACCCCTTCCCGCTGAAGCTCCTCACGACGGTGCGAGGAGCCGGCTACCGCATCAACGAGCCGGACGGGAGGGTGCGAGGATGACGGACGACTTGAATCCCCTTCGCGGCGCCTCCAGCGCAGGCCTGTGGAAATTCGTGCGGAGTTTTCGTTTTCGGTTGACGCTCTGGTTCGTGGCCGTCCTGGGCGTGATCCTGGCCGGATTCAGCCTGTTCATCTACTTCCGCCAGGTCGAGGTCCAGCGTTCCGAGACCGAGAACCGCCTCATGACCATGTCGACCCAGCTGCAGGCCTACTATCATGACCTCTTGCGCCGCACCATCGAGCAGGGATTGGGAGTGCCCGGATCCTTTGGTCCCCCGGACAGCGCCTTGCCCCTATTGGGCAATCAGGACGTCTTTGCCCTGGTGGGGCCGAATGGGGATCTCTTGCAGAGAATTGGAACCTATCAGGTCGCCGATCTCAACCAAGTGCTGCAGGACTGGGAGATCTCTTCCGAGTCCGCCTCCCCGATTCCCTACACTCTCTCGAACGGAACCGGGAAGACGGCTGGCCCGGGTCATGCGTACCTGTTTGTGGTGGCCCCTCTCGCCATCGAGGGCCAGTGGACAGGGGTCTTGATCTTAGGGAGCCCGGTCGACCCCTCCGGGCAGCTCGGGCGTTTCGCGCTCGTTCTGAGTCTTATTTTCGTCGGGATTCTGGTGGTGGCCTTTGGGGGAGGATTCTGGCTTGCAGATCGGGCCATGCGCCCTGTTGAGCAGGTCACTCGAACTGCGCAGGAGATCGGAGAGAGCGATCTCGGCCGCCGATTGCGACTGGGACGCGACGATGAACTGGGGGAACTCTCTGACACCTTTGATCACATGTTGGATCGACTTCAGTCCGCCTTCGAGCGACAGCGACAGTTCGCCGCGGATGCAAGCCATGAATTAAGGACCCCGCTCTCGATCATCGAGCTCGAATGCAACCGGGCGCTGGACCGGCCGCGCTCCGCGGGCGACCTACAGAAATCGTTGAAGGTCATCCAAGGAGAGAACGAGGGGATGACCCACTTGGTGAGTCAACTGCTTACCCTGGCGCGAATGGACTCCCCACAACCCGTCCTGCGCAACGAGGAGCTCGACCTGGCAGAGCTGGCGGCCGATGTGACCGACCGGCTGACCGCCTTGGCCAGGGAGAATGGGGTGACCCTGGTGGCTGGCAACCTCGGGGAGGCGCAAGTTCAGGGCGACAGCGGATACCTTTCCCAGATGCTGACGAATCTCGTGGAGAATGCGATCAAGTATAGGCGCGGCGATCAAGCCCGGGTCGAAGTGGAGACGGGCAAGGTCCAACGCGAGAGCCGTGCCTTCGGGTGGGTGAAGGTCTCAGACAACGGGCCGGGAATCCCTCAGGAGCACATTCCGCATCTCTTCGATCGCTTCTATCGCGTCGACAAGGCCCGCGCGCGGTCGTATGACGAAACGGAATCCAAGAGCTCGGGTGCCGGGCTGGGATTGGCCATTGTCCAATCCATTGTCCAGGCCTATGAGGGGTCCATTGAAGTCAGCAGCGTGGAAGGCCAGGGAACCACTTTCCAGGTATTTCTGCCAGCCATGGCAAACGCCGGCGTTGACTGACGGGCCGGCTGGGCCAAGCCTCTCCTTCCTTCCCTTTTCTCTTCTGCCCTCCCCGGTCCTCTCCTCCCTGGGCCGGCTGCGGCCAATGGCAGGCGGCCATAGTCCCGGATCCTTCCCATCTCCTCCGCGACAGTCAACCCCAAGACCCAGGGCAGTCTCACGGAAAGCGCGATCCGGCGGACCTCAAGGACTATTTCAATCCTAGCTGACACGAGTGGCGAGCTGCGTAGCACCCAGGAAGATGTCCATCCAGCCTGCCGCCAGGAGGATGAGGTTCAACGCAAGCCAGACCAGCAAAGACGATCTGGAGGAGAAGTGGGGCGCGGATTGCCGGGCGAATAGAATCAGGTCGAGGAAGTTGCTAGCCGGGTGAGAGCAGAGATACAGGCCGAGCACGACTCCGAGCAGACCGTCGAGGCGCGGGTTGCCCGTCAGGCTCTGCAGGAAGTAGAGCAGCCAGGCATAGGCAACCGCCACGAGGGTCAAACCCAGGATCAGAATGTTGCTGTGTCCACGTCGTTCGCGGGGCATTCCCCTAGTCCCTCATGCCAGCTGTTGATCCCTTGTCCATGATCACCCGGGTCGCACCGATCAAGACCTCGTCGCTTTGGAACCTGAAAGCAACGCCGCAAGCGGGCGCAGGCCTCCGCTTTTCCGTTTCCTGACTTTCTGCTCTCGGGAATCGGAGGGCGTCCAGCGTAGTCCCCGAAATAGGCCTGACTCGAGGCTGGCAGACAGCCTGATTACCTGCAGAGGCGGTCGGGTCCCACTCCTTGGGGAGCCAGGAGACGGCGGTCTTGGGGGCGCAGGCGCCGCATTGGGGGGGCGCCTCTGCCCCCGAACGGCCTTCTTCGGCCCTAGGCCGCAACGCAAGTCTCGATCAATTCGACCTCGGATTGAGGCGCTAGAACCCTCACATTCTCCTGCAAGTCATCCAGATGGCGGCGCAGATTCCCAATCTCGACCCCCGCAGGAGCATACGTGGTGAACAGGACCCGCGTCGTTCCGGGATTCAGGCGCGTGCGCCGATCCGGGCCGTACAGGATGCTGGAGAGGACGCCTTCCTCATCGTGGATGAACATGTCCCCCGGCTTCAAGATCCGCTTCTCGCCCTCCAGGGTGACATAGGACTCCCGGCCCGTGGCGACTTCGACTTCGGTCTTTCCCTCCACCCGATCCAAGTCATGGCCGGCCGTGAGAAGCAGGTTCTTCAGCTCGGCCATAAACATGGCCTCGACCAAGGCCGCGACTCGAGGCAGGGGTTTGCCCTTGAACACGATCGATTCGAGCTGCAACTGAACCTGATATGTCTTCTGGAACCGCCTGTAGTAGGCGACGTAGGGTTGCATCCTGGGGAGGGTCTTGAGGGACTCGCGCTCCCAGGAGGCATACCACGATCGAAGGAAGTCTTCCAGCTCCCTCTTCCGGAGTTCAAGCTCTGCATGGCGTTCGGGGTTCGCAACCCCTCGCATCGCGAGGACCCCGATCGCCGCGCCGGGATACGCCCGGGCCCAGTGATCGGATGCGGTGAACACTGCGGTTTCTCCTCGGAACCCGTCGACTGCCTGGGCCACTCACAGACTCATCCTGCCGGGTCTGAGGCCTAAATTCCACGTGGCTCAGGGGAGGAACCCCCGGCTGGCAGGTCAGGTGCGGTTGGCCTGGGTCGGAGGGGAATCCGGGACCCAGAGTCAGATTGCGATCACAGGCCGGATGTCGAGAAGGCGCCCCAACCTGACCCTCCTGTCCAAATGGCGCGCCTCATGTGGGACCCGAGAGTTTCCCTAGAAGACGAGAGGCAGGAGGGATCTTGTGCGGGCCACATAGGACCGCCACTCTTCTCCGAAACGAGCGGCCAGAGTCTTTTCCTCCAGGCGTGCCCTGCGAGCAAACACGAGGATCGACAGAATCAGGAGAGCCGCCAGAATCCAGGTTCGGTATATGAGAAGAAGTCCAAGCGCAGCGATCCACCAGCCCAGGTACATCGGATGGCGAACGACCGAATAGGGGCCGGTCATGATGAGCCGGTGATCCGGAAGCAGCTTCACTTCCCGGCTGGTGCTGATCCCCCACATCCGGCCCAGAACTCGCCGGGCCCAGAGCACAAGCAGGGCACCCCCCACGAACAGGACCAGGCCCGTGGTCACGAAGACCCGACTCGTCCGGTCTGAAGAATGAATCGCAATGGGGATCCACAGGAGGCAGATTGCGCCTGCACAGAAGGCTAGGCATACCCCTACGAGAGCCAGGTTCAGCCAGAGACTTTTGGAAAGCCTGCCCTCCCCAGGAACCAGCTTGACGGCTTCTCCCTTGCGCAGGCTGCCAAACCAACCTGCCAGCGCCATGGCAAAGGTGAGATAGGCCGTTCCAGCAATTACGATGGCGTTGGTCACCCATCCCGGATTGCTCATTGACCCAACCTCGATCTGGATCCATGGGGTCCACGAGCCGGCCCTCTGCACTTGGATCGCCTTGGGCCTGGCGATCTGAATCATTCAGGGGTCCCGGGCCCGCCTGCGGCGCTCTGGCCGGCCCAGGATGACGATGTTCCGACTCGATCGGGCTAGAAGCCGCGCAGGACGGCCGGCCGGATCTCGATCGGAACGCCGTAGTCTTTCCGGAAGGATTCGGGGGTCATCCCGAGGTTCCGCAATCCTCTGCGGTACTTCTTGAAATACTCAGCGACCCGCGTCCTGGCAGGCCATCTCTTGAGTACCCGGGCTTGGCCGAGGATAACGGTTACCTCGTCGCCCAGCGGATCGGAGTTCAGGTTGAGGGCGACCGAAGGATTCCGGCGGATGTGGCCGACCTTGGCCCCTTGCCGCTGGCTGAAGATCAGGATCGTCGAGCCATTCCATTGAAACCATACCGGCCTGGGCTGGGGGCAGCGGCGGCGGTCAACCGTCGTCAGCCAGATAATCTGCTCCCGACGCAACCTGGCGCTGGCATGCCTTCCAAACCCCGTCGAGAAATCTACCATAGCCATCCATCCTTCGCCTTGGGAATTCGCGATCTCCATCCAGGGGGGAGGCCGCGAGCGGGTTGATCTGCCGCAGACCGGGTTCCAGCGAGTTCATCGGCCAGGCCCAGTGTACACCAGGGCCTTTTCGGCCAGGGACGACCCGGGGGAGATTGATCCAGGGCGATCTGCCTGGGGGGTATTCCATCCGGCTCCCCATCCCCGGGCTGGCAAAGACCCAGGACCCTGGGACGCGCCGCCCCTTGCGAGCATTACTTGACCACTGACTCCGGGGTCCGCAATCCTTGGCCGGGAGGCAGCCCAGGGACCAGGCCGGGACTTCTTCGGCGTAGCTCTCCCGGGGACTCACCTAATATGCGCCGCAAAGCTTCGTCTTCTCGCAGGGTGCGCCGCATGAGCTTGGTCTGGATGACCGCCATAACGGCCAAGTGCATGGGCTGGGTAGTGAAGGCGTACGGTCCGGACACGGCCCGGCGATGATCAGCGGCAACTGGACTCCGAATTCGCTGGAGCCATCGAACATGGCCCCGGGCGACCTCTATCCCCACCAAAGGCCCGGACCACCGATGGAGTGGAACAGGCCGCCCAGCACAAGGCATGTTGCCCGGACCAGAGATCCAGGCCCCCCGAGGGTCACCCATGAGTCGAGGCTGTTCGGCTTGAGATCCCTGCGTCCCGGTGGTTGCTTCCGGCTTCGAATCCTCCTCCAGGAAGGATGGCGGCGGCACGAGCCTCCCAAGGTGCTGGGCCTTGGCGCGTCTTGCCCTCGACTCGGTCGAGCATGGGTTCCAACGGTCACGGGAATGCCCGGGTTCGGGGGCTCGCCGGAGCGATTCTCCGGCATGGGGCGCGGCCCAGGAGAAAAATGGCCGCCCCGAGTGCGGGATGCGAGTTGACCGTTGCTCTCTGTACGCCAATGGAAACTAGGCCGAAGCTCGATCGGCCTCCCTTCGGAGGCCATTGCTCTCACTTTCGCAGGGATCTGTGTTGCGAGCGGATCAGCGTGTAAGCAGGTAGATCGACACGAGGGACAAGGCAATTCCAAGGAGCTTCCCGGGATCCCTGCTTTCATGAAGAAAGAGGATGGCCAACACAGAAGTGAGGGCCGGGTAGAGGGCGGTCAAGGGAATGGTTCGGGAGGCCTCGGTTCGGGTCAGAAGAAGGTAAGTCCCGACTATCCCAAAGGAGCTCAGGGCCCCTCCCAGGAGTGCCAAGCTGGCGCCTGAGGCGGTCGAGCGCATCAAGTTCCCGAACTTGAATACGACCAAGCTGTAGATGATAACCGCCGGTGCATAGGCCAGCGCGTGCCAGAATACGCTCTGCACTCCCAGTCGGTCTGCGGCCAGCTTTTCCACAAAGCTGCCGATGCCCCAGGCCACAAACGTGGTCGCCAGGATCCCCAGAGAAGTGCGATCCATTCAAAGCCTCCCCACCGATGTGCCAAAGAGTGTCGGCCTCTGCCGCGCAGGGACAAGCCTGCTTCTCCAAGGGAGGCGCTTCCTGCCGGAGACAAGTCCAGAGCCGCCGCACGGCTTTTCCGACCGAAACCCAAGTCGGCGTCCAGAGGGATTCTAGATCAAAGCCACCCGCGGCGCGTAGGGAAATGAAGGGTCAGGGTGTTCGCAGAACGCTCGGCGTAGGGAAGAAGGTCGCCCATCGCGCCGGCTTCCCATCGCTGAGCATGGGGAGGAAGAGAGTCGCCGACTGCATGGACGAGGATGGCCCGAGCCAGCGGGTCCGGGACTTATGGTTCCCAGCAAACAGCCGATGAATGCCGGCGAGGCTCTGCGGGGCAGATGTTGTTGATCTCCCAGCGGCTGCTGCGGGTTGTTGCGGGGCGGGTCGCGATACGGATGCAACGGAACGGTTGACCGGGCAACTCTTTGGGGCGGCGAGCTCCCGAGAGGACCCTCCGTGCCATGGGCCTCAACCCCTCCAAGGCGACACGGTTCGCTCGGACGGGAGAGCCGGCCGCAGGCACAGTGGCTGGCGGTCGATTCCGCATTTGACCTTTCCCGATGAGGATTCCCACCAATACCGAGCCGGTGGCTGCAATGATTGCCGGGCCGGAGGTTGCGCTGGACAACCGCGGCCTGACAAGAAAGCCCTTCCTCTGGGGAGCAGGCTTGATCTCAGTGGTTTGGAGAATATGTGCGCGGTCACGAAACCGCGCAGCAACCCGGCCAGGGGCCCGACTCGAATCGTTTTGCGTTTCCTGAGGACGTCCGGGGGGATAGGCAACTCTGTCCACCCAGGCCGGAGGCTCAATGACCGAGCGGAACCGTCCGATTGCGTCGGCTTCCTGCGCCTACCACGAACGGCGGTTGCCACCTCGGTGCGAGGAACCGGTGCGCCGCCGGTCATCCCCTCCTCGTCCCCGTTCCTCGCGTGGGCGCGCCAGGTTCACGGTCAAGGGACGGTCGTGCAATTGAGAGCCATTGAACAGGCCAATCGCCTTTTGCGCTTCAGCCTGGGTCTCCATCTCGACAAAGGCGAATCCCTTGGACCGCCCTGTGTCTCGGTCGGTGATCAAGGTCACCGACTTGACCGAGCCGGCTTGGGCAAACAGCCCACGCAGGTCGTCCTCCGAGGTGGAATACGAAAGATTGCCGACGTAGAGCTTCGTTTCCATTTTGTCTCCAATCCGAGTAAGCAGAGCGGTGAGGGGCCCAGTTCGTGCGCAAGAGAGAAGTGTATCACACCGCCGGGCGAATCCCCCCTCCGGTTGCCGCCGCCCGGGCCGCGCCCGGATCTTCTGCGACCGGCCTGGGCCGCACCGGTCCAAGCGACACCAATTCTATATCCGCCCTCTCTTTGATGCACAGGATTTCGGAAGAGGGGCCCAGCTCGGAAGCCGACTCGGTCCCGGGTCGATCCGCGGGGAGCTTTGGCCTGGACCCTGGCGTGGAAAGCGAAAGGACAAAGGCGCAGGTGGACCGCAGGGGCCGTGCGGTCTGAATGCGGACGAAAGGAGGACCGAAAGGGATTTCCAGTCCTCAAACGGGCGCTGTCAGGGCCCAGAGGCCCGAGAGGCACGATCAGGATCTTCTCTCGCGGAATCCTGCGATGCGACTGCCCAGTCTCTCCTGGCAGTCAAAAAGAATGCGAAAGCCGCCCCTGATCACGCGCGCATCTCCCTCGTCGCCCGGATCGGATCCCCAATCTGGAGGCGCCAGCGCATATTCGACTTCCCGCCCGTCGTCATACCATGCCCGAATTGAAATGACTTTCCCCCACGGCTCCAGTTCCACGCGCGTCGGCTGCCCAAAGGCCTTCACCCAGCTCGTATCCCCGGCATATGACTGGGGGGATCCGACCAGCGGTAGCAAATCAATGTCGGAGTCCGGGCGGACGGTCCCTCGTGCGTAGGATCCGACCAGAGCCACAGCGGCCACGTCGGGACGGTCTCGCGCCCAGTCAGCGGCTTTCCTCAGGAAGGGGGCAATATCACGAAGTCCGGTCATGAGGCAGGAACAGCCATCGCATCCCGTTCGAACCGCGCGCCCAAGACTTGGTCCTCGCTGAGGGTCGAACGGACCCAAGGGCGCGGATGATCAGCCGCATTTCCCATGTCCTCGGCGGAACCCTCGCCCAACACAAACCGAGGTTCGGAGGGGGCCGGACCGGGATTCGGATCACCCTCGGCGGAAACTCCCCCTTGCGGAAACTTTTCGGTCCACCTTGCCATGAGTCGCGCGCGTCCCAAGCGGTCCCGGCTCCTGCCATGGGTCAGAGGATGGAGAGAAATGGGGCGACCACATGGAGAATGAGGTCGGCTGAGAAGTGGGCCAGCATCGCGCTTTCCAGCCTCGTAAGTGAAGTAGAGCCATCCGAGTCCAACGCCCAGGAGCCCGTTGAGCACAACCGCGCGGGTGACGACCAAAGCGTAGATCGGCAAGCCGGCCGCGGCCGTCGCGGGAAGATGCCCCAGGCCGAAAAGAACCGCCGCTAGGATATTCGCCATCCAGAGCACAGAGGCCTGGGGCCTGCCCGAGGGTTTTCCACCCACTCGGGCCCCGAGCCAAGCGAGGAGGGAGAGTGCGAACAGCCTCAGCAGGATCTCCTCGTCAAAACCTCCGTAGAAGGCGGCCAGGAGGCCCTGCCAGGCGGGAGGGGTCAGATTGGCGGGCGAGGGAATGGCAAGGCGCTTGAGGTCCGCGCCGAGCAGAGGCGAGAAAATGGTAATCTCGATGACCAGGAGCAGCAGGCTGCCGAGCACGCCCACGACAATCGAGGGAAGGAGAATCCGCCGGGCTTCTTTCTCGACGCTCTTGGCCCGAAGCCGTCCGTCCAGGAGGGGGGCTCCCAACCCTGTTCTCCCGGCCAGGAAGAGTCCCACCCCAGCCAGAAGCGGGTACAGGGCCCCGCCCTCCAGGACCTGGATCGGGATGAGAATCCAGAGGGGCAGGGGAAGGCGAGTGGCCTTCAGCGCCTGCGATTGAAGGGTCAGCGAGTAGGGGATGATGGCTACATACCCCACAACCACCATGGCGGCCAGGACTCCCAGCAGCCTCCAATTGAAGCCCCTCCGGGGCAGCCTGCTCTCCGTCGTCTGGATCTCAGAGATCTTCCTTTCTCTCTTCGCCCGGGACTAGGTCTTCCCTGTGGATCGGGGCCAATCGGTCAGGACCACGACTTGACCTCCGATCTCCAGCCCCATTCAGGATCCTAGAAACTTCAGCAAGATTCGATTGAACTCCTCGGCATGGTCCACATTCACGGCGTGGCCGCCACCGCGGACGATCAGCTGTTGAGCCCCTCGAATCCCGAGCTGCACTTCGCGCTGGGCCGCAGGTGCAACAGTCGAATCGCGATCTCCGCTCACCACGAGGGTTGGGTTGCGGATTTCGCCCAGCCGCCCGCGCACGTCAAAGGCGGCCAGCGCTCGCATCGCCCCGCGGTAGGACCGCACGTCGGCCATCGCGACTTGCTCGATCAAAGCTTGGCGCATACGTTCCTGGTCGTCGTTGGGGAACACTCGGCGAGCAACGCCCGAAGCTTGAGCGCGCGGGCCGAAGAGCAGAACGAGAAGAATCCGGACCGCGTAATAGGGGAGCAGGACCGGATTCCCCATTCGCAGGTGGGCAAAAGTGCTCACCAGGACCAAGTGTTTCACCCGCTCGGGGTGGTCCAGTGCCAGCTGGAGAGCCAGGGTCCCACCCATTGAAAGGCCGACCACGTCGGCGGCACCGATCCCGAGCGAGCGCAGGAGCGAGGCCATGGGCGACGCCATCTGAGCGATAGTCGTCTTCGCCATCGGGCGAGTGGATCCCCCAAAGCCAGGTGCGTCCGGCGCGACAGCCCGATAACCGGCCTGGATGAGGGCGGGAATCTGTAGCAACCAAGACTCGCCGGTCGCTCCGAGCCCGTGGAGCAGAAGCACCACTTCCCCGGCCGACGGGTTGACGTCGAGGTAATGGATGCTTTCGCCGCTGGGAAGGAGGATCTCAGGCACGCGTGGCGGGTGGGCCGATCGAATGGGCCGGGTGGCGCGGTTCCTATCGCCCGGCCACCTGGATTATCCCCCGATCTGGGACATCCAACGGGATCCGGGTTGACGTCCGGCGGCCAAGTCATGGACCCGGGGTTTGAGGTTCGCGGCGAGCTGAAGATAGGGTCCAAGGGACTCGCCTCGACGAATCGGCTCTCGCACGTCCACCTCCCGTTCTGCGAGCAGGCAAGGGCGCAGGCGCCCATCACAGGTAAGGCGAAGGCGATTGCAGGCCGAGCAGAAGTTTTCGCTGATCGGTGAAATGAACCCGATCGTCCCCAGGGCGCCTGCGACATGGTAGACACGGGCAGGTCCCCGGCCGCTTTTCTCGTTCGTCGGTTCCAGCCGCAGGTCGCTGAGCCTTTCAAGCATGGCTTCGACCGGGAGGTACCCCTGCCCCCGCTCTGGGAGGCCCGGATCCCATCCGCCCAGGTCTCCAACGGGCATCAGCTCGATAAAGCGGACGTGCCACGGTCGCTCCAGACTGAGCCTCGCCAAATCTAACAGTTCATCATCATTGAGCCCCTTCACCGCGACAACGTTCAGCTTGATCGGGAGGAGCGCGGCGCGCTCCGCAGCCGCGATGCCCCGCCAGACGGACTCGATAGCCCCTCCGCGCGTCAGGCGGGCGTAGCGGTCGGGTCGGAGTGTGTCCAGGCTGATGTTCACGCGGCTGAGTCCGGACCGGGCAAGCGGCTCCGCCAGGTGCTTGAGCAGTGACGCGTTCGTTGTCAGGGAGACTTCTTCAATCCCTGGAATGGTGGCAATCTCACGGACCAGCTCCGGAAGGTCGCGGCGTAGCAGGGGTTCTCCTCCCGTCAGCCGGATTCGGCGGACTCCCAGTTGCGCCGCGGCCTGGACCACGCTGGCGATCTCCTCGAAGCTGAGAATCTCGTCGCGATGCCTCCAGACCACCTTCTCGGGCGGCACGCAATAGATGCAGCGTAGATTGCAACGGTCCGTCACTGAAATCCGCAGGTAGTCCACCCGGCGGCCAAAACGGTCGACGAGGAGGGTCATGGTGATCGCCCGGGCGAGGAGCATGGGATCACTTCGTCCTCCGTCGAACGGGCGGGGTGTCTTGCATGCGCCAACGTGGATCCAATCCTAAGTCTCCTCTGCAGGGAGTCGCGTCGGCGGGTTCCCCCCGAATCGCCCTGCCCGTCACCCAACCCCCGACACGACCGGCTAGATGGGGACCCAGTCGCACCAAGGGAGGCGTTTCCAGATCAAACGGCTGATCCAGGGGCTATCGCGGTTCCGAGCCCTCGCCAAGACAAGCGGCATTTGGGCCGCTTTCTGCCAGACTGTCGAAGTCCTTCCCCTGCCATTCCTTATTATAAGAAGGGAGCGCCGCCGGGGACCCTGCAAGATTCCATTCTCCCCGGCATGACAGCCGCACCGATCTGAGGCCGGTTCCCAGGCCTCCCCCCAGCTAGGTTGCCGATAGCAGATCGCGCTTCGTGCCTTTTCTGGGCCCGACCGGCAGGAACCCTCTCCATCCTTGGTCAACCGACGGACGGAGAGCCTTCGCCAGCTCGGAGGGCTCGCCGCCCCGCCGTAGGGGCGGGGCAGGCAGGGTTGGATCCGGCCGAGGCCTTCCTGAGCCGATCGGTTCTGCGTTGCTCGGGGAGGGCCGCTGGCGAGCCGGGATTGGTTTCGCGCGATTCTCGGCCTTGAACGGGCGACAGGGGAAAAGGGAAGGCGCCGATCGGGATCTCAAGTCTCGCGTGCGGTGGCGAGGCGGCAAGTAAGGAGCCAAGCCTTCACCCGGGTATTGCCCCCCTGGTTTGGGGTCCCCCAGCCCAGAAGAGTTTCACACTTCAGGGGGTCGCATCGGTAACTCGAACCGCGCTCTTCGTGGATTGGGCAGTCTCGAGGCGACCAGACCTCCCAGTGCGATCGAACCCGCGGAAATCGCGAAGACAGTTGGGTAACCCGAGTGGGCCGCTATCCAACCTCCGGCCAGCGGATAAAAAATGAGTACTCCCGCCAGGGTATTGGCCAACCCAATGTAGGCCGATCGCTGGCTGGCGGGTGCGATCTCCAGAACGAAGTTCGCAATCCCCAGCATCAGCGAGCCATCCGCGATTCCCTGCAGAAGGAACACCAGGGTGAAGAGGACCAGCAGGAAGAGCTCAGATAACGGGATCAGGGCAGTGCCAATGGCCAAGAGCGGAACGAGCACCTGGAGGCCGGCCATCACCTGGACAACTCGGTGCGACCCGAAACGGTCAGCCACAGGGCCAAGGGCCAGGCCCGCCACGGCCCCACCGACTGTGGCGGCGGTCGCGAAAGCGCCAATGGCCGCGTCGGGAAGGCCTCTGCGTTGCGTCGCGTAAACGACATAAAAGGGGGTGGACATCGCCGAAACGCCGATGAGAAGGCGTGCCAGGTTCACCTGAAGGAAGGGCCGGTCCCTCTCCAAGAAGCGAGCGATCTTGGGCAGGTACTCCGCGAGGGCGGCGCGTTCCTCGGTCACAGCTTCGATCGGCTCGTGGATGAAGTAGTAGGTTCCCAGGGAGAGCAAGAAGGAGATCGTGGCCAGAAGAAAGACCACGGCATAGTTGTCCGGGAAAGAGGGCCCCCCCGGCCCAAGCAGAAAGCCGACCGCTAACCCTGCTCCGATGGAAAGAACTCCCGAGCCCACCTGTCCCCAGCCCATCAGCCGGCCCCGGGATGGAGCCGGGATGGCTTTGGCCAGCACATCAAACTAGGCCACGGTCACGATCGCATCCGTGACAGCGAAGATCAGGATGGAGAGGAATAATAGGCCGAGGGTGAGACCTGCCTGGTGCGCATGGGTCAGGACCAGGAATCCGGCCAGCAGGAGGAACACCGGTCGGCCCGCCCAGGAGCCCCAGCGGGCCACACGCATCTTGTGCTTCACGCCGGATAGGTAGTGTGCGGCCAGGATCTGGGGGAGAAGCCAACCCCCGTTCCAGAGGGCTCCCACCATGCCAATCAGAACGGGGTCGCCGGTAAGCTTGGCCACGAAAGCCGGCAAGGTGGTGCTGGTACCCGCAAAGGCCAAGCCGACCCCGAAGAATACGTAGTCAAGGAAGAAGGCCGTACGGTTTCGTCGCAGCGTCGAGTCGGCGGGCATCTGGAGGTTCACTTGCTGGGTCGGGGCGGAGCCGCGATTATATCAGCGGCGCCTGCATCAGGCGTATAATCGGCGGGCGCTGGCGATTGGAAAACTCTCACAGGCCTTCGCAGTCAACTTGGTGCGCCTCTGCCTCCCACGCGAATGCGACTTTCCCGCTACCTGGTGCTCTCCGTCTTTACTGCAGGAATGACCACTCTCGCCGTTGAGCTTTCTGCCTCCCGGCTACTCGGCAACGTTTTTGGGACGAGCAATCTGGTTTGGGCCAACATCATTGGCCTGATCCTCGTGTATCTGACTGCCGGCTATTTCATAGGGGGGCGCTGGGCCGACCGCTCGCCGGACCCTTTGGTCTTCTACCGCATCCTCGCCTGGGCCGCGCTGGCCGCTGGGACGGTTCCGGTGATCAGCCGGCCGGTGTTGCAGGCCGCCGCCAACGCGGTGGAGAACGTCGAGGCGGCCGTGGCTCTCGGCTCCTTCGCGGCCGTGCTGATTCTCTTTTCCGTCCCAGTGACCCTGTTGGGATGTGTCTCGCCCTTCGCCATTCGCCTCGCCATGCGCGAGATCAAGACAGCCGGCGACGTTTCCGGCAAGCTGTATGCGATCTCCACCCTGGGGTCGATCTTTGGCACATTTGTTCCCGTGCTCTGGCTGATCCCGACGATTGGTACGGCCCGGACCTTCCTCCTGTTTTCCGCGTTGCTGATGGCGGTCGGCCTGATCGGAATGTGGCGCAGCAATCGCGGAGCGGCCCTGCGCCACGCCTGGATGCCCCTCCTGCTCATCCTGCTCGGCGTGTTCGGCGTACGAGGCGCGATCAAGAACTCGCAAGGCCAGATCCTTGAGGAGGAATCGGCCTACAACTACATCCAGGTGATCCAACGTGGGAACACGCGCTACTTGCTGCTCAACGAGGGCCAAGGGGTGCACTCGGTCTATGATCCGGGCCAACTGGCTACGTTTGGAACCTGGGACTATTTCGTCTCCGCCCCTTTCTTCGACCCGCCTCCCTATTCCCCAGCCATGGTCGACTCGGTGGCGATTGTCGGCCTGGCGGCCGGCACGTCTGCACGCCAGTTCACGGCCGCCTTCGGGCCGATCCCCATCGATGGTTTCGAGATCGACCCCGCCATCCTTCAGGTCGGGCGTCGATATTTCAACATGAACGAGCCGAATCTGAACCCCATTGCCCAGGATGGACGGTGGGGGCTGGAGCACAGCCGCAGGACCTACTCCGTGATCGTCGTGGACGCCTACCGCCCGCCGTACATCCCCTGGCAGCTGACCACCCAGCAATTCTTTGAAATCGTGCGCCAGCATCTGGACCCCAACGGCGTGCTGGTGATGAATATCGCGCGTCTGCCCGACGACCGCCGGCTCTTGGAGGGAATGGCCTCTACCGTGCGCACCGTTTTCCCGAGCGAGTATGTGGTCGATGTGCCCTACAGCCTCAACAGCATCCTGTACGCGACTCGCCAGCCAACTCGGGTGGAGGACCTTGTGGCGAATCGCGACTCGTTCTCCTCCACAAATCCAAGGTCCGAGGGCGGGCGGTTCCTTCTGGATGTTCTCGACCGCACCGTTGTCAACTTGCAACCCGCTCCTCAACCTGGGCCGGTGTTCACCGATGACTGGGCGCCGGTGGAGCAGCTGACGAACGCCATGGTGATCCATTTCGTGCTCACCGGCGGGCTGCAGCAGCTTGCCCCCCAGTGACCCACAGGGGTCGGCGCGGGAGCCGACGAAGAGAGGTCCCATCCTGGGAGAGGTCGAAATGAGAGTGATTGTGGTCTTTCGCGCATTGATTCTCGTATCCATTCCATTGATCCTGGTTCTGACCTGGGTTCGCCTCCTCTTGACCCCCGCTTTTATTAACTGGGAGTATCGCCGGGCCAGCTTTCCCCCGGACCCCTACGGTTTCACGGTAGAGGAAAGGCTGCACTGGGCAGACATCTCGCGCCAGTATCTCCTCAACGGCCAGGGGATTGACTTCCTGGCCAACCAGAATCTGCAGGACGGCTCGCCTCTGTACAACGACCGGGAGTTGCGCCACATGTACGACGTGAAGGGGGTTGTCCACGGGGCCCTGATCGTCTGGGTGGGGTCCATCATCGTTGCGCTGGCGAGCATTCTCTACCTGTGGCGCAAGGGCGCGGTCAAGATGGCGCGCTCGGTGCAATCGGGGGCCGTCCTGACGGTTGTCCTCTTGGCGGGAGTTCTTTCGCTGGTCACGTTGGCCTGGGATCAGTTCTTCGTGGACTTTCACCACGTGTTCTTCCAGGGCAACAGCTGGCTCTTTTCCTTATCGGACTCCCTGATTCGTTTATTTCCCGTCCAGTTCTGGCAGGATTGCTTTCTGATCCTGGCGATCGGGTCCGCCCTCTGTGCGATTGGGCTGTGGCTCTTGGCACGCTGGGGAGAGCGGCGGCTGGGGCAAAGGTAGGGGCGCAATATTGCCGCCGGGCGGGGAGCGTCGGCTCCGGACCTGGGGCCAGGCCGGAGCCGGGGGCAGAAAGCTTTTGGCCCCACCAATCCTGGCCCTCGAGTCACCCCCGCCTCGGCCGGCCAGATCGAGGGGCCGGAGCCCCTCGGTGGTCCGAGTGCGGCGATCACCTCCGCTGGAAGCTGGCCTTTGAGGGGCCTGGGGAATTGCAATAATGGGGGTGGGGTTTGATCCGCGCCAACGGCGCGTCCTCGGCCACCGGCGGCCTGGCCACTGGCCTTCCTTAGACCG
This sequence comes from Anaerolineales bacterium, assembly GCA_050012135.1. Classification (GTDB taxonomy): domain Bacteria; phylum Chloroflexota; class Anaerolineae; order Anaerolineales; family RBG-16-64-43; genus JBEKHT01. The sequence continues at coordinate 8,307 of JBEKHT010000025.1, read as the reverse complement.
GGGGGACGAGCCTACCCTCCTCGTGGAGATGCCGAGGCTCCGCGATTCAGCAAGACTCCTCCCGATCCCTGTCCTCGGAATGTCATCCCGATCAGCTGACCCGCCGTGGGAGGCGAAAGAGTGGACCCGGAGCAGATGCCGGGCCTGGAGGGCTGTTCTTCAGTCATCGTGGCTCCGGGACTACTCGATCGGATCGAGGCAGGCGGGGAGGTCGTTTCGAGGATTGTTCACAATGGGTCGGACTGCGTTGGCGGTCATGGCTTCGGAAGCGAAGGGCACAAGCAGCCGGACCAGATCCTCCGGGGTTCGATCAGGATCCATCCAGCTCCGGGCGCTCTCGGGATCCAGGATCACCGGCATGCGTTGGTGGAACCGCCCGATCAACTCGTTGGCCGGACAAGTCAGGATCGTGCAACTACGCAGTTCCTCCCCCTGTGGGTCCTGCCACGATTCCCACAGGCCGGCAAAGGCGAAGGGATCCCCAGAGACAAGCCGAATGTGGTAGGGCTTTCGCCCGGGGCGGCCCTTGGTGCCGACCTGTTCCCACTCGTAGAAACCGTCCGCAAGGATCAGGCAGCGCCGCTTGGCCAGAGCCGAGCGAAAGGCGGGTTTGCTGCTCACCGTTTCCGCGCGGGCGTTGATCAGCCGGACGCCCAGCCCCGGATCGCGAGCCCAAGAGGGAACGAGCCCCCAGCGCAGCATTTCCAAGCGCGGGGGGTCCAGACTGGTCAGGGCCGCCACCTTCTGCGTGGGCGCGATGTTAAATCGAGGGGACAGGCTCAAACCCAGATGGCGCACTTGCAAGGCATGCTCAATGCGCTCGAGGTCAGCCGCGAGGGAGAAGCGCCCACACATTTCCGATGCTCGCGAGGCTCATGCCTCAGGCGTTGCTTCGAAGGCGGCGGGGAGAGGTAGGGGCCGCCGTGGAAGAAAAGCTCATCTGGCCCTGGCCGCAATCGTCGTGCTCCAGTTGCAAGGTGGTGTGGGCGATGCCGAACTCCTCCATCAGCCGTCGCTGCATCATCTCCCGGAGAACATCATCCCGATCAGGATCCTCGGCCTCTGGCACCACATGGGCACTCAGCGCCACATGACCTGAACACAGGCTCCAAACGTGCAGGTCGTGAACCCCGCAGATCCCCGGCACCGCCGACATGGTTTCGGCAACCCGTTGCAACGAGAGTCCCTCGGGAACTCCCTCGATCAGTATATGCAAGGAGCTGCGGAGCACACGTCCCGAGCTGATGAGGATGATCCCACCGATCAAGGCGCCGGCCAGCGGGTCGGCCGTCTCCCAGCCCGTCAGGAGGATAACTAGCCCGGCCGCAATGACGCCCAACGAGGCCAGGATGTCTCCCAGGACGTGCAGGAAGGCGCTGCGGACGTTCAAGTCCTCTCGAGCATGGGGCCCAACTCCGGCACGATGCCTGTGCCTGCCCAGCAGCTGGGCGACGACCAGGTTGAGAGCCAGCCCCACGGCCGCCACCAACAGCATCCCCAGGCTTCTCACCTGCGCTGGCGATCGCCAGCGCTGATAGGCTTCGTAGAAGATCCCCGCCGACAGCGCCAGGAGGCTCAAACCGTTTCCGAGCGCGGCCAAGACCTCCAGGCGGTGATAGCCATACGTGTGACGATCGTCAGGCGGCAGGGCGGATAAGCGCAGGGCGAGAAAGCTCAGGCCGATTGCGAAAAGATCCATGAAGACATGCGCCGAGTCGGAGAGAAGCGCCAGGCTGCGCGACCACACTCCCCCGATCACCTCGGCGATCAGGATCAGGGTGGTGAGGGCGAGCGAAAGCAAGAAGCGCTTCTCAAGATCTTCGCTAAGATGCGCCAGCACTTTGACTCCGCTCGGTCCGGCCCTTCGCCCGCGCCTGGACCTGGAGCACTCCCCAGCTCAGATCCAGTTTGGCTCCGGGTACGTTCCGAGGACCCCTTTCAGGAGGGCAACAATTTCTCCCAGGGTCGCGTAGCTTCGGACGGCCTCCAGCAGGTGCGGCATCAGGTTCTCGGTTCCCTGCGCGGCGATGCGCAGGCGATCGAGGGCCTGGCCCACCCGCCCAGAATCCCGATCCCGGCGCACCTGCTTCAGGCGAGCGATCTGCCGGCCGAGACCTTCCGGATCCATTTCCAGCAGCGGGATCGAGATAGGAGCTTCGTCCTCAAATGCGTTGACCCCCACGATGACTCGCTGCTTCTCGTCAATCTCGTGTTGGTAGCGATAGGCGGCGTCCGCTATCTCTCTCTGGAAGAACCCCTTTTGGATGGCCGGCAGGACCCCGCCCAGTTCATCGATGCGCCGAAAGTAGTCGCGCGCCTGAGATTCCATCCGGTCCGTCAGGGCTTCAACAAAGTAGGATCCCCCCAGCGGGTCGATGGTGTTGGCCACTCCCGACTCGTGGGCGAGGATCTGCTGGGTCCGCAGCGCGGTGGTCACAGCCTTTTGGGAGGGGAGGGCCAGGGCCTCGTCCATCGAGTTGGTGTGCAGGCTTTGCGTCCCGCCGAGCACCGCGGAGAGGGCTTGAATCGCCACCCGCACCACATTGATCTCGGGCTGTTGCGCGGTCAAGCTGCAGCCGGCGGTCTGGGTGTGGAATCGCAGGAGCCACGAGTGCGGGTCCTTGGCCTGGAAGGTCTCACGCATCTCTCGTGCCCATAGGCGCCGCGCCGCGCGGTACTTGGCGATCTCCTCGAAAAAGTCATTGTGGGCGTTGAAGAAAAAGGAGAGCCGAGGGGCAAACTGGTCGACCGGCATCCCCCGCTGTATGCCCCAGCGAACATATTCCATCCCATCGGCCAGGGTAAAGGCCAGCTCCTGGACGGCGGTCGAACCCGCCTCGCGAATGTGGTAACCCGAGATCGAGATCGTGTTCCATTGAGGAACATGCTGGGAGCCGAACTCCATGGTATCGACCACGAGCCGCAGAGAGGGCTCGGGAGGAAAGATGTACTCCTTCTGGGCAATATACTCCTTGAGGATGTCGTTTTGGATCGTGCCGCGTAGCCGCTGGGCAGCGATTCCCTGCTTCTCGGCCGCCGCCAGATACATCGCCCAAATGACCGCCGCTGGCGAGTTGATGGTCATGCTCGTAGAAACTCGGTCAAGAGGAATGTCTCGCAGCAGGATCTCCATGTCCTTCAGTGAGGAGATGGCCACCCCACACACACCGAACTCACCCAAAGCCTCGGGATCATCCGTGTCGTAGCCCATCAGGGTGGGAAGGTCGAAAGCGATGGAAAGACCGGTCTCCCCCTCCTCCAGCAAGTACCGGAAACGGGCATTGGTCTCCTCCGCCGTGCCGAATCCGGCAAACATGCGCATGGTCCACAGCCTTCCGCGATGGAGAGTGGGTTGGATTCCGCGCGTGTACGGGTACTCGCCGGGCAGGCCAAGATCCCGGAGGTAATCCGAATTCGGAACGTCCAGCGGGGTGTACAGCCGATGGATTGGGTCGGATGAGGTCGTGAGGAAGTCGGGCCGTCGCTCGGGGGATCGGCTGAGGGTCTGCTGGAGGGTCGTCTCTTCCCACCTCTGCAGTGCCTGTCGGAGCAGTTCAAGCGTCTCCCGGTCGTACATCCATCCCTCCCGCCGGGCCAACACCCGCTCGATCCTGCCCGCCCTTCTTGTCCCAGAGGCGGGAGCCGGGTCGCCCGGCTTAGGCAACGGCGATTATAACATCCGCAGGTAGCGCATCGACTCTGGCAAGTGTACAATAGAATAAGGGGCTGTGGCGTCCCGCGATTCGGCAAACTGCCTCTGGCCCACAGGATGGCAAAGGCCGCGCCGATGAGCCTGGTTTGGAAACCTAAGACTGGCCAACTGCAATCGCGACCTCGCGTGCTGGTCATCGCAGATTCGGGTGAGTCCGGCGAGTGGCTGATGCGCGAGGTTCTTGTGCCCCAGGGATTGATTTCCGAGGCCGCCCGGCCTGATTCCCCGGCCGCGGACGTGATCGTCGTCGACATCACGCAAATGCAAGGGCTTTCGCTGGCCGGGTTGAAGTCCCGCCGCGAGCGCGGCGACACGGCTCCCGCGATCGTGCTGGCCGCCCGCCTGTCGCCCGAAGCGGCCCGCGACCTCTTCCGGTTGGGCGTCCGCGATTTCCTGATCAAGCCCTATCGCCCTGAGGCCCTTATCGAATCCATCCTGGCGGTACAGCGCGAAGCGCTTGTCACGCAAAGCGCACGCCAGGCCCTGCCCAAACTGCAGTCCAGCGTCGAGCTCCTGCGCCGCCAAAACGAGGAGTATCGCGTGCTCCTCGAGGCGGGCCGAGTCTTGGCCCAAAGCCGAGATCTGGACACCTTCCTGCGCCAGGCCGTCGAGGCCGCGGCGTACCTGGCCAAAGCCGAAGATACCAGTATGTACTTGGTGGAGCCCGGTTCCGGAGAGCTCTTTCTGCGGGCGAGCCGCGAGGCTCCGGAGGATCGAGTCGTGTTGCAGAGGGTGGCAGTCTCCGACAGCTTTCTCACCCATGTGCTCCGCAGTGGGCAACCCGTCGTGCGTCAGCCTTCTGCGAGTGAAGGCCGATTTAAGGTCAAGACCGCCTACATGGTCCAAAGCCTGATCAACGTGCCGATCATATCTGAAGCCCGGGTGGTGGGTGTCATCGGGATCTATAACCGCAGTGCCGCCCAGGGGTTTGGAGAGCATCATCTGATCCTGTTGCGCGGGCTGGCTTTCTACATGGGGCAGGCGCTCCAGCACATCCTTCCCCCGGCTCGGCCCGCTCAGCCGGCTCAGCTGCGGGAACGCCCCTCTGCCGTGGTGGGGGAGGTGGTCGGCCCAGAGTTTCAACGCGCCCTCGGCCAACTGGCAACCGAGACTGATGCCCTGCTCAAGCTGGCGCCCAATTCGCCTTATCGCGAGAGCCTGCTTCGGCTACGGTCGGTCGTTCAACCCATCCTCAAGCTGATTCCCGCAGTGCCTTCGCCACCTGCGCTAGCCCGAGCCGGAGAGGAGTTCTCGCTTAACTCGGTCCTGCAGTCTGCCCTGCGCGCCACGGAGCAGGTGGCAGAACTCAAAAAGATCCACGTGCAGGCCCAGCTGGCGGGCGACTACCCCTCGGTGGTTGGGAATCCTCAGGTTGCCCAGGCGGGACTCCAGACTCTGCTTGGATGGGCGATTGCGCGCAGCCGGCGCGATCCGGTCTCGATCGCCCTTTTTCACCTGCGTAGCGGGGAAGCGGCTGGCCCCTTTACCCTCGATGAGGCGGGGGGCTTGCCGCCGGGAGAATGGGTAGCGTTATCCGTGGTCGATTCCGGACCGCGGCTGAGTACCAGCGAGCTGGCCGAGCTCAACGTGGACACACAGCATCGCCACACGATTTCACCCCTGGGCGCCGCGGCGCGGCAGGTCCGAGGGGCGGGCGGGCAAATCTGGACCGAGACGGACATGGACAGCGGTTCTCTGTATGTAGCGTTCCGGGCGGCGTGAGGTGACGATGGAAGGCAAGCCGATTCTGGGTCATGTTCCGGTTGAGTTGATCACCCCTCACTACCACGTCAAGGGAAAAATCGCCGTGACCTCCGCGGGCTTGATCGGAGCCATTAACGAGTCCTCCGGCTCCTCCATCGAGATCCTGGAGGCCTGGCTCTCCCGCCTGCACCGTCCGGGGGAGACTGTCGCTCGCTTCGACGCATGGGAAGCCGTCAAGCACAAACTGGTCGCGGTGCTTCTCGAGCAACGCACCGACTTGGGCCCCCCCTCGATCACCCGGGGAGGCTTCGGGCGGATGGTTTCATACAAGGTCTGGGCCAGCATGGAGGGGTTCGAGATGTTTGGGGTGATGGAGGCGCCAGGGAAATTCAGCTTCGCCGAATTCATGTTCCAGGGCTCCCGCCATTTCGTTCCCCTCTACAACGCCACGCTCATCCCGGTGTTCTTTCCCCAACTGGTGAGCCGTGCACCTGTGCTCCTCTTCAACCGGCAGATGGTCGAGGGACTCAGCATCATTTCCAAGGCCTCCGGACCCTTGTCCCCTCAGGCCGTCCCGCCTTCCTGACCCTCCCAAACCGCAACCATCCCGGGGGAGCCATCGCCGGCGCTTCTGGCAGGGCCCGGGGGAGTCATTTCTGCGTCTGGCATCTTGTGTGACCTGAGCTCGTATTCGCGAGGCGCCTGACCTGTCCCTATCCGGGCCCTCGGGGGGACCAGACCGAATAATCTGCCAGATTGCCCTCCTCCCCGTCCGATTCGAAGGTCTCACATTCTTCGAAGCCAGACTCATGGGCCAAACGGGTTCTTTCGGCTTGGTCGATAACGTGGACGTATCGAACTCCCGTTCCGCCGTGTCTCCAGTCGAGCAGGTAGTCTCCGGGTTCGAGCTCCTGCTCGGATAGGTTGGCGATGGCCCAGGGGAGGATGCGGGCCCGGAGTCTGGGGCTGCGCGTGAAGTGCCAGGTGGAGAAGAGGAACCTTCCTGCGGGATTCAACAATTCGTGCACCTGACGCAGAAAGCCAAGGCGAGCCAGGTGAGAGGGGATGTGGTGGAGAAAAGCGAAGGAAACAATGCGATCGTAGCCAGCGGCCAGCCCCTCAACCCAGCCCGGCTCGAAGAGATTGGCCCGCGTGAACTGGACTGGAAATGGAGCTGGCGCGGGGAGGTCCCGCGCGGCCAGGTCGAGCAGCGGCTGGCTCAGATCCAGGCCAAGGTAGGAACCCTGATGCCCCTGGGCCGCCAGGAGCGCGAGCACAGGTGCAGAGCCGCAACCCAGGTCCAGGATGCGCGCCTCCAGCGGGATGCGGGCAACCAGGCGAGCCACGCCGGGCCTCACGGATCGGCGGGTCTGCGCGAAAGAAGAAGCGAAGCTTTGGTAGAATTCCTGATTAAGGTCGACGAGACGCCTAGCGATGCGTGAATCCACAGCTTCGGATTATACCTACGACTCTTCGCTTGAGGAGCGCCTGAGCGAATGGCGCGCGCTGCGCGACTACAGCGACGCCGAGCGCCGCGCGGCGGCGCAGGCCCTCCTGGCGGAAATGTATGGCGGCCTGGCCCTGCGGCCGGCCTTGCATCGTCATCCTGGGCCCCACGGCTACCTCACTAAGGACTTCCTCCTTCACGTCTATCGCCAGATGGTGGAGCGGGGAGAGATGCCGGAGGACACGCGGATTCTCCAGGCGCTGCGCATGAAGCCGGTGCGTACCCTTTCGGGGGTGGCGACCCTCACCGTCTTAACCAAGCCCTACCCCTGCCCCGGAAAGTGCCTCTTCTGCCCCACCGACGTGCGCATGCCCAAGAGCTACCTGCATGATGAGCCAGGCGCCATGCGCGCGGAGCAGCATCACTTTGACCCGTACGAGCAGACGGCGGCCCGGCTGGAAAGCCTAGAGTCGGTGGGGCATCCCACCGGCAAGGTCGAACTCTTGATTCTGGGCGGCACCTGGAGCGCCTATCGCCGGGACTACCAAGCGTGGTTCGTGCGGCGGTGTCTGGATGCCCTGAATGGGAGTGTTTCCTCTTCTCTCGAGGAGGCCCAAAGCCGGAACGCCCGTGCCGCTCGGCGCAATGTGGGTCTGGTGGTCGAGACCCGCCCGGACCGGATCACGCCCAGCGAACTGCGCTGGTTGCGCTCGATCGGGGTCACCAAGGTTCAGGTCGGGGTCCAAAGCACCCAGGATCGCATCCTCGAGATCAACCGGCGCGGTCACACCCTGGCGGATACCCGGCGCGCTTTCGGCCTTCTGCGGGCGGCCGGCTTCAAGATCCACGCGCATTGGATGCCCAATCTGCTCGGGGCCGATGGGCCCGGCGACCGGGCAGATTTCGCGGCCCTCTGGGAGGACCCAGACTTGCGTCCCGATGAACTCAAGATCTATCCGACCTCCTTGCTGCAGAACAGCGACTTGTTCGCCCACTGGGAACGCGGTGAGTATCGTCCCTACACGTACGCGGAGCTGGTCGAACTTCTGGTTAGTATCAAGCCCACCATCCCGCGCTACTGCCGGGTGAATCGACTGGTACGCGATTTCCCCGCCCACCACGTGGTGGCGGGGAATCGACGATCCAATCTTCGGGAGGAGGTGCAGCGCGTGCTCGCCTCGCGCGGTCTGCGCTGCCAGTGCATTCGCTGCCGGGAAATCGGTGCCCAGCCGGTCCGGCGCGAGGATCTTCGCCTGGAGGAACTAGTCTACCGCGCGGGCAGAGCCGAGGAGCGCTTTCTTTCCTTCGTCACCTCGGAGGATCGGCTGGCGGGCTATGTGCGTCTTTCGCTCCCCCAATCGCCGGGGGCAGACCTGGGCTGGCCCGACTTGCGGGAGGCGGCGTTGATCCGTGAGATCCACATCTATGGGCAGAGTCTGGGGAT
>JBEKHT010000024.1:0-34662 GCA_050012135.1 Anaerolineales bacterium | reverse complement strand
GCGCTCGGACTACATGAGGTTTTCATCTTCGGCACCACCTCCTCCCTTCTTAGGATAGCGAGGGAAAGAGGCTGTTTCTCTAACTTGGCCGCTAGTATGACACAGAGGCTTCAGATTGTCAACCGGCTCACCTCCCCGAGCGGGCAGCCCTTCTTGCCCGCTTGGTTCCTGCCTGCACCGGTCCTCCCCGGCAGGATGTCAAGGCCGAGGATTTGCAAGGAAGGGGCCATCCAGGGCCCAAATCCTCGCTGTATAATCCCTTGGATTGACGATCCGGCACCCGCCTGCATCCCGACGGCCAGGTGACCCAGGATTCACACGCTCCCAGCGCTCTTGCCTTGATCGCTTTCATTGTCTTCCGCCGGTTCCGAGGCGGGCTTCCGGCGCGAGAGGCTTCGGCGCAGATGTTCCTGGCCGGTTCAACGGCCGTCTGATCGCCTGTGTTCCCGGGGGCTGCGGCCGCCAGAAGGGCGCGGAATTGCCAGGGCAGGATCCGCAGCCGGGTCGCGTTTCGTCCCGGTTTCCGCCTCTCCCGGTGGGCAGCGGGGAGCCGAGGTGCCAGCGGCAGGTTTCGGAGTGAATCCCAACAGCGCGGGGATGATCCCGAGGCTTCCAGTGCGAACCCGAGTGCCGGCCGCCACCCATCCGCCAAGGTCAAAGGCCTGGGATGGGGAACGAGCCGGCTGGTCAAGCCGGAACCGGGGGGAATGTTACCTGGATCGGCCCGGGCTGAGCGCGTGCGGCGAGGCCCAGCCTTTGCCCTCCTAATGCGGAATGCCCAGAGACGATAAGGCTGACCCGTTCGCCCTGCGAATTGCGCTCCTGTATGCCCTCCTGAGCGCGATCTGGATTCTGGTTTCGGACCAGGTTGTTCTGGCTCTGATTCACGATCCTCGGCAGGTCGCGCTGGTGGAGACCTACAAAGGCTGGGGATTCGTCCTGGTCACGGCCGTTCTCTTGTATGTTCTCCAACGACACCAGTTCGGACGAGCCGCGAAAGTCGAAGCGGAGCGCGGCCGCGAGGCGGCCCGGCTCGCCGATATCCTCCAAATCGTCGCCCAGGCCATCATCGCGGTCGATCGAAAGGGGCGGATCCTGGTGTTCAACCAGGCGGCCGAGGAGACCTTTGGCTATCGCAGTGAGGAAATCCTCGGCCGCCCGCTTGACCTGCTGCTGCCCGCCCCATACCCTCGCGTCGTACGCACCCTCATTGCCTCGCTGGCCGACGGATCAAGCCCTCCTCCCCCCTCCTTGAAGGGGCAGGAGATCTCCGCCCGTCGCCGGAACGGCCAGCCGTTTGAGGCGGAGGCTTCCATCTCCAGGCTCGAACAGGAGGGGTTGACCCTTTTCGCCATTGCGCTATCCGACGTTTCCGAGCGCAAACGTGCCGAGCAGGCTCTGCGCTTGTCCGAGGGGCAATATCGCGGCTTCCTCGAGCATGTTCCCCTCGGTGTCTACCGAAGCGATCCGCAGGGGCAACTTCTTGTGGCCAATTCCGCATTGGCCCAGATGCTTGGATTCGAAACGGAGAATGACCTCCTGGCCCTCAACCTGGGGCGAGATCTTTATGCCGACCCTCAGGAGCGGGAGCGTTGGCTGCACCAACTCGATGCGGAAGGCGAGCTGCGCGGTGCCGAGGTGCGCCTGCGCAGAAGGGATGGAAAAGAAATCGTCGTGGTGGAGCACTCCCGAGCCGTTCGCGACGAAGAGGGCCGCATTCTGTACTACGAGGGGACCCTCACCGACATCACCGACCGAATCCGCGCGGAGGAGCGGTTGCGTTTCCTGAGCACGCATGATCCTTTGACGGGCCTTTACAACCGTTCCTATTATGAGGAAGAACTCGTGCGACTGGGACGGGGGCGTGCTTTTCCGGTGAGTGTCATCGTTGCGGATTTGGACGGGCTCAAGGACGTGAACGACACCTTTGGACACGAGGCCGGAGACGGCCTGCTCCGCGAGGCCGCCGAGATCCTGCGGGCGACCTTCCGCGCCGAAGACGTCGTGGCCCGTATTGGCGGGGACGAGTTTGCCATCCTTCTGCCCAGCTCGACGATTGCCGACGCACGCCAAGCCATCCAGAGGGTCCGCGCCAGGGTCGCCGAGAGGAATCAGAATCAAGCGAAAGTGGCGCTCGGTATTTCGCTCGGCTGCGGGGTGGCGCCCTCGGAGGAAGAACTGGGCAGCGCCCTGCGCGATGCGGATGCCGGTATGTATCAGGAAAAAGTGTCTCAAAGAGAGCTGAAAAGATAGGGGGAACTCACGCACGGGTTGGGGCGGTTGCCGCGCCCTGGGGGCCCTCGGTTTCGGCAAGGGTCGCAGAAGGGGCCCGCACTGTGGAGGAGGATTGACGGACGCGCCGCTGGATGTACCCCGGGACACGCCCTGGTTGTGCCGCCAAGTCCTGGATCGGGGCGGGAAGATCATCCAGGTCGATGAAGCTTGGCGCTGGGCGCTTGGTTTCAGCCAGGACGAGGTCCTGGGTCGCTCGTTTGCGACCTTGCTCACCGAGCGGTCCGCGAAAGAATTCTCGACCGCGTTGGGCGAATGGACGGGGACGGGCAAGCCGGGAGAGCTGAAGGTTCAAGTCGTCCGCAAGGACGGACAGGTGCAGAGCTTCAACCTTCAAGCGGAAATCAGCAACTCGCCGGAGGGGAGCATCTCCTGCATCCTGGGCGGGCCGGCCGAAGCGCTTCCTGCCCACGAGCTGACCGTGCCCGCCGCTTCTCTCACGGACCAACTCATTGAAACAGCAACGGTCGCAGTGGTCGGGTTGGGCGGAGACGGCCAGGTGCGCCTCTTCAATCGGGCGGCTCAGGCGATCAGCGGATACTCTCTGGAGGAGATCCGCCACAAGGGATGGTTCGAACTGGTTGCGACGGAAGCCAAGCGCGCGGAAGCCCGCACCCTTTTCGAACGGTGGAGGCAGCACCGCGAGCTGGCGGCATCCTGCGAGTATCCCATCCTCACCCGAGCCGGTCAGGTCAGGTACATATCCTGGCGGAACAGCGAGGTCCATGACCCTGCGGGAGAGCCCATCCTGATCTGCACCGGAATGGACATCAGCGAGCACTCGGCTGCAGAACAACAATTGGTCGGAAACGCCCAGGCCCTTGCGGGCCTCATCCAGGCTTGCCCTCTTCCCATCATCGCCGTCGACCGAGAGAACCACGTCCGCATCTGGAACCCGGCTGCAGAGAAGACCTTTGGGTGGAGCCGCGACGAGGTCCTGGGGCAAGCGTTGCCGACCGTTCCGCCAGAAAAGGAAGCGGAGTATCGGCAGATGCGAGAGCGGGTCTTGCAGGGGGGGCAAATCACAGGTACGGAGATCCGTCGCGTCCGCAAAGACGGTGTTCCCATCGATCTGAATTTCTCCACCTCCTCTCTGTATGATGCCGAGGGCAAGGTGAGCGGAGCGATGGCCGTCTACATGCAGGTCGGCGACCAGAGGCAGATTCAGCAGGAGCTTCAACTGCGGCTCGCTGAACTGGAGGCGGTCAACCGGATCTCAACGACCCTGCGCTCCGCCTCAACCATAGGGGAGATGGTACCCATTCTGCTGGACGAGGTCCTTGCCGTTCTCAGTATTCAGACGGGGGCCATTTTCCTAAGAGATCCTCTGGACGGGGGGATACGGGAGGTGACGGTGCGCGGCTGGCTCGCCAAAGCGGCCTCGAGCTACCGCGCTGGCGAGCGAAGCCTTGCCGGACACGTGCTCTCGAGCGGGACCCCCTATCTGATTGAGGACTTCTTCACGGACCCCTGGACCCCCGCAGAGATGAAGGCGACCCTTCCCCGCGGTTGGGCCGGGGCGGCCGTTCCGATTCGTTCGGCTCAGGAGGTAGTCGGGGTGATCTTGATCGCGGTGGAACGGCCCCGCTCGGTTGAGAAGGCCGAGCTCAATTTGCTCGGCACGATTGCGGAAATTGCTGGCAACGCCTTGCATCGCATGCGCCTGCACGCGGACATGGAGGCAAACCTCGACCGCCTGACCGCCCTTCACTCCATCGAATTGGCCATCAGCGCCAGCACGGATCTGCGCGTGACCCTGGAGATTCTCCTGGACAAGGTGACCGGCTTGCTCCAGGTCAGCGCCGCCGATGTTCTCCTGCTCAAATCGCACAGTCAAACCCTGGAATACTCCGCCGGTCGAGGCTTTCGAGGCGGCGCCACAAGCAAGGCTCGCTGGCGGCTCGGGGAAGGAGTGGCGGGGCGGGCGGCTCTGGAACGCCGCGTGCTGACCGTCCTGGATTTGCCCTCCGATTCGAAGCTTGCCTCCGGCGAGGTTCGCCCACCCCGCCCGCGCTTCCTCGAAGGCGAAGGCTTTATCTCCCAGGTCGTCGCCCCCCTGGTCGCCAAAGGGGAGGTCAAGGGAGTTCTGGAGATTTTTCACCGTGCCCCTCTCAACCCCAGCCCGGAATGGTTGGAGTTCCTGCAGACCTTGGCGGGCCAAGCCGCCATCGCGATCGAAAACGCTTCCCTGCTGGACGACCTGCAGCGCTCCAATTTGGAACTCATGCTTGCCTATGACGCGACCCTGGAAGGATGGTCGCGGGCCCTGGACCTGCGAGACCGTGAGACGGAAGGTCATACCCAGCGGGTAGCCGAGCTGGCGCTCCGCCTGGCTCGCACGATGGGCATTCCCGCCGAGAGGCTGGAGCATGTCCGGCGAGGCGCGCTCCTGCACGACATCGGAAAAATGGGGATCCCCGACGGAATTCTCCTGAAACCCGGGCCGCTTACGGAAGAGGAATGGCAGGTGATGCGGATGCATCCGGTGTACGCGCGCGACCTTCTCTATCCCATCACCTACCTGCGTCAGGCCATCGATATTCCCTTCTGTCACCACGAGAAGTGGGACGGGACCGGCTACCCCCGCGGCCTGAAGCGGGAGGAGATCCCGCTCCCGGCCAGGATCTTCGCCGTGGTCGACGTCTGGGATGCCCTTCTCTCGGACCGGCCCTACCGGGCCGCCTGGCCCAAAGAAAAGGCTCTGGCCCACCTGCAGGAGCAGTCCGGAAAGCATTTTGATCCCAAGGTGGTGGACGTGTTCCTGAGCTTCGAACTCTAGTCCGCGAGAGGCCGGCCTCCGTGTTCGCTCACCAGAGAATGTTACCCGGGGACAAACGTTCGCTCATCCGGGATTGTTACCCGTAGCTAGCCGCCAAAAGGCCTCCAGGTGCTGGTCCAGCTGCTGTCTGAGGGCAATTGGGTTGACCGACCGGAACAGTTCTTGCTGCCGGCGCTTGGTTTCCTCTGGGACTTCGGAGGCCTCCAGCACCGCTTGGTAGGGTGTCTTGGCAGGGGCGTAGAACTTGCGGACCTTGGACCCCCGCCGTTCTTTGCGCAGGAGCTTCATGGAGGGCTGGAAGAAGTTTACCCATAGGCGCAGGCGGTCATAGACGGCGTTGAGGCTCTTGGCGGCCGCCGGGCCTTCAAAGCGTTCATAGCCGACGAGGCGACGGACAACGTGCCCATTGCGCTCCTCAACATGAGCCTGGTCGTTTTTCTTGTACGGTCGGCAGCGGGTGAAGGTGATGTGTTCCCGCTGAGTGTACCGCCAGAGATGGTCGTTGATAAAGGCGGAGTCATTGTCGGAGTCGATGCCCAGGAGCGGCATGGGCAGGCGATTGCGGAGGACCTGCAAGGCCTCAAAAACCTCCCGCTGGCTGCGCCAAGGAACGGCCCGACACTCGATCCATCCGGTAGCTAAATCGACCATCACCAGAGTATTCACGTACTCTCCGCGGGTGGTTTCGCCGCAGTGGGCGACCAGGTCGAGCTCAGTAAAGCCGGGTCGGAGGTCATCCCACTGGGCGAAGGTGCGGATGGGGATCTGGTTTTTGAGCCAGGTTCCGGAGCGGGTCGTAGACAGGCCGTGGTGTTTGAGCTGGCTGCGGACGGAGCGCAACTTGCGGTCGATGGTGGCCCGGCTCATGGAAAGGAGTAGGGCCTTCGTCGAGGGGTCGAGAACGAGCTCACCATGCAACTCCAGGACTTCCAGCCAGATGGGCAAGAAGACGTGCAGGCGGTCCGAGCAAAGCCGATCCGAGGCCTCCCAGACCTGGGCTAGGACGTGGACCACTCTCGGGCCGTAGATCAGGCGCCGACGGGCTTGAGCTCCCGGCGACTGGGCCGACGGCGGATGGCGCAACAGCCGGATGGCGTATTTACGGTGGTACCCGGTGACCGCTACAAATTCGTCCAAAATATGTGTTCTTTCAGCCTGTTTGGCCTGGCGATAGCGGAGCCTGAGCTCCGCCGCCAATTCGCGTTTGCCAGTCTTGGTCATCCGCATGCTCCCCGCACTGGTGGGGGCCCCCAGCGCGGGTAACATTGTGGATGAGCGAACGGGTACCCTGCGGGTAAGAATTCACGTGAGCGAATGCGGCCTCTTGTGTCGGGCCAGGGCCACCCCTATAATCGCCCCAAGCCGCCCAGACTACTTGAAAGTTCCTTTTCCTAGGGGCGCGGAGGCAGGCTCCACCCGGAACAGCCTGACCTTGGCCCGCAGAGGAGATGAGCTGGGATGACGGTGAGCGCGCAGGAGGTCTATGTTTGACTGCGGCCGCAGGGGGAGACTGGACTAATCGCCGACCTGCGACCACTAACGAGATTCCAGGTGCCGGAGCAGGCAGTGAAGGCGACCATCGACTCTCAGTTCTGCTGGTTCGGGTGGAACTGAGAGAACAGAGCAGGGCTGAGAATACCGAATGCTGGATCCCAAGGAACAACTCAAGTTGCTCTTCCAGAGCGCCCTGCAGGCTTTGCAGGCAGACGAGGCTGAGTTCTTCCGCTACGACGCGGCTTCCGGCGAGCTGAAAGGGGAGATGGTGCTGGGGATCGATCCGGCCTACTCCTCGGAGTGGAAAGAACTCAGTTTCCCCGAGAGTCCCAGTGCCGGGCCGGTAGGCTGGGTGGCCGCCCGGCGCGAGGCCCTCAACCTGCCCGACGCGCCAACTTTCCCCGGATGGGTGACGGTCGACCCGCGGGTTCATTCTGGGATTTGGGCGCCGATCGAGACAGAAGGGAGGCTGCTCGGGGTATTCGGCCTGACCCGCACCCGGGGTTCGGCGTTTTCCAGCCAGGATGTCGACCTGCTCCTCCTCTTCGCCAATCAGGCGGCCGTGGCCATGGAAAACGCCCGCCTGTTCACCGAAACCGAGCTTCGCTTGCGGCGCATGTCTTCCTCAAGAAGCATCGACACCGCCATTACGGGCAGCCTGGATCTGCGCGTGACCCTCAACGTCCTCCTGGATCAAGTCACAACCCAACTGGGAATGGACGCAGCAGACGTCTTGCTCTTCAATCCGCATACCAAGCTCCTGGAGTTCGCCGCCGCACGAGGCTTCCGGTCTCGAGCCCTTCAGAACACCCGTCTCCAGGTTGGAAAGGGTCTGGCCGGGCAAGCGGCGCTCGAGCGCGAGATTGTTCACATCTCCGACCTGGTGGGGCAACCCGGGGAGCTGTCGAAATCACCTCTCCTGGGCAGAGAAGACTTCGTCGAGTACTACGGCGTCCCCTTGATTGCCAAGGCTCAAATCAAGGGCGTCCTGGAGGTGTTCAACCGCAGGCACCTGGAACCCGATCCGGAGTGGATGGAATTCCTCGAGACCATTGCGGGTCAGGCGGCCATTGCGGTTGACAATGCCAGCCTGTTCGACAGCCTGCAACGCACCAATCTGGATCTGACCCTCGCCTTTGACTCGACCCTGGAGGCCCTGGCCCGAGTCCTGGACCTGCGCAACCACGAACCCGAGGGGCATACCCTACGGGTGACCGAACTGACCCTCCAAATCTCAAGGGTCCTGGGCATTGGGGAAGCCGACCTGGTTCATCTGCGACGCGGCGCCCTGCTGCACGATGTGGGGGATCTGGGCGTCCCGGAGGCGGTGCTCCTCAAGGCCGGACCCCTCAACGACCGCGAGTGGAATCTGATTCGACGACACCCGGTTCTGGCCCACGAGCTCCTTTCCCCCATCGAGTTCCTGCGCCCCGCCCTCGACATCCCCTATTGCCATCATGAGAAATGGGATGGGACGGGGTACCCGCGGGGCCTGGCCGGCGAGCAGATCCCCAACGGGGCGCGCATTTTCGCCGTCGTGGACGTCTGGGACGCGTTGACCTCGGATCGTCCCTTCCGTGAGGCGTGGTCCCTCGACCGCACTCGCAAATATGTCTGGGACAACGCCGGAACTCACTTCGACCGATCGATCGTCGAGATCTTCCTCGAGTCCGTTTCCTAGACCTGGGGCCCGGTTCCACGGCGACATCGACGGCCCACCATTCGATCGCCTGCGGGGGCTGGCAATTTGCTGCGCCAAATCTATTTCGGCGTTCGCTACCTGGGAAGCCCGCCCTGGGATACCGGAGTCCCGCCTCCCGAGGTGGTCCAGTTCGCCGACGACCATCCCCCCGCCCGCGCCCTCGACATCGGCTGCGGTACCGGGGCAACTTCGGTATTCCTGGCCCAGCGGGGCTGGACCGTGACCGGGGTCGACTTCGTCGCCCTGGCCATCTGGAAGGCCAGGCGGCGGGCGCGCCATCTCGCCTTGGGGCCAACTTTCCAGGTCGGGAGGGTTCCCGATCTCAGGGGGTCTGCGGTCCATTCGACCTGGCCGTCGATGTCGGCTGTTTTCACACCCTGCCGGAGGGCGACCGCCAGAGGTATGTCGACCGGGTCCAGATCCTGCTCCAGTCCGACGGCCACATGCTCCTTTTTGCCTTCAATCGGGACTCGCCGCCCGGGGTGCCGGTTGAGGAAGTCCGCCGGCTTTTCTCAGGGGGGTTCGAGCAGCGACAAATCAAAATCGACGCGGATGGCAGCGCGGCCTGGTACACTTATCGACGCCGGTAGGCAAAGATCATAAGCGATGGGCAGTGTGCTGTTGCTTTTCCTGGATGGTGTCGGGCTGGGGGCCCCGGATCCGACTCGGAATCCCCTGGTCGCGGCCGAGCTGCCCACCCTCAGGCGCTTGATGGGGGGCCAGGACCTCACCCTGGAGGCGAGGGCGGTCGAAGGGGAGGAGGCAACTTTCTTCCCCTGCGATGCCAACCTCGGAGTGGAAGGCAAACCGCAGTCGGCGAGCGGCCAGGCCTCTCTCCTGACCGGAGTAAACGTCCCCTCGCAGCTGGGGTTCCACTACGGACCCAAACCAAACCGATCCATCCGGGCCCTGCTGAAGGACCGGAATCTCCTGGCCACACTGAGTCGGCGCGGCCGGCGCCACTCCCTGCTCAATGCCTATCCCCCGGCCTATTTCGAGGGGGTCCGCTCAGGCCACCGGTTGCATTCTGCGATCCCTCTGGCCGTGGAACTGGCGGGGGGCGAGCTGGCCAATGAGGAGGGGCTCCGCCGGGGAAGCGCGTTGTCCGCCGATTTCACCGGGGACGGGTGGAGGCGCAGGCTGGGGTATTCCGACACCCCGCTGCTGACGCCGCAAGAAGCCGGCCAGCGGATCGCGGAACTGGCCCGTCGGGTCGATTTCGCGATTTTTGACCATTGGCCAACGGACTATGCAGGCCACAAAGGGGAAATGGAGCCGGCCGTGGAGCTCCTGCGCATCCTGGACCAAGTCCTGGAGCTCCTGGCCCAAGCGGCTCGCAATGACAGCCTGCTCGTGGTCGTGACCTCAGACCATGGAAACCTGGAGGACCTCTCAGAACGCGGGCACACTCGCAATCCGGTTCCCGCTCTCCTGATTGGGCCGCGGCCGCTGCGAGCGCCTTTTGTGCAGAGAATGCAGGACCTGACCGGATTTGCTCCGGCCCTGCTCGAAGCCCTGGACTGAAGAATCGGTTCGGGAATCAGGAGGCCTTGCGAATGTGGCCCAGGGCTTCCAGGGCGGCGGCCTGAGCGGCCGCCTGTTTGCTGGGTCCGATTCCAGCCCCCCAGAGTTCATCGCCGAGATACACCTCGACGGTAAACTCGCGTTCGTGATCGGGTCCCCGTTCCTCCGCCGTCACGTAGCGCGGCGTCAGGGATCGTTCCGCCTGCGACCACTCCTGGAGCAGGCTCTTGGCGTCGATCTCGCCCTGTTCTTCAAGAATCCGCTCGGCGGCTTCCTCAAAGAGGGGTTCAACAAACCGGCGAGCCGCTTCCGCACCCTGGTCCAGGTACAACGCGCCAATCAGGGCCTCGAACGCCCCGCAGAGATTGGCCGGACGATCTCTGCCCCCCGTTTCCTCTTCCCCTCGGCCGAGCCTCAGGAGCGAGCCGATATCCAGCTTCCGTGCAAAACCGGCCAGGGTCTCCGTGCGCACCAGAGCGGAGCGCAGGCGGGTCAGGCGCCCCTCGGGCGAGTCGGGAAAGCGGTGATAGACCCAGGCCCCGCTCACGAAATCCAGGACCGCGTCTCCCAGGAACTCCAGCCTTTCGTTGTCCTCCCATTTCCCGGGATGCTCATTGGCAAAAGAGCGGTGAGTGAGGGCGCGGATCGCCAAGCTGGGGTCTTGAAACTCGAGGCCCATTCGCTCGCGCAAAGATTCGGACCCGGGTTGAGAAGTCGCTTCGCGGCTCAAGGTTCCCGCCCTCCGAGAAATCCCGCGGCCCCGGCGGCTAAGCTTGGAACTCGCGTATGGCCAGGACAGCGTTGTGCCCGCCGAAACCAAAGGAATTCGACAGCGCCAGGCGCACCCTCTTCTGCCGGGCCTGGTTCGGCACGTAGTCGAGATCGCACTCGGGATCCGGGGTTACATAGTGAAGGGTCGCTGGGATCATTCCGTCGCGGATCGCCAGGACGCAGAAGATCGCCTCCAGAGCTCCCGTAGCTCCCATCATATGACCGGTCATGGCCTTGGTGGAGGACACAGGAATCCGATAGGCCGCCGGGCCGAGGGCGGCCTTGATGGCGCGGGTTTCCGAGAGATCGTTGAGGGGCGTGGCCGTTCCATGAGCGTTGATGTAGTCCACCTCGTCCGGTCCGGCCTGCGCCGCTTCCAAGGCGCGCCGGATGGCCAAGGCTCCTCCGGCACCATCTTCGTCCGGCGCCGTCACATGAAAGGCGTCGGCACTGGCCGCGTAGCCAGCCAGTTCGGCAAGGATTTCCGCTCCACGCCGCCTGGCGTGGGATAGGCTTTCCAAGACCAGCACGGCAGCCCCTTCCCCCATGACCAGCCCATCGCGATCCTTGTCGAACGGCTGGGGGGTCATCCGGTAATTGTCATTTCTCCTCGACATGGCGCCCAGCCGGTCAAAGGCGGCTACCCCCAGCTGGCAAATGGTGGCCTCGCTGGCTCCCGCCAGGACGGCATCCAGATGCCCGCTGCGCACGAGCTGCCAGCCCGCCCCGATTCCATCCGCTCCCGAGGCGCAGGCGGAGGCCACGGAGAAGCAGGGGCCCCTGGCTCCAAACTCGATGGCCACGATGCCCGCGGCACCGTTCGGCATGTACATAGGGATGAGAAACGGGCTCAGGTGCCGCGGCCCTTTATCCCGCAGGGCGTCCATGCCCGACTGGAGAGTCGCAAGCCCCCCGGTGGCCGAGGAGATGATCACTCCCACGCGATCCGGGGCGCGGTCAATCTCCAGACCCGATTGGCCCAAGGCCTGTCGGGCGGCCGCCAAGCCCATCTGCTCAAATCGATCCCGCCGGCGAGCTTCACGAGGCTCCATGTATCGGGTGGGCTCGAACCCCCGGACCTCGCAGGCGATGCGCACCAGGAGACCCGAGGCATCGAACTGGGTGATGGGTCCTACCCCCGAAACTCCCTTGAGCGCATTCCGCCAGCTCTCCTCGGCGTCGAGCCCCAGTGCGTTAATCGTTCCCAATCCCGTGATCACAACCCGTTCCATGCACGACCCTGTCCCTGCAGGCGACTAACGGGGGAAGCGCCCGGATTCCTTCAAACCGCTGCCGGTCAAAATAGCCACCATCGCACCGCGAATACCCTCCGGGCGGACTTGGCTCTGTCCGCCTAGTATCCTCCGAATCGCCGGGTAGACAACCGCAGAGGTCGTCTCCACATACACTCCCTGACGGAGCAACTCGTGCTGTCCTTCCAGGGCCTCGCCCTCCTCCACCGTGATGACGTCCCCCCGGCTCTCCGCCAAGGCCCGCAGCACGCCTCTCACTCGCAGGGGGCTGGCCACACGGATTCCCTCGGCGATGCCCGCCTGGGGAGGACTGGAAGATCGGGGCAGTGCACCGGGCTGCCACGCCTCCCAAATCGGAGCGCACGAGACGACCTGCACCGCCACCAGCCTCGGCAGCTGGCTGATGATTCCGCCCTCCAGCAGCGACTGGAATCCCAGATACAGACCTGTGATCAAGGATCCCTGCCCGGCCGGCGCGACGACCAGGCCGACGCCTGGATCCAGTCCGGAGACCAATTCGAAAGCGATGGTTGCAATCCCGCCCAGGCCGTGGGGCAGGTAGGCATGGCTTCCATAGGCGACCCCGGAGCGCGCCTCCCGGAGCGCGGCCTCGCCGGCGGCGGCACGACCCCCGGCGATTTCCCGAACCTCGGCCCCATAGGCCGCAATCTGGGCCTGCTTGGGCCCCGAAGTCCCTTGAGGAACATAGACGCGGGCGCGAATCCCGGCCCGTGCGCAATAGGCGGCAAACGACGCCCCGGCGTTCCCTGAGGAATCCTCAACGGCCTGCGAGACACCCCGCTGCTTGAGTGCGCTGACCAAGACCGTTGTGGCTCGATCTTTGAAGGAGCCCGTCGGGTTGAGCAGCTCGGCCTTCCCCCAGATCGGCCTGCCCTGGACTTCGAACGGCATGAGCGGGGTCGCTCCCTCTCCCAGGCTGATCTCCTCGGCCTGCTCTTCCAGCGGAAGCCAAGCCCGATACCTCCACAGGCCTGGCCGACCCGGCTCGACGCGAGCGCCATCGAACGGCGGCAATCCGGGCAGGTCAAAGACTCCGCCGCAGGTTCCGCAACGCCAAGCAAAGCCGTCCTCGGGATACTTGCGATGGCAGGCCGAGCACTCGATGGCAGGCGTCATTACCCCATGAGTTCCAGGCCCTGGTCCGTCTCGGCCGGACCCTGGCGGTCACGGGCGGTGGGTCGGTAGTGGCCCTCGACCCAGGCCTCCCCCGTCGGGCCGACCTCTCTCTTCCAGACCGGCACAATCTCCTTGAGCCGATCGATGCCGTAGCGCGCCGCTTCAAAAACCCCCGAATCTCGATGAGCCGCGCTGCAGGCGACCACAACCGTCGGAGTGCCGACCTTCAGGCGGCCAATCCGCTGGATCAAGGCAATCCCCTCCACCGCCGGCCAGCGCGAGCGGATCTCCAAGGCCAGCTGTCGAAGTTTGGCCTCCGCCATGGGCAGATACGCCTGGTACTCCAGGTACTCGGTCGTCTTGGGATCCTCGCCCTCGTTCTGCGACCGGACCAGTCCGGTGAATAGACAAGTGGCCCCGGTGGTGGGAAGCGCGATCTGTCGGATCAGGTCTTCCAGATCGAGAGCCTCGTCGGTCACACGGATCAGGGTGGGCTGGCGCTCACGGCCCCCGCTCACGGGCGGGAAGACGGCCACCTCATCACCCTCTTGCAGGGCCTCCTCAGCGAAGGCAAACTCCCGATTCCGGGCGAAGACCGCCGTGTCCAGCAAGTTGCGCAGCGCTGGGTGACGGCCCGCCAGGAGGGCTTTGAGATCCGCGACGGTTGCCGCCTGGCCCAGCTCGACCTCCAGAGCACTCGCCCCGATTCGATCTCTCAGGGTTGCGAAGAAAAGGACGCGGACGCGAAGCCCCGCCCGCCCCGTCCCTTCACCCGTCGCCTCAAATTCCGCCTCGGGGCTATTCATTGATCACGTCACCGGAAAGGCCGCCATGCTTCTCCACCAGCCGGATATTCTCAATCTGCATGGTTTTTTCGGCCGCTTTGGCCATGTCATACACGGTCAGCGCGGCGACCGAAACCGCGGTGAGAGCCTCCATCTCCACCCCGGTCCTCGCGGTGCTCTTCACAGTCGCGGTGATCAAGATGCCCGGGAGCTGATCCGAGAGTTCCAAGCGGACGTCGATGACGCCCAGAGGCAGAGGATGACACAGAGGAATGAGGTCCGCCGTGCGTTTGGCCGCCTGAATGCCGGCCACCTGAGCCACGGTGAGCACATCTCCCTTGCGGAGTTCGTTCTTCCGGATCAGGGCCAGGGTCTCGATCCGCATGCGGACTTGCCCGCGCGCGATGGCCATCCGCTCGGTCGCCGGCTTCCCGCCGACATCGACCATGTGAGCCTTGCCTGCCGAGTCGAGGTGCGTGAGCGAGGAATTGCTCATCTTTCGATTATACCAGTCGAGATTGAATCATCTTCGTCCCATCGAGCGGTTCGCACGCCGGCGCCCCTATCGGGCTTCGGCCGGCCCGCCCTCCGCAATCAGGGAAGCCCCAGAGGCTGGCTGCGAGATCATGGTGTGGGCCTCGAGGCCCGTCGCACGATGGTAAGCCTCAGAAAGCTGGTGAGGGAATCCTTCCAGGCGTTGCCGCTCGACCAGGTTGACCGTGCAGCCCCCGAATCCGGCCCCCGTCAGCCGCGCTCCGTAGCAGCCTTCCAGGTTGCGGGCACAGGAAACCATCGCATCCAGTTCCGGCCCGCTCACCCCGTACAGATCTCGCAAGCTTTCATGGCTCGCATTGACGAGTCCACCCACAACCCGCAGATCCCCGTCCTGCAAAGCCTGCGCCGCTCTCCGGGTCCGCTGGCATTCGTAGATCACATGCCGCGCTCTGGCTTGGACCTCCGGCGGCAGTAAGTGCGCGTACTTCTCAAAATCATCCGCACGGACATCTCGAAGCGCACGGATCCCCGGCAGGCTCTCCGCAAGCAGTGCCACGGCCCGCTCGCACTGGTCTCGCCTTTCGTTGTAGGCCGAGGCGCTCAGGCTTCTGCGTACACCCGTATCGGCGATCACGATCCCCAACGAGGGGGGAATGGCGACCGGCTCCCAGGCCAGGGTGCGGCAATCCAGCAGAACGGCGGATCCAGCCCTCCCGTGCAACGAGGCGAATTGATCCATGAGACCGCAGTGCATCCCGACGTAATCGTTTTCGGCTTGCTGGCAAAGCTGGGCCAGCTTCATCCGCTCCAGGCTCCACCCCCCCAGCGACTCCCACGCAATGGCAAAGCTGACCTCCAGCGCCGCCGAGGAACTCAGGCCCGCCCCCACCGGGACAGAGGAGGTGATCACTCCCCGCAGTCCGCGCACACTCAGGCCTGCCTGCCGGAGGGCCCAGGCGACACCCACCGGATAGCGCGCCCACGCAGGCAGGGTCCAGGAGGCCTCCGGCCCAGGGAGTTCCCCTGCGCCCAGGGCGAGGCGCTCTCCCAGATCCAGGGCAAGGACCTGCAACCCATCGGTCGGGAGGGGCGAGAAGGCCAGAAAGGCTCCCCGGTCGATGGCCGCCGGGAGAACCCAACCGTCGTTGTAGTCGACATGCTCGCCAATCAGGTTCACGCGCCCGGGGGCGCGTGCGATCGCGAGAGGGGACCGGCCGTACTCCCGGCGGAATGCTTCGGTCACCCGGTCGGCCAGGGAACCGGCGGCTTTCACTCCTCCTCCAGGTCGACCAGAATCCCCTGCTCCATCAAGGCAGCCCGCAGCTGCGAGACTTGGTCCCGCCGGACCACCCAGGTTCGAGGGCCAATGGCCTCTCCCAAGGATTCCTTCACCGAAGGGAGGTTCCACACATGCGAACTTGCGTCCAGCCCGCTCAGGTCAAGCACGCACAGAGAGCGAATCGAGGCCTCCGGTCCGCTCTGGCCCCAGCGCCTGATCGCCTCTACGAGCTGCGGAGGAACCTGGCCCTCTCCCAACTGATGGAGCAGGGCGATCACCTGCGCCGGTTCAATTCCTTGCCCGTGGGCGCGCTGCAGGGCATTCGGCGTGACGCGGTAGACATAGTCCTGTCCCCGGCGGGTGACCCAGGAAGCGCAGCGGGACAACTGGTATCTCCTCAGCGCCGATCCAACCCCCGGGAAAACGATCGTCCCTTCCGGGCGGATTCTCAGCCGGGGCTCTCTCCAGCTCCTCTTCGCCGTTGGAACGTCAATCACAGCTCCCCCCTCCTGTTGCCAGAGAGCCTGGGCGACCGGTGCCAGACGGAACGCCCGCGGGCTATCGACGGGCAGGAGGTCCACGGCTCCCAGCCAGTGGAGCGGCGCTTGCAGATAGAAGCGAATCAGGGCGCCCTCCACCTGCGGCCAGTTATCCGCTCCGGCCAGCGGCCGGCGGGTGGTCTCCTCAAGCAGATACCAGCTCGAGAAGGCCGCCAGCGGCCGCTGAAAGTCAGGCAGCTGTCTCTGGATCACTTCGACCAGCGAGTCGATCAGTATCCACTCTCCCTGCGGGAGATCCTGGAGCACGGCGACGAAATTGAGGCGTGTCTGCAGGGGGTTGTTGGGCCAGGCCTTCGCGCCCAGGACGATCCCCGCCACGTGGGCCAGGTCGTTCCAGGACCGCGAATCCCTCCAGCCCACGATCATCCCTTCCAGCGCGGATTGGGATTCCAACTCAAGGAATGCCCGCGCGCCGGCCGGGGCGGGCTGCAAGGGGTCGCCCTCGACCCATCCCTGTTCGACCAGGATGGCCAGGATAAGATTCACCGCTTCGGGAATCTGAAGATGCCGGTCGAGGATATGCCGCTTGGACCACCCGGAAGGCTCTGCGGACGCCCGGGGCGGGTAGTTCCTGAGGAAGGCGAGCAGAGTACACGCGTCCAATGCCGAGCCGAGTCCGGCCCGCAGCACCGGTTCTCCGCGGCGCGGGATGTACGTCTGGATCGGAAGGCCGGACCGAGTCTGCGCTGCCGGAAAGGGAATGATCCGCAGGAGATCGTCGGGAATGAAGACAAACTCCTCCGGACCGTTCGAAGAATCCCAGAAGGTCCGCCCAAGCCAGCCCTGATACCAGAGGCGTTCGGCACTCGAAATGGGACTGAGCCAGGGCTGGTCCCGTTCACGGCGGGCCACCCCCATCTCCCGGATCTCTCCGAATTCGACAGAAAAGCGCGCCAGCGGCATCCGGCCGCCCAGTGCTCGGATTCGATCGATCCCTGACCGGTCCTCCCGGGAGAGCGCCTGATACATGGCCTCCACCCGACCGGGCTCCAGCATGACCTGCACCAGGTCCGGCAGGTCGTCGCGGGAGGCGACCATCCGAGGGAGTCCCCAGGCACGGCCGAGGATGCGCCAATATCCGCTGTCCTGGCCCTCCAAGGCGTGGATCAGGTCCATGGGACGAAGCGATAACGGGCTGGGCGGAAGGGCGGTTCCTAAAGAACCAATCGCAATCCCGCGGGCACAAGGCCGACCTCGAGACCGCGCACGTCGGCTTCGTACGTCGCGTACGTTTCCCCATCCACGTGAATCGGCAGGGCCCGATCGGCCTTGAGCCTCAGGTGCCGCAATCGGCCGATCGTCACCGCCTTGAACCGACCGTGAGTGCCGCGCATGACCTCCGGGATCAGGCGGAACATCATCAACCGGGAAACCTTGGCCACGGTCGCAAAGTCGAGCACGCCGTCGTCGAATCTCGCGGCGGGAGTCGTGATGAAGCCCCCGCCCTCGCGCGTTCCGTTGCCGACGGTGAACATGAGCAATTCCTTCTCAAAGGTTTGGTCATCCAGCTGAATCTCCATGCGCGGGGCGTCATAGTTCTGGATGATCACCCGGATCACCGCCAGGAGGTACATGAGGAACCCACGCACCCAGGCCACATTGCGACTCTGCAGGTTGACCGCCGCGTCAAAACCGATTCCAACGACGTTGACCCAGTACTCCAGTCCGCCCTGGTCACCGCGGATGAAACCCACGTCAAAGGGCATCGCCCGATTCGACGAGAAAACGCTCCGCAGGGCCTGCAAGGGGTTCGAGCGGACACCGATGCCCCCCGCGAAGTCGTTGCCGGAGCCAATCGGCACGATTCCCAACCGGGGACGCCTCTCCGCGTCCAGGCGCATCAGGCCGTTCACGACCTCGTGAACCGTCCCGTCCCCTCCGACGGCCACCACGGGGTCAAATCCCTCCCGCCCCGCTTGCTCAGCAATCTGGACCGCATGCCCGCGGTAGTCGGTGCCAATCCAGTCGGCGCCGCCCAGCTCGTCCGCCAGATGCTTGAGGTCATTCTCGATCCGTCCGGTGCGGCCTCGATCGGCCTCCGGATTGAAGATCATCTTTACCTTCGGCATGGTTTCCCTTCCCTTGAGGAGCAAGGCTGGTAATTGCGTGTCCGCAGATTACAGCGGACACGCGATCACCGACCTCCGTGCGCTCCCCAGCGGGCACGCAAGTGGTTGGCTGCGGAGGCTGGGCCTTGGGCCAGCACGCCCGCCGTCCAGCTAGGTGCCCCAGGTCGTCTCTTCAAGTGACGAGGCTTTGGCCCTTGTGAGGGTGGCTTGGTTGGCCGGGATTATAGCCTCGATTCCAACCCGGGAGCGGGTAGATCCGTTCGAAAACGCTGGCGAGGGAATCCAGGGCCTTGCGCGGCTGTCCTTTCGGGGTTGGAAGCCGCTTGGAGGAGGGAACCGCCCTTGTCGCGGAATTCTCACCCGCCCAGGAAAGCTCAGGGCCGGTAGCCCAAATGATTAGCGCAAGCGAGCGCGTTGCGCGCGGCAACTTCGGGTGCTCCAGGTTGGCCCTGCTCGGGCACCGGGATCACCATCGGTTTTGGGCTGCGTGGGAAAGGCCGCCAGCTACCCGGATCCTGGCGACTCTCGTGGTTCCCTGATCCCTTTGAAAAAGACAAACGTGGCGGCTGCGGCCAGCGCATAGACGATGGCCGTGCTGATGAACAAGGGTGGGAAACCCCAACGATCCTGTACGAACCCGGAAACGAAGGGTCCGAAGGAAAAGCCGATCTGCGAGGCCAAGAAAAGGACACTGCTTACCAGCCCTTTGCCGCTCTCGGGCGCCTGCTCCATGGCGAATGCCGAATAGAGCGGAGTGGTCATGTTCATGAGCATCGCGCGAGCCAGGAAGGCGAAACCTGCCAGGAGAAGACCGGGCCAGAATCCCATGAGAAGGAGGAAGACGATGGAAAGGCCCTGCGCCGCCGCGACGGCCCGCACCTTCCCTCCCAGCTTCTCCGAAAGGCGCGGACCGGCAATCGTTCCGGCTGCGGTCAAAATGGCCGAGAGGCTAAAGAGCACCCCGAGCCAGGAATTCGCGAGGGAGAATTTGGCCCGGAAGAACACATTCATGTACGGGATCAGGATGGCGGCCCCTATTCCAATGAGAAAGCTGGGGAGAGCAAGGCGGCGCACCGTGGGCGTTCGCAGGGCCTGCAGAGCGTTGCCAAACAGGTTGGAACGAGGGCCCTCTGTCGCCGGGGGGCGATTCTCACGGATCAGCAACAAGGGCAAGATCGAGAGAGCTCCTACGGCGAGGAGGGCCAATAAGACGGCGCGGTAGGCCGGGGCGCTGTCCGCCCCGACTCGCAGGGCGGCTGCAAACCAGCCCGGCAGTAGTCCCGCCAGGAGGCTTCCTCCCGCCCCGGCCACGGTTACCAGGCCGAAATTGAGCGAGATGAGATAGGTGCCCCCGTCCCTCCCGGCAATGGTCATCATGAGAGGCGTCGTGCTCAAAAAGTACAGGGGCCACCCGATCCCGTAGACAGAGATCGCCAGAAGCAAGACCGGCGCGGAGGGGGTGACCATCACCACAGTGTAGGTGATGAGGTAGATGAACATGCCGAGCAGCATGGCGCGCTTGAACCCGATGCGATCGGCCAGGACTCCCATGGGCAGGCCCAGCAAGAGACCCACCAGAAACGGGAGGCTGTTCACGAGGCCGAGGAATTGGCGATTGTAGCCCTGCGCGAGGATGTAGAGGTTGAAAAAGAGAGAGATGCCCGCGGTCGCAACACCGTCGATGAGGGTCGACAGGAGGAACAACCAGGCGTTGCGGGAGAACTTGCGCTCTCTGGGGAAATACCCTTGGATCAGATGCAGGGCATCCGTCGTGATCCGCATGACACCTCAACCACCCTAGGACATGGTCGTGTCAATCCTCCAAGCGAGCCCGAGCCGAACGAGGATTGGCTACGACAAGCCGAGCATCCCCTTCAACTGAATCACTACCCTATCCATATTCGTAAACGGGACGGTGCGAATCCCCAGGGCGCTGGCGGATTGTAGATTGATCGGCATGTCATCAACCAGAATTGCCTCCTCGGCTCGGGTTCCCAGCCGATCTAAGGCCAGCTGGAAGAATTGGGGGTCTGGCTTCATAAGGCCCTCTTCCGCGGAGATGAACATCGCCTCAAAGGCGCCCGAGGCCACCAGGGGCCCAAAAGCCTCGCGCGCATCGGACCAGGCATTGCTGAGCACGGCCGTCCGCCTTTGCGGACGGAGGCCTTTGACGAATCCGATCAGAGCTTGGTCCCAGCGATCGCCAGCCCAGAATTCGCGCTGGACCTGCTCCAGCGACCTAGGCCCAAGACCCAACTTCTGCCCGACATACTCCCAGATCTCCCGCGGAGTGGCCTTGCCCACGGAGGCCGCCAGCGAGACGGGGTTGTTGAAAACCAAATCCGCGAGAGCACCGGCCGGGAGACCAAAGCGCTGTTCCAACGCCCGGCGAGGCGCCGGGTCCTCGGTCCGCAGCAGAACTCCGCCCACGTCAAAAACGACGGCACGAATAGGCATGGATCCATCCGTTCGCAAGCGGCCTCAGGCCTGGAGGAATAAAACGGCCGTGAGCGCCCCCCAACCCACGACCGCCCAACCCGTCGCCATGGTCTTTCGGCCACCGCCGGGCTTGCGTGAGGTTTCATCCCTACAGCCAGCCAAACACCGAGCTCCCCCGCGGACGCCGCCTCCAATCCGGGATCAGGCTCGGCGAACCAGCATACCACAAGATGAAATGACGTTCCCCTCCCGGGGGCCGGGTTCGCTCGGCGCAAGGGGAATGCCGGACGGCCCACCTCAAGCCGACCCGTTGCGGACCTTCTCCATCAACAGCCCTGCGACCCCGCGCGAATAGTACCCCTCCAGGGTCTCCCGCCTCTGGTACCCGGCGCTTTCATAGAGAGCAATGGCCGCCAGATTGTCCAGCCGCACGGTCAATCGAACCAGAGGAGCCTCCAGCCGCGCCTCGCATTCGGCCAGCAGGCGGCGACCGACGCCGCGCCGTCGGTAGGAGGGATGCACGGCCAAGGTGGCGATCATGCCCGTGCGCGGCCTCCAGCGCGTGTCCCCGGCCACGAACCCGATCAACTGCGGGCCGTCGACCGCCCCTAAACGGACCACGCTGGGCCACAGGAGGATGCTGGCGACATCGACCCACGGCCAAGCATCCTCCTGAAAGCAGATCCGTTCCAGCCGAAGAACCCCCCGGATCATGCGGATCGTGGCAGGCTGGACCTGCAGATCCGGCCAGTCGGCTGACCCGCTCATGGGCACACGGGGTTCTGGGCCACCCTGCGGGTGGTCTTCCCTCATGGGCACCTTCACTCCCCGTGCCCAAGCGGGGGCGTATTCCTACGGCCCACTCTCAGTCCGCCCAAGTCAGCTGGCCAGCCGACATCGACTACTTGGCGTTTCCGTGGACGAAATCCTGAACCAGGCTGGTGAATTCCAGCGGGAAGACAATCTTGGTTGCCGCGCCGCTCCCCAGGGCCTTGAGCGTCTCGAAGTATTGCAGGGTCATCGTCTTTTGATCGATGCCCTTGGCAATCGAGTAGATCTTGTCCAGGGCCGAGGAAAAGCCCTCGGCTCGCAGAAGGAGTGCCTGGCGTTCGCCCTCCGCGCGGAGGATGTTCGCCTGCCGGTCTCCATCGGCCTGGAGGATGGCGGCCTGCTTCTGGCCTTCGGCGACGTTGATCGCGGCATCGCGGGCACCCGTCGACTCCGTGACCGTCGCGCGGCGGATGCGCTCGGCGGACATCTGCCGGTTCATGGCATCCTGGACCTCGCGCGGCGCGACGATTTCGCGGATCTCGACGTTCGTGACCTTCACCCCCCAACGCTCCGTCACCTCGTCCAGCTTCTCCCGCAGGGCGATATTGATGTGCTCGCGCTGGGAGAGCACATCGTCCAGAGGGATACTGCCAATGACCGCGCGCAGAGTGGTGGTGGCCATGCCCTGCGCCGCGATTTCAAAGGTGCCGACCTGCAACACGCTCTGAACCGCCTCCATAACCTTGTAGTACCAGATGAAATCAATCGCAATGGGAGCGTTGTCCTTCGTAATGCAGCTCTGGTGGGGGATTTCGCGGACCTGCTCCCGCAAGTCGACCCGCCGGGCCTGGTCGACGAAGGGGATCAGCAGAACCAGCCCAGGCCCTCTCTGGCCCAGGCAGCGTCCCAGGCGGAACATCACCAACCGCTCATACTCGGCAACGATGCGCACGGAATTGGTCACGATCACAATCAAGCCGACCACCACAATGACACCCAGGCACAGCGTCAACACGGTAAACTGCGACATGAATTCCTCCTTGGCCAACCCGAAACAGCGGCTACCCTCGTTTCGACTGATCCCATCCGCCTGCTCAAGCCTCCTGTGTGCCCCGCCTCCCTCGTTGGAACAACGCCATCGGAAACCGCCTCCGCTAGCCAGATGGGCCCTCCCGCTGCGCGGGAACCCACGCCTGCCGGGACCCCCCGGCCCCGAAATCAGTCCTGCCCACCGCCCCCTGCCTCCCCCTGGACGGCCCGCACCAGCAGGGTGAACCCCTCTCGGCCCACCACCTCGACCCTTGTGCCGGCTGTCAGATGTGCCTCCGCGCGGGCGCTCCACTGCTCACTGGCCACCTGCACCGAGCCGTGCCCATCCACGTCCGTGACGGTCAGGCCTTGCTGGCCAATCAGACGACCCAAATCCAGGTCGGGCGGCTTGCGATGGGCCAGCATGGCCCTCTGAAGGACAAACCAGAAGAAGCCGAGGGAAACGGCCGAGCCCCCGGCGGCCAGCGGCCAGGAGACTCCCGTGATCGCATTTTGCGGGCCGCGGAAAAGAAGCACCGATCCGAGCGAAAACAAGATCACCGCTCCCAGCAACAAGAGCCCGCGCAGGGGACGCCACAGCTCGGCCACAAAGGCCACCGCCCCCAGCCCCAGCAACACGAGCGCCCACAGGTTGAGCGGCAAGGTGAGGGAGGCGACGGCGGCCAAGAGCAAACAGAACACCGAGATCACCTCCAGCAGCCCCGTGCCGGGAATCGTAACGGCAAACGCGCCCGTCCAGATCCCCACCATCAGAATAACGAAGACCACATCGCGGTTCTGCAGCCAATCGAAGAGCGGCAAAGGCATGACCCCTCCCAGTTGATCCGGTTCCAGGCCGCCCTCAGGCGACCGCCTGCAGGCCGTTGCGCTGGAACCCCAAAGCAGCCCGCCGACCAAGCTCAGCCCGACACCTGCGCCGCTTCGCCGGCCAGGGCGCGACGCAGAGAGGTCTGCAGCTCAAGCACGCGGGACACGAGACAATTCGCTGGGACCAGTTCGGTCTGCCCCGTCGCTCGAAGCCGGAGTTCCACCCCGCCCTGGGCCAGCGCACGCTTCGCCACGGTCAACCGGATTGGCACCCCGATCAGGTCGGCATCCGTGAACTTGACCCCGGGACTGTCCGCACGATCATCATACAAGACTTCGACCGAGTTCGCTCGCAGGTCCTCATACAATGTCTCGGCCACCTCGCTGGGTTTTCCAGAGGCATCCTGCAGCACCACGAGGTGAACCGAAAAGGGGGCCACGCTGATGGGCCAGCACAGACCCAGCGAGTCGTGATGCTCCTCCGCGATGCACGCCAGCAGCCGACCCACGCCCATGCCATAGGATCCCATGAGAACGGGTCGAAGACTCCCCTGGGCGTCCAGGAAGGTGCATCCCAGCCGCGCCGTGGAGCCGGTGCCGAGCCTGGACAGGCTGCCAACCTTGACGCCTTGCTGGGCGGACAGAGGAGCTCCGCACTCGGGACAGGGGCTGCCGTGCTCCGCGGCGGCGATGTCGGCAACCACGTCCGCCCGGTAGTCCCGACCCAGATTGACATTGAGGAAGTGAAACCCCTCCTCGTTGGCTCCCGCCACCAGGTTCGGGGATTCGGCCGCGATCGCATCGACCACAATCAACGCCTCGCTCACCCCAATGGCCGAGGCATAGCCCGGGACCGCACCGACCGCCCGGATTTCCTTAACCGTGGCGGGCCGCAAGGCTCGAGCTCGGATGGCATGGGCAAGCTTGGTTTCGCTAAGGCTCATATCTCCGCGCACGATCACAAAGACGAAGCGCTCGCCCTCGGGTTCCCCCTGGGCCCCCGTGGCGATCAGGAAAACCGCCTTGGCGGTCCGCGAGGGAGGAATCTCAAGCAGGGCGGCTAGCTCTTCAATGGTGCTCGCCTCCGGGGTGGCCACCTTGGCCAGGGGCTTGGGAAGCTCGGAGAGAGCCGGCCCCCTGCCCAAGCGCGCAACCTGTCGATTGGCCGAATAACCACATTCACCGCAGCGCAAGATCGTATCTTCCCCGATCGAGGCCGGGTAGATGAACTCATGGGCCGGACTTGCTCCCATCCAGCCCCCCTCGGCTTGAACGGCAATCACAGGCAACCCGCAACGCCGGAAGATATGGGAGTAGGCCTGCAGGTGGGCCCGGTATTGACGGTCCAGGCCGTCGTCATCCGCGTCCAGACTGTAGCTGTCGAGCCGGGTGAATTCGCGAGCACGAATGAGGCCGGCGCGAGGGTGAGGGTCGTCGCGCCACTGGGTTTGAATGTGATAGAGCAGCTGCGGGAGCTGGCGGTACGAGCGGAGCTCCCGTCGCGCCAGATCCGCCACGACCTCCTCATGGGACATGGCCAGCACCAAGTCATGACCACTCTGGTCTTTGAGGCGGCTCATTTCCGGGCCGCCATCATCCCGGCGGCCGCTTTCCTTCCACAGGTCGGCTGGACGGATGACGGGCATCAGGATCTCTTGACCCCCGATGGCATCCATCTCCTCTCGCATCAGTCGCTCGATCTTGTCGAGCGAGCGCTTGGCCAGGTGCAGGTAGGTGAAGATGCCCGCTCCGAGCGGGCGGAGGAAGCCAGCCCGGACCAGGAGACGCTGGCTGTCGACTTCGCTGTCTGCGGGGGGATCCCGCAGGGTCTGAGTCAAGAGGCGGCTGATTTTCATAGATCCGGCCAGCGCGAGCGCTCAGGGAAGTCCGGGGCTCCCTGGCGCATTCCGTTCCCGACCCTCTTCGCCGACGGCCCCCCTGGCGAGCAAACCCCGGCTCCTGGCACGTCCCGTTTCGGTTGAAGAAGCCTTTCCGATTCCCAGGAAGCGATTATAACTGGCCTTCGCCGGGCGGAGGTTCTTGGCAACGGAGAGCCGCAATGCAAGAGGAATTGCTCAGGGCAATTCGCGGTGGTATCATGGGCCCGTGAGACTCCGCATCGCCCTCGCTCAGATATCCACTTCCCTCGGTAACGTTGCCGGGAATCTAAAGAAGCACATCGAGCTCGCCCGGAAAGCGCGCCGACAGGGAGCTGAGCTCATTCTCTTTCCTGAGCTCTCATTGACCGGCTACGTCCTGCAAGATCTGGCCTCCACAGTCGCCTGCCGTCCGGTGGCAGATGACCCCGTCTTCTCCGCTCTCCTGCACGAGAGCATGAAAATCGACATGGTGGTCGGGTTCGTCGAGGAGGACTGCCGAAATCGATTCTATATTTCGGGCGCCTACCTTTCGAGGGGACAGGTCCTGCACGTGCACCGAAAGGTCTATCTGCCGACGTACGGCCTGTTCGATGAGGGGCGCTTTTTCGCCTGGGGAGACCAGATCCGGGCCTTTGACACGCGCTTTGGACGGATGGGCATGTTGATCTGCGAGGACTTCTGGCACGCCTCGCCTCCTTACCTTCTCTGGCTGGACGGAGCCGACGTCCTGCTGTTCCTGTCGTCCTCGCCGGGTCGCGGCCTGCACCAGAAGGGAGTCCTGGAAAGTGCCGGGTGGGTGGAGCAGGTCAACCAATCCTACGCCAGCCTTTTCACCTCCTTTGTGGCCCACATCAACAAGGTGGGCTTCGAAGATGGCCTGAACTTCTGGGGTGGCTCCACGGTGTTTGACCCAAATGGGCACCGGCTGGTTTGCGCTCCATTCCACGAAGAGTCCCTGACCCTGGCGGACTTGGACCTCAATCAACTTCATCGCACGCGAGCGAGGCTGCCGCTTCTTCGGGATGAGCGCACGGAGCTCGTCCTGCGCGAATTGCAGCGTGTCCTGGCGCAAAGCGGACGGACAAACAACATTCGCTAACCCCTCCCGACCCCTCGTGCCCGCAGGACCCATCGCTTTCTGGCCCGCCCGTGGGAGATGACCATGCGCGACTACCTTCCTCACCTTCAAATTGATACGGATCTTGTGCGCAAGATCCTGGTCTCCTTTCTGCGGCAGGAGATCGAGCGCACCGGCCTGGAGCGGGCGGTCGTGGGAGCGTCGGGCGGGGTCGACTCCTCCCTTTCCTGCTTTCTGTGCGCCCAGGCCCTTGGGCCCGAGAAGGTCCTGGCCGTGCTGATGCCCTACCGCACTTCCTCTCCAGATTCCCTGGCCGATGCCCAAGAAGTCGTGCGGCTCACGGGCGTGAACAGCCTGACGGTTGAGATCACCTCCATGGTCGACCCGTTCTTGGAACGGTTCCCAGAGGCGGATCAGCGCAGGCGGGGGAACGTCATGGCCCGCGCTCGCATGATCGTCCTCTACGACCAGTCGGCTGCCCGCGGCGGGATCGTGGTGGGGACCGGCAACAAGACGGAAATCCTGCTGGGCTACACCACGCTCTACGGGGACGCGGCCTGTGGGCTGAACCCGCTCGGCGATCTCTATAAGAATCAGGTGCGGCAATTGGCGCGCGCGGTGGGTGTTCCCGATCGCATCCTCGCGAAGGCCCCCAGCGCCGATCTATGGCGCGGCCAGACCGACGAGGGTGAGCTGGGCTTTAGCTATGATGAGGTCGACCAACTGCTCTACCTACTGGTGGACGAACGCTTCAGCCCCTCGGAGTGTGTGGAAGCGGGGTTCGATCGCGGGTTTGTAGACACGGTTGTCGAGCGCATTCGGCAAAGCCAGTTCAAGCGGGTCCCGGCTCCTATCGCCAAGCTCAGCAACCGAACGATCGGATACGACTTCCTCTATTTGCGTGACTGGGGCACATGAGAGAGAAATCCTTCGTCGCTCTTGGGTATCGTGACTTCCGCTTGCTTTGGTTTGGACAACTGATCTCGGTGGCCGGATCGCAGATGCAGTCCGCCGCTATCCTGTGGCAGATCTACGCAATTACCCGCAGCCCTCTCGATTTGGGGCTGATGGGTCTCACTCGCCTGCTGCCGATGATCGGCTTCGGCCTCCTGAGCGGTCTGATGGCGGATGCCATGGACCGGCGCCGGCTGATGCTGATCACCCAGAGTGGAATGGCCGTGGCGGCGACGGTCCTGGCCGGGCTGACCTTTCGCGGTCTGCAAAGCGTCTGGCCGATCTATCTCCTGGCCGCCCTCAGCGCCGCCTTCGGCACATTTGACACCCCGGCCCGCCAATCCCTCATCCCGAATCTGGTCTCTCGAGAGCACCTCACCAACGCGTACAGCCTGAATACCACCGTGTTCCAGTTGGGCGCCGTCGTCGGCCCTTCGCTCGCCGGCATCGCCATCGCCTCGGCCGGTGTGGGCTGGGTATACTTGATCAACGCCTTCTCTTTTCTGGCCGTGATTGGCGCGCTCCTGGCCATGCGTCCGCTGGCCCCAGGCCGGATCTCCCGCCAAGTCATCAGCCGGGCGGGCGCCCTGGAGGGCCTCCGATTTGTGATGGGCGCGCCGCTCATCCGCTCGACGATGCTCCTGGACTTTTTTGTCACCTTCTTTGCCTCGGCCACGACCCTGCTGCCGGTGTTCGCTCAAACCATCCTGCACGTGGGACCGCAGGGGTACGGCCTGCTCTATGCGGCTCCCTCCCTGGGGGCTGTGGTCGCGGGCCTGGCCGTTTCTCTGCACGGGAGCATCCGCCGCCAGGGACCCGTTCTGCTGGCCTCGGTGGCCGTCTATGGGGCGGCCACGGTGCTGTTTGGGCTCTCCCCCTGGTTCGGGCTGACTTTCTGCGCGCTGGCGATCAGCGGGATGGCCGACACCATCAGTATGGTCATCCGCGGGACCTTGCGGCAGCTGCAGACGCCCGACGAGCTGCGCGGGCGGATGACCAGTTGGAATATGATCTTCTTCAACGGCGGGCCGCAACTGGGAGAACTGGAGGCCGGCCTGGTGGCACACTGGCTGGGTGCCGTGATATCGGTGGTCCTGGGAGGGCTGGGCTCCCTCGCCGCGACCAGCTGGGTTGCGGCGAGCACCCCGGAAATACGCCACTATCGCGGGGAAGAACCTCCCGCAGGTCAAGGGGACCTTCCCCTCGCACAGGTCCGGGTCCAATCCCCAGCACCCTAGGATGAAGGAGGGGGCCTGGCGCGGGAAAGGCCATGGTTCCGGGAGAGAAAGCCTGGGAGAAGGGAAAGGAAGGGGAGCATGAGACGGGCGGTCAGCATCAGTATCGGATCCTCGAAACGGGACAAGGCGGTCGAAATCAACCTTCTCGGGCAGCAGGTTCGCATTGAGCGGATTGGCACGGACGGGGACATGCAGAAGGCGGCCGAGATGTTCCGGGACCTGGATGGCAAAGTGGACGCCTTTGGAGTCGGAGGTGCAGATCTTGGCCTGATGGTCGACCGGAAATGGTATCCACTGTATTCGGTGCAACCAATGGTTCGGTATATCCGCAAAACTCCCGTGGTGGATGGCGCCGGGTTGAAGAACACACTGGAGAGCCGTGTCGCCCAGTTCATGGAAGCGCGAATTGGAGCGCAGATCCAACCCAAGCGCTGCTTCATGACGGGAGGGGCAGACCGCTGGGGGATGTCGACCTCCTTCATTAAGGCGGGCTATGAGTGCATCTTCGGCGACCTCATGTTCGCCCTGGGGATCCCCATCCCTCTGCGCACGATCTCCCAGATGAAGCGACTGGCAAGCATCATGATGCCCGTAGCGGGCCGCCTGCCGTTCAAGTGGGTCTACCCGACCGGGGAGGAGCAGGAGAAGCGGGTCCCGAAGTTCACCCAGTGGTATGACTGGGCCGGCGTGATCGCGGGCGACTGCCTCTATATCAAGCACCATATGCCGGACCTGCTGGCGGGCAAGGTGATCTGCACCAACACCACCACGCCGCAGGACGTGGAGCAGTTCCGCCAGGCCCACGTGCGCTACCTGGTGACCACCACGCCCGTGTTCGAGGGCCGTTCCTTCGGGACGAATATGATGGAAGCGGCCCTGGTCGCCGCCTCCGGCAAGGGGCGCGTGCTCACCACGCAGGAGCTGGAAACCATGCTCACGGAGCTGAAGCTGGAACCGCAAATCCAGGAATTGGGGAACTGACAGGCTCCCTGGGGGGCCGTTTCGGAGGAGATATGTCTGAGGTACTGGATGCCGTCGTCACGGCGGGGGGGATCCCCCTGCCGGGTGAACCCCTTTATCCCCTGACCCATGGGCAGCCCAAGGCCCTCCTGGGAATCGCGGGAAAGCCCATGGTCCAGTGGGTCTTGGAAGCCTTGCAAGGGTCGTCGCGAGTCGGGCAGATCGTTGTGGTCGGGCTCGAGAAGGGCAGCCTCCCCCCGCTTTCCAAGATCGTCTCCTTCCTGCCCAATCAGCAAGGGCTGCTGGAGAACGTGCTGACCTCCATGCGCGAGGTGCTGCGCCTGCACCCACGCTCCCGGCACACCCTGCTCGTGAGCTCCGACATTCCGACCCTGGCGTCCCCGATGGTGGACTGGATTGTCGACGCCGCGATGCGGACCGACGACGACATCTACTATTCGGTCGTCGAGGACCGAGTCATGGAAGGCCGCTTCCCCGGGTCCCGGCGGAGCTACACCCGACTGCAAGAGGTGCGGGTTTGCGGAGGGGATGTGAGCGTGGTGCGCACCTCGACCGCCACCGAGAATGAGGAACTCTGGAAACGGCTGATCGCGGCCCGCAAGAGCTCCCTGCATCAGGCCGCATTGCTGGGCTATGACCTGCTGCTACTGCTGATCCTGCGCAGGCTGACGCTGGCCCGGGCCGAGGCCATGGCGAGCCAGCGCCTGGGAGTGAAGGGTCGCGTACTCGTGTGTCCCTACGCGGAGATCGGAATGGACGTCGACAAACCCGTCCAGTATGAGATCGTGCGGCGGGATCTGGAGGCCAAGGCCGGCTGACTTGGCCGGATCCGCGATGCAATCCCTCCTGTTGCTGGACGACCGCCTCACGGCGCGTCTGCGGGTCGCCGAGACTCCGGGCTTCCTTCGGACGGTCTCGATCCTGCTGGCCCATTCCGGCGACAGCTGGTTCTGGGCGGCCGGCCTGGTGGCGACCGCCTGGCTGGAAGCCGGGCTGTGGCGCTGGCGCTCGCTCGTGATGCTCCTGGGCATCGCGGGCACCGCCCTGGTCGTGATGGTGATCAAGATCCTGGTCCGCCGGAGGAGGCCGGCGGGAGAATGGGGCTGGCTCTATCGGAGCAGCGATCCGCATTCGTTCCCTTCCGGTCACGCGGCCCGCATGATGATGCTGTTTGCGGTCTGCTGTCTCGTGGGTCCGCCCTGGTTGGCCGGGTTGCTCCTCGTCTGGGCTCCGCTGGTCTCGCTTTCTCGAGTGGCAATGGGCGTTCACTATCTCTCGGATGTGTTGGGTGGGATGGTCCTGGGCCTGCTGATGGCAGCCGTTGTGGCGGCCGTCCTCTAGCGCCCGTCCTCGCCGCCCTGCGGGTGCGTTTGCCTGCGATGACCGAGATAGACGAGAAGTCCCTGAAGGCCCTTGAGCTCTCCAGCATTCTGGAGCGCCTGGCTGGCCGGACCTCCTTTTCGGGCGGCCGGGACCTGGCTCTTGAGCTCATCCCCTCCAGCGATCCCCAGGTGGTCTCCCGTCGCTTGCAGGAAACCAGCCAGGCGCGACGGCTGCTGGCGACCCGGGAGGGGATCTCCCTGGGCGGGGCCCGGGAGATCCGCCCGCTGGTCGAAGCCGCCAGCAAGGGGGCCCGGCTCTCACCCACCGATCTCCTGCAGATCCGCGCAACTCTTTCAGCCGCACGGTCCTTGAACCGCATCTTGACCCGGGCCAGCCAAGAGGCCCCTCTCTTGGCGGAGATCGGCGGCAGGCTGCACGACAGCCCGCTCTTAGCCGCAGGGATCGATCGGGCCCTGGACGAAGAAGGGGAGGTCCTCGACCAGGCCTCGGAGCGCCTGGCTGGCCTGCGCAGCGAACTGCGCCGGACGCATGAACGTTTGACGGGCCGATTGCAGCGCCTGCTGAGGGAGCATGCGGCCCACCTCCAGGAAAGCCTGATCACCCAACGCGAAGGACGCTATGTGGTCCCCCTTCGTTCCGAGTTCAAGGGCAAGCTGCGGGGCATCGTGCACGACCAGTCTGCCTCGGGGGCCACGCTCTTCATCGAGCCCCTGGCAACGGTGGAAATGAACAACCGGTTGCGCGAGCTCCAGCTGCTCGAGCAGGAGGAGCTGGAACGAATCCTCTCCGAACTTTCGCAGCTGGTGGCCCGCCATGGGGAGGAGATCCGCGAGAGCGCAGAGGCTCTGGCGCAGGTGGACCTGGTCCTGGCCAAGGCCGACCTGGCGGAGGCGATGAGGGCCTGCGAGCCCGTTCTGGTGGGTTGGAATCCCGAAAGCGGGGAGGGCGCGCGAGCTCAGGCTCAGGCCCCTGCTGCGGGGCAATCCCCTCTGGTCCTGCTCGGGGCGCGGCACCCCCTGCTGGATCCCCGCTCCGTGGTTCCCATTGACCTCGCCCTGCGACCGGGAGTGTCGGCGCTGGTCATCACGGGTCCGAACACCGGCGGCAAGACTGTGGCCCTGAAGACTGCCGGCCTGCTCGCGGCGATGGCGCAATGCGGGCTTCACATCCCGGCGGAGCCCGGGTCCCAGCTGGCGATCTTCGACTCCCTCCTGGCGGACATCGGTGACGAGCAGTCCATCCAGCAGTCGCTCTCGACCTTTTCGGCGCACATGCAGCAGATTGTCCGCATTCTGCGGATGGCCACCTCGCTTTCCCTCGTGATTCTGGATGAGCTCGGTGCGGGCACCGACCCACAAGAGGGCTCGGCTCTGGCCCGCGCCATCCTGGCCGAGTTAATCCGCAGGAGGATCCCCACCCTGGTGGCGACCCACTACCCGGAACTCAAGGCTTTCGCCTACAGCGTGGAGGGCGTCGAGAACGCAAGCGTCGAGTTCGATCCGAATACCTTCCTTCCCACCTACCACCTCGTCCTCGGCCTGCCGGGCAACTCCAATGCGCTCTCGATTGCCGGGAGGCTGGGGGTCAGCGCGCAGATCCTTCAGGAGGCCAGGGAAATGGTTTCCTCCTCCGATCTGCAGGTCGAGCAGTTGCTGGAGGAAATCCAGCGCGAGCGGGATGCCCTGCGGGCCGAAAGGAAACAGGCCTCTGCGGCGCGCAGAGAAGTCAGCCAAAAAGAGCAGGACCTGGCCCAGCGCCTGGGCCGGATCGAGGGGGAACGCGAGAGGCTGCTCGAGGAAACTCGCAGGCAAGCGGCCCGGGAGCTCGACGAAGTCCGCTCCGAATTGGGCGAGGTCCGCCGCAAGCTGCAGAGTCTTCCTTCCCCGGAAAAGGTCGCCCTCCTGGCCCAGTCCCAGGACAAGCTCGGGCAACTTGAAAAGGGCTTGGAGCAAGCGCCCCCGCCCAGCCAGCTGCCCGGGGTCGGAGGGAGGCCCCGCTCACCCCGGGTCGGGGATCGGGTGCGACTCCGCCGGCTGGGAATGGTGGGCCAGCTGGTAGCCCAGTCCGGGGATCAGGTAGAAATACAGGCTGGCGCGCTGCGCATCCGGGCTGAACTTCGCGATCTGGAGCTTCACGAGAACAGCGAGCGGGAGAGCGAGCCATCCGCCGGATCCCCGCCGGAGGCTTCCCTGGGAATGCCGAGTTTTCCCTCCCCGGGAATCGAACTGGACCTGCGCGGAAAAACGGTCGACGAGGCGTTGCTGGAAATCGAGCGCTATCTGGACGCGGCCTTCGCAGCCAAGCTTCCGTGGGTGCGAATCATCCACGGCAAGGGGACGGGCCGCCTGCGGGCAGCTGTTCGTGACCTGCTCGGGCACCACCCGCTCGTGGCCTCTACGGACCCCGCCGCCGAAAGCGAGGGCGGGGAAGGCGTCACCCTGGTGAAGCTGC
This sequence comes from Anaerolineales bacterium, assembly GCA_050012135.1. GTDB lineage: Bacteria > Chloroflexota > Anaerolineae > Anaerolineales > RBG-16-64-43 > JBEKHT01. Next base: position 1,529 of record JBEKHT010000024.1, on the reverse strand, counting down.
AGGCCTAGAGGTCGCCTGTGGAGGACAGCCGTTCTCGACCCCGTGATATACTCGCTCGCAAATCCGGTGGATACAGGAGAACGACATGCATGAAATCGAGATTGTCTATTGTGCGGTTTGACACTACACCGAAGGCGCTGTCAGTCTGACGGCCGAACTGCTTGGCAAGCACGAGTTCCAGATTTCCGGCATCCGCCTCGTCCCCTCGGACGGAGGTCGCTTTGAAGTGAGCTTGGACTCCCGCCTGCTCTACTCCAAACTCGCGACCCATCGCCACCCGGAACCTGGCGAGATTGCCACGCTCGTGGCCAAGGAACTGGGGGAATCCTAGCCCCTCGGAATTTGATCCCACCCAAGAAGGGCAACTGATGGCCGGGAAGGGACGCGTTTTCTCAGGCGCCCGCCCAACCGGGCGCCAGCATCTGGGCAACTACCTGGGAGCCATCCAGAACTACGTGGCCCTTCAGGCGGACTATGACTGCGTTTATTGCATCGTCGACCTGCATGCCCTGACCACCCTCGAGGAATTTGGCGAGCTGCGCGACAACACGGCCCAGATGGCCCTGGATTGGCTGGCGGCCGGAATTGATCCTGAAAAATCCATCGTCTTTGTGCAAAGTCGGGTGCCCCAGGTCACCGAACTGCACACCATCCTTTCCATGTTCGTCCCTCTGGGCAAGCTGACGGACCTTCCGACTTTCAAGGAAAAGGCTCGCTTGCAGCCCCATAACATCAACTACGGCCTGGTTGGCTACCCGGTGCTGATGGCGGCGGATATTGCCCTCTACAAGGCGGACACGGTCCCCGTCGGAATCGATCAGGAAAGTCACATCGAATTCACCCGCGAGGTGGTCCGGGCCTTCAATTTCCGGGTGGGCCGCCCGGTCTTGATCGAGCCCCAAATGAAGACCACGGTGTTCCCCAAGGTCCTCGGCACGGACGGCCAGCAGAAGATGAGCAAGAGTCTGAACAACCACATCGAGCTGGCGCTCACCCCGGAGGAAACCGTGCAACGGGTGATGACCATGGTGACCGACCCCCAGCGCACCCATCGTCACATCCCGGGCCGTCCGGAAGTCTGCAACGTCTTCACCCTGCATCACACCTTCACGCCCGCCGCCGAGGTCGACCAAATCGAGCGCGACTGCCGCTCGGCGGCCCTGGGATGCGTGGACTGCAAACGCAGGCTGGCGGCGGGGATCAACTCCGAACTGGCCCCCTTCCGAGAGCGCCGTCAGGCTCTGGCGCGAGATCCCTCGCGCGTCTGGGACGTCCTGGCCGATGGGGCCGGACGCGCCTCGCAGATTGCCACCCGCACGATGGCGGAAGTCCGCGACGCCGTCGGGCTGCCCTAGCTGCGACGGTTCTGTTTCCCCCGCCCAGGATTTCCAGAAACGGAACGGAGATGCGAGCGGTCCTCCAAAGAGTCTCGCGAGCCAAGGTCACGGCCGCCGGCCAAGTCGTGGCGGAGATCGGCCCGGGCTACGTCATTCTCTTGGGAATTGGGCAAACCGACGGGACGCAGGAGG
>JBEKHT010000023.1:0-35182 GCA_050012135.1 Anaerolineales bacterium | reverse complement strand
AAAAGCATGCTGTCAGGAAAGGAGGCCCAGGATGGACTTGGCGGCGAGGGCCTACTATACCAACCGCAGGATCCTGAAGTTCCTGAGGCTTCTTGCGATCATTGCCGGGCCGGGCATCCTCGTGATGGTGGCGGACAATGATGCCGGCGGGATCACGACGTACGTCGCTACCGGGGCCAAGTACGGGTACGGGCTGATCTGGTTCCTGGTCTTGCTCGGGCCGATTGCATTTGTCGTCCAGGAAATGACCGTTCGCCTGGGGGCGGTCACGAAGCGCGGTCACGCCGAGGCCATCTTCGATGCCTTTGGGACGTTCTGGGGATGGTTTTCCCTCTTTGATCTGACCCTTACCGATTGGCTGACCTTGATCAGTGAGTTCATCGGGATGACGGCGGCTCTGCGGATTTTTGGGGTCGCCAACTGGATCACGGTTGTGGTCGTGTCGATCCTGATGGCCTTCATGGTCCTGCAAGGCCGGTACTGGACCTGGGAAAAACTTGCCCTCGCCTTCTGCGTGATCAACCTGATCTACATCCCGGCCGCCTTTCTGGTGAATCCCCATTGGTCGGATGTGGCCCGGATCGGGCTCATCCCCAATCTCCCCGGCGGGTTAAACAACACCATGTTCTTCTTCCTGATGGCCAATGTCGGCACAACCATCGCTCCTTGGATGGTCTTCTTCCAGCAGAGCGCGGTCGTCGACAAGAACCTCAAGGAAAAGGACATTCTGTGGGAGCAGCTGGACACCGCCATTGGATCGGTTTTCACGGTGGTCGTTGCGATCTTCTGCGTCGTCGTCACCGGCGCTGTGCTCCACGGCGTGAATATCCAGAGTGCGGCCGAAGCGGCCGTGGCGCTGATGGGATTCAACAGGTACGCGGGAGCTTTCATCGCGATTGGACTGTTCGATGCCGGGTTCCTGGGGGCGATCTGCATCTCCCTCTCCAGTTCCTGGGCGGTCGGCGAGGTTTTTGGCTGGGCGCACTCGCTGAACAACAAGGTGAGAGAGGCCCCCTGGTTCTATGCCGTCTACTTTCTTCTGCTCGTCTCAGCCGGGATTGTGGTCCTGATCCCGGGTGCGCCGCTGGTCGTGATCACGCTCTTTGTTCAAGTGGTCGCAACCACTTTGTTACCCGCCGCCCTGGTGTTCCTGATCCTGCTGTTGAACAATGAGGAGCTGATGGGGAAACACAGGAACACCACCTTCCAGAACGTGGTCGACTTCGCGATTGTTGTCGGGCTGATCCTTCTTTCCTCAGGATACAGTTTGACCACCTTGTTCCCCAACCTGCTGAAGTAGGAGAGGGAGGTGCGCCGATGGAATCCATACGCAATGGTCTCCGGGGTCTGGCCGAGCTGGTCCGGGAAACCAATCGAAAGTACAAGACCCCGCGATTCAAGATGACGCCCATGGTGAGGATTTCGCTCTTGTTGCTCCGAGCCTATCTCATTGGCATGATCCTTCTCCTGATCTACAAGTTCATCACGGTGGTAGCACCTCACTGAGGAGGAGTCCGATGGACGCGAAGGCCAAGGTTGGAACGCCCGTGATGGAGGCCTCTTTCTTCCTGAGCGAGATCCTGGGAGTTCGGGTGACCGTTGACAAGAAGGCCATCGGCAAGCTTGATGATCTGGTGATCAAAGAAGAGGAAGCGCTGCCCGTCGTGACGCATCTGGTGGTCTCCCGGCCATTTGGGGAGACGGCTGTGATTCCCTGGAGTGCGGTCGCGAACATGGACCCCAAAGCGGTTGCCCTTTCCCCGGGCGACCTGGCTCCCTTCGTCGGGAAGCCGGATGACCGCGCCGTCCTCTTAAGAGACCACATCCTGGACAAGAAGGCGATTGACATGGACGGCCGGGAAATGGAGGTCGTCTATGACATCAAGCTGGTCCTCCGGAACGGGACGCTCTATGTCAGTGACGTCGATCTCAGCCGCTATGGCCTTCTGCGTCGCATGGGATTGAGCGGCCTGGCGAACTGGTTCTACAGCCTGGGCGAAACGATCCGCGACAAGACGATTTCCTGGTCGTACATCCAGCCCTTGCCTGAGGATCTCGGGAGTTTTCGCGGGAACCTGCGGTTCAAGGTGCTCAAGGAGAAGCTGGCCGACATCGAGCCGGTCGATCTGGCGGATATCTTTGAGGAAATGGAGCCGGACCAGAGGGTCCAGCTCTTTGACGCGCTCGAGGCCGAGCATGCCTCGGACACCCTGGAGGAGATCGAGCCGAGTGTGCAAAGGGATCTGGTCGAGTCCCTCCCCGTCGAGAAGGTGGCGCAGCTGGTCGACCAGATGACGACGGGACAGGCCGCCGATGTGCTTTCGATCCTTTCGGGCTCGGAGGCGAACGGCATCTTGAAGCTTCTCGATCCTGAAAACGCCCAGAAGATACGCGCGATCATGGATCACCACGAGGAGCGCATTCTGGACTATGCCACCCAGGAGTACATCGGCTTTCCACCCGGCTACACCGTTGAAAAGGCCCAGGACGAGTATCGAACTGCAGCCAAGGGCAAGGATGTGGTCATGTACATCTATGTCGTTGACCCGCAGGGCCGGTTGCTAGGGGTGATCGACATTAAGGAGCTGCTCCAGGCAGAGGACAATGCGCTCCTGAAAGATGTCCTGGTCGACAACTACATCAGCCTGGAGCCTGACAGCACACTCAAAGAGGCCTACGAGATGTTCGCGCGCTACGACTACCGCGCGCTGCCGATCACCGACCAAGAGCGCAAGATCCTCGGGGTGGTGCCCTACCGGGACGTAATGAACCTGAAGCACCGGTTCGTGGAATAGCCTCTGACGAGGACGTCTCGGATTGCAGGGCCCGTCCTTCCGCGGCTGGCGAAGCCGCCCTCCTGATCCTCTGCCTCGCGCCTCGGCGTCCCAAGACGGAACAGTTTGCGAGTTGGCTGCGTTGACCCGGAACGGATCCGGGATCGTAATGAAGGGCCGATGGTCGGCAGTGTGGAGCGGCCGCGATCCGAGGGAAACCCTCAGCCAAGGCAGCCGGGTGTGGCAGGCGGCCCAGGTTATGCCCTGGGACTTCGAGACGGCCGGGGCCAGCGCCGCTGGCGGCAGGGCAGGGGGTCGGTTATCATCCAGGTAGAGGGAGTGAGGGGAGGACCGGGGCGTTTCGGCATACTTCGCCATCCCGTCCCACCTCAGACGGGGGACCTGCGGAGGCTCAGGCGGGAGGCTGAACAGGCCAGCCCAGGATCGGGGTGACGGAGTTACTGTTTGGGCTGGGACGGCCGCGGGCCTCGGCCAGCTCATACGCGCGCGCCGCCGCGGGCACCTCGACATGGCTTTCTGCCAGACGGAGGTCGCATCGGCCCGGACCTGAGTGCCGGCCTCTGCCCCGGAAGTCAGGCGTCCGCGGGCCGGATGAAGGGTCGGCCTTCGGCCGCGAAAGGAACGGGGTCTGGCGGCAACCCTTCTGTTGTCCGCTCCCGGTTGCATCAGGCGCAGATCGCCATCCCGGAGAACGTCGCGAAAGAAAAGGAGGTCCAGATGAAAGATCTCACTCGGCAAGTCGCCGTAGTCGTCACCGTCCTGGCCACGATTGCTGTCAACATCCTGGCGGACGCCCTGCCCATCAACGGCCTAAACACCGCTGCCATCTCCAACACCTTCCATGTCTATTTTGTCCCGGCGGGGTACGTGTTCTCGATCTGGGGCCTGATCTACATCGGCCTGATTGCCTACGCGGCCTACCAGGCCCTGCCGTCTCAGCGGGAAAACCCGCGCCTGCAGGCCACGGGCTGGTGGGTTTCCTTGGGCGGACTGGCCAACATGGCCTGGATCTTCTTCTGGCACTATTTGCTGTTCCCTCTGACCCTGGTCGCGATGTTGGTTTTGCTGGGAACGCTGATTGTCACCTACCTGGCTCTCGGCATAGGCCGAACGGTCTCCCCCGCCGCCGAGACCTGGGCCGTGCGTGTCCCCTTCAGCATCTACCTGGGCTGGATCACGGTGGCGACGATTGCCAATGTTTCCGATTTGCTGGTCTACCTGAAATGGGGTGGTTTCGAGATCTCTTCTGAAGCATGGATGGTGATCATCCTGGCTGCCGTTGTGTTGATTACTGCCCTGATGAACCTGATCCGCCGTGACGCGGCCTATGCCCTGGTCATCCTTTGGGCACTGGGAGGAATCGTCGTCAGTCAATCCGGGGTGGCGCTGGTCGTCCACGCGACGGAGGTGACCGCCGTCCTTGTCGTCGTGACGTTTATCCTTGGAGAGTTCCTGAAGAGGCCAATCCAGGCCAAGCGAGCGTGAGGGTACCCAGGCTGCATTTCAGCGAATGGCATCGCCTTGTGGCTGCAGCGTGGCGGGCGAACCGATCGCCTGGCAGCGCCTCCGTTGCGGGGGAGAAGGAGAGTGCATTTCATCGATTTTGGCCACCTGAGCCAAGATGGAAAGAGGATGGCGCCCTTGAGTCAGCCAGTTCTGCGGACTTGAGATATTGGTACCGTTCCTCCGGAAAGGGACAGTCGGCGCCCGAACCCGCCAGACTTGGGCCTGAGCGGGCGCGCGATGAGCCACATCGGCCGGAAACCCTCCGGCCTTGCGGGCCGACGTCCGGTCGCTGCAACGGCTCCGAGACCACGGCGGGTCAGGAAACCACCCTGCTCAGGACTTCGGCCGGCGAGAGAGTGAGCTTACGACTTGCTCCGAGGGGGCTCAACCTGGCGGGGAGATCATCCTGGTCGGTCAGCCTGCCCCTCAGGCCAGGGTTCCGGCCTGGGCGCGGTTCTCCTTCACCCTCGGTCCCCCCCAGGAGATGGGGTTGGTCAATCCGGACTACTCCCTCGCCGGGGTTGGCGCCGCGGCCGAGGGCTCCGAGCCCGGCTTCTCACATCGTGAAATAGGGAAGCCTCTGCGATGAAGCTTGCCTTTGATCCAGGCGATGGGGACCGCTTTTGGGAAGCGGTCGAGAGGATCCCCGGCTATCCAAGAGGGGAACAAAGACCGATTCAAGCGATGCTCTTTGAGCCGGATGCTCTTGAGCAGCTCTCCGGTGTACTCGAGGCGATTAGTGTGCCCCGTGCCGGGCCCCTTCTTGCGGTCATGGATCCCACCCCGATGCGCCGCGGGAGGGACTCCCTCAAGCCGCTCTTGCTTGATCGGCTGGCTCACGCAGGCTGGCAGGTTAAGGCGCTCGTCCTGGAGCCGGACCGCACCGGTCAAGTGCATTCCGACATGTTTCAGATCGAGCGGGTCCAGCGAGAACTGGGGTCGGGGGCAGCCCTGCTGGCGATCGGATCGGGCACGATCATGGACATTGCCAAGCATGCTGCCTTTCTGGCCGGGCAAGAAGCCAGGTCGAGAATCCGCTTTGCCGTTGTTCCAACAGCGAACAGCGTGTGCGCATACACCTCCAACATGGCCCCAACCTTTGTGCATGGCCTGAAGCGGACCCTCCCCTCGCGCTACCCGGATGCCGTGATCTGCGACCTGAAGACCCTGCGCGATGCGCCCCATGAGATGACCGTGGCCGGAGCGGGGGACTTGCTGGCGATGTTCGTCAGCGTCCCCGACTGGTACCTGGCTGGCCGCCTGGGCCTGGGTTCGGGATACAGCGAGCTTCCGCGACGGCTCCTTGGCTCCCTGGACGCGATTCTTCTCGAGCAGGCAGAGGGGATCGGCTCCCCCACTCTGGAGGGCATGGCCGTCCTCGCCAAACTGGTCATCCTGGGCGGTCTGGCGATGTCTCTCTCGCATGCCACGGCCCCGATGTCCGGCTTTGAGCACGGGATGTCGCACCTGCTCGACCTGCAGGCCAAGCTCGCCGGCCGGCCGCTCGCGGTGCACGGGACGCAGGTGGGTCTGACCGCGGTGATCGGGGCGGCGACCTACGAGCACTTTCTGGATGAGTTCGAGCCAACCCAGGTCGAAGTGGAGAGATGCTACCCTGCGGCTCCGCAAATGCAGGCGAAGATTCTCGCTGGGTTCGCGAAACTCGACCCGGCAGGGAAAATTGGAGAGGAGGTTTGGTCCGGCTATGGGCTCAAGCTCGAGGCCTGGCATGCGCACCGAGCGGAATTCGTTTCCGTGTTGCAGGAGTGGCCGCAGGTGCGCAGGGAAATCCAGAGCCGCACTTGCCGTCCCGAGCTCCTGTTCCGGATTCTCCGCGCGATCGGCGCTCCCCTCGACTTCAGGCAGCTTACCCCGCCGGTGGACGAACCCGATGTCCGCTTTGCCTTCGAGAATGCGCCCTTCATGCGCCGTCGAATGACCATCGCGGATCTTCTGGTATTTCTCTCCTGGGACCGTGAGAGGTTGTGGCACGAGGTGTGGCGGGAAAGCCGCCAGCTCGGTGAAGGGGTAACCCGCTGAGGGTTGGCCTGGCCGCAGGCGGAGCAGGGCTGGAGCCACTGATCACCGCGAGGTGTGCAGGCAAGAATCTCGCTGCGGCGCATCGCGCCCAATTCCCGTTGAGAATTGAGGCCGTCCTTTCGTGACCAGCGTCAGAAAGGGTTGAGGGCGCGGCGGGCCTCGAGCTCGCCCCCGCCCGCAGGAGAGTGGATCTCGGGGCCACAGGGTCCGCCGGCGCCCGGATCCTGAGGCAATCGAAACGGATGACGGGCACAATTGTGGAAACGACTCTTCTTTCTCGCCTTCGCTGCTTTCTCCTGGATATGGATGGCACCTTCTACCTTGGCGATCGGCTGCTGGGAGGTGCCCTTCGCTTCATTGAGGAGGCAACCCGTCACAGCAAGGATTTCCTCTTCCTGACCAACAACTCCTCGAGGGATCGGCGCTACTACGCGAAGAAGATACGGCGGTTGGGCCTGCCGATCCCGGAGGACAAGGTATTCACCTCGGGGGAGGCGACCGCTCTCTACCTGAGGGAGGGGCATGAGGGAGCCAGACTGTTCGTGGTGGGAACGCCGGAGTTGGAGCGCGAATTCAGACGGCACGGGTTCTCCCTGACGCGAGAAGACCCGGATGTCTGTGTTCTGGGATTCGACACCAGCCTCACTTACGACAAGCTCCGGAAGTTGTGTGACTGGGTAAGGGCCGGCTTGCCGTATGTGGCGACTCACGCGGATTTCAATTGCCCGATCCCCTCGGGATACATGCCCGACACAGGGGCCATGATTGCGTTCGTGAAAGCGTCCACTGGCCGGGAGCCGGATGTTGTCATCGGCAAGCCCAACCGCTGGATCGTGGACGCCGCAGCGCGCAGGCTGGGACTGCCACCCGAGAGTCTGGCCATGATCGGCGACCGGCTCTACACCGACATTGCCCTGGGGAGCACGGCGGGGATTGCCACGCTTCTGGTCCTGAGCGGCGAGACCCGCCGAGAGGATCTGAGGGATTCGCCCTTCCAGCCTTCGCTTGTCTTTGAGGATTTGGAAGGAGTGGCGGATTGGCTCAGTGGAAGGGCCTAGGGGGAGATCCACTCCGCGGCGTTCCGGCCCGTTCTCTCCGCGGTGGAAGGCTGGGGCTTTTCATGCGGCAACTCCTGTTTGACGAGCTCCACCCGGTGGAAGACCGTGGGACGGTCGGCACATGGGTTTCAAGATGACCCATGGAGGACCGCCTTCAGGAGTGGTTGAAGCGCCGTGGCTCGGGGGTGCTCACCCGCCAGGCTCATTCGGTTTCGAGCAGAGTCGGCCATGCGTTCCGGCTCTGCTGGGTGATCGGTCGTGCCGCACACCCGACGGCAGGCGAAACCGCAAGACAAAGCAGCTCGGCGGCCAGATCCCTCGCGGTAGCTCGAGTTGCGCGGAGCCCCTCGCAAGGCGGTCGGCTGAGGGTTCAGGACGCTCCCACCGGACCAGGGGATGCGGACGGCCCTTGGCGTTGCGCGAGCGCGGACCCGCAGCGAACGGCGACAATCTCGGCCAAGATGCTGAGGGCAATCTCCTCCGGCGCGCGGCCCCCCAGGGCCAGCCCGATCGGCGCGCGCATGCGCGCGAGTTGGGCCGAGGTGATCCCCTGCGCCAGCAGGCGCTCGCGCCTCAGCCTCTGCGTCCTCTCGCTGCCCAGCGCGCCCACGTAGAACGCATCGCTGCGCAGTGCTACCAGAAGGGCCGGGTCGTCAATCTTTGGGTCGTGCGAAAGGACCGTGACGGCGGTGGAGGGGGTCAGCCCGATCTCTTGCAGCGCCTTGTCCGGCCACGCGTTGGTGACCTGGTCGGCTTCCGGGAACCGGGCGGCGGTCCCAAACGCGCGCCGAGGGTCGACGATGACCACGCGGAATCCAAGTAGCTTTCCGATCTTGGCCACCTCCGCTCCGATGTGCACGGCCCCAACCACGACCAGGGTGGGGGGCGCGAGCTGAGTTTCAAGGAAGATCTCGGTGTCGGCGGGATAGGCATGGGTCTCGGCGACCGGGACGGTCAGCGCGGCCCGCGCTTGCGGCAAGACCTGCGCGCGCAGGTCGCTCGTCAGCGAGCCGGCGACGGTGCCATCCGGCTCCACCAGGAGAGTCTGGCCGAGCAGATCCGCGCGTCCCCGGATAACCGTGGCGCGCACGATGGGCGATCCCTTCTCCAGCGAGGCTCGCAGGCGGTCGAATGCGCTCGGTGCGCCTTGCAGGCCCGGGCGAAGCAGGGGGGCGAGCGGCTCCACGAAAATGTCAATCTCCCCGCCGCAAGCCAGGCCCACCTCCAGCGCGGCATCGTCGGCGACCCCATAGTGGAGCGACTTGGGCCGTCCGGTTTTCAGCACGCTCAGCGCCTCTTCGACCACCGCGCTCTCGACACAGCCTGCGCTCACCGACCCAGCCATCTCGCCGGAGAGGCTGACCGCCATTTTTGAGCCGGGAATGCGCGGAGAGGAACCCCAGGTGCGAACGACCGTGGCCAGCGCCACGGCCTTTCCCTGCGAGCTCCACCTCAGGATATCGGCCAGGACATCTCTCATGGCTCTCCTCACCTTTCGCGCGCCCATGCGCTAACCCAAGGATACCCGAAACCACAGGGCACGGCTTACATGCCACTCGCTGGGTGCGCGTCAGACGGCTTTTTGCTGCGGCCCGATCCGCGCGCCGCTTTCATTCCCACCTCGAGCCACTGCCTCCTGCGAGACCTTCTCGCCTGGGCTGAGATCTCGATTGAAAACGCGGTCCCACCGTACCCGATAGGTCGCTTTGGCGTGGTCGACACGATCCAGGGGAGAGAAGATGGTTATCTTATGCCTCGTCGCCCTGGGTCGCTGCGGTCAAGTGGCTCAAAAAGAGATCCGGGTTGGGTCGCGGTTGTGCTTGGGGTATGCCCTGGCGAGGCCAGTGAGAGGGACCGGGCTGGACTAATATTGCAAGCGGGCTGTGGTTATCGCCGGTCCCAAGGAAACGTCCCCGTAAAGTGAGGACTGCCAGGTGCTAGGAGGCCTCGCAGGGGGAGTCCATGACAAGAGCCATAGAGACACCATGGGAATCGTCAGGCTGCCAAATGTCGGCGAGCGGGCTGGCGGCCGACCGCCGACCGCGCCAGGGGGCCGAGGCCTTCTTGCGGGCAAATCAGGTTTCGGGCGTCTTGCAAGCGTTGGGCGCCCTGATGAGGTTGCTGTAGACTTGTGGCCGAGGACCCGCTCTGCTAACACCCGCTCGGGGGTCACCTGGTCCGGCGCAGTGGGCTGTGAGAGCGGAAGATCCCTGGCCTGGGCCGACTTGAGTCGTGCCTCGTTCGACGAGGTCCGCGGGAGAGAGGGGTCCCTACGGTGACCCGGCGGGTCACAAGGGCGAGCATGGATTCGGAAACGAAGGCCCTCAGTGAGTCTTTGATTGGCGAGATCTTTAAGGCCCTAGGTCGCCCCGAGCACGGCCGGGCTCGGAGGGCCTTCGGGCCGCTGTTTTCTCTCGCCACAGACCGGCTATCCGAAATCGGAATGACCTTCGACCGGATGTGCACGAAGCAAGGATTTCCAATCGCCGCAGAATGGGCTCTCACGAACTGGTGCCGGGACCTGGCGGCCCGGGGGACCGAGCTGATACCCGCGGATGGCCCGCTTCTGGTCCTGTCGAACCATCCGGGGACCTACGACATGCTTATGGTTGCGTCTCGCCTGAAACGGAAAGACCTTCGCATTTTCGCTTCGGACATCCCATTTCTCATGGGTCTCCCGAACGCTTCCCGGTACTTCATCTTTCTCAATCTGGACGCAAAAGAGCGCATGACCAAAACGCGTGAGGCCCTCCGGCACCTGCGGGACGGTGGCGTCGTCCTGCTGCAAGGTTCGGGCCAGATTGATCCGGACCCTGCCGTATCCGAGGAGGCGGCCCGGAATATCGACCTCTGGTCTCACAGTGTCGATCTGTTTCTGCAATTTGCTCCGAGGACCAAGGTCCTCCTGTGCATCGTCAGCCACGCGGTGTCGCCCGGCTGGGCAAGGAGTCCAGTTACCTGGCTGCGCCACGAGCCGCTTGACAAGCGGCGTCTGGCCGAGTTTGGACAGGTGCTTCAGCAGTTGTTCTTTCCGGGCAGCCTGTATCTCTCCCCGCGCCTCTCTTTTGCACCTCCCGTGACCTTGGACGAGTTGCGGACGGAGAACCCAGCGGGCCGCCTGTTGCCAGCCCTGATAGGGCGGGAGAAAAGGTTGCTCGCCGAACATCTGGCTTCATTTGCGAAATAATGATGCTCTCTCAAACTGCCCAGGCGAGGGGGCCTCTTCGGGGCGTTGTGGGTTCGCCCATGTTCTCAAGGCCTCTGGACTGAAACGGGCTCGCTTCTCGCTTGGCAGCGAAGCATCGCCGATGAACCTGCAGACCCCCGGCGGGTGCGGATAGGACCACATCGCGGACTTCGGGGGGGCAAAGTCCTTGTATCAAGTCCCTAGCCTTGTCATTCTACTATCCTGCCCATTTCGTGGACCTCTTCCGTGTGCTTCCCCGAATTCTGTCCGCTTTGACGCGGAGGATCGTTCTATTTATATAGTAATGCGCACCCAGTGTTTCCGCCCATAGGGAGGGCCATGGCCGAACCCGTCCCAGCCGCTTTGAGCGAGGTGCCCTGGTCTCCAGAAGAGGAAGCGGCGTTGATCCAGGCGGCGCAGAGCAGCCCTGCGCTATTCAAAGACCTTTACCTGCATTGGGTAACGCCCGTCTACAGGTATTTCCTCCATCGAGTCGGACATCCTGAGGATGCTGAGGATCTGACCTCGCAGGTTTTCCTCAAGGTCTGCGAGGAGTTGCCCCGCTACCAGCATCGTGGGCACTTTGCTGCCTGGTTGTTCACAATTGCCCGCAATAAGTGCCGGGACTACTTTCGCAGACCTCCCCGCCAAGTTCCCATTGAGGAGTCCGAGGGAACCGCACCGGACCCCGATTTATTGGCGCAGGTCGTTCGAAGAGACGAGGTGAAACTCCTTGAGCACCTGATCCGCGCGCTGCCTGAGGGAGAGCTCGAGATGATGCGGCTGCGTTATGTGGCTGGACTGAGCTACGCCGAGATCGGCGCGCTCCTCGACCGAAGCGAAGAGGCGGCCCGCAAGGCCATCACGCGATTGCTGGCCCGCTTGCAGCGGCAAATGGGGGGTGACCATGAATAAGCGCTCTCTCTCCTCGTTCGAGGACGACGTCCGGGCTGCCACTCAGATGACGGGGCCACGGACGGAGTTTGTCGAGGCGCTGTGGGGACGGATGCCGGTTCATGGTCCGAGAACTCAGTCCCTTGCCGTCGGCCAGAGACAGGGTCCTGCCCGCCGGAGGCTCTGGGTTGTTCTGGGTGTCGTTGTCGCAGCGCTTGTTGCGGCAGCCCTGTTTGTTGGCCCGGAGCGCGTGTATGCCGCGCTGAGGCAGTTCTTCGGATATATCCCAGGGGTCGGGATCGTGAATGAGACCGAACCGATCCGGGTCCTGGCCGAGCCGGTCAGCTCAACGCGTGGCGGCATCACCGTCACGGTGACGAGTGCCATCCTCACGGCGGATCGAACCCATATCGAATACCGGATCTTCGGCGTTCCGCGTGCGGCCTACCCCGACCGGGAGGATGTAGCTGGCTGCTTGCAGCCGGAATACCTGCGGCTCCCCGACGGGACGAGGCTGGCGCGGTCGGCAGACATGCCACCCGTCCCCGGGAATGTGAACCAGGCCGTTTTTGTTCTGCCGTGCATTCCGGAGACACTGCCTGGAGCCGCGCCGGAGAACTGGGAGTTGCCGCTGCGTTTCGTGCCGGCCCCGACCAATCTGACCGTGATGCCGGTGCTGGAGCTGTCCCCCTCTCCTGAACCGACAGGCGAAGGTTCTGAGACGCCTTCGGCCACGCAGGAACCTGGCCTGCAAATTGATCAGGTGATCGAGACCAGCGATGGGTATATTCTGGCCGGGGAATTCCTCCCCGAGGCTCAGCCGGGTGTGTGGCTACAGACCACCAGCCCGATCGCGATCCGCGACAGGGCGGGCAAGGACGTGGCCTACAGCATTCCGCAAGACATCCAGCCCCCGAGCGGGAACAATTCTTCCAGCGAGTTCGGTTTCGTGGTGCAGTTCAAGGCGGCCGGGCTTGCCTTTCCCATCACCCTCTCTTGGTCAGGGGTGGACATCAGCCGGATCGACCCAAATGCCAAAGCGGAATTCGAATTCGACGCCGGTTCCGACCCGCAACCGGGCCAGGAATGGACGCCCAATCAGGAGGTCCAACTGGCCGGACATATTCTCAAGCTGGTCTCGATCTCGGCCGATTCGCGGGGGGGCTATTCATTCAAATTCGAGGCCGATCCCCAGGTGGTCGGGGCCGGCGTGGCTATTGCAGGCTATACCCCGAATGGAGGCGGTGGTGGCGGAGGTGGGGGGTTGACCAACGGGGTGTTCTTCGCGGACGTCAGCTATCCGCGGATCCCGACCGGCAGACTCACGGTCACCGTATCCGACTTGGAGGCGATCACCGGCAGTTTTTCCTGGCACGGCCAATGGTCTCCCCCCACGCCCAGTAGAAGCTGGCCAGCCGCTCCGACACCCGCGCCCGGCGTCTGCCTGAGCTCGGACTCGCTCGGCAAACTGAAGCCCGCTCCGTCGGATTTGACCGGGAAGGCGCTCTTCTCCGAGCCGCTGGACAGTTCCGGCAAATGGGGGATTGTTCTTTACAACCTGGACGGGAGCCAAAAACGGGTACTGGTTCCGGATGGAAGCTGGGGAGCTCTCTCCCCCGACGGGAGCCAGATCGCGTACCCGGCAACGGGAGGGATCCACATCCTGGACTTGGCCACGAGCCAGGAGAGAGTCCTGAAGGACCCTCACGGGGCGTTTGACTTGCACTGGTCGCCCGATGGCAGACAGATCGCCTTCATCGGTGGGGACGCCGACAGCGCGTTCATTATCCCGACAGATGGTACTCTGGCCCGCCAGGCATCAGGGCTAAGCTACGAATCGATTATCGGATGGTCCCCGGACGGCGCCCGACTCTATGTCAACGTTCCCTACACCGGCGGCAGTGCCTGGAAAGTGATCGAGGTGGATGCATCCAGCGGCGCCTCAAGAGACCTTTTTGATCTTGAAAACGCCTCCCGCAAGGCCCCCGGGGCGGCCCTCTCGCCGGACGGCGCCTGGATTGCTTACCGTGACAGCGAGAACAGCAGCCTGTATCTTATCCGAACCGACGGTTCCGAAAGTCGTCTCGTCTTGGACAAACCCGCTGCGGCGATCACCGGGATTCTCTGGAGCCCGAACGGCGGCTGGTTGGGGGTCAGCCTGGGGAACTCCAACTCGGACGATCGCACCGTCGTGTTGCTTCAGCCCGAGGGCTGTCAGGCCTATCTCTTGCCTGCGCTGCACGGCGATTTGGAGGGGCTGTATCTCCCCTAGTCAACAGCTGATCGAGTCCAGTTCGAATCAAGACGGAGACAAGTGGCAAAGGCCCCGCGAAGGGATCATCCCGGACCAATCTAGGTAAATGGGTTGGAGCTCTGAGGGAAGACCTTCAGCAGGCCCTTGCCCAAGGCTCATTGAATCTGGAATAGACCCCGTGGGCAATTTGGATGGGCCGGGCATGTCCTCGACAGCTCCGTCCAGGCAAAGCCCTTCCCCTGCGGGGTGCTGCTCTGGTGCCTCGAGCTTCGATTCTGCCGTCGTCCGCTTTCGTCGTTGTTACCGCGACCCGTATGGCCCTCACGAGCGCCGCCAGGCGAGGAGCGCCGCCAGGACTCGCAAGTTGACGTCGAAATCGGTGTTCACGTGGTCGGTAAGTTCAAGGTCGACTGCCCCAATCCCATCGAGGGCGGCCCAGTCCGCCAGGTCCCCCGTGATCAGGCATCCGGTCTGGACCGGTGGGTAGGGATACTTGCTCACGACCGCAATCGCGTTTGCGAGCGTCACCGAGCGCTGATAGGGTGGATTGCCGCCGGGGAAGATGCCGAGGGCTGCGCTGTGGTAGCTGATGAGGGCGTCGAAGTGCTCCTTGACGATGTAGCGTTCAAGCGCGAGCGTCTCGGGCTCCGAGAACGGATGGTCTCCCGCCGTCAGGGAGATGGCGTTGTCGCATCCGCGGGTGGGCCAAGTGGCCTGCCAGTACGCATTCCAGTTGCGATTCAGGTCCACCCCGTGAGCATTTCCACGGCCCGCGGCGCTCTGCCCGCGCGCCTGGCCATCCGGGTTGAGGGAGGGCAGGATGGCCAGGGTGTTATCGGCCGGGATTAGCTCCGGGTGCTCGGAGAGATAAGGGATCAACTGGTCAGCCAGCGCGATTGTGTTCCATTCGCTGCCCCCGTGAATACCGAAAACCATCAGGCGCTTTAAGGGTCCCGATCCAAACAGGTAGACCTGGAGCGGTCGTCCCTGGACGGACTGACCAATTACGAGGGGAACGGGGGTCGGCACCACGGTGGGCGTGAAGGCCGCCTCCCGAGTGGCCACCTGGGCATGAGATGGGACCACCAGGGCGAAGAAGGTTGGCGTACTTGTCGGCGTGAGCGTGGGGGAGGGAACAGACGTCGCCGGCACCGGGGTCGCAGAAGGGATCTGCGTCGGAGTGGGGGTGGCTGAGCCTCGCAGGGCGCGTGCCAGGCCGGCGCTCAGTGGCAGGCGCGGCAGAGACCCAAACCTCCCCGTCAGCAGAGCGACCCCGAGCAATGCAAGAGCCGTCAGGTTGATCACCCAGATCGAGACAACCAGGCAGGACAGGAGACTCCGTTTCGGGGGAGATGGGGCCGGGGCAGAAGGCGAGTTGGGTTTGTCGAACATCGGGACTAGGACCTACAGGGCTTCAATGCGTGTTGTACAAAAATGGGCCGGGATGCCGGGGACAAATTGCCTCCTCCCGCGATCCCGACCGGGACCCTCTTCCTTGGACCAGGGAAGCTCGACCGGGACTGCCGGTCCAGTCTACCCCAAGAAGCGAAACTGGTCGGTGACGCGTACGACAACCCGCGGAAGCCCGTTCCACTACCACACTCGACCATTGTAGCAGCGGGGAGGTGTGCCGCCGCTCCTTGCCGATCTCCTTCTGGACAAGCCGCTCGGCAGAGCAGCAGCCGATGCCTCTGGCCACCGTTTCACGAGCACATAGTCCTGGAAACCCTCGCCCACTCCAGTTGCACTGAGAGGCGCTGGTTGCAAAGCACCCAGCCGATCAACCCCCCCCTCCGATGCCTTAGCAGGCGAAGGCTGGGGCCGAGGCCTTGCCGCGAAATCTCTGTGCAGGCACGTCAAGCTTTGCGCAGCAGGACCCGCGTGTACAGCCAAGAAAGACCGAAGGCGAGCAAGAGCCCTGAAGCCACATCCGCAACGTAGTGCTGTTTGATCAGCACGGTGGAGGCCACGATGAGGGCGGTCCATACAGCCAGGATGATTGCCAATCGCCGATCGATGTGGAACCAATGGATCGCCAGGATGGTGGAGAGGGAGGTATGCAGGCTGGGGAAATCGTTGAAGGGGTTATCCCCGGCGTATACGTCTCGGATCATGCGGGTCAAGAGATCCGTCCCGGTGAGAACCGGACGGATCACTTCGGTCTGCAGGAAGAAGTAAAAGGCATAGCTCACCAGCCACGCAGAGATGAGGGCCAAGCACGCCGACTGGAAAACGCGGGTCCGGAAAACAAGGAAAATGATCAGGGTGGCGTAGACCAGGGGTTCCAGGGAATCATAGGGTATGACAAATATGGGGACCACAGGCAGGGCCGCGTCCAGAGGGGTTCTCAAGTTTAATACGGCCGGCCCGTGATTGAGCGCAGCATAGATCCCGCTGGTGAAGTAGACCGCCACGGCCAGCACGAGGCAGATCGCGGCGTTGATCCACCCGGTCCCGAAAACCCCTTCTCCAAAAAGTCGTTTCGCAAATCTTCTCATGGGTTCTCCTTTTATTAGCCAAGCTGCCGGGTGTGTGGCCCCGATCCCATCGGGTCAATGGAAGGCTCGGCCACGAAATCTTCACAAGAACCCGCGCATGCCGGTAGATGTTCTTAGAGCGATGTTCCTAGGGCCGGTGAAGTCTCCTCCCGAGCGGGCCATGGGAAGTTGTTGGGGACCTGGGGTTCGAACGCCGACCGACTCAGAAACAAGATCAGCGCAAAGATCAGAAAGGGTACGAGTGCGATCAGCCCAACTGGGGCCGGGCCCAGTAGCGACGGTGGCTGGCCCCTGGTGAAGATAGCCGCAATGTTCCCGATGCCGTTCAGGGCGGCATGCCCGATGGCCGCGGGCCATACGCTTCGCCCGTGCAGAGCAACCCAGGAAAGCAGGGCTGAGCCGGAAATCGTCAAGAGCAGGAACAGCATCATACCCGACCAGGGGAACCCGGGATAGCGCATCCCAAATTCGTACCCCATCGCGATGACCGGCCAGTGCCAGACGCCCCAGATCAACCCCAGGATTATGACCGCCTGACGGCCTCCGAGCGGCATGAGCTTGGGCAGCAGATAGGCCCGCCAGCCAAACTCCTCTCCGAATGTGGCCACCACGTTCAAGGGCGGCGATATCAGCACGGCTCCCAGGGTCTCCAGGGCAATCAACAGTTCCAGGTTGGCAGGGATTGACAGGCCGGCGCGTTGGAGCTGGCTGCGCGCCTGATCCAACCCGCCGTAGTATTGGGGCATCAGAACGAAGAAGAGGATGGCCCCCAGCACTGTGAGGACCGCCGGCAACACCCAAGGGTAGATCCAATAGGGCCAGCCGCGTTTGAAATAGGGCCGCAAGCCGACGTATTGCCAGCCTTCCCGGGTCACCAGGCGAGTGAAGATGTTGGCCAGGGCGGGTGCCCACATATAGGTCGTTGCCAAGAGAACGAGCGCCAGGGGTATTCCGCGAGCAAGAACCCGCCCATGGGTCAGCCCGCCCGTCAAGTAGATCACCAACGCGGTGAGCCAGGCAATGCCGAAGGCGAACCCGAGGAAGATTAGTATGCGCCTGCGATCCGGGTCGGTAAGCATTGGTCACTCGGAGTGAAAGGAGTGTAGCATAAAGTGTCCCTCTCAAGAGACCGCCGAAGCGTGAATCGTGCGTGGACAGGATTTGGCATAGCAGCGCCCACCTTGCGATGCGTCGGGGAGGGCAAAGGGAATTGGGCCGGTCTGGCGTCGGTGCCTGAGTCTCTTGGTTTTGGATTGCTGCTCCTATGAGATTGGAGCCCGCTGGTCCCCCATTCAAGATGGGCCAAGTACAGATCAGTGTTCAAATGCCTCCCGAAGGATGGATCGCTTTGAGCTAGTGCAGCGGCTTGCGAGGTCTGGGGACTCCGATCTGCACGCCGGAGCCGGGAGCTCTCACCACAAGGATGCAAGCTGTTCTCATCGTTGGGCAGCGACAACCCGTCCGGCTCCAACCACGCCGTCCGGGCCAGGCGTGTGTTGTTCCTCACCCACCCGGTTTCCGCGGTTGTTGCGACCGCGGCGATTGTTCCAGCCGACGTGGCCATCAGGCCAGACCGGCCCTCCAGAATGTCAATTCGATGCTCGGGTTCTGCGGGGCAGCGGTGAAGGTCGTGCTCACCTTGGCGGCTGCCCGCGATCCAGGTGACCGGAGCCAGGCCTGGCTAACCCAGGTCCATCGATGTCATCCCCGGGCAGCCAAACGCCTGCCCCGGAGGGCTGATCACGGCCACGGGAAGGTCTCGGGTGAGTGTGGACACCCAGGCCTCCGCTCGAAACCCCTCAGCCAGCCACAATTGGAGGGCGACTGACATGATTGCCATCACGCGATTTCAGTCCTCTTAGTCTTGACTGAAATAGCCGGATCGAATACCATCCGGGCCAGGAGTTGAGGCGTGAAGGTCCCCAAACGGGCTGCCAAGGACGTCGAGGTGCCTGACTTCTCGCCGGCCCTAGGCCGATTCGTCGAGAACGTGGGGACCTACCTTGAGAGCCAAGGGGTCCCGCGCATTGGCGGGCGCATCCTCGGGCTGCTCCTCGTTACCCAACAGCCACTCACGGCCGAGGAGATCGCTCGAGCTCTCAGAGTAAGCCGTGGGAGTGTTTCCACGAACATCCGCCTGCTGGTCGTAGGAGGGTTGATCGAAAAGGCCTCCCTTCCAGGGAGCCGGGCGACGTACCACGTATTCTCCGACACGGCCTGGGAACGGAGATCACTGGCGATCCTCCAAACCGTGGCTTCCTTCAGGCGGATTGCGGAGCAGGGGTTGACCTCCATCCCTCCCGGGCACCCGGCTCGATCTCGCCTCGAGAAGGCTATTGACTGGGCCGACCACCTGAACAGGATCTTCAACACGTCACTCAGGGAGTGGAATGTCCAGCAAGGGCGGGAGGCACGGGGTACTCTGGAGGACGGATCCGTCTCTCAGATCTCCTAGGCGAGAAGGGGTCCATCACAAGGGGTCTGGAATGCTGATGTATTTGCGGCTCGCTTGGCGTAACATCTGGCGGCATCGACGTCGCACGGCAATTGTGGTGGTGGCCCTGGGCTTGGGTCTTGGGCTGATGATGTTCTACGACGGGATGATCAGCGGTTTCGAGCAGGCGATCTACGGCAATGCCATCCGGGTTCTGGGTGGGAACATCCGCGTACATGCGGCCGGGTACAGCCAGAGCGTTGACAGCCTGCCGCTTCTGCCCCTGCCGAATGACCAGGCCGTGGTTCAGGTCGCCCAGGCCATCCCCAACGTTGTGGTCGCCTCGCGCCGGATCAACACGGGAGGGCTGGCCACGAACCGGGAGGGAGCCTTTGCGGTCCAGATCGTGGGGATCGAGCCGGAGCGGGAAGCCCCGGTTGACGTGATTGCACAGCACGTGACGCCGGGCCGCTACCTGACCTCCGGCGATCAGGACTCCATCCTCATCGGGAAGGGCCTGGCGGATCTCATGAGCGTCCGGACAGGCGATCGCATTACTCTGTTGGGTCGGTCGACACACAATCAGATGCGCCAGCGGACGATGACGGTTGTCGGCATATACGACATCGGCGTTTCTTCGATTGAGCAGAAGACTGTCTATATCTCACTGGGGGAGGCGCAAAACCTATATGATCTGGCGGGGCAGACCACCGAGGTGGTCCTCACGCTCAAGAAGTTGGGGGAAGAGCCTGCGGTGATCAAGGCCCTAACCCCCGCACTGCGGGGCTATGAGATTGAATCCTGGGCCCAGAGCTTTCCGGACCTGCAACAGACCGTTGGAGCCAAGAACGAAGCGATGACCATATTCAGTGTGATTATCCTGCTCATCGCGGGAATTGGGGTTCTCAATCTCTTGCTGATGGCGGTCTATGAACGGACCCGCGAAATCGGGCTGCTGGGTGCCATGGGCCTCCGGCCGCGCCAGATCATGGCCCTCTTTGTGACCGAGGGGGCCATGCTCGGCCTCGTGGGCGTCGTCGCAGGGGCGGTTCTGGGAATCGCGCTGAACGGCGCACTGGGATTCGTGGGGGTCGATTACAGTCAATTCGCGGGATTGACGGATTACATGGCCCTAATCACCGGCCGGGTCTACCCAACCCTGGCCTTGGGCTCCATTCTCAGTCGCGGCCTGCCGGTCCTGGTGGTGGCGATCTTGGCCTCCTTCTACCCGGCGCGTGAGGCCTCGCGGCGCGAGCCCGCGGCCGCGTTGCACTACGTGTAGGCGAAGATCAGGAGGAAGTCAGACCGGAATGTTGCAACTCTACCGTATGGCGTACCGCAATCTGAACCGCAACCGCCGCCGGTCGGTTCTCTCGGGCCTGGCGGTCTCATTGGGATTGGCGCTTCTTCTGTTGATCGCCGCCGTCCTACGGGGGGAAATCCAGGGCTCGATCCAATCCTCCATCAGCTTGGTGACCGGGGAACTGCAAATCCGGGCCGCCTCGTACGTCGAGGCGAAAAGCAGCCTGAAGTGGGAGGATCTGGTGGCCAATCCCGATGCGTTGGCGGCCCAGGTCAAGACCCTGCCTGAGGTGAGTGTGGCTACGCCCCGACTGTTAGCGACCGGAATCCTCGCGACCGGGAACCAGTCCACCGGGGTCCAGCTGATCGGAATCGATCCGGGATCGCCAGCGAATGCTCCTTTTGCGGAGGGGATGGTGGCGGGAACCTTTCTGACGGCGGGCGATACGGAGGGCATCCTCATCGGCCAACCGCTCGCCAATCGGTTCGGGCTCCACGTCGGGGGCCCCGTGAGTCTTTCCGCCAACACCTCCAACGGAGACATCAACCAGCAGGCCTTTGTCATTCGGGGCATCTTCTCGACCCATACGCCGACCTATGATGAGAGCACGCTGCTGATGCCGCTCGCGAAGGCGCAGGCCTTTACCCAAACCCAGAATCACGCCAGCACGATCTTCATCTTGCTGAAGGACCGGGACCAAGCGCAGGCCGTTGCGGCGGCCTTGCAAGCTCCGGGCTACCAGGTGCAGACTTGGCAAACGATGAACGAGCTCATCCTGCAAACCGAGCAATTGGCCAATGCCTACATGGTCATCATTTATCTGATCGTCCTGGCGATCACCGCATCGGTTGTGGTGAACACCCTGATCATGGCCGTGTTCGAGCGAACCCGCGAGATCGGCATTCTGGCCGCCATCGGAATGAAGGGGCGGCGGATCATGGCCCTCTTTCTCGCGGAAGCAAGCCTGTTGGCCCTGGGCGGCATTCTTTTCGGACTGGTCCTGGGATGGCTCGTGTGCCTTTACTTCGAGAAGGTGGGTTTCTACATCGGCAATATTGGGACGACCGGCTTCCTTCTCGGGGACAGGATCTATGCGCTGCTGACGGCCGGAGACGCGGTTTACCTCACGCTGGTCGCCCTCGTCGTGACGCTGATCGCTTCCCTGTATCCCGCCCTCGTGGCCGCGCGTCTGGAGCCGGTGGAAGCGTTGCACGCAGAATAGCTAGGAGACCTCTATGGAAGTGGCGAGAGTCGAGAACGTCACACGCGGCTTCACGGTTGGAGAAGTCGAAACCCAGGCCCTGCGCGGCATCAATCTCAGCTTCGAAAGCGGCGAATTCACTGCGCTTGTCGGGCCTTCGGGCTCTGGCAAGACAACCCTTCTCCAGTTGCTTGGCTGCCTTGACCTTCCGACCCACGGGAGGGTATTCATCAACAGCCAGGAGGTTACGCACCTGAACCGAAACCAACGAGCCGACCTGCGCAAGGGAACCCTCGGCTTTGTATTTCAATTCTTCGCGCTGATTCCCACCCTGACAGCTTATGAGAACGTCGAAATGCCGCTGCTGCTGATCGGCAAGGGGGCCTCGGAGCGCCGCGAGCGTGTCAGGCAGCTGCTGGAGGCCGTGGACATGGCGGACCGCGCCGGCCATCGCCCGGACCAGTTGAGCGGAGGGCAGCAACAGCGCGTGGCAGTCGCCCGGGCCCTGGCACCCAGGCCGTCCATCATTCTGGCGGATGAACCGACCGCCAATCTCGACACCGCCAACGGCGAACAAGTCATGGAAACCATGACGCGCCTCAACAAAGAGACCGGGGTCACCTTCATTTTCGCCACCCATGACCCGCGGGTCATCCGCTATGCTCGGCGGGTTATCACGCTGCGCGACGGCCTGGTTGCGGAGAACGGCTCCGGCGGGAAGAGAACCTAGGAGCAGGAAATGAGATTGAAGCTCTCGTTGTCACTGGTTCTCGGCTTGGCCCTGGCGGGTTGCGCAGGTATGGGCGGATCCTCAGCCCCCGCCGTGCCAACCTTGGTCCTCTCCACCCCGGTCGCTTCGCTCGCTCCGGCAACCGGAGGGGTAACCGCCTCGGGCATCTTGGTCGCCGCGCGGGAGGCTCATTTAGCGTTCACCGTGGGAGGGCGAGTGACTAACGTCCCGGCGGCATTGGGCGAGCAGGTCGAGGCCGGACAAGTGCTGGTGGAACTCGATCCCGTTGCCTCCCAGCGAGAACTCGACCAGGCCCAGCGCAATCTGGCCGAACTGAACTCCCCCGGAGCGATCGCCAACGCCCAGCTGGCCGTCGCCCAGGCCCGCAAGGCTTTTGACGACGCTCAGACCAACTATAACAATTGGGTCGTCAACTATCAGAAGGGGGCCTTGCTTGACGCCCAGGACTCGCTGGCGAAAGCGACCGCTCGCTATCATTACGTCGCGAACCACCACGATCTGGGGGTATCCGGCCTGATCCAGGTCCAGGAGGCCTATCTCGACTATATCCACGCCTTGCAGACAGAGCAGAAAGCCGAGTCGGACTACCTGGCCAAGCGGTCTTCCGGCCAGGGGGCCTCACAATCCACGGTCGACCTCATCACAGGCCAGTATGAGGTCGCCAAGGCGAGCCTCGCCGAGGCGCAGAACTACCTATCCGCTGTCAGTGGTGGGGAGGTTCCCCAGGGCGCGACGGGGGCCCAGTTGACCGAGTTGGAAAACGCCAGAAGCCAACTGGCGGCGGCGCAGGACCAACTGGCCGCCACGCGTCTGGTTGCGCCGTTTTCTGGAACGGTCGCGGCGGTGAACGTGGTCGCCGGAGAGAATGCCGTGCCGGGCGAGATCCTCATCGACCTGACCGACGTGTCTCGGTTCCACGTGGAGACCACGGATCTGAGCGAGCGAGATGTTCCCCAGGTTCGGGTCGGGGAGACAGTCACCGTCGTGCTCAAAGACCTCAATCAGAATGTGGCCGGGCAGGTCAGCGCCATCTCGCCCCTGGCGAGTACTCTGGGCGGTGATGTCGTGTACAAGGCGACCATCGATCTCGAGACCCAACCGGATAGGCTGCGCGCGGGCATGAGCGTGGAGGTGAACTTCGGGACGGGACCATAGCCCCGCCCAGGCGACCCGCATTCGGTCGAGGGCTCTTCGGCCAGGCGCCGTGGAGGGCGGGGAACCCCGCCCTTTCAAGTTCGTGAGGGCGATCCGTCTGACAGCGGGGAGGGGGCCGATCGGCACGGAGCTGCTCTGGTGGATCGCATCCCTGCCGTTGCGGATCACGGCTCCGCCAATCGCTGGCAGAGCCTCAGCCACAGCTTCCTAGGCCCGATCCAAACCCGGACCGTTGCTTGTCCTGCCGGGTGGGGTGTCGCATGGTCAGGTGGGACGGATGACCATTTTCGGAAGACCGGACTAGGGTCCGCATGATGGGTTGCGATGGAGGTGTGCCATGCAAGCCAGCCGTATCCTGATGGAGGAGCATCGGCAGATTGAGGGCGTGCTGTCCAGCCTAGAAGCTGGAGCTCACCGTCTCGAGAAGGGGGAGTCGATCCCGCCGAAGTTCTTTGTCGAAGCTGCGGATTTCCTGAAAGGCTTCGCAGACGGTTGTCACCATGCCAAGGAGGAGGGGGTATTGTTCCCTGCCATGGAGGCCGCCGGGGTTCGCAATGAAGGAGGCCCGATTGGCATCATGCTCGCCCAACACGAGGAGGGCAGGCGTCTAACGGCTGCGATGCGCGCGGCGGCAGAGGCGCTGGCGGCAGGGGAACCCGCTGCGAAGGCCGAGATCGTTCGGAATGCCCTGGCCTATGTTGCCCTGTTGCGGGGGCACATCAGTAGTGAAGACAGCCATCTGTTTCCGATGGTGGACCGGCTTTTCCCGGAGGCGAAGCAGGAGCCGTTGGTCGAGGCCTTCGAGCAAGTGGAGCAAGGAAAAATGGGCGCGGGCGAGCACGAAAAGTACCTTCGCCTCGCCCAGAGGCTGGAGAGGGAGGCCAAGGGTTAGGGGGATCCGCAGAACCCGCGGCCCGTGGAAATTGCGCGGATCCAGTCTTGAGACCTGGGCCCCCAGGCCTCGGTGAGGCGCGGTTCCCTGGCTGAAAGGATAGCTTCTCTTCTGGGACCTGCATGGGCAGGCCAGGGACGCGGTTGAATTCTTCACCCAGAAGAAGGTCGTGATTGAGCGCTGGCCCGAGGCCTGGTCGCGCAAGCTCTGAGGGTTTCACGGCCAGCGCCCTGGAGCGGGTCGCTTGGCGTCGAGAACAAGAAACGGCCCTGACGCGAGTGGCGTCAGGGCCGTTCGTTTGGTGCGGAAGGTTAGTTAGCTCTTGACGATGACGTTGCTGGCCTGCAGGCCTTTGGGGCCCTTCTCGATGGAGAACTCAACTGTCTGTCCCTCTTCGAGGTTGCGATAGCCATCCCCCTGGATCGCGGAGTAGTGGACGAATACGTCCTCTCCGCCCTCGCGGGAAATGAAGCCATAGCCTTTTCCGCCGTTGAACCACTTGACCGTTCCAATGACACGCTCGGACATTCTGTTTGCCTCCTTCAGGCAATCGAACAAGTTGGTGTTAGGTGTTCCGTGTGTTCCATTGGGCGGTCCAAACAGAAGGGCCCACGGGAATTCCCGTGAGCCACCGTCGTCCCTGCTTCCAACGTGAACCAACCGGAATCCTACGAGACCAATGCTACCAGCTTTGACCGCATCTGTCAAGGGCAAGGAGGTATATGATCACGGACCTTGCACTCCCAATTCCGGTCGGGGCAGGAACCTCCACGCCCCTGAAGACCAGAGAGATCCGCTTTTCGGAGCCCGCTGCGGCTCCCGGAGGTTCCGGCGGTTCTGGACCCTCGCCTGGGACGCGTCCCAGGCCAAGGATTGCCCTGCGAGCGCGAAGGTGAGGTGATTGCGCCCCCGACCTGAGTTGGAAGGAAGGCGCCGACCCTCGTGCCGGATCACGCCGAGGAACGACGCGAAGCCTCTTCAAGCGCAGGCCGAAGGGGCACCCTCGCGAATGCCCAATCCGACATCTTCCAGCCGGTCGCCTCGGAGGGACGATTCCAATGACCCTCCCTCATTTTCAAGGGGATGAAGCCCTGAGACTATGGGCGGACCGGGAACACCCCTCGGCGGTCATGTCTCGCCGAGCTGGGTCAAACCCGCAAGATCGGAAAAAGGAGGGTGTGGTAGATCACGGAACAGATGGCCAGCAGGAGAACCACAGCCAATGTCGCCTTGACGATGGGTTTCTCCGAGGAGGGATCTTTTCCTTCTGCAATCGCATCGCGCCGAGCCTTCTGCTGCTTGGCGTTCAGGTTGGCTCCAACTGCGACGGTGGCCGGAACAGCGGCGCAGAATACGCACATGACTAACTCTCCCGCAGTCTTTCCTGGCCCTTGCCCGGTTCGAAGGGCAGCCCGTGAACAATTCCCCGGCGCGGTCACACCCGACAATCTTCAGCCGCTCCATGGGTCTGGGCAGTTCGCCCGAATCTGGGGCAAATAGCAGATTCGACAAAGCCCTGGTTCCGGCAAACATAACATATCCCACCGAATGGGTCAAATTCCCCCAAAGGGCCTGCCCCGAACGGATCGGCTATCGGTTCCGACAATCTGCGCATCGCCCAAAAATGAAGAGGGAATGGCCTTCAATTTCAAAGCCTGTCTTCTCCCCGATCGCCGTCAGCAACTGCTCCGGAAGACAGACATCCACGTCCACGACGCGGTGGCATTGAACACAGGTAAGGTGGTGATGGTGCTCATCGCCGCAGGCCCGGTAAGTGTGGCTGCCATCGGCGAATTCAATGCGGTTCAGCAGCCCTTGGTTGACCAGCATTTCAACGGCCCGGAAAACGGTCGCACGACCCAGGTGAGGATCCTTGCCTTTCAGGTCGTGCCACAGCTCTTCCACGCTGAAATCTGCGCCGCTGGTCGCCAACTCGGCAATCCTGCCGGCGATCCGGTTTCTCGGCCGGGTCCGTCGCCTCGTTTGTTCCTCAAAGGCAGCGCGGATCTTTTCAGCCGTGGCACTGGCCGACCGCTCGGGAGCCATGGTTGAGTCCTTCATATCCCTCTTGTAGGGTTCAAAGACTCCCGCTCATGTCCGGGCGCGGCCCGCATACTCCACCCTAGCGAGCGGGAGGCAGAATTTCTCGGCTCGGATGGGGCGGCCCGAGATAGCGGCGGGGGAAGCGCAGGGCGTGGAGGCCCAGAGAGCCGAAATAGACCAGCGAGGTCAGAGTGACAATGTAGAAGCTCACCGGCCAGTGACCCACAAAGGCCAGGATCAGCCCCCCCCAAGTGCACGCCAAGCTGATCCCCACCGCCAGCAGGATGGCTGCTCCGGGACGGTGGGTCAGATGTCCCGCGCTCGCGGAGGGCACCACCAGGAGCGCAAAGGCGAGCAGCACCCCCACAACCTGGATGGCCTCCGAGGCGCTCACCGCCAGCAGGACCAGAAACAGGATTGAGATCCGCTGGACCGGGACCCCACGCGCCTCGGCCACCTCCGGGTCAACGGAGGCGAACAGCAAGGGACGGAACAGGAACCCAAGAAGGGCGATTGTAACCAGGCTGCATCCCAGGGTGGCGATCACGTCCGAGGTCGTCACGCTCAGAATGGACCCAAACAGCACGCTCACGGCCGCGGTCGCGCTCCCCGTGTAGAGGCTCAAGAACAGGACGCCCAGCCCGAGCACAAAGGCCAGCAGCATTCCGACCTCAACATCCCGGCCCCGCAGCCTCTTGCCCAGGGCCCCCATGCCGACGGCCGTCAGAAGGGTGAAAAGAAGCATGCCCAGGAGCGGACTGGCGCCCACCAGGGCACTCCCGGTCGCGCCGGTGAATCCAATGTGTGACAGGGCTTCCCCGGCAAACGACTGGGCGCGCAGGACAACGAAGTACCCAACCAGCGCCGAGAGGATGGCGACCAGGGTTCCCGCCAGGAACGCATTCTGAACAAACCCATGCTCAAGCAGGCTAAGCACGGCTTGGCTCATCCGGAGGCAGGCGCCAAGCAGAAGGCGCTCTGCCTTGTTGGGCGACCCTGAGCCTCACTGGCCTTGCTATCAGGCGTACCGGCAGGTACACCCCAAAGGAAAGCGTGGCGATGAAGAAGCTCACGGGCCAGGGGGTGAGGGAGGCCAGCAGGATCCCCAGCCAGGTGTAGATCAGACCCAAGAGAGCGGCCAGTGCGATTGCCCGTCCGGGTCTCCGGACCAGGCGCGCCGCCGTCGCCGCGGGGCCGACCAGCAAGGCAAAGACCAACAGGACCCCCACGACCTGGATGGCGATCGAAACGGTGAGCGCCACGATGACCAGAAAAAGGGCTCCCAAGACGCGCACGGGAACTCCGCGGGCCTCGGCCAGCTCCGGATCAAAGGAACTGAAGAAGAGAGGGCGCCCAAGGGCGGCCAGGGCCGCCAGAATCCCGAGGCACAAGCAGGCGCTGATCAACACGTCGCGGCGGCTGATGCCCACGATAGACCCGAACAAGATGCTGTAGGCCTGCTCGGCGTATCCGTGATAGAGCGACAGGAAAAGGATGCCCAGGCCCAGGGCAAAGGTCATGATGACTCCGATCGCGATGTCCTGCTCGCGCATCTCCTGCCCGAGGGCGGAGATGGCCAGACTGGCTCCGACGGTGAAGACCAGCAGGCCGTAGACGGGAGGCACCCCGAGCAGGACCGCCCCGGCCGCCCCGGCAAATCCGATGCTGGAGAGGGCGTGGCTGGCAAAGGTCAGGCCTCGGACGACCAGGAAGTAGCCCAGGATGGCGGCCGCGATCGCAACGACCGATCCTGCCCAGAGGGCGTTTTGAATGAACGCATAGCTCAATATGGCGATCAACTTGTCCGACCCTCTTCCCGGGCAGAATCGGACGCCCCTGGAGTCCAAGTACTTCTGAATCTACAGTTCGGCCCCGACCACAAAGTAGCGTCCCAGCGTTTGGGCCACCTGAACCGACGAACCATAGAGCTGCGAGAGGGTCGCCTCGGTAATGACTTCTTCCGGCGGGCCGATGGCGATGTGGCCCCGGGCCATGTAAAGCACCCGGTCGGTGACCGAGAGCAGGGGGTTGATGTCGTGGGCGACCAGGAGGACCGTCACCCCTTTCGAACGGCAGAGCCGTTCCAAGAGGGCCACTGTCTCCTGCTGGTGGGTCAGGTCCAGATTGGCCAGCGGCTCGTCCAGCAGGAGCAAGCACGGATCCGTGATGAGAGCCTGGGCGATGAGGAGGCGCTGCTGTTCGCCGCCCGATAACTGCCCGATCGGCACCTCGGCTAGGTCCAGCGCATCCACCTCCATCAGCGCCCGGTCAATCCTCTCTTTTCGTTTTCGGCTCGGAAGGCCGATCCCCCAGCGATGGCCATCCAATCCGAAGCCCACAAGATCCCGGGCCCGCAGGGCCAACTCGGCGTCGAGGGCACGATGCTGAGGGGCATAGCCGATTGCTTCCAGCCCGCGCCGGGGGGACTCGCACAGGACGCGCACGCCTCCCGTGGTCGCCCGCACCAAACCCAAGAGGAGCCGCAGAAGAGTGGTCTTGCCAGCCCCATTGGGCCCCAGGACAACAATGAACTCACCTGGGTTAATGGAGAGGCTGACGTCCTGAAGGATCGGGCTTCCGCCCAGCTCGACGCTGACGTGGTCCAGGGAAACAATGGGTTCGTCCATCCGAGAATTCCTCGCCGGTTGCCTAGCCGCCCAGTGCCTGTCCCAGGGCATTCAACTGGTCCAGCATCCAGCTCTGGTAGTTCTTTCCAGGGGGCATGGTTTCAGACACGGGGACAACGGGAATCTTCAATCGGCTTGCCTCCTGCTGCAGGTTCGTCGTCACCGGGGTCACGGTTTGCACGTTGTAGATCAGGACCTTCACCTCATGGTTCGTAATCTGGTCATCGCTCGTCACCACCGTGTCGGCCGGCGGGTCGTTCCCTTCCGCGATAGCTTTTTCGAACTCAAAGGGAGTCAGGACCTTAAGGCCGATCGGCTCGCTCTGGTAAAGGAAGATGGTTTCGGTAAGACCGACGGGGGTTCCGGCATACTTGACGTTCAGCTCGTTGATCTTCTGCTGGATTGGCGCCAGCGACTGCCGGAAAACAACCAGGGCGGCCTCGTAGGCCAGCCTGTGGCTGGGATCGATCTTCTCCAAGGCGCCTGTGATTGCCTGGGCGATCGCGTGGATGTTGTCAACCCCGTACCAGAAGTGCGGGTTGTCGGGCAGCTGGTGGTTGGCGACGCTAGCTGCCACCAGCACGACCCGATTCGGATTGGGGGATGCCGAAAGGAGCTTATCCATCCAGGTGTCATAGTCACCCCCGTTTTCCACCACCAGCTGGGCCCGGCTGACAGCTACACCGCTTTGGACGCTGGACTCATACTCGTGCGGGTCAATGTTTGGATCCGAGAGAATGCTGACGACGGAGACATCCCCTGCGCCCAACTGCTCCACAATGTCCCCATAGAAGTTTTCGGCGGCTACGACCGCAATCGTCGTTCCGGAAGGGGGAACTCCGCTCAATGCCGGGGGGGTTGCCCCTCCGGCGCCCCCCAAGGCTGGGCTCCTGCACGCGCTCAGGCCCAAGGCGACAAGCACCGCGCACGCCAGAAAGGGGGAGAACAGAGTTCGGCGGACGAACGGCACGTCAACCTCCTGCGATTCCCTCAGGAACACTAATGGTACAAGGTATCATTAGGTGATGAGTCTAAGACGCAAAGGCCCTCTTGTCAATACAGGGAGAGACTATTGGTTTCTTTGGAAATGCGGAGCCCGATAGACCACAGGTAGGATGACGGGCGTGGGCGAAGGTGCCTGGGCCTTCCAGGTCCGGCGCGGGGATGGGTGCAGGCGCAAGAAGGAGGGGACGGTGACGGGTCCGAACGGGCGCATTCATTGCCGCCGTCCGCTTATTGAGGGGGCAGACTCTGGAGGAACTGAACGGCCTGCTGGGCTGTACCCACCTTGATAACCTTGATGGTTCTCGCGACGGAAAGCGCGTCCGCGTAGTTCTCCACGGGGCACAAGAAGTACGAGGCCCCGGCTGCCTCCGCCGCAGCCACTTTCTGCTTGACCCCTCCGATGGGCCCAACGCTGCCGCCCAGGTCGATCGTTCCGGTTCCGGCGATCTTGCGTCCGCCGGTCAAGCCCTCGGGCGTGAGCAGGTCATCTACCGTCAAGCTGAACATCAACCCCGCCGAGGGTCCACCCCCGATCTTCTGCGGAACAATCGCGATAGGAAAAGGAGGCCGGAAGTCAAAGCCGGCGGGCTCGATCTCGATCCCGAGCCTTGGCGCAGAATCGGGGGAGAGGGGAGGCAGGAGGGCAACGTCGACCTCCCTTTCGGTCTGACCGTGCCGGACCTTCAGGCGCAAGGGAGCTAGCAAGGATTGCGTCTTGATCTGGTCGATCAGATCCGATGGCGTCTGGATCGGTTTTCCATTCAAGCCCGTGATGACGTCCCCGGGCTGTAAGAGGCCGGTGGCGCGGCTCCCCGGCAGGATGGAGACGACTTGAACGCCTTTTCCCACCACGGCCGTCGAGTAGCCAGCCAAGTTCAGGCCGACGGCGATGGCCGTGGTCTCGGAGTCACCCAACATCTGATAGTCTTGCTGCGCCTGCTTTTGGAAAGTGGTGTTCCTGGGCAGGACCGTCTCCGGGGGCACGATCTGAACTGCCGGATCCACTTGCCCGATCACCCACTCCCCTGCGCTGATCGGGGCCTGAGAGATGACCGTCGTCAGCAAGAACTCCCCGCGGTGGGTATGACGGTATGGCGCTGGAATCTCAACCATAGGTTGTACCGCCGGGGCCACGCCCGGAGCCTCGAGCCCGTCGTTGGTCAGGAGGAGACTGGAAGAAGCTCCCAGCAGAATCAACGTGACCAGCCCGGCGGCCAGGCAGCGCAGGAAGCGAGCCTGTAGGCTAGGAGCTGCTGCCCTTGGCTCATCTGCTTGGGGGGCCGGCGGCGTCCTTATTCCATCCACGATCAGGATGGCCAAGCCGAAGGTGATCGCCCCGGTCTGCCAGCTGAACCGTGAATGCTGGGCGATCAGAAACCCGCCCCACGCGCAGAGCGCCGCGGCGATGATCAGCGCAAAGAGCCTGGCTGGCCGACGTCCTGGGCCTGACCGTTGCGCCAGACCGCGAGTCGCAGCTCCCACCAGACGGCCTCCATCCAGGGGAAACGCGGGAATTAGGTTGATGAGGAATAGCCAGGCGTTGAAAGCGGCTGCGAAAAGGATGCCGAGGTTCAGAACCGTACTGATCTGCGCGTTCCAGAGCAGATAACCCAGTCCGGCCAGCAGGAGGTTCGTCACTGGGCCGGCGCTTGCGGCCAGAGTCTCTCGCCCAGGGGAGGCCGCGGCGGTCCAGCCCTGCGCGACATCGCCCGAAATCAAGAGCGTCACTTTCGGTGGCCTAGTGCCTTCCAGGATCCGGGCCGCGCCGAAATGCGCCAGCACGTGACAGACCAGAGACGCCGCCACCAGAAGGCCGACGATCAGGGTCACGGTCCAGGTTTGGAGCGGATTCAACGTGCCGCCGAATACCGGAATATACACGTTGACCACAGCCCAAACCCCGGCCGGGATGACGATCAGCCAACTGAGACCGAATGCGATTCTGGGCAATCGCCCAGTTCCTTCGTTGTCAGCCATCGCAGAAAGGCCTTCCCGCATGGGATTTCCCCGAGGTCAGTTGAAGGCCTCCGACGCCGTAACTGTATCCTGCCAGGATGAGAGTGAGGGGAGAAACGGGAAAAGCCATATCGCCCTTGCCAGCGGCGAGCGGGAGAGGCGCCGGGTGCCTTGCGGAGACTCGCTGGGGACTGCAATCTCGTTCAGGAGGAGGGTCGATCTGGCAAGCCCCCGCACTTCTCACCTCTTTGGGGGAGCAGCACCAGGATCTCCCGGGACACCTCCTCGACCGACTTGCCGGTGACGTCGATGATGCGCCAGCCGCGCTGGCGGCTCACCTCCTGCGAATAGCGCAGTTCCGCTCGCACCGTTTCGAGCGAGGTGTATGGCTCGGCAGGAATAGCGAGATGTTGGACGCGCGCCGCCCGCAATTCGACCAGACGGCTGGCCGCCATGACCAGACAGAAAACACGCCCGGGTGGGAAGGCAAGGAGGGTGGGGGGCGGTTCGATTTGAAGCACGAGAGGAACATTGGCCGCGAACCATCCTCGGTAGGCCAGGAAGAGCATGGTCGGCGTCTTCATCGTGCGCGAGACGCCTACCAGGACCAATTCCGCCCGGCCCAGGTCCTCCGAGTTCTGGCCATCATCGTGCCGGAAGGCGAACTCAACCGCCTCAATCTCCCGGGTCTGCGCCGCCACGATTTGCTTAAAGAGTCCAGGCTTTTCTTGGGGGGTGAGCCGCAAATGGGTCGCCAGGCGGTCGAGCACCGGGCCGAGCAAGTCCATGGAATCGACCCCCTGAGCCCGCGCCTCTGCGAGCAGTTGGTGCCGCAATTCGTCCGAAACGAGAGTGTGAAGGATCAGGGAGTCTGTGCCTGCCGCTTCGCGCACGACATCCTGGATCTGCTCGGTGCTGCGAATATCGCCGCGCCGCAGAACCTGGGCCGGTGCTCCCTGGAACTGGGCCAGCGCCGAGAGCAAGACCCGTTCTGCTGTCTCACCGGTGGAATCAGAGACCGCGTAGATCGTCAGCACAGGCTCTCCTGACCCGTGTGATTATGTCCTGGTCTCGGTTATATCATCATGGAGGGCGCCCCGCATCACCGAGCCGGGGCGCGGTCGCCTCCATCTCCTCCCGCGACCATCGGTGTGTGAACAAAGCGGGGCCACGAGCCTGATTGAGAATCCTGGCCTGGGGCCGATTCCGCGAAATGCGCTCGCCCTCCGACGCCGTGGCTCCGCCCCAACCTTTCCACGTCGATCACCGCCTTGGGCGCCATCTTCCCCTCTACTTCTGGACCACCGCCCCCTAATGCCACAGGCCTCCGATTGCTGGTCGCGCGGCCCCGTCTGAGGCCCTTGCAGGGGATTGCGGGGAAGGCATCCTCCTGAGATAATCTCGGTTAAAGGATGGGCAATAGCAGAATAACTCGCTTTGGCGCCAGATTCCAGCCGGGAGCTCGAATCGGCCACGAACTGGGGGAATGCAATCCGGGCCCATAATAGTTCCGCAACGGTCGCGATCGGGGAGACGGGGGAGGGCCATCCTCCCGAAGCCCAGCCGCGGATCTTTGAGTCGTTCCTGGCACCGATACCGCGCGGCGAGGGAACCGGGCTCGGCCTTCCGATCGCGTACAGTCTTGTGGTGCCTCGGTTCCATGGCAATCCCAGGCTCCCCTCTCGACCCGGTGAAACCTGGTTCCGCGTCACTCTTCCCATTCAACTCGAACAAGGTGAATAATGACGGACGATCAGATTTTTGGGATTCTCCAATCCACTCGCACAATTGCCACGGTCGGCCTTTCCTTCAGTCCGGCCAAGGTCAGTTATGGGGTGGCGGCCTATCTGCAGAGCCGCGGGTATCGGGTGATCCCGGTCAACCCGAGTGCCCAGATGATCCTGGGCGAGAAGGCTTACCCGGATCTTGCCTCCATCCCATTCCCGGTGAATCTGATCCAGGTCTTCCGACCCGCGCAGGAGGTCCCCGCCATCGCCCGTCAGGCAGCCGCGACGGGTGCGAAGGTCCTTTGGATGCAGGAGGGCATATCCAGCGCCGAGGCGAAGGGAATCGCGGAGCAGGCCGGGCTCAAGGTCATAATGGATCGGTGCATGAGGACCGAGCACAGGGGGCTGATAGGCAACCGGGAACGATCGAAGGGGCCCGATTGACGGTATGGTCCCCGGGCGCGGGAAGAGACCCCGGAGAAGGGAATCCAGTGCCCAGGCGCCCGCGAAAAGGATCGGCGAGGGTTCTACAAGATTGGGAGGGCATTCGTTCTCCGCGCGTCTCCTCATTGAAGCATCAGTTCGTCCGGCGGGTCGAATGGGCGGCCGCCGTTTCCGGCGCCTTGGGAGTGGCTTGGCCCCTCAAGGCCGCCATGAGGTTCCGGGCGGTTGGGGCATTCCTTGAAAGCTCAGCTCGTCTCCCGGGGAGTTGCGAATCCGACGTGGGAGGGGAGGGGGCTGGGCGGAGCCTCAGGGCCCTCCGGCCGGGGCCACCTGGCCCGACTCTTGCACCAGAAGCTCATTGGTGCAAAATGCCCTTTGACTATAGAATTGGCGCTGCATCGAGCCAATGCTTTGGGTGGGCGGCGGGGCGTGGGAATGGCCCAGCGCGCCCCCTGCCACTCTTGGAGGAGAGAT
Organism: Anaerolineales bacterium; assembly: GCA_050012135.1. Classification (GTDB taxonomy): domain Bacteria; phylum Chloroflexota; class Anaerolineae; order Anaerolineales; family RBG-16-64-43; genus JBEKHT01. The sequence continues at coordinate 938 of JBEKHT010000023.1, read as the reverse complement.
GAACCATCACAAGCGATCTTCCCTTGCGCTGAGCGCGGTCGCCCTGGCGGTCGTCGCCTCAATTGTCGCCTGCGCCACCCCAAGCCAGGTGACACAGCCGCTTCCACCGACCCTAGCCCTGCCGACCTCGCTGCCCGCTGTGACCCTAGCTCCGCCCGACACCTCAACACCCGTGCCAACGGATACTGTTGCCCCGACGCAGACGGCTTTGGTCTGGACCGCCACTCCGCTTCCTACGTCGACCTCAACGCCTTTTTCGGTCGTAGTAGTTCCTCCACCTCCCCCTGCTTATGGGATCACGTTCTCGAACGTGACCCGCAGCACGACTGTTTTGTACGACGACGGCCCCTGTAGTCCGATCTCGGTCGCATTCTCTGTGGTCGTAACTCCCCTTGGAAGCTTCAACCACGTCGATCTCTACACTGGCCTGCCCTGGTTTGGCTCACCGTATGAGCGTTGGGATGATGGAACGACCATGGTCAACGGGACGGGGTCAACATACTTCTATAAGTCGATCACCCACTCCTACATCAACGCTCATGACCTTAAGTTTGCGACCCCGGAACCGCATCCCATATTTGACGCGGCCCCGCTCTCCTACCAGTTCGTTGCTATGGATGCATATGGGAATGTCGTGGCTCGGAGTCGCGTGTATAGCGACATCACATATTACATGTGCAAGTAGGAAGGCCACTCGCGCTGGCATAGAACCGCGGGGCAATGGGTTGCTAAGTTCCCCAGATTGGGTCCTGATCGTGCGCCCATCCGACCTGTAGCGTCTGCAAAGGGCCCTAGCCTGAAGGCTAGGGCCCTTCCTTGTACGCCCAGCATGAACACTGACTTGGAAGGTGAAAGTCCTTCCCGGAGGTGATGGCGCCAACCGTAGCCAAAGGCAAAGGCGTCGCCGTGAGGCGGGGTCCGGAGGAAGCCGGAGGCAA
>JBEKHT010000022.1:0-35625 GCA_050012135.1 Anaerolineales bacterium | reverse complement strand
CAGGGTCTGTGTTCACTCACCGGGTATTATCACCAACTGCATGTTCCCCGACGAACCGCCGGATGCGGACCCGCATGTCCGGTGGTGTGAGAGGGAGGATGGGCGACCCATCCTCCCTACTCGATTCCGCAAGGCCCACCCCGAACACGGTCCTCATCCGATACCGGGGCGTGCCGCAACGGGCCCCGGGGAGAGGACCCTTCCGGGCTGGCCTACGGGCTGGGCTTCCCTTCCACGCGCGCAATCGCGGCCAGCGCGCGGGCCTCCAGTTCCTGCATCATCGCGGAATACGCACCGGGATCGGAAGGGCCGCAATTTGCATCCAAGTGGTAGTTCAGGCGGACGCTGAATACTCCATCGACCATTTCCTCACCCATGCCATTGCCCTCTTCGCAGTTTTGGACATTGGAGTAACTGGTAATCGCAATCACGTAGCGATTCGCGTCGTTGCGCAGGAAGGCCACGTGTGCGGCAAGACTCTTGTCCATCAAGTCCGAGTTCCATTGGTTGGCCTGGTCCACGAAACCCTGGTCGACCGCCTTGGCTTTCTGGAAATCTGCATTGAGCTGAGCCGGGTCGGACCAGGTGGTGATCGAGAAACCGTCGTTCAGGTCGGTCCTGCAGACAAGATAGGGACCTCGATTTGGGTCGGTGGTGTAGTAATCCACCAGGGCTTTGGTGATATCCAGCCCCTCCACCTCGCAGTCCGTCTTCTGGAAGTGGCCCAGCCGGCCGGTGGCCCCTGAGGCCGGGCCCCGCTTGGTGGTGGCCGAGGGCTTTGCGACAACTTCGGGCCCGGTTTGGGTGAGATCGTCGGGAGAGACCTCCTTGCAGGCGACTTCCTCCTCCGTCGGCGACTCCTCCACTGACAGTTGCTCGGCGTAGGCCTTGAGCTGGGTGACCAAGTCTTTGGCCCAGGCCCGGCATCTCACCTTGAATCCCTCATTTTGGAGTTGCTCCCAGCGTTGGCGGAGGCTTTCCGGGCTGGAGCCGGTCTTAAACCCGAGCACGTTGAGGAGGGCGTTGGTCTCGGGGGTGCCCTGGCCCAGCCCGACCAGTTGGAGAGCCAGGGTGCTGGTCAGCTCGCTTGAGGTGGGGACATAGTCCGTGTTCTGGAGTCCCTGCAGGATGCCTTGGGCGTTGTCCAGTTCCTGCTTGATCCCCGTCAAGGTGTCCTCGGTAACTTTCTCCGTGCTGTTGACCTTGTCCGTAATGTCCTGGGCCGTCTGGTTGAGGGTATCCCCATCATCGCCGCCAATCAGGCCTGCCGCCAGCTGAAGCAGCTGGACCTTGTTGTTGAGCTGTTGGACTTGACTGCCGATATCCCCGTTCGATTGAAGGTCGGACAGGGCGCTGTTGACCAGGTCCTGCGCCTGACCGAGGCCGTTGCCGAGGGCTCCGAAGATGTTTTGGACCACCCCGGTGGCCAGGACCGCATTGATGATCTCCTCCTTCAGCGCCTGGTTGAAGTCGTGCCGGGCCCCTCTCTTGATGGATTCGGCGAAGTCCATCGCCATTTGGTTTTCCTGTTCGAGCGCGGCCTTGTTCTTGAGGTACGCAGCCTCCTGCTCCTCGGGAGTAGCGTTGGGATTCTCTAGCACTTTCCCTTGGGCATGCTGCTGCTCCAGTGTCGCCAGCTTCTGCTTATACTCGTCGTTTTGGTCGGTTTCGAAGTCGTTGGCGTTGCGATATGTCCGGTTGCGGTGCATCCAGGCGCTGACGAGGCCCAGGAGGGGGATCATGGAAGAGAGGCCGCGCTCGGGGGGCAGGAGCGGGGGCTGGGCCAGGACGGGCAGGGCGGGTCCGGAAACAAGTACGGCGATCAAGAGACAAACGACCATTCGGGAGAACGGCGAGAGTTTCATGATTTTCCCCCCGGGGTGAGGACCAGGGTTTCGACATAGACGAGCTGGCCCTGATCAAAACCCATGAGGATCTGGTTGCCGGCCACGACCAGGCCGCCGGACACGCCGGCCTCGGAGGCGTCGACTTGAAGCAGTTTCTGGTCGGGGAAGAGGGCCTGGACCTGGTCGAGGGACATGTAAGCCTGGAAGGCCGAGGGATCGTAGTAGCTGGCGAAAATCGTTCCGTTCGGGGTGGGAACAATGCGAGCGGTGTCGACCAGCGTTCCATCAATGAAGTCGAAGCGGGTCTGCTCGTCGAAATAGGACCATTCCTCCCTTCGAACGGTCTGGGAGTCCAGGTCTTCGAAGATGATCCGAAACGCGTCCGGATGGCCCATCTGCTTGAGGATATCCGGCCGGTCGTCGCGCGGGGTGATGGCCAGAGCCTCCTGGAGGGACATGGGCGGAGATGCGGTGGCACTCCCGGGAAGTTTCAGGCCCAAGGCGGTCGGCAGATTGCAGGCCAAAGAGATCAGGACCAGGGCGAGCAGAAGACTGGCCCCGATCGGAGCGAAGGAGCCGAGGTTCCCATGAGGGGACCTTGGAGCGAAGGAACGCTGTTTGGCATTTTTCATGAAGACCTCCGAGAGTTGGGCGGTTCGAAATCGCCGCGTTCAGCACTCGATTCTGCTTGCCCCGCTCACGTTGGGTTCCAGCCGGGGGCGGACGGGAGAGCTCAACTGAATCTGAACTTCGGCTTGTGAAGTGCCTTGTGCTGGGGCTTCTGAGAGGATGCTTAATACATTCGAAGCCCAACCGTGTCAAGCCGATTTGGACGCCGGACGAGAACAACCAACCTGCGGAGAAGCTCGATTGTGGCCTCAGAACTGTTGTCGTTCAGCCGCGCTCTCGGCCACAGCATACCTTCTGACCCTCGGTGACCGGCGCAACTGCCTCAGCGTGCGCATCCAGGTCTCCGCTGGCGGATGCGCCGACCGTAGTGAGTAGCGCTCTGCTCGCCGTGGGAACCGACAAATCCAGGGGTTCCTCGGATCCTTGGAGCGCGGATGTGAATCGCCCATTCCTACGGCGACTCCGTCTTGGGGCTAGAACGCAGGAGGGCGGCGGAGGCTGGCGAATTGCCATATCCAACTCGCGGCGTTCCCATCGGCTTTGTAGCCAGGAGCGCTGGGCACGAGGCCCGTGGGATCAGATTGGCGGGACTTCGGCGCCACCCCCCGGGGGTTTTGGCAGGAGGACCGTTTCCACACCTCAGTCTCCGGGACGGTTGTACAATGTCAAAGGGCTGGCGATCGACAGTTCGAACAGGGAGGCCGGAAAGAAGGGCGGCCGGGGAGGAGAAGATGCCAAGCGGAGAGCGGATCGGAGAGGTAACCCATTTCTACGATCGGGCAAGCGTGGCGGTGCTCAAGCTGACCCGGGATCTGAAGCTCGGCGAGGAGCTCCACTTCCTGGGCAAGAACTCCGATTTCGAGCAAGCGATTACTTCGATGCAAATCGAGCATCAGCCTGTGACCGAGGTGAAAGCGGGGCAGGAGGTCGCAGTGCAGGTCAAGCAAAAAGTGCGACCCGGTGATGCTGTCTTCCGCATCACGGCAGAGAGCTGAGCGCCCACCCAACTTCCCCATCTTCTGTAACGGCTAGGCAAGCGCCCGGCGCGAGTTGATATCGCCTGCCGGCAATCGTTTGGTTCTCTCCTGATGCCTGAGCTACCCGAACTGGAGGTCGTGCGAGAGGTCCTCAACCGACGGCTGGTTGGGCGCGTCATCCAGGCTGTCGGAATTGCGCCCAAGGGCGGATCCATCGTGATCCGCGACCTGACCGGACAGGGCTTTGCTGAAACCCTCGGCGGCAAAGAGATCCGGGCTGTCACCCGGCGCGGCAAGTTTTTGATCTTTGACTTGGCAGGGGGGTTGTGGCTGGCCGTAAACCCGAAACTGATGGGTCGCTTTCAGCTATGCCTGCCAGAGGCGAAGAAAGCCGGACCGGTCCTGGTCGTCCTCCGGTTTGGTCAGCCGGAGCAGGAACTGCGCTACGTGGACGCCAAGCAAATGGGGCAGCTCTACCTGACGCAGGACCTTGAGGCGATCCCAACCTTTGGCGAGATGGGCCCGGATGCGCTTCAGATCCCCTGGGATGACTTCAAAGCGAGGATTGGCCGCTACCGCGGCGAGGTCAAGGGCATCCTGATCCGGGCCGATTTCGTCGCGGGGATCGGCAATGCCTATGCCGACGAGATCCTCTGGGCCGCGGGGATTCACCCATATCGCAAGCGCGCGAGCCTGCAGGCTGACGAAGTCGAGCGCCTTCACCGGGCGATGCGGACGACGCTCTTGGAGTCGGTGGATAAAGTGCGAGCCGAAATGGGCGAGGACATCCATCTGAAGCCCCGCGACTTTTTCTCGGTCCACATGCGCGCAGGGCAGCCCTGCCCGCTCTGCGGAACCCCGATTTCCTCCATTACCGCCAATCAGCGGATCACCAACTTCTGCAGGAACTGCCAACCCGGTGGTCTCATCCGGGGAATGGGCTCTGCCCGGGTTACCTGAACAGCTCCGGGTGGACCTGCTTGGCCATCGCCTCAAGCCCGTCGGTCAGGCGCGGCCCGTATCGGCTTGCCAGATTGTCATCGAAGGGCTCCACCGCGTTGTTCTTGATCGCATTCATAACGTTCCAGCCGGGGCGCGCTTCCACAGACGCCACCGTGATTCCATAGGCGGTGTCCCCCAGGATGATCACATCCGGGTTTTGGCTCACCAGCTCTTCGACACTGATCTGGGCATAAGGCTCCTTAAGCCCCGCGGCGGCGTTCTGGCCGCCGGCCATCTGAATAAGCAGGTCGATGAAGTTGCCGGGCCCAGCCGTCCAGGGCTTGGCCGGGTCCGATCCGTCCAACTCGTAGAAGACCTTCGGCTTCGAGGTCGCCTTGGAAATCACCTTTTCGACGGCCGCGACCCGCTCACGGGACCGGCTCGCCAAGGCCTGCGCCTCAGCTCCCCGGCCCGTGAGAGCGCCAACATTCGCGAGATTCAGATACAGCCCTTCAAAGTCCGTTGGGTTGGGAACCAGGAAGACCGTGAGACCTAGGTTGCGTAGAGTCTGGATCTGCTCGGGGGCCAGGATCGGTGCCGCGAGAACCAGATCCGGTTGGAGGGCAACCACCGCTTCCGTGTTCAGGGTACCCATCGAGGTCGAGATGCTGGGCAGCGACTTGGCCTCGGCAGGGTAGTCGGAGAACTCATCCCGGCCAACCATCTGGCTGCCGGCCCCGATCGCATAGAGGATCTCGGTGGTGGAAGGAGCCAGCGAAACGATCCGTGTCGCCGGGTGGGTAAGCCGAACGGTCTGACCTGAGCCATCCTGCACGACGATCGGGGTGGGGGGCAGCGTGGGGGTCGGCGGCAGCGAACTGGCGGGAGGAGCAGGGGTCGGAGGAGAGGGAATTGGGGCCGTGCCTGCTGCGGTGCAAGCGCCAAGAAACAGCGCCAGGATAACTGCCTGGAGCAGGTATCGCGCCTTGAACATAAGAGTCTCCTTTTGGGCTGAACACGGCTCACAGGCAGAAGGGTGACACCAAATGAGATCCCCTGTCAGCGGACAGGGGATCTGGGTTGCGAGGGTCGACTTGCCCATGGTCCCTTCCCCTTCCTGCGAGGCGTTGCGGAACCGCAGCCTGGTGGTCGACCTGACTTGCACGGCTTTACACGAGAACCGTGCCCACAGTTGCGCGACAGTGCCGGACTGTTACCGGCTTCGCCGTTAAGCCCGCCCATCCGGGGGATCGGGCGCCAGAGCTGCAGACTATTCAATTGTGTCCTACGGCTGATTATACTCTTCGCTCGCCTCGCGTGAACCGATTGCAATCAAGGGCGGTGGACCCCCGCCGGCGATCGGGTTTGGTTCTCAGGATAAGGACACAAAGGCCGAGGCCGAGAAAGGCCCAAGGGCCAGCAAGTCGGGCAGCCTTGCCGCCGTCGAATGGAGCCGTGTCGGAAGGGGAAGTTCAAAGGAGATCCCCAGGAAGAGTGCAGCCATTTGGACGCGGAAAAACCATTCCAGGAGCACGAAGAAGATTGCCTTCCGACCACTGAGTTGCCCGGAAGGTCCCGACGCAGGGGCAAGAATATGCGAGACGTGGCGATCCCATATGGGAAACAGATCGCAGCGGCTGCAGTCATGGTGAGCCGCCTCCGCGCCAGGGACAGATCGGGCTCACCAGATCGCCGCGCCATCGGGTTTTCGTTGAGGAAGGCATCCTGCCAGGCGAAGATCAGGCCGCCGGATAGACTCCCCATGGAACAAGTGGCTTTGCGGCGTTCCAAGCTGGGGGAACAGGGTTGCGAGGGTGGTCACGCATCCTGAGCCTGCCAGGTTTGGGCGCGTCGATGTCTTGGTCCGATCGTCACGGCGTGTGCGACCCGGTGAAGGACACGCCCGGTTCGCGAAACGCCCATTCCCAGATTGCCTGGTGCGAGTTGCCCGCCCGCGGTGGGCTGACCTAGTCTCCTACCGCTTCTTGGACGAGGACGAGCGTCACGCTTCGCTGCAGGTAGGGCGCCTCGCGCTCGAAGATCAGAAGTTTCCCAATGAAACTGCCGGAATTCTCGCCAAAGGCCTTCTTCATCCGTTGGTCCTCATGGGGCAGGACTTGCTCGCGTACCCGTTGCAGCGCATCCTGGAGCGTGGGCACGATCTTTTGGACTCCCGCGACCCACAAGACGTGGCTGCTGGAGAAGGCGTAGGGAGCAATTTGGCTCCCGGTTGCACTGGCAACGACGATCTCCCCCGTTTCGGCGATGGCGTGAACGCTGCCCAGGAAGTAGTCCGCGAGAGTGCCCTCCTTCCGCAATCGCGCTTGCTTGGAGGGATCCTTCTCGGCGACGATTTCAGCCTTCAGATTGCGCCAGGGGTGTTTCCCGGATTTGAGCAGCTCATCCAAGCCGATCTCTCGAAGAGTGAGGGAGGCCCCGGTCATCACGGTGGATCCGGCCGGGATCAGATTGACGATTGCAGACAGCGCGGCCTGTTTGGTCTGGGCGGGAATTACAGTCACTCCCCGGCTCTCGATTGCCTTGACCGCATTGGCGATCCGCTGCGGGGTGGGGGGGCTTGCTATGCTCATGGTTTTCATTACCTCCTGGCACATCTCCTCACACGCTCAATCTCCAACGACGCTGACCCGTCTCGCAAGGGATCGGCCCGAGCGCGGCTCCATCCCCGGGGCCATTCGCCGAATGGCCCATCCCACCGGCCCACCCGCTGAGTTCCCTGGGGTCGAACCCGGCTTCTTTTCAGTGCAGGACCAGGCTGCATCCAAATCAAGATGACCTCGGTCACCGCCTCAGAGAGTGGCTGTGGCCAAGCGGGGCCGGGCCCGGACGCTCGGATGCGTCTTGGCCTCGCCCCAGCAGGGCAGGGGCCACTTTCTGGAGGTCCCTCGGCCTGGGATCAGAAGAGCAGGTCGCGCGCCCGTCTCGACCCTTCAAGGTGGAGACCCTCATCTCTGCCAGGGCACGGTAACGGGCGCATGAGGGGTTGGGACGGGTGCCTCCCGCTCGCCCGACCGATCGCTGAAGTAGACCTCGTAACTGTGTCCTGGCAAGACATCGATTGCTTTCAGGTCGGAGGAGGCGCACTCGGGCCCGGGCCCGCACCCCGTGGCCCCGAAATGGTAGTCCTCGGGCGCATTGATCATGTTGGCGTAGAAAATGTAGGTGCCCGGGGCATCGACCGAGAACGTGAGCGGCCCGGAGGTGGGAAGGATAACCCCTCCATGGGCACCTGAAGAGTAGAGTTCATAATACGTCTTGCCCGTGCGCACCTCCTGAGCATAGACCGAGAGGGAGAAGCCGGACCCACCCCCAGCAAGGTCAAACATCACGGTGACCGTCGCGGATCGTTGCCAGGGCGGGCGGATCGTGCCACAGCCACTCAGCACGAACATGGCGACAACTGCCCATGTCCTACCCAATCGGGTCTTCATGCCTCCAACCTCCCGGACCCATGACCAACGCGGCAAGACCGGTCCCCTGGCGAAATGGCGCGCCACAGCCATGACCTCGGCTCCCCCGGCCCGAGGCCGACGGCCAAAGATCAAACGCAATCGTGGGCGTCTCGAACGTCCTTCTCGTAGCACTCTATGGTTTTCTTGAGGATGAATCCCTCGGAAAGGTAGAGCCGCATGGTGGAATCCTTTCTTGCCGTTCGCGGATCTCCTTTCGGCGTGCGCCAACTTCTTCAGCCTTCTGGCCATCGCCCTGAGGACCTCGGGCGGGTCCGCACCGCTCGGGAGGAACGGACTGGGCAGCTCGACCCCTGCCGGATTGGTCAGGCGCATATCCTCCGGAACCATGACGGTGTTGAAGCCGTAGATGCATCGGACGCTCGCCTCATTGTTCGCCAGGGGGAGTGGTGGCGCCCCGCACGCAGGGCATTTGATAGGCTTTTGGGCACAGGCGCTCCTGGAATTGGCCCATCCCGGCGGGGTTGCTCCTGAAAACCAGGGGATAACAGAAGACGAGGTTCGACCCCAACCCTCCAGCTCGGCAGCCCGGAATGGTGCGCCGGGTGTCCTGTCCTCCAAAGCGGCGCACGCCCGGTTAGCGCCTGGGGGGCGCACGAAACCCGGCCGCCTTCCATTTGCCCCCCTCCTTCTGGGAAAGGACTTGGTTGCGGGCCTCACGGGCGATCCCTCATTTGTTTCAGGCATCTCGGACGCCAACGCAGAATAGGGAAGGTCATGACTCCCGGTAGCGTGACTCGTCCAACTCCCTGCGCAGTTTCTCCTCTTCACCCTCATCTGGGATTGGGGGGGAGGATTTGCCGCTATCCAGCTCGGCGGATTCGGCCTGGCGCAATTCGTTGGGCGAGGCGCGGCGAACCAGGCCGAAGCGGCCGCAATAAGGACAGCGGGCGAGTTTGAAAAAGAGTAGATGAGGCGAGAGGAGGCCGAGAACGAAAGGCCGCCCGCAACGGGGACAAATGGCACCGCCCCGCAGACCGTAGTTACGCTCCGCGCCGGCTGGCAGGGAGGCCTTTCTTCCCCCGCTGGCCAGAACCGAGATCAAGGCGGACCCCAGGACCGCCAGCAGGATCACCGCCAGAATAGGGATCACGACCTGCAGGGTCCCTCTCGAGGCCTGGCTGGCCGTCACGAACTCGGCTTGGATCTCGGCGGACTGCAGCTCCTGCCCCCCGCTGGTGTACCCCACCGCGCTCAGGGAGTGTTTTCCAGGTGCAAAGCCATCCGTGTTGAATTGCAATTGGAAGGGCGCGTGGGTTACCTCCGCGATGGTGACGCCGTCGATCATGAAGTCCACAAGGGACAGATCGCCCGGACCGGTCGCGTGCAAGGTAAACGTGCCCTGGATTTGCCCGGAGCCGGAGGAGTAGCCGAAGTCTCGGGACAGGCTCAGGATCAGGGTGCCATTTCCGTCTGCCCGCGCGGGGAAGACGAGGCCAAGTGCGGTGAGGGCCGCAGCCAGCAGAGCCAGGGGGAAGAATCGGGCACGGGGGTGCATGGCACTACTTCCAGCGGGTGAGGATGACCTCTCTCTGAAAGAGGCCAACGCCCAGGCGCCCGATCAGGATGTCAAGGGCTGCCAGCAGAATCGCAATCAGGAGAATGAGCTGCCGGTTGATGAGCAACAGCCCGGACACCTGAGCGAAGAAAAGTCCCAAGACGGGCACGATCACCACCATCGACAGCTGTTCGGCGACCCGCGGGTCGTTCACCCGGGAAGACACGATGATGCTGACCATGATGGCCAAGAAGGCCATCAATGGGCCGACGACGAACACGGCGATCAGCCAACGGACGTTGAGGACGGCGCTGAGAAGGATTCCGCTACGGATCATCACCGCCGCCCCGGCCGCATAGATCAGGAAGGCGCCATCGGTCGCCAGCACCGCGGGGATCAGAGCGGCGAGGCATTTTCCGGCCAGAAGCTCACCGGTCGTGATAGGGGTTGCCAGAAGTGGTTCCAGGCTGTGGGTTGCCTTTTCCCCGACGATCGAATAGGCGGAGATCGTGACGGGGACGGCCACCGGGATGATCATGAAGAGCAGCATGAACTCACTCACCAGCGCCACCTGCAGGCAATCTGAGCCGCTCAGATTGGCCGGACAGATGGCGTTGTACTGTTGAGGCAGGTTGTTTTCGATCGGATTCCCCGCGCCGCTGCTTTGGGTGGCATGAAGGATCACGAGGGGAAGGGCCGCCATCAGCAGCGGCAGAAATGCGACCGTGAACAGGACCATGCGGTTCTTGAACACCTCAGCCCATTCCTTCGCGACGATCGTCTCGATCTTCTTCATGCCTGCCTTACCAGTTCCAGGTATACGTCCTCCAGGGAATGGCGCAGCTCGCCTACGAACTGGATCTCCGCTCCGGCCCCAACCAGAGCCCGCACGAGATCGGGGTTCTGCGCCTCGGGGTTCTCGACACGCACCACCAGCTTGTTCTCCAAGATCTTGGCCTCCTGCACGAAGGGCAGACGGCGGGCCGCAGCCAGCAGCTTATCGTCCGCACGCCCAAGGTGGAACACGACCCTGCGGCCGAAGAGTTGCGAGCGCAGTCGATCGGGTGTGTCCAGAACCAGCAAATGGGTCTTGAAGACCCCGATGCGGTCGCACAGCCGATCCGCCTCATCCAAGTTGTGTGTGCACAGGAAGATGGTGCGTCCCTCCTTGCGCAGTTCGGCGATGAAATCGCGGACCAAGTGAGCCGATTCAGGATCCAAAGCTGCAGTCGGCTCATCCAGGAAGAGCAGGCGCGGTTCGTGGAGCAGTGCGCGAGCGATCGCCAACTTCTGCTTCATGCCCTTCGAGAAGGTGCCCACTTCCTCAAAGCGGCGCTCCCAGAGCCCGAGCATGCGCAGATACTTTTCGACTTGGCCCCGGGAATCCTTGACCTCGTAGAGATTGGCAAAGATGCGAAGGTTGTACTCGGCACTCAGGTTATCGTAGAGCCCCGGGGTCTCGGTGAGGATGCCCACCGTCCTGCGGATGGCGGTGTCGTCCTTACCCAGGGTGAAGCCGTTGACCACCGCGCTGCCGCTGCTGGGCCCGATCAGGCTGGTGAGCATACGCACGGTGGTGGTCTTCCCGGCCCCGTTCGGTCCGAGAAAGCCGAACACCTCGCCGTCACGCACGTCAATGGACAGCCGGTCGACAGCCACGGTGGAGTTGAACCGCTTGGTGAGATTGTCGGTGTGGATCATTCCTGATCATCCGGGCGGACAGGCCCAATGCCGGCAGAGCGCCCAGGGCGCTCGGGCACAAGTCTAGATCTCACAGTCATTACCTCTTCGCACCTTGCCAGATTCCTCCTTTCATCTCCGGGTCAGTCGTAACGCGTGTGTTCCAGCCTTTCCGCGCTTTCCTCAACCTCCCGCAGCGCCAGTGGAATTGGCGGAAGAGGGGCGACGGGCACCGCCTCACCTTCCGGGGGCTCTAGCTGACGAAGCGCAAGGAGTACGGCCATGGAAATGAGGGAAATGACCCCCAGCACACCCTCAATCGCATACACTCCCCAAGGAAAGCCGCTCACCTGGCTACTCAAGATCACCGCGATCCCGTCGATGATAGCATGCCATCCAATTGCCAGACCAAGCCACCCAAGGTGATTGCGAGTGAGGGCCTGCAAAACGATGACGCTGAGACAGATCTGAACCGGGATAGTGAAGAGGCGCTCGACGGCGCCCAAGAGGTCCTCGTACCAAGGAGCGGACCAGTAGGCCGCGACCTGTTGCCGGGCCAGGGCCAGCTGGCTGGCGGGCACGAACCGGCTGAGGTCGGCCCCGCGCAAGGCGACCAGCTGCAGGAAGGCATACAGGGCCAGCCCGCCGAGGATAATCGCCTCGGCTCCTCCATGCCCAGCGCCCAGGAGAACACCCTTTCGCCACGATCGGGCATCTTTGGCCCAGAGGAGCATGACCAGGAATCGGGTTATCTCCTCGAACAGGCCTGCGGAAAGGCCCAGACCCGCTGCAGACACCAGCAGCCGCTCGCCAGCGGGAAGGCGCGCCAAGATTCCTCGCGAAACGAGAGGCGTCAGAAGGAGATTGAAGGGAATGTGCCCGACTTGGGAAAGGACGAATCCCGCAGCCCCAACCAACCAAAGGCGCCAACCGAGATGGAACCGGCGGGTCAGGCCGATCGCCAGGCCGACGGGCAACCCAATCATCAGGAGCCAATTCAGCGCATGGGCGATGTAGGGGACCATGTTTGGCACAGCTCTTTGGGTTTGTCCCCGCGAGCACAACCGTGGGGATTGGGACCGAATCTTCGACTTATGGATGGATCTCTCCGATTGAAGACCCTGGCCATTGTAATTCACAGCCGCTGGAGAATCGCCGCCCCAGGCTTTGGAACCCCGCGGCGAAGAAAGCCACCAATGGGACCCGGGGAATCGAATGGTCACCCAAGCCAGTGGGCAGCGCGATCCCGCCCAAAAGGACCAGCGAGGCGCCTCGCCTTGGAGGGGGGAGACAGCATGTTGGCCATTGCTATACGCAGGTCCGCCAGGAGACGTTGAGAGACGTGTCCGGATCGGTGTGTACATCCGGGTGCGGTCCCAGGTGCCCAGGGCTCCTCGGTCTAACGGAAGGGTTGCAGGACGGGTTCTCCCGTCCTCTCGACGGTTACGGACTTGATGGGGAATCGGACGGTCTCGCTGGTAGGCTCTGCCCGAGGACAAGATGGGCAGAGCTGGCGCAGGACGCGGCCTCTTCAGCGTGCCTTCGCGCATGCGGATCAAGGGTTATCCCCCTCGGACCTGCAGTCCAAACCCTTGGACGCTCAGCCCTCGGATTCCGATCAAGCTGGGGGGCAAGAGAATCAAGACCTTTGTCGACGTGGGTGAGCCCCAGACATCCTGCCGAGAGCGCGAGAGCTTGACTGCGCCCCGAATGCGTAGGGCCGAATTGACGCCGGACTTCAGCTGGATCAGGGAGCAATTCTAGACACGGGTTGCAGCGGAGCTCCCGCCACAATGCCCGATCCCTCACATGATGGCCCGGCATCTTCCGTTGCCTCCCCAATCGTCTTGGATCGGCGCGGCAAATTGGTAGAATGAGCGGGATGCCCTCATCCGATGTGATCGTGGTAGGCGGCGGTCTGGCGGGCTGTGAGGCGGCTTGGCAGGCCGCAGAACGTGGCCTGCGGGTTCGACTCCACGAGATGCGACCGCTGCAGATGACCGCGGCGCACCGGACGGACCGCCTGGCGGAGCTTGTTTGCTCAAACTCGCTCGGCTCCGCACTCCCGAATCGCGCGGGAGGACTGTTAAAGGCGGAGCTGGAGATGATGGGCTCCTTGTTGCTGCAGGTAGCCCGCGACACCTCTGTCCCAGCTGGCGGGGCGCTGGCTGTGGATCGGGTCGCATTCGCGGAGGGCGTCACCGCACGCATCCTGGGTCATCCCAGAATTAGGGTTGTCCGGGAAGAGGCCACGGAAATCCCTGACACACCGGCAATCCTCGCCTCCGGCCCCTTGACCTCGCCTGCTCTCTCCGACGCCGTCGCGCGCTTCACGGGCAGCGCCCACCTCTACTTCTTTGACGCGGTTGCCCCCATGGTCTCAGCGCAGAGCATCGATACCCAGGTCGCCTTTCGGGATTCCCGGCGAAGCCCATCCTTTGACTATCTGAATTGTCCCTTGGATCGAGAGCAGTACTATCACTTTGTTGCTGAATTGAAGGAGGCGGAACGCATCCCTCTGCGTGAATTCGAGGAAGCGTTGCACTCCGGCGTGCGGGCCGGGGCTGACGAATATTTCGAGGGCTGTCTGCCAGTGGAGATTCTGGCTGAGCGGGGGGCGGACACGCTCGCTTTTGGCCCGATGAGGCCGGTGGGGCTCCAGGATCCTCGCACCCGGAAACGGCCCTTCGCGGTGGTACAGCTGCGCCAGGATGATCGCGCGGGGAGCCTGTACAACCTGGTCGGGTTTCAGACCAACCTCAAGTACGCAGAGCAGAAGAGGGTGTTCGGGTTGATCCCGGGACTGGAGAAGGCCGAGTTCATGCGCTACGGCCAGATGCACCGGAACACCTTTGTCAACAGCCCGCGCTTGCTTCATCCGACGCTTCAATTGAAGACGCGCCCCGATCTCTTCTTGGCTGGCCAGTTGACAGGCGTGGAAGGCTATATGGGAAACGTGGCTACGGGCCTTCTCGCGGGATTGAACGCTGCCCGTCTCCTGGCCGGGGATCCTCTGCTCGAACTCCCGGCAACCACGATGATCGGCGCCCTCTGCCGGTACATCACTTCTGCGGAAGAGAAGCACTTCCAGCCGATGAAGGCCAACTTTGGTCTGCTCCCGCCGCTTGAGCATCCACCGCGGGCAAAGCTCGAGCGAGGCTCAGCCCTCGCGGCTCGCGCCCTTGAGCAACTGCGCGACTACATCGCAGATCGGGAAAACGATCTCCCCTTTGCCTGAACGCCGGCTTCATCCGTCTAGGCAAGGCGGGAGACTCGCCCTGTGGGTCAACTCGACGGTCCTTGGGCGGGGCGGAGCACTTTTTTCAGGGAAAGACCCGTGGAAGAAGGGAAGGTCACTCAAGAGGACCCTCCTCTGAAACACATCCGAGCTGAGGCCACAGCTTGGGATCACCGCTGCCTTCTGGAGCGGAGAGGAGAAACAGGGAAACCATGGTTCGTGGCGTGGGCGGCCGTCATGCTGTCTTAATCTCCGCCCGGCATGAATCAGTGGGGGACTTCTCAACGAAAGATCTGCCTCTCGGTCGGGCGAAGTGGAGCGGAGTCAGACATTCGACCGGGTCGGATTCGGGGGGGCAACCCACAGCTTGAGCTCATGGCAGTCTCAGGGTTTGGGAGGAAAACATGGACATCGGTATTGGCCTACCTACAACTCTGCTCGACGCAAAAGGGGACCTGATCCTGGAGTGGGCGCGGCGGGCGGAGACGGCGACTTTCTCCAGCCTGGGTGTCATCGACCGGCTGGCCTACGGCAACTATGAGTCCCTCATCACCCTGGCGGCTGTTGCGGCGGTGACTCGTCGAGTGCGCCTGATGACCACGATCCTGATTGCGCCGCTGCGCAATGCGGGCGTTCTGGCCAAGCAGGCCGCAACGCTGGATGCACTTTCCGGAGGCCGCCTGACGCTGGGAATGGGGATCGGGAGTCGCGAGGATGACTTTCGAACTGCGCCAGCGGCATACAAGAATCGAGGAAAGCGATTTGAGGAACAGCTGGCTTGGATGAAGCGGATTTGGGCTGGGCAGCCCCCCGATGAGGGCATTCATCCGGTCGGGCCGCAACCGGTTCAGCTGGGCGGGCCTCAGATCCTCATCGGCGGTAACCAGCCAAATGCCTTGCGTCGAGCTGGGCGGCTGGCCGACGGCTACATCTCCGGCGGCGGCGGCAGTCCCGACCGGGTTCGCGAAAGCTACAGCCTGGTAGAAGCAGCCTGGCGGGAGGCGGGAAGGAAAGGCAAGCCGAGGCTCGTTTGCGCCGTCTACTATGCCCTGGGTCCCGCTGCGGCCGAGCGCGGCTCACCGAATCTGCTCGACTACTATGGCTTCCTGGGCCCGAATGCTCAGATGATTGCCAAGTCGTTCCCCGCTTCGGAGAGCGCGGTGCAATCTACAGTCCGAGGTTTCGAGGGCATCGGCGCGGATGAGCTTATCTTCTGGCCTACCATACCAGCCCTGGATCAAGTCGACCGGCTGCGAGACGCCGTCGCCTCACCTTGAGAAGAGAGAGCGGGCAACTCTTGTGGGTGATGGATCACCAGATGACTCAACTCTTTGCAAAACCTCCAACGGAGGTGATGTCCCGCAAAGGCCCTCTCTCAGGGCGCGGCCAATGGCCGCCTGCCGGGCCGGCGCCTTTCCCGGGGATCGCAGTGATTTGTATGACCCGCCTGGCCAGCGAAAAGGCCTGGATGAATGCGCCAGAATTGGAGGGGAGGGCGGCGCTGCTCTCGCCGGGGATCACCTCTTCCCACGAAGCTGGCTCAACTATCGGGTCCGGGTCTCCTGCAGCACCAGGGTCCGGCTTTGAGGAGTTGCCATGATTGCGATTCGATTGGTCATATACTCCGACTACGTCTGACCGTGGTGCTACGTCGGCCAGGGTGTGGTCGAGCGGGTGAAACGAGAACGAGAGGTACTAGTAGATTGGCGCCCGTTCTACCTGAGACCGGACACACCTCCGGAAGGGTTGGAGTTGCCCGACCACGTGCGGTCGCGCATGGCCGGCACGCAAGAGCGGCTGAGACAGATGGCCCAGGACAGCGGCCTGAGCCTGGTGTTTCCATCCCGAATCGCAAATACGCGCCTGGCCCATGAAGCCACGGAGTATGCGAGGGCGCAAGGCAAATTGGAGGAATTCCACCGCCTCGTCTTTCACAAGTACTTTGCCGAAGGGGAGGACCTCAGCCGCTGGGAGGTTCTGGGATCTGCCGCGGAAGAGGCCGGGCTTGAGGCAGACGAAATGCGGCGGCAGGTCGAGAGCGGGAAATTCACCCCCCTGGTGGAACAGCTGATCACCCAGGCGCGGGCTCTTGAGGTTGAGGCTGTGCCCACCTACATCTTGAACGAGCGCTTCGCCGTGGTCGGAGCGCAGCCCTACGAGGTCTTCCAGCGAGGCTTTGCCCGGCTTGAGGCGCAGGAGCGGGGCGACGCATGACCGCGGAAGGGTCGGCACCTGGAGGGCAAGTACGGGTCAATGCAAGCGAAGTTCCCTTCCCCCGGCCGGGAGCGGCCGGGCGGGGCAAGGAGACCTTGGGGGATTGCCCCACGGTGGAGACAAGGGCCGCGACAGCTTTCATCAGGCAGGCCTCGGAGGGAAGACTCGTTCGCGAGCCCGGTGGCTCCAGTGGATCGGAGCCGGGCCGCAGGCCTGTGACTGCCTGATCCCCAGCGCCGTGGGACGGTCAGTCCGGCCTTTGGGTGGGCAAGATCCTGACAAGGAGGATTCTATGCGGCTTGGAATTCACAACCCTTCCTGGCAATACCCGGGGGGCCCCTACGACTCGTTCGAGGCTCTCAAGCGCAAGGCCCAGTGGGCGGAGAATCACGGGTTCACCTGGTTCAGCGTGATGGACCACTTGATTCAGATTCCCAACGTCGGCGAGTCGGACGAGCCCTTCATGGAGGGCTGGACGACTCTGGCGGCCCTTGCCTCCGTTACCCAGAAGACTCGACTTGGCGTGCTCGTGACCTCGGTTGCCTATCGCAATCCGGCCCTGCTGGCCAAGATGGCTTCCACCGTGGACATCATCAGCCGAGGTCGCCTCACCCTGGGCATTGGCGCCGGCTGGCATGAGAAGGAATACAAGCAATACGGCTGGGAGTTCCCTCCGCGGCCGGCCACTCGCATTCGCCAGCTGGAAGAGGCCGTACGCTTGATCAAGGCCATGTGGACCGAGCCAAGGGCCACGTTCGATGGCCGCTATTTTCATATCCAAGAAGCCATCCTTGAGCCCAAGCCGGTGCAGAAACCCCACCCACCGGTGATGATTGGCGGTGGCGGTGAACAGCTGACTCTGCGCGTTGTAGCGCGACAGGCCGACGCCTGCAATCTGTTTGGGAGTCCTGCTCAGGTACGTCACAAGCTTGATGTTCTCCGCCGACATTGCGAGGCGGAAGGACGCGACTATGACCAAATCGAGCGGACTTGCCTAACCAGCCTGGTCCTGGGGCGTGACGAGCAGGCGCTTAAGCTTAAGGCCGAGCGGATGGGAATCCCGCCGACGGCGCCGGAATTGATGACCACCTCCCGTGCCGCGGAGCTCCTGGCCGGATATGCGCAGGCGGGGATCCAGCTCTGCATTTTCCGCGGGCCCAACAACGATCAGGAAACCATCGAGCTGATGGCGAGTGATCTGATGCCGCAGCTGGGCTGAAGAGAAAGCAGAGGAAATCCCCCTCGCGGCCGGTCGCCTCCAGGCGAGCCTGGCCGTGAGGTCACGGGCTGTTTGGCAGAGGGCGGAATCCGCTCTGAGCGGAGTTTGGGTCAGACTGGCTGATCGATCTGGTCCGGCGAATAGGCGATGGCTCGGACCTTGGTGGGGTCATAAAGGTCAAGAAGTCCTTCCAAGGGGGTGTCGGGAACGCCTGGCTTCCAGAGCTCAATCGCCGTGTCTCCGTGATACAGCATCGGCCAGCGCACGTAGGCCCGAGGGTCGGCCGGGTCGTAGATGGCTCGCGAGCGCCGCGCGGCATCCTGCGCCAGGCCGCACATGAGGTCCGTGCCGCACCCAAACCCGTATGGGTAAAGCTTGCGGTTGGCGGGGATGCTCTCAATCCAGAACTCATCCGCGGAATTCACCCCGATGTGCACATGGATCCCCGCACGGATGAGCGGCACCTCGACGGTCCCGGCGGGATCCACTCGCCACATGCCAGGAGCCGCCTCCCTGACGCGCAGGCGCGGGACGGACTGGAGCAAGCTGAACATCTCCAGGGCCTCGACCGAGGGCCCCTTGGTGCGCACGCCGGGCGGAGCAAGGACCTGCAGTCTTCCGCCCTCCAGGCCGCCAACCATCACCACTTCATCGCGCTGCAAGGCGCGCTTGTCCACGTCCCAGCTCCCGGAGGCGGTAACCATCATAGTCTCGGTTCCCGGGTCATAGGCGAAGAGCATCCCCTCGCTGAAGCCCTTCATGCCGAGGTAGTGCTCGTAAATCCTGGCCATTTTCCCGGAACAATATTCCCCAATTCGCTTGGGAGCGGGGAGGAGCTGGAGCCGGTCCATGCGTTTCCCCGCCTCCACCAGAACGCCGGGGATCGCAGAGCCCTCCCACCGCTCACGCGTCACGGCTCCCTCGCGCACTTCGTAGTCGGCCCCGATCTCCTTGGCCGAGGCGGAAGTGACGAGGCGATCGCGCAGCCGCTCGGCAAGCTGCTGCGTGTCGGATGGATGTCCTCCCTCGAGTGTGCAGAAGGTTGTCTCGAAGAGGTTTCCCGTTTCCCGGTCCCCGCTGAGGAAGACCATTTTTGGAGATCCCATTCGAGCCATGGCCAGCCGGGCGAGCTCCGCCACCTCCAGGTGCGGGCGAGCGCTCAAGCGTTCGGGGATCGACACGAGCAGGACGAGGTTGTCCGGGCGGCGTTTCAGGCCGAATTCGCGCATCAGGGTCAATGCTAGGGGAAGGTCCCGCTCCGGGACGCGCTCGGCCGCTGGGGAGGGGCCGTCGGGGATATCGCCGAAAGAGAGCAAGAGATTTACCCCTCCGTCGGACTTGGGGAGAACCTCGTGCCCTTGTTCCCGGAAAGACTGAAGGAGTTGAGGTACGAAGCGTTGCAGGATGCGGTCGTGGGCGGGGACAGATCCCACCAGGGAGACAGTCTTGGGCTTCCACCAGGGACAATCGCGCAGATCCCGAGGAGGGGCGATTGAAAAATCGGAGGCAATTGAGCGGTTCCCCATATTCTCTCCGGGCAGCTCTGGAATGGACACAATTCTACCAGCGAGCCCAATCGCTTGACATCCGTTTCGGCCGCGGGGTAGAATGTCCGTCGAAGCTGGAATCCCCTGAGCCTCATGGGCCTGTAGCGCAGTTGGGAGCGCGCTTCAATCGCACTGAAGAGGTCGAGGGTTCGAATCCCTCCAGGTCCACTCGTTGACGCATCGCCCCCGGACGGGTAGAATCAGCAAGTTGCGAGGACCGGGCCCATAGCGCAGTTGGGAGCGCGTCTCAATGGCATTGAGAAGGTCGCGGGTTCGAATCCCGCTGGGTCCACTGGGCAGATCGCTTCGCAGGCGGGTTGAGACGCTTCCCAGCCTGCGCTACGGGCCCAGGAATCCCGGATGAACCGTCCGGGAGAACAGCCCCCGAAATAGCAGCTGCCTCGCGGTGCCCACTTGGAGGATATCATGTCCATCCAACTCGGCACCGAAGCCCCAATCAGCAATAGTGAATTGGTCAAGGCCCCGCTGCCCCCGGCTTTCGTCGGCGGGCTCTCCGAGGCTTGCCAGGAATGCGTCTGGACCTGGCTGCATGAGCACGCGCCTAAGGATCTGATTGAGGTCGCCTGGTATGCATCTGAGTTCGACCGCTTTGCTCGAGAAGCGGAGGCCCGAGGCGGCAGGGTGCCTGCCGACCTGGCCAAGCAGACCTGCGAGGACCTGCCTCGAGTGTTGGAGAGCCTGCAGGCACATGGAGGGAACCTGCATGCCGTCGTGATGATCGCCGGGGGTGTGGCGTGATGCCATTCGGTGATGCGGTGGAGTTGCACCTCAAGGCGATGAAGCGGCGAGGAAGGTCCGAGGTCACGATCGGGGCCCGGCGGTACTGGCTGGGGTGCCTGGGCGAGTTCCTGGCCGGCCGGGAGCCGACCCTCGAGCTGCTGAGGGAGTGGGCCGACGACCTGCCCGCTCGAGGCCTCAAGGTCCGCAGCTGCTGGACCGCCATTGTGAACGCGAGGGCGTTCTTCAACTGGATGGCGGAGGAGGAGATCACCCCGACCCATATCGCTCGACGCCTTGAGAAGCCTCGCTTGCCCAAGCATCTCCCAAAGGCGTTCACCCCCGAGCAGGTGACGAAACTCCTCGACACGGCTGCGACCGGGCAGAACCCCGAGCGCGACGAGGCCCTGATCCTCTTCCTGCTTGAGACCGGATGCCGACGGGGCGGAGCAGCCAACCTGGGCATGGACGACTTGAATCTCGAGGCAGCGCCCTGCTCACGGAGAAGGGCGACAAGCAGAGGTTCGCCTACTTCACCGCCCGAACCACAGAGGCCCTCCAACGCTGGCTCCGGGCCAGGGACGTGCATGAGTTCCACGGGAACTATAAGGGCGGCGATCGCGTTTTCGGCCTCGGCCCTTGGGGGCTGGGCCTGATGGTCGAGGATCTGGGGAGGCGAGCCGGGATCCACGCAACCGCCCACATGTTCCGGCACACGAGCGCGACATGGCGGGTCCTTCAGGGAGTAGACGCGAGCAGCCTCATGCAAATCATGGGGTGGGCTGGACCCGAGATGATGGGCGTCTATACGACGCTCGCGCAGTCGCAGTTGCAGGCCCGCGCCCTGGCCACGTCGCCCTTGAATGGCTTTCAGGTAGCGCCAGTTCGAAGCCCAGATGCGGCTACCGGGGCAGCTCGAGCCACGGCACCGGCGCGAGGACGGTTCCTGCCTGCGAGAAACTCATGAGCACAATCAGATCGCTTTTCCTCGAGGTACGCCGTGACTACTTCCCCCGCTGGCAAACCTGGCGGAGCTGGCATGTGCGCCTGGCCACCCGGGCGGCTTATCTGAGCGGCTCTGACGGGTACTGCGACGTTACCCTCAAGCTCATCTGTGTCGGGCCGGACAACATCGGCCCGAAGCGCGTCGCCGTGCTGATCCATGAGTGCGTGCATGCCGTCGGATCGCCTAGTCACGGCAAGGCGTTCCGAAAGCGTCTAGCCATTGCCCAGCACCGCGCCGAGGAACTCGGGCAGGCGGAGGTCGCTAAGATCCTCGAGGAAGATGTGCGGAGGTACGAGTTACCGACCGAGCCTTGCAGTGCTTCGTCCCTGTACGTGGAGATCGCCGATGCTCTGCTGGACACTAAGGGCCGAGTTGGGTTCGCGGACCTAGAGAAGGGGTTGGCGCGCTGGTGGGGCATGCCCCTTGCGGAACTCAGGAGGCGAGCGCCCCGCCTGCGCCATGCATACGATGCGGCGCGCCGTGACCACCGCGAGGAAGAGGAGTGCCGCGCAGCCTTTCGGCGGCTTCCGAGACAGTCCAACCCAAGCCGGCGCAACCAAGGCAGCCGATCCGGGGAAGGATCCTGCCGCTCAGGAGGCAGACAGTGGCGTAGGGATTTGCAAGGCGTTGCAAAGACAAGGAGGGCGGGTCCATCACCCGCCCTCGGCGAACCTTCAGATGCCAAGATCAGGTACAAAAGCGGCCAGGTTGCCGGCCCAAAATGATGGTAGACTGTTCATGTAAAGAGGGCTTTACGGGGGAGGTGACATGGACACAGAACTTCAGCTGGTGCAGCAGAGCGTTATGGCAAAGACCCTGGCCATCATCCCGGCGGACAGACATCCGGCCCTGGTCTACCTGGCCAGCCTCGGATCGGAGGCGAGCAGGCGGTCAGTGGCATCCAGCTTGGAGACGGTGGCCCGGACGCTCAGCCAGGGCAAGGCTGGCTGGCAGGAGATCAACTGGGCGGCGGTAGGCTACCAGCACGTGGCGGCTCTCAGGGCGCAGATGGTGGCTTCCGGCAAGGCGCCGGCAACGGTGAACCGGACCCTGGCCGTGGTCAAGGGGGTGGCGCGCCAGTGCTGGTTGCTTGGCTACGTGCCAGCCGAAGTCTACCAGCGCATCAAGGAGGTGCGAGGGGTGACGAACGACGTGCCGCCACACGGCAGGGAGCTGAGCCACGGCGAGTTGTCTGCCCTCTTCCGGGCGTGTGCGGAGGACAAGTCACTCGAGGGCGCGAGGGATGCGGCGGTCCTCGCATTGCTGTACGGCTGCGGCCTCCGGCGCGCCGAACTCTGCTTGCTGGACTTGGCCGACTTCGAGAATGGAACCCTGCGGGTGCGCGGCAAGGGCAACCGGGTGCGCCTGGCGCCCGTGGATGACGGCGCATTGGATGCGCTGCAGGATTGGCTGACCGTGCGCGGCAAGAAGCCGGGAGCGCTGCTGTGGCCCTCGGGCGAGGGAAAAGGCCGGCCGCTCACGAACCGGCACATGAGCCCCGACTCGATCTGGCACATCTGCGAGAAGCGAGCCGGCGAGGCAGGCGTGCCGGTCTTCCGCCCGCACGACATGCGGCGGACCTTTGTCTCGCATCTGCTCGCAGCCAAGGTCGACCTGTCGATCGTGAGCAAACTGGCCGGGCACCGCTCCATTCAGACGACCTCGAGGTACGACATGCGCGGCGAGGAGGCCAAGAGGGAAGGCGTGCGAGCGCTGCACGTGCCTTACCATCCAGGGCCGAGGCTCAAACGACACGCATCACTGCGCGAATAGCGGCTAAGATGTTGGCGGTAATGGGAGCGATGCCCTTCGCTGGAGGGGCGATTCTCGTCGTTGCTTTTGGTGACACGCTTGCCGCATAATTGAGTCGAAAGCGGAGCTCAACAAACCGTGGAGGCGGCGACCCGCCTATTGACGCCTCAGCGGAGAACTCGGGCAACCGAGCTTCGCGGGCGTTTTTGTTTTTCTGTAGGAGGTTGAATGATTCGGGGTGAGTTCATCAGCTTGCGATTGTCGGCGGACGAGCGGCGGCGGGTCGAACAGCTGGCCGAGAAGCGCGGCCAGTCGCGCTCGGGGCTCGTGCGGGAATTGATTTTGGCTGAAGTCGACGCCCACGGCCTGGCTCCTGCCTCGGTTGACGCCTCTGACGTCTCGAAAGAAAAAAACCCGCGATAGTGGGTCGCGGGCAAGGCGCCGGGTCGGTGGAGGCCCAGCATGTCTACCACTCTAGCACCAACTTCGACCGCACACAAACTCTCGCTTGAGGGCAAGACCCGGCAACTCGTCCCGTCGCTGCCCAAAGGCGCTGCTCCTCCTCAGGATCTCAAGGCCGAGAAGGCTCTCCTGGGCGCTCTGATCATTGCGCCCGAGAACTTCCCGACGGTCGCAGCCTTTCTGAACGCGAGCGATTTCTACATCCATCGGCATGCGTGGATCTACGAAGCCTTCCAGCGCCTGGTCGAACGTCATGAGCTGGTCGATTTCCTGACGCTTGTGAATGAACTCGACGCTGGCGGCAAGTTTGCGGATGTCGATAGGGACGCCTACCTGACGCAGTTGATGGAGGGCGTACCGACCTCCACTCATGCGGAGGCCTATGCTCGAGCCGTCCAGCGCGCCTCGTCTAAACGAAAGGCGATCGCGCTTGCTGGCTTCATCGTTCGCGCTGCCTTCAGTCCGAACGGCAGCCTCGAGGGGGCGCTGGGCCAGGCACGTGATCGGTTGGACGTCTTGGTCACGGCCACGGGAGCCAGGGAGCGAGAGGTGTGGACGCCGGCGGATCTCTGCGGGCAGGAACTGCCCGACACTCCTTGGCTGCTGGATGGGTTCCTTGTCGATGGTGGGGTCGGCCTTCTTGTCGGCCCAGCCGGAGCGGGGAAGACATACTTGGCGTTGGATCTCGCCCTGGCCGTTCATTCGGGGGGCAGCGCTTGGGGCCACAAGGCGCAGCAGGGCGCCGTGGTCTACGCGGGTTCCGACTCTCCTCGCAGGACTCTCCGGCGTCGACTGGCTGACCTGTGCCAGGGGCGCGAGATCCCGCCACCCGACGAGGGCTTTCTGCTTGACCTTTCTCCGTTGGACCTGGGCCAGCCACAAGGCGCTGTAATCCTCAGACGCTTGGTGGACCGCGTGCAAGCCAAGCTCGTTGTCCTTGACGCCCTCTACTGCTTCATGCCCGGCCTGGACGAGAACGCCGCCGGCGACGTCGGCCTGGTGATGGGCCACATCCGTGAAGTGGCGCGGGAGACCGGCGCCTCTGTGCTCCTGATCCACCATGCCAACAAGAACGACCTGGCCTCGCTGACCAACCGGGTGCGTGGATCCTCTGCCCTCACCGCTGCAATCGACACGGGCCTTATGGTCGCGATTGCTGGCAGCGGGGACTCGATGGTGCGGACGTTCACCTGTTTCAAGAACCGCGAGTTGCCTGAAGCGGCCTCGGCTTCCTTCGTGATTGAGGACGGCGAGGCTGGCGGCCTGGTCCTCGCCTTCACGCAGCGAGCGGGCTCGTTGATCAGCGACACCCTGGTCGAGGCCGCAGTAGGGATGCTACTTGGGCCCCTTCGCGAGGCGGATGGGGCTCTGACGCGAAAGGCGCTTGAGGAGGCTGCACGATCGCATGGGTTCGTCGGCAGCTCCCGCACGACTGACAGGGCCTTCCAGGTGCTTCGGCAAATGCCCGAGGTTCATATCGCCAAGATGGGGACAGCAAACTGGTACTCATGGGCAAGATCGTGAACAACTTCACCCGAGCACGCCAAAGTCCGCCACCCCTTAAAGGGGTGTGGCGTACTTGGCGAACATGGCGTGCATCTTCGCCAAGTCCGCCATGGCGTGTATTGGCGTACATTGGCGAAGATGTGTGAAGCGGTTCACACCTTCGAGACGGGGACGATCTGGCTAAGTGGTTAGCGGTAACTCAGAGGAGGAGACATGGCTATCGTTGGAGCTGGAATAACGACGCCGATCCAACCTAAGCGGTGGGGTATAAGCACGCAGGCTACAGTGCCGGCGTACTTGAATCCTACGCTAAGGCCGATCGCCTTGGGCGTAGGCGGGAACGCGCAGCCGGACATCCTGCGCGGCGGGGCGGGCGGCTACAGTGGTCCCGGGGTCCCGACCTATCCTGCGCCTTTGGGGCAGGGGTACAACGACCAGAGTGTGGGTGCCCCATCGGCGCTAGCGATACCCTCTTGGCTCAACCCGGGCGGTGCGGTGCAGGACTTGCTGCGCGGCGCGGCGTCGTGGTTGAGTTCTAACCGGATGAGGCAGCCTATCGGCCAACCGTTGATCGAGCCGCTGACAAGGGCCGCTGCGGTGGCACCGGGATCCAGGCCTTACCCCAATCAAACGCCTCCCACTGATTTGCAACGACAGCAGACCAGCGACACCTATTGGCAGGGCGTCCTGCAGAAAGGGGGCAAGGTGCCGACCGTCTCCGTCAATGACTACGGCGAGATGGTCTCGGACAATGACCCGAGTGCAGTCGCCAAGACCTCGACGGGCACGGTGTCCTTGGACACGAACGGTCGGGTGGTCCCGGATAAGAGTCCGGGGGCAGTGTCAACCAAGCAGGTCCACATCCCGATCCCAGCTGGCCAGGAGGGCGGCCCCCTGATGCCCGATTGGCTGCGCTCCTTGGCGGGCCTGCTGCAGGGGAGCGTGGGTTCCGTCATGAACTACCTCAGGCCGGGTGCTTACAACATGGACCTGTACGGCCCCAACAGCCCGCTGATGAGCCCGGAGGCGAGCGCAGGGATGAACCCCACGCGGGGGGTGCTGCCGGCGGACTGGCAGAACTATGTGGTGCCGGATGTGCTGCGCGGTGGCTATCCGATCGATGTCACCCCGCCGGACACTGTGCCCAACCCGCCGCCGAAGCCCCCGCCGACTTGGTACAGCTATGGTGGCGGTGGTGGCGGGTATGGTGGAGGCTACGACTACGGCAGTTATGCCAGCACCCCGAACTGGATCAATGCGCTCACCCGCTGGGTGGTCCGTAGATGACCTGGGAGGGACGGGCAACATGGCGAACCCCAAAGGCGAGTTCCGGGGTGATCCTGTGGCGACCAGTCCCAAAGGCTTCGGCCTCGACCGGACCATGCTCTTTGAGATCTACAAGATGATCAGCGGCTTGAGCTTGCTGGTCGAGGTGGCACGGGAGAACCACCGGGCCCTGTATGGCCCTGGGGCGACGGTCGACGCAGATCCGCCAGATCGAACGGGTTCGCCGTCCGAGACGCCATGAGCCTGGCAGTTCTGAGGGGACGCCATGAGCCAAGAGGAAAGACCTGCTGAACCAGTGAGGTGTGGGAGCCCCAGGAAGAACGGGCGGCCACCCTGCAAGCAACCGGCAGGCTCGCGGACCAACCATCCGGGCACTGGGCGTTGCTGGTTGCACGGGGGCAACATTCCAGCCGGACCCGAAAACGTCAACTGGCGCCATGGCCTCTACGCCAAGGTCTTCCGGGGCGAGCAGGCGAAGAAGTTCGAGCACACGACCCAGGACTCTGATCCCCTGCGAGTGAATGGCGAGCTGGCTGTGGCGCGGACGTTGTTTGCCAGTTGCCTTGAGCATCTCGAGGACCAGGAGAGACCGAGCAAGGAGGAGGCCGGCATTCTCCAGGCATGGCTCGGGCAGATCAATGCCCTGGTTGGCCGCAATGTCGATGTCCGGGCAAACGACGCCGTGACAAAAGCCGACCTCCTGCGGATCCAGATCGCGATGGAGCGATTGATCCGTGACTTCATCCCTGAACCCGAGCGGCAGCGGGCCTTCGTCGAGCGGATCTCCGCGGGGCTTGGGAAGTTCGGGCGTGGGAGCGAAGATACCGATGTCGGTCAGGAGCTAGCCCTTGTCGAACGGGGGGAAGAGGAGGCCGTGTCGTGACTACCCGGACTGATGATGCGATCCGCGCGGGGGACGCGGTTGCCGAAGCCTTCACCGACTGCGTGGAATTGATGGCGCGTTTCAGGCAGGGGCTCGGTGAGATGTCGCCGCAACTGAAGCAGCAGCTCGAGCGGGAGGATCCCGAGGGCTGCAAGGCGATGGTAGAGTTGACGACCAAGCCCGAGTTGGGTACGGAGGTGGCGGAGACGCTAAGGCTCATTGGGACCTGGGAAGCAATGTCGCCACAACAGAAGCAGCACTTCAAGCACTTGAGCCCCGACGCTTACGAGAAGGTCGAGGGCCTCGCCAGGGCGGTCCAGAAACGTCTCGCGTGGACGGGGCCGCTAGGATGACGTAACAGGAAGGCCCACAGCGAACGGGAAGCGGCCCGCATGATCCGTAGCACCCTCGTTTGAGGCGGGGGCAGGACGAGCATCCGAGGCCGAGGCCCGGGCGATGCGCCAGGAGAGGCAAGGGGCGACGATCAGAGCGAGCAGCCAGTCTGAGCCGCCTCCATCCGGGCACCGGTTTTGGCAGACATCTTGGCCCTATCGAAAATCGAGGGCTTCATGGCATCAACCGCGATCGCAGGACTCGCGATGTCTGTTTGCGCAGCCGGTGCGACCTGGGCTTTCGGCGCCCCCGTCGCGGTCCCTTCTAGAGGCAGTTGTGTAGCCTTTGCCAACTTGGCGCTGGGATCCCCTCGCTGCAACGTGGCGATCTTCCACCGGGCCTTCACTGCGCTCGGAGGCGCACCTGTCCCGGCAGGACAGTAGCCACTTGGCAGACGCAGTTGCCCAGGATCGTGCCGGAGCGGGCCCTCGTCTGTCAAGAGCAGGACGACATGGACAACATGCTTGCGCAAACTGACAACGCGGCCAAGCGGAGGAGGCTGAGATGTACGAGCAGACGACCTTCAGGTGGGCGGCTATGCCTCACGCCGGCACGGGGCCGCCGGAGCAAGGCGAGGTGATCCACTACTGGCGGAAGGACCAAGGCGCGGGCAAGCTGACGCGATGGTACAGCCGGTGCGGTCTGACCGTGACCGAGAAGCCGATGAATGCCGACGGGCCAGTGATTGTCTATCCCCGGCGGTGTAAGAAGTGCCAGCGTTCCCTCGACTTGTGGGGGCTGGACGCCGGGGATGGCAGGGCGCCGCTGCAGATCGACGGGCCAGGGAGCGGCGGTGGCTAGGCCGAAGCCACAGGAAGGCCCAGGGCGCACGGGAAGTGAGCCTCGCAACTCAAGTGCAAGCGATGTGCCCGGCGCAGGAAACCGAAGCAGACATACACTCGAGGAAAGAGAGGAAGCCATGAAGAATCTACTAATCATCGCCGCTCTGCTTGCCTTGGTCATGTCCTGCGCACCAGCACCGCCGCTGGCGCCTACTTCGACACCTTGGGTCATAACGGCGACACCGTTACCCACCGCGGCTCCTACCACGACGCCCACCGCGACGCCCACCGCGACCAGCACACCATATCCCACGGCGCCTCCCGCCCCGTCCTGTGTTCGGCCCGAAGATGTGACCCTGGCCGACGTTGGCAGGATCATAACTGTTTGCGGGAAGGTCTCTTCGGTTGGCAGGAATGCCTGTCCGTCCTGTGCCTATGGGTCCCTTTCCTACATGGTTTTCGGGTCTGATATAGGACTGCAAGTGTATTCCTATGACTGGAACTTTTTGCCAGACTGGGTTGGCAAATGCCTGACCATCAAGGATAAGGTTCAGCGTGTGGGAAGCAGGCCCGTTTTCGTCTTGCAGGGAAACAGCGACGTCACTTCCTGCACCATAGGCGCCGATGGGCAGAAGACCTGCCAGGGAACCTACTTCCAGGAATATGCCTGCTCAGCGGCTAATAGTTCGGCCGACTGATCCGAGGCGGAGGAAAAGAAGTGAAAAACGTAGGCCTTGCAAGGACCCTAGTCGGGACAGTGATCGGGGAGCCACACACTATCTCATGGTCAGGTCACCAGAGCGCGGTGTTCATCCTGGGAGTCTCGACCTCGGAGGGCTACATCGATGAACTGCTCTGCATCGGCGAGCGCTCCCTGGTTGCGCAGATCCGGAACCTTCGCGTGGGAAGCCGCATCAAGGCGACCGGCCGCATGGCTCCGATCATCGATGAGGACGGTCGCGCTAACACCCTGCAGTCGGACAACGGGGCCGAGGTGCCAGCCTACGGCTTCCTGCTGGCCGCGATTGAACCGGCGAATGAGTGATGTTCTTGGGGAGCGCCGCGTGCCTGAACTCGAACCAGTCAGGCAGAAACGCTTGCGTCCTTGCCCAATTGAGGCATAATTGCTGCGCGCAGCAGGCCCAGACCTGAGGAGACCAAGGTGGCCATTCTTAGCTTCTCGATCACCACGGATGAGTTTCTCACCGGGAAGAAGACGGTTACCAGGCGGGACTGGTCCGACACTCACTTCAAGATGTGGGTCAGGATGTGGGAAGCAAACCGCCTTGTCCACGATGCCTGGGACAATACTCCAAGAGCTGGCGGCAAGCGGATCGGTCGCCTGCGACTGACGGCGAAACCTTACAGAGAAAAACTCATTAACATGCCGTCAGCCGACCTCAAGGCCGAAGGTGGCATCTGCTCGACCCTCGACGAATTCTGTGCCCTCATAGGGAAGTCGCCCAAGGACTACGTCACCGTCATCAGATTCCAGAAGCTGTAACAGCGGCCCGTTCTTCCAAGGGGGTTCGTGTATCTCCCCTCCAACCTCCCTAACGCAAGAGTTCTCATTACCGTAAAAGCATATCCAAAGCCGTCCGGCAAGTACGAGGAACTTGTCTGCACCGCCGGATTGATCGATGGTTCCAAGTGGATCCGCATCTACCCAGTTCCATACAGGTTCCTTGCTGACAACGAGATGTACCCAAAATACAGTTGGGTGCGTGTCGATCTCGTCCGAAACACGAAAGATTTTCGCCCCGAGAGCTACAGGCCAAAACAGGGTCTAGACGAACAGATCCTTCTCGAAAGCACTCTGGGTACGAAAGACGCGTGGGCGGCCAGAAAGTCCTTTGTTCTTCGCGAAGTTTTCACATCGATGAAGGAACTGATTCGCCTCGCCAAGAGTGATGCCAAGAAATCCCTGGCTACACTCAAGCCATCTGAGATTGTTGGATTCAAGGTAGAAGCATCAGACCGTGACTGGAAGGAGAAATGGGAGAACCAAGCTTTGCAGCGCAGCTTCAATGAGCTCGCAGAATCAGCCTCGGCCGAGAGACGGCAGCTCGTTCGCAAGGTGCCGTATGACTACTTTTACGAGTTCACGACCGAAGGCGATACCACACCAAGAAGGCTGAAAATCGAGGACTGGGAGATCGGCGCTCTATTCTGGCATTGCGTTTCACAGTCGAAGGGGGATGAGGCTGCCGCCAATCAGCTTGTGCGTCAGAAGTACTTCGACGAGTTTACCAAGAGAAGAGACATCTACCTCTTCCTCGGCACTACTAAGCGATTCCACAACATCGCCCCCAATCCCTTCATTATCGTCGGCGTTTTCTATCCGCCCAAGTCTTTGCAGGAGCCGCTGTTATGACATGATTTTCGATTCTACCTAACATCAACCACGATATCCCCGAGCGGGGTTTTGCGCTGGAACAGCTGCTGAATAGCTATTGTGAGCGGCCCTTCCCATAACCAATCTTCGCTACCAGTATTCTCCCAAGCGACAGCCCGATGATCCGCGGGCGGCCTAGCCAGCAACTCACGGCCGATTGGCGATCTCCCCTCACGAGGAAACTGGTGATCGAGGGCGGGATCCACATGACCCTTCACGCCCTCCGGAGAACCTTCGCCCTCATGTCCCTGCGGAGTGGGATGGACATCATCAGCTCGCAACGGCTCATGGGTCACGGTTCAGTCGAAATGACCGGCCACTACATCCAAATGCTCGACGCGGATCTCATCGCCGCCCACAAGGAGCACGGGCTAGATGCGTGGCTGTGACGAAACCACAAATGGCAGCCCGTCAGTGGTCCCGAGCAAGAGGTCGGGCAAGTCGGGGGGTCTGCCCATCGGATCGTTTCAATCAAGCGGAGAGATACCGGTCGACGGCCTCGCGAATTGAGGATACGTTGACGGCAATTGCCAGGGGGAGCATGTACATGACCTGCTCTTTTATCCTTCCCTCTTCATCGGTGGTGGTCTCAATTTGGGCGGGGATCAGGTGATAGCTAACATTGCCAACAACCATGCCCCAGACTAGCAATCCCACATTGGACAGGACAGGAGCTCCGCTAGCTCCTCTTAAGGCGGGGAACGAGAGCTCGAGCGCGTTGCTGAGCTTTCTTCCCAAGAGTTCATGGCTGGCCAGCTTGCGCGTGACATTTCCAAGTCGCGTGGCTGGAGCAAGAACGATTTCCTTGCCCTTCTGAATGGTCGTGCCATATTCGAAGCACACGATCTGCCGATTGAGGACGATTGAATCGTCTGTCGCGAGGCCGAGACGTGTCTTGGGGCGGTAGCCACGAACATCAAGTATTGCCACGTCGGCGTTGTTGTCCAGATATGCCGGCCGCGCGGGATAGAAGTGGCTCGGGTCAGATATGTGGACCAGTCCAAACTGGCCACCCCAGTCCTTGATATTGTGGCCCGCAGTGATGAAGAGAGGCTCGTCTCCAACACAGAAGCTTGTGCCGAGGAAATGACTGAGGTTGCCTGCAGAATCGAAGGCGAAGAGAGGGAGGACGACGTCGGACGGATTCATGGGACCAACGGCTACATCGAGCGGCATCAAACTCCTCCGGATTGCTCATGGACCTCGAAGTGCGTCGCGCTGTGCTTCTGGCGGGCCCCCATTGCAGGGTTAACTGCACCAGGACTGAGTCCACGGGCGTAAGCGCCCGCAAAGGAGCATGAGCTCGACACGTGGCTGCGAGGTGGGCACAGGCTCGACGCGCGGCTCTAGCACAAGTTGCGTTCCGCCTGTGCCGCGGAAGCCGCGTCCGCAGAGACGAGAGACGCAATCGCCACAGTCGAGTTCGAGCTAGCCCTCAAATGCTAGCACTACCCGCGGGCACAAGTGAGTGGTTGGGCGGCCCGGGGCGGTGTCACATCTCCGAGCCGGACGACCATCCGCAGACTTCGCACCGCGCGCCTACGTAGAGGTCGTCTCGCTCGTAGTCTGTGGCGCTCCACGCTTTGAGGTGCTCGGGGCCGGCGCCGCAACTCGGGCACGCAACTAGGACGCCAACCCCTTGGAATTCGTGGAACTCGAGGCCAGCCTCATCAATGAATTGCTGCACGGCGATACGGAAGGCTGCCTCGGACTGAATGCCGAGCAACTCGCTGGCAACGCGGACCCAATTGCCGTCGATGCCGTCAACGTAGCGGATGTGGCTCAAGATAGCGGGAAGGGGGGTGTTGTCGAGGCGAACAGGAATGAGTCTCTGGGTAGGGTTCTGTACCCAGCGTGCAACAGCCGCCTCCATCTCTGTCTTAACCCAACGGGACTTGGAAGCGAATTCGGACCACACGAGGGCGAACGAGTCGAATTGGGAGAGGCCCTTGTCAATTTCGCCGGGAATGGAATCTCCTGGCCGGATTGTCCACTCGTCGAACCACACGCGGGCGCCAGCCACCGACAAAGCGGCGGCCAGCTTCCGCACGAAGTCTTTGTCACCAGAATTGTAGGACAGGAATAAAGTTTGCGGCTGTTCTCGCGGCATGAGACACCTCGCAGGGGTGGGCCGCCCATCGGCCTCGAAGTGATCCGCCTGCCGTCGCGGGCGAGCTTTGCCTCACTCTACGTCAGCCTGGCAGGCAAAGCATCCCTTTCCCGCAGCAGGGCGGGTCGGCTCCACCAAGTTGTTCGGCGGCCCCAACGCAATCACCTAGGAAACGGCCTCAATGCCGGACACTGCGGACTTCACCCAGTCGAAGTCGGTCTTGTGGAAGTGGATTGGTGTTGAGGTGGACCGGCCCAATACGCCTTTGGCAACGAACGTTGCGGTTGTCGTATCGCCGACTATGCTTAGATCGTCGGAATCCGCAGGTTGAAACTCAGCGACGTAATACGCTACTCCGATGATGCTGCAGCCGGAGTCTATTACGGTGGAACCGCTGCCGAATTCCCCCGCTGTGCCCAAGACTTGGATAACCTTGGTAAAGGTCGAGCTGTCAGGGAGGGTAAAGGCAAACTTGGGCTCAGGGATTGACCTGGCCATTAACTCCACACGTTTGCCTGCCTTGGTCTTGATCAAGAGGCGCCATGAGGTTAGCTGGACTTTCCTTAGCCCTTGGTTTGCAATCCCGACGTAGGTTAGGAGACCATACCTGCGTCTTCCACTTTCTTCTGCGACTCTTGAGGGAAGGGGGAACCACCATTGGTATTTATCGGGATGGATGGCGTCAACTTTGAGGATTGGCTTGTCCCTGACGTACTGATAAAGGATAGCCGTGCCGTTGACTAGGCTGAGGATCAGTGCGGCGAGCTGGAGGACCTTCTCGACATCAGACATGTGACAGACGAAGTCTCCCTTGTGATGGGGCGCTGCCTAACTTCGCCTTGAACCGCCGAGAGCCGTAGGCGGTTTTCGACGCGGCTTGCGGGGTTTCTTCACCTCTGCCTTGCCAACATCGTAGCCTAGCTGCTTGGGCCCCTCGTCCGGGCTTCTCTCCGCCTGCTTGAACGTTGTCGCTGCGGGCGGCATCTTAGGCTCGGCTCCACCTAGCAAGTCCTCGATGGTCAGGACTTGAATCTTCGGGTAGTCCTGATTCCATCCGGGCGAGTGATAGAAGCCTCCCTCCACTGCCTCGGCCTCCATGTCCTTTGAGGGTTTCTCGAGCGTTAGGAAAACGCCCATCGCAGCACCTTCGCGGTCTATTGTCCCGTGCAGGTCGCGGATGTCGCCGCTCTTGACGTGCCCGCTTTTCACTTGGACCAACACTCTGTTGGCCTTCCCGCTGGGATCATCGCTAAGTAGTATAACTCCATCGATTCCCTTATCGCTTCCCTTTTTGCCCTCTCGGCTTCCTCCCACTCCCCCAATGGGCTTGGCCTTGATTACGGACAAAGCCCACCACTGAAACTGAATGCGGTTCTCCTGTGCAAGCTGGTGCGCGCCGCCCAAGTCCTCAGGCTCGCCAACTACTTCATAGTCTTTCTTTTCCACAAGCCCAAAGGCGTCCGCAAGCCTGTACTTTTGGAGCGCAATGGAAAGGTGGGTGATGTCGATCCCGATCCAGCGGCGGCCAAGCTGCTGAGCGGCAGCGATTGTCGTTCCACAACCACAGAATGGGTCAAGCACTAAATCGTTGGGATTGGAACTGGCTTGCACTATGCGTTCCAGGAGGGAGACGGGCTTCTGAGTGGGATAACCAAGACGTTCGCCGTGCCATGACCTCAGCGATTCCAGGTCAGTCCAAACGTCTTGGGCAGGCATGCCTTTTGCCTCATCCAAGTATCGCTTCATTCTCGGGATGCCGTTCCTCGTGTAGAAGACTCGGCCCTGGCTGTCAAGGCGTTCCATTGTCTGGCGTGGGACTCTCCAGAGTCGTGTGACTCCCTTCCATTCGTACTCGTAGCCTCCGCCTTGAAGTCCGGCGGCTCCGAGGTCGCCAGACATGAAGCGCCGCCCCTTTTCGTCAGTGTACCTGTAGTACTGTTCCACATACTCAGCATCATAAGGCTGGTATATGTCATTCCAAGTGAAGTCATTTGACTTGACGTAGAAGAGAAGGACGTCGTGCACTGAGCCGTAACCGCGAGAATCACTGTGGGCGCTTTGCCGCTTCCAAATAACCTCGTTGCGGTAGTTCTCCGGCCCGAAGATTGTGTCAAGAAGAATTTTCAGGTAGTGGCTCGCGGTCGGGTCGCAGTGGAGATAGAGGCTGCCTGTCGGCTTTAGAACGCGATGCAATTCCACTAGCCTCGCGGCCATCATCACCAAGTACGCCATCATCTGATTCGTTCCGATGAGTTGGCGCATTGAGTTGACCAAGCCCGAAATGCTCGCCGTGCCCTTCGACATCAGGTCTTGGTAGGTAGCCTCGGCGCTCGGGCCCCAGTGCCACGTGTCGTCAAAGACTTCGATCTCGGATTCAGAATCCTGCCCGCTCTCATCTTGGAAGAGCACGTTGTAGCTTCTGTTGGAGTTGAAGGGCGGGTCAAGATAGATGAGGTCGATGGACTCGTCGGCGATGTGCTCGCGCAAGATCGGCAGGTTGTCACCGTAGAAGAGTGTGTTCTTCTCGATGGGTTTGGGAGACATTATTGCCTCTCCTCTCTGTCAACGGTGCGCCCAATTGTAGGCGCAGCCGTGCTTGGCGCAAGTCGCTTGTGGAGCACGGCATCGACGTTTGGCTTTTGGTGCGTGGTGGGGCCGCTCCGGGCGGATCCGTGTGGCCCCCTCGCGAGGAGAGGGAAGCCGCTCGGAATTGATGTTTAGTGGTAAAATAAAGGCAGTCCCCTGATGGCCAGGGGGCTGCACGCTAAGCACCGTCGCAGCGGCACCTAGCACCAAAAGCATAGCACACTGAAGCGCCCTGCGACAATCGTCATGGGGCGCTGTTTATGCGCCTAGAGGAGGCCTCTTCACGTTTGCGGATCCGTCATGCACCGTGAGGCGGCGTCTCAATGGCATTGAGAAGGTCGAGGGTTCGAATCCCTCTGGGTCCACTGAGCACGACCCTTAACAATCGAGAATGGTCAAAGCCGAACCGGAATAACCTCCAAGAGAGGTGGTAGGCCATCCG
>JBEKHT010000021.1:0-35923 GCA_050012135.1 Anaerolineales bacterium | reverse complement strand
ATGCGCGCCTCGGAGGTCTGCTCACTG
The DNA here is from genome assembly GCA_050012135.1 of Anaerolineales bacterium. Lineage (GTDB taxonomy): Bacteria > Chloroflexota > Anaerolineae > Anaerolineales > RBG-16-64-43 > JBEKHT01. The sequence goes on along the minus strand of JBEKHT010000021.1, from coordinate 35,896 downwards.
ACTATCGGAAACGTCGACCTGAAGACGGGGAAGGTGGAAATCAGGCAAGGGCCGCAAGGCGGGGCGAAAGGCGGCAAGGGGCGCACGGTCTATATGGGCAGGACATCACGGCGGGCGCTCTGGCTGTATCTCTCAAAGCGAGAAGATGGTCGCGAGCCCGACGCCCCGTTGTTCGTGGCGCGAGGTCGCCGGCCTCTCAGCCGGGGAACCCTGAGGTTGATGGTCACCCGCATGGGCCAGAAGGCAGGCGTGCAGAAGGCCTACCCGCACAAGTTCCGGCACACGTTCGCAATCACTTACCTACGCTCCGGCGGAGATGTGTTCACGCTGCAGCAGCTGCTGGGTCACGGGTCCCTTGACATGGTGCGGCACTACGCCCGGATCGCAACGTCGGACGTGGCGCTCGCGCACCGCAAGGCGAGCCCGGTGGACAACTGGAGGTTGTAGCTGCCGGGGGTGTCATCTGACATACCGAATGTCGATGACTTGCCGCGCCATCCTCGGCGTTTCAGTGTTCAGTGACCGGGTCACCCCAACGGGTCAGCCCGCCCTCGTGCCGAGGGCCCGCCCCAGGTGCGCGGGCCGAGGGGACGGGCGAGTCCAGCTCCCCCTACCTAAGGCCAGAACCGAGGCATTTGAGCCTCGGTTCGGTTTTGTCTGACCGGCTCGTAGACCAGACGACTCCAGCACAATTCCCTGGGATTCGACGGCTTCAGCTGGTTGATCAGTTCGCAGGGCTCGTAACCGCCTGATCGTTGGTCCTCGTCCGAATCAGACGGGGTCAGATTCCATGTCCTCCTCGGACCTTCGGACTGGTAGCCCGGAGGCCGCTGGTTCCCCCTTGGCCCCGGCCTGCCTATCCGGGGGCTGGACCGACCTCAGGGAAGCCGAGTCCAGCAGCCGTGCAGGATCATCCAGCCCGACTTGGCATCGTAGGCCATGGCGGCGCAATCACCGGCGAACGGTGGGAGAAATCCTGGGAAAAAGGGCGAGCAGTCATGACTCACAGGTGCAGCTGTGGAGTGTCTACACCCCTACGGTACAGTGCACTCAGGGCATCGGGATCTTCCTGTCAGCGATCGTGCCCGAGACCATTCCCTTCTTAGTCAGATTCCACCGTATGCACAGTACACGTTACGGGTCCTCACCTCGGGTTAGTCGTGACCTGCACTGAACGCCCTCCTGTAGAGTGCGGTGTACCTCTGCAGGGTAAGATCTCTGGGATTTCCAACAGTCTGCGGATCCTTGAACGCTAGCTCTGCGAGGAGAGGAATCTCATCCACGGAGAAGCCCATCGCATGCATCGATGGGATCTCCAGGTCGCGAGTGAGTTGTTCCACAGCATCTACAGCCTTCTCCGCCGCTTGCCACACGGCAAGGCCGCGGACATCCTCGCCTAATGCGATAGCGATACGGGCAAAGCGCTCGGGCTCAGCCATGCAGTTGAACCGCATGACGGGTTCAAGCAGGCGTCCAGTGAGCGAGCCGTGCGGGACATCATGCACACCGCCGGCCGTCTGGCTCATGGCATGGGCCGCGCCTGCGCTTTCCGTGCCATAGGACAGCCCCCCGAGCATCGCGGCCATGCTCATCCCGTAGCGGGCCTCCGCGTTGTTCCCCTGTGAGAATGCTACCCTGAGGTACTTCCCTACGTATTCAATAGCGAGGAGAGCGACCGCATCAGTGATTGGCTGCGCGTAGGCGCCTGTGTAGCACTCGACGCCATGCGCCAACACGTCCATCCCGGTGCCAGCAGTAACGGCAGCCGGCAAGCCATATGTGAGCTCGGGATCAATAAGCGCAATATGCGCACCAATCAGGGAGGTCCCGCCTACGTTGAATTTAACCTTCCGCACCGGATCGGTGATCACCGCCCACAAGCTCACCTCACTGCCTGTGCCGGCTGTTGTCGGAACACAAACTGTTGGGGGGATCCGCTTCCGGATCGGTTGAGGGTCCGCCCATTCATAATCGCGGATCGAGCCACCGTTGCTGACGACAACCCCGATGGCCTTGGCAGTGTCCATAGGGCTGCCGCCACCCAGGCCGATGAGGCCGTCACAGCCCTCACTGCGGTAGACATCTGCTCCATGGTCGACCAGGACAATGGGTGGATTGGCTACTACCTCCGGAAACAGGACGTACGGGACCCTCGCAGCGTCGAGATAAGAAGCAGCCTTCTCGAGCAGGCCGGCGCTGACAATCCCCCCGTCAGTCACAAGCAGAGGCCTTTTGACTTCAAGCGAGCGCACGATCTCATGTATCGAGGCCAGGGCGCCCAGTCCATGCTTCATAACCGTAGGGATTTCGAAGGAACGAGTTCGGTCCATGTGATCCTCCATCCAAACAAATCCAGGCCCATAGGGGCTTAAGGGGAGAGCGGACCTCGCGGAATATGATGTCCTGCAATGTTACAGGAGACATTGCTGTAAGCCACCACAATCAGCCCGGCTGCCGCCAGTTGTGCCAGCGGAGGCTTCGTTTCAGGCACCCGGCAAATGACGACCGGCATCCAGCGGCCGTCTCCCCATTTCCTCGGTGCGCTGTCGCGCCTCAAGATTGGCCCGCGTTGTGCGGAGCGCAGCATTGGCTCTTTGCCTCCAGGTGATTATGCCTGCATCCTTTGATATGATCGACCAGGTACTCGACCAACAGGGCGATTGGCGATCGCGTTCACCCCTCCAATCGGCGGCGGATCTCTTTCAGTGGCTCCGGCCTAACCGTCTTCATAAGGACTCATTAGCAATGCACATCGACTCTCAGCAGGGTCGGACGCCCTTAGCCACGACTGCAGTTGCACATCTGGAACCTAGCCCAAGTCCGAGGGAAACTTGAATGCGTCGTTGACCCACAGCCGGATCGCAACAACGAATCGAGTGTCATGCAGTTTCTACATACTCAGCGCACGCTTAGTCTCCAATTCCGGAGCAGCCGCAGCGTCCGCTGTGACGCAAGATTGGTACTCAACGGACGGCCTGCCTACCCTCCGTCCGACTCAGCCCCGCGGTGCCTGAGCCAGGCCATCGCCTCTTTGAAGCGTTGGTAGCGAGCGATATATACCCTGCTCTTCTCCGGATTCGGTACGAAGACCTCCGACGTATCAGGCACCATCGCTTCAACTGCCCTCCCTAGATCGGGGTAGACCCCGGCAGCGACCGCCGCGAGTGCGGCCGCGCCCAGGCAGCCGGTTTCGACCCCCTGGCCGTATGCCAGTGGCAGGCCAAGAGCATCTGCATACATCTGGCACATCGCAGGGTTAGTGACTCCAGCCCCGGCCAGCCGGACGCTGCGCAACGGCACACCGAACCCGGCGATCGTTTCGAGGATCTGCCGCGCACTGAACATGATACCCTCCACCACTGCGCGATAGAGCTCGGGCCACCCCTGATCCGGCGCAAGATCCAACCAGGCCCCGTGCATGTCAAGGTCAATCCAGGGCGAGGTTATCCCCACAACATGCGGAATGAACAGCGCCGCAACTGCGGTCACAGCCAGTGCGAGCGCTTGGTCACGCACCCTGTCCAACTCCTGCTTGCCAATCAGCGCCGTCACGAACCGGTCGGCCGAACCACAAGGGGTTGAGGTGTACAGGACATCGTATGTATCAATCAACGGTGGGAAGCACATGATGGCAGGATGGTCATGGGGAATGAGGCCTCGGGGTGCCATTGTCACCACGATCAGCGACGAGCCGAGCATCACCAGCGCCTGCCCGGGTGCAGTCAGGCCAGCGCCGATCGCCCCGCAATAGCCATCGCCGGTCCCAACAGCCACTGGCGTATCCGGTGCCAACCCAGTAATTGCAGCCGCCTCAGCCGATACACCTCCGGCGCAAGCCGTCATTGGCCGGATCTCAGGCAGACAGGCAACCGGCAGACCGATGGTTTGGAGTACGTCCTCATCCCATGCGGCGCCAAGCGGCCCTGCCATGCCGGTCCAGCGGGCTTCAAGCGGGTCGGTGGCCGCCCTGCCTGTGAGGCGAAAGGTAATCGTGTCCTTCGCTCCCAGGCACCAGCCGATGTGATGGTCGCCAAGGCTGCGAGACTCGTTAGTCTTCAGCCATAGCAACTTGGAAACCGGCAGAGTACGTGCGTACTCGATTGGCAGATTCGCCCGGGCAGCCAGCACTTCAGCCGTCAGGGGCGCTGAGAAGATGCCACGCGTGTCGTGCCAGATGATGGCCGGCCGGAGCGCCTTTCCTCCGGCGTCGAGCAGGGCCAGACTGGGCCAATGGCCACAGACGCCGACCCCCACTACCGCGTGACTGTCAATGGCACCGTGCCTCCACAAATGCATGAGGCCGCGTACAACCGCCTGCCACCAGTCTTCAACTTCTTGTTCTGAGCGGTGACTATCGAGCGTGGCGGTCGCGATTGGGTCAACCGCGGTCACCACGAGTCGGCCATCGAGGGTGAAGGCCGTGACCTTACAGTTGCTCGTTCCCAGGTCGATCCCGATCAATACGGGGGACACCATGAAGCTCTTCCCATGTGAGGCCACCAGTTGCCTACCGTGTCTGCGATCTGTGCCGTGCACCAGGAGACTATGTTCGGCCGAGCATAGCGTCTCGAGGCATCGTGTTCTTCAGGTGTGCTCAGCAACTGCCAGCCGACATCGTAGCCATATGCCCCGGGCACTCTTGCGGCATCAAGCATCGGCAGGATGTTCTCAACCGGCACTAGCCGTTGTTTGTCGTGGATTGCAGCAAAAACGAAGGCGCCCTTCGGGGCCAAAGCACGAATCCGCGACTTCACTTCACAGGGTACTTCGCCTGGGCTGCCGAAGGCGAGGGTTCTCTGTGTGTCGACGCCCCCCCCAAAGAAGGTCAACTGGTTACCATAGAGCCGTTTCAACTCCGCAGGGGCCATGCCAGCCGCCGAGATCAACTGGAACGCGATCTGGTTCTTCGCGGTTCAGTGCCATGCTCACGCGCTCCCGCGAATCCACCAGGCCGTTACCTTAGTGATGGATGGAAAGGGCGATGTGCGTCGTAACCGTGTGCCCGGTTTCCTGCATGTAGTCTTGTGCCCCTGCTGCAGATGTGCACCTTGTGAACTAGCATGATTGGATCTTCTGCGAATCGTCGTGGGCTTCCCAGCACTCCCGCGCTCCGAGGCCACGAGAGGCAGCCATGCACTCCTCAAAGAGCATTGCAGAGACAGGTACCAGAGTAGTCCGGACCGCCGCCTACCTCCCGGTCTTGGTGGGCTAAGCAGCACGCCGGTCGAGCATCCCGAGCGCATCCTCAGGGCTAATCCCGTCATGGATTAGCTTGCCCAGAACATTAATGAGGATCTCAGGGTGTTCTGCTTGCCAAATCCGTCGTCCGATGGCAATGCCTGCCCCTCCAGCCTCGATCGCGCCAGCCACCATTCCCAGCAACTCCCTGATACTCCCCACGGCTGGGCCACCAGCAACGAGGATTGGGATGGGGCAACCGGAGACGACATGACGAAACGTGACGGGATCGCCCGTATATATGGTCTTGATGACGCTGGCCCCCATCTCAAACCCAAGGCGGGCCCAATGAGCGACCTGTTCCCACTTCCACTGATCCTGGGTAGGCAAGAACTCGGCGATGACGGGCACGTTGAACCGCTCGGCCGATTCGATGATCTGACCCAGGTCACGGATTGCCACCTCATCGTGAGCACTGCCGAGGTATAGCGTGTGCACGACCGCGTCCGCATCCAATCGAAGTGCCGTGTCAATCCCAGCGAACACCGCTTCATAGTCCTGCACGGGACCCAAGGCCGTCGCAGCGCCGACACGCAGCGCGAGTGCCCTATCACCTGGGAGCAAGTGCGCAACGGCTTGCGCAAACCCCGGAGCGACCAAGATCCCATCACTTTCGGGGATTAGCCGAGCAGAGACCTCTTCGGGGTGCTCAATGGCCGGCAGTGGTCCATACCACAGACCATGGTCAATGGGGACGAGAATCGCTCGCCCATCCGCATGGCGAAACAACCGGCTTAGGCGTCTATGTTTGCCGCTCATGCTGACGCCCCCGGATCGAACGCCTCTACTTCATTGCACTGAACTACAACCTTCAGTCCTTTCTGGGCTTCAGCCGTATGCAATCCCTGGGAGATCTCCTGCAGCGGGTAAACGTGACTGATGAGCGGCGATATCCGCACAGTCTTATCCTCGATTAGTCGGAGTGCTTCCGCGAATTCGATCCGGGTGTAGTCGGATGTCCCGGCCACAAGAAGCTCTTGGTAGTGGATCGCGTTCAGATCCAATGTCATCTTCCCCTCAGGGTAGAAACCGGCAAACAATAGCAGCCGCCCTCCAACACACAGAACCGGCAGGGTCTGCTTGATTGATTCGATGTTGCTTGTTGCTATGATCGCAGCATTCACACCCTGGCCGTCAGTTTCGGCCTTCACGACCTCCGCCAAGTTTTCTGTCAGAGGATTGATGGTCGCATCCGCCCCGAGACTGCACGCCTTCTCCAGCCGGACGGCAAGCGGATCCGAAACCAGCACCCTTGCCCGGCGGGCCTTAAGCGCTTGCACATGCAGGAGGCCAATCGGTCCAGAACCGACCACCAGAACAGCATCTTCTGGACCAACACCAATGCGGTGCTGTCCTCGTACAACGCAGGCCAGCGGCTCCGTGAGAGAAGCTTCGATCAGTGGCGTGGTTTGACGTAGCGGATAGATGCTCTCAATCGGGGCCACGATATGCCCAGCATAGCCCCCTCTGGAGTAGTCGGCTCTTTCGCAGTGGTTCTCGAAGCCGCTCCGGCATTTCGCGCACGTACCGCAGCGCCGAATGACATCAACCACAACGCGATCGCCCGGCCGCACGGCCAGCGTGCGACTGCCGATGGCCTCCACGACCCCGCTGACTTCGTGGCCCAATCTCAACGGATAGTGCGCTGATTTGGAAAGGCCAGAGAACACGCGCAAGTCCCAGGGACACACGCCACAGAACGCCACCTTCACCAACACATCGCCTACCGTCAAAGGCTCCAGAGGCTGTTCCTCAATGGCAATGTGGTAGGGTCGATCGCAAATAGCTACATCTGTCTGCATTCCACGCTCCATCCGCCCATTGTTAGAACCAGATTCTCTAGGTTGGGGGCGTTGCCATAGGTATGCCATGGTGCACTAGGACACAGGGCTCACAGAAACCCTCGCCCCACTCCAGCCAGCCCGCCCCGCTTCGAACTAGGCGGACGTCCTGGATGATCCTGACACAGTTCGACTTTCTTACCTCCAAAGGGGCCTACTCGCGCGCCCCCCAGGCCTCCGCCTTGCGGGCCGCCTGGAAGGATTGCGCCGCAGCGGCCGTTAGAGTCTTAACGTTCCCCCAGGATCCAGCTGGATTGGGCCGGGAAGGACAGTGGGACATCGCTTCCCACCTTCGGCAGGGCAAGCCCCCGGGTGTTGAGGACATCCAAGGTGACGACGGACTCCCCCAATCGGATCACCATCCGGACGACCGAGCCCAGGAAGGCCACGGCATCGACCTTCCCAGTGAGATGATTCTCGCCCTGCAGGGTCCCCAAATGCAGCTGCTCCGGTCGGATCATCACCGTGACGGATGTGTCGCTTGGCTGGAGGGGCGTGGTCGTGACAAACTCTTGCCCATCGAAGGCCAACTTCCCCCTCGCCGCGTCGATCACGCGGCAACGAAGCTGATTGAGGGTCCCAACAAACCCTGCCACAAACGGGGTAGCCGGGTAGTTGTAGATCTCGAATGGCGCCCCCACTTGTTCAATCCTTCCTGCGCTCATGACCACCACACGATCCGAGAGGGAAAGGGCCTCTTCCTGATCGTGGGTCACGTAGATGGTGGTGATCCCCAGCTCCCGTTGGATGCGGCGAATTTCAAAGCGCAGCTCAACCCGGATCTTGGCATCCAGAGCCGAAAGAGGTTCGTCCAGCAGCAAGACCTGAGGCTTAATCGCAAGGGCCCGGGCAAGGGCTACGCGCTGCTGTTGGCCTCCGGAGAGCTGGTAGGGGAAGCGCTTGCTCAAATCGGGCATGCGAATCGTGCGCAGCATTTCCTCGATCCGTTCGCGAATCTCTTTCTGGGGCCGATGCGAGACACGCAGGCCAAATCCAATGTTGTCCCCCACGGTCATGTTCGGGAACAGCGCATAGGATTGAAAGACCATGCCGACATTGCGCCGGTTCGGGGGTTGAGTGGTGATATCCACACCGTTGAGCTCGACCCGCCCCTGGGTGGGAAGCTCGAATCCAGCGACCATGCGCAGGGTTGTGGTCTTGCCGCAACCACTGGGTCCGAGGAACGTCACCAGCTCGCCCTTTTCGATGTCCAGATTGAAATCCTGGACGGCGGCAGTCTGTGCAAAGTCTTTGCTCAAGTGGGAAAGGCGCAGGAACGGCATAGGGTCCCTCAAAACCTAGTGGGCGCCCGCCACCTGCGCGCCGCCTGGGGCACCCCGTCCGACGAACTGCATGATCCCCATGGCTGCCCAGGTCAGGGCGAAGCTGATGATGGCACAGGCGGATGGCTCGTAGGCTTTGGTCAGGGCCACCAATGCCATATAAGGGCCAAAGGCCGGCTTGGCGAGCCATTGCGCCAACGTGTACTCTCCCATGACAATGGCGAAAGTCAGGAAAGAACCGCTCAGAACCGCAACGCGGATGTTGGGGAAGACCACGCGCAGCATGATCGTCACCCAGCCCGCCCCTAGACTCTGCGCCGCCTCCGTCAGAACCGGAACATCGACCGCCCGCAGTCCCGTGTCCACCGCCCGGTACATGTAGGGCATGGACATGATCGTGTACCCGAAGATCAGCAGGAATGGGCTGTTGACAATCATGAGGGGCGGCCGGCTAAATGTCCGCACCAAGCCGTAGACAAGCACAATCGCTGGCACCACGAAGGGAAGCAGGGTGATGAACTCCACCAGCGGGCGAACCCGGGGCAACTTGAGCCGCACCCAGTAGGCGGTCGGGACGAACAGCAACACCCCGATGACGATCGTCGATAGGGCCCAAGCTACCGATGCGAAAAAGTTTATCCGGAAATTCGGGTCCTGGAGAACGTCCGAATAAGCCTTGAAGCTCAATACGCCCAGTTTGGCGTGCAAGGAGAACGTGAAGCTGCCTACCAAAGGCACAAAGAAATAGATCACTCCCAGCGCAATCCAAAGCCAGCTCCAGAAGGTTCCCCGCCTCATTTCAACCACCTCTCGCTCTGCCGCTGGAGAATGGTATAGCCGGCCACCGAGATCGCCATGATCACGAGCATCCCCAGGGCCATTGCATACCCGACGCCCTGGGACATGTTGCCCACATCACCTCCCAGTTGATCGCCGATTCGCAGGGTCACCAAGCTGATTGCCCCGCCCGTGAGGACAAAAGCGGTCGCATACGCGCCGAAGGCATTCCCAAAGAGCAAGATGGTCGTCCCCAGGATGGATGGAGTCAGAATCGGAAGCGCGACGCGCCGCCAGTAGTCCAAGAAGCTACCCCCAAGGTTCTCTGCCGCCTCGCGCCACTCCTGCCGCAGGCCATCGATGGCAGGCGCGATAATCAAGACCATCAAGGGAAACTGGAAGTACATGTAAACCAAGCTGAGTCCCAAAACACTATAAAGGCTAAAGCCGGCATCGTACGGATTGAGTCCGATGGAACTGAGGACTTCGGTCACGATCCCCATGCGTCCCACAGTAGCCAAGAATGCAAAGGCGAGCGGGATCCCAGCAAAGTTGGAAGCCACCCCGCAAAAGGTCATCATGCTCGAGCGCACGAAGGAGGGCAGCCCGCCTCGAACCGCCGCGTAAGCCAGCAGGAAGCCGAAGATCGCGCCTCCCACCGCCGAGTACACGCTGATGCGAATGCTCACCTCGTAGGCGCCCAGGATGTACGGATCGCTCAAGCCCAGGATGTTCGCGAAGGTGAAGTGCCCCGCCTCATCCTGAAAGCTTCCGATCACCAGAGTGGAGGACGGGTAAACCAGGAAAAAGAGGATGAATACGAAGAAAGGCATGACCCCAAGCCATGCCCACGACCATCGGCGGGGGGCGGAACGAGCCCCATGCGCGTCCCGCCCCGTTGCTGTCGAGGAAGTCACAGTCAAACCTGCTACTTCACGTTGGCCCCGACCGCCTTATCCCACCCAGTGGTAATGACCTTGTTCGCCGCTGCGATCTGATCCAGGGTGGGGATCACAGCAACACTGTAGGCCGCCGCCGAAGGGATTGCGCTCAAGACGTCCGCGGCAATGACGCCGCGGCTGACCATGCTTGCGAAGCGGGCCGGATGGGCATAGCCGCGCAAGAAGTCTGTTTGGCCCTCATCCCCCATGATGAACTCCTCATACAGCTTCGCGCAGTTCGGGTGCGGCGCATAGGCGCTGATAGCCCCGACATAAGGGCCTTCGATCGTGGCGCTCTTGGGGACAACCACGGCAATCGGCGGATTGCCGGCCGCCGTATCGCGGTCTCCAAGTGCATTGTAGTCCCAGCGCATGAGAATTGGCGTCGCGCCTTGGGTCACCGTAGACAGATTGCCAATTACCGGGACGAAGTTCCCAGCCTTGTTGACCTTGGCCCAGAAATCAAGCCCTGGCTGGGCATTGTCGAGCGATCCGCCGTTCGCCAACGCCGCGGCCCAAACGGCCATGATGGCCTGATTGGAACCCTTCGGATCACCCGAGATGGCGACCTCGCCCTTGTACTCGGGCTTGAGCAGATCGGACCAGTCCTGAGGTACATCCTTCACAATCTTGGTGTTGACCTCGAAGGTCATCACCCCGACGTATTCCTCCCACCAATAGCCGTCCGGGTCCTTGATCGCAATGTCATTCCAACCGGCCACCTTGTAGGGCTGATATAAGCCTTGTGACTGGCCTAGCGGCCCATACGAGTAACCCACATCCATTATGTCGGGAGCCTGCGGACCCTTGTTGCCCTCGTTGGCCTTAATCGCGTTCAATTCATCCGCGGAAGTGCCAGCCGGGTTCAGGTCGCTGACCACCACCCCGTAACGGGATCCAAACGTATCGATTATGGTGCCGTAGTCCGCCCAGTCGCGCGGGGCCGCGATAATGGTAACCTGGCCCTCTTGCTTGCACGCCGCGACCAGCGCATCCATCGGGCTGGCAGTCGGTGCTGGCCCAGCGGTGGCGGGAACTACAACGGTCTCCACGATCGGCGCAACGGTCTGCACGATCGGCGCAACGGCTGTGGCGGCTGGGGCGCACGCCGCCAGGACTATGGCCAAGGCCATCACTGCCCAAACCATCTTCTTAGTGGACATTGACTAGATCTCCTCCTTGCTCAATGGGTCTTGGAACCTTGAGGGCTCCAAGTCGCTGTCGCCCGATCCTCGCACACCATTCAGTGCAAAGTGCGAGAGCGACAATTCCTGCAGAAAGAATGTCTGTGCGTGAGCGGGAAAGATTCCGTTCGCTGGTGACTCTCAGCCTCCTTCCCCCGCATCCTGAGCGGGCCCCAGGATTTCAACCACGATTCTTTGCTTATCTATCCCTTTGCAGCTCAGGCACTCTTAGCCAGATTCCCCTCCGACTGTAGTGCGTCGATCCAGTTTGCATCGCATGGACTTGTACCCAACTGACTCCAACTCCCGCTCTTGGGGGCCCTTCCTACCCCAACCGTGGTCCAGGGCTCGTGGCCATCGTCCTTTGACCCATTCTGCCACCGCGATGGCCGCGGACGGAGTTTTCGGACACCACGATAGAGGCTCACGTCGCGGAAGAAGCCTCAAGGAAGCTGCCATACGTGCGCGGTTGCGGCTGGGGAGCGGCACCAACGAAAATGGGATTGCTGATTGCAATGGACTGGTCATCATCGTCGACGACCTCGAATCGATACCACGAGCTCCCGCCGCTCTCTGGCACAACCTCCCACTCGACTCGGGCTTCCCCCTCCTTGACAGGCGCTTGACTGATCAACTTTCCGTTCCGGACAAGTGACGCGCGTGCCCGGGCCGTACAGCCTTCCACCCGGCCATACAAGTTCGCGGGAGAGCGGAGCACGCCCAGATCGTCCCCCATCACACAGCTCCGGCCATCCAAGCGGGCCTCAAACTCGATCCTGGGGCCCATGGTGACATACGCGTGTCGCAGCCGCAATGCTTTCATGACCGCCTGACAAGAGAGTTCGACAGCATAGACGTAGGTGAGAGGCAGGTCCAGACGCATCAGGCGGTTCGGGTCGTCTTCAGGTTTCAAAGAGTGAAAGTCTGTTCCCCCAATCCCAGTGACTCGATACCCAGCGTTTAGCCAAGCGCTCCACAGCCGGCGTGTTGTCGCATTTGCAATGCCGGCACCTTTGAAGGTCGGGTCGTTAATCAGCTCAATTCCTTGGAAGAACGAAACTGGGGTCTGACCATCCCGCCATTCATAGGGTATTTCCAAAGGGTGAAGGAGGCAAACAAACAGGCCCGAAGCGGTCACCCGGTCGAGCAATTCCTGGAAGTCTTTGTGCTCCTTATAGAAGGAATGAGCCTCCGCGTAGGAAAGTTCCGTTATCGGGTGGAGCAACTCACGAACCCAAGCGACATTTCCCTCAAAGCCGAGGACATTGCAGTGCCCCTGATCCAGCGTGATCTCGACGCCGGGGAGGATCATTCGACCATAAGAGTCATCAAAATCATCGAAGGCATTTATCCTGTTGTGATCAGTGATCGCAAGGAAGTCAAGGCCTTGTTCGGCAGCAAGATCACTCAATGCCCGCGGGCTGAAGGCGCCATCGGAACAGGTCGTGTGGGCGTGGAAGTCCCCCCGGTACCAGCCAGGTCCCCCAGCAAACACTCGGGATTCTGACAGAGTCATGCGCGAGTCTCCTGTGTTGGTCTCCTCTCCACCCGCCAGGCTTGAGCCGCATTCAAGCTCATCGCGCGGAGCTTTACACGTCGACACGAGGCTGAAGTCGCGTGTCGGGCAAGACCTTGGCACGGCTCGCCGAGTGTACGCCCCGAAGGCCTGCCCTCAGAGCGAGGCCAGAGGTACCTAGGGAGGAGGCGTCTGAGTGGGCCCGGGGGCGCAGCCCTGTACGGCGTTCATGCAGACAAACAGTGCGGTCATCACGATTGCCCATGCCGATCGCCTGCCTTTCACCCGCATTCCTTCTACTTCAAACGCGCGCTGCGGTTGAGAGTGGCAGGTACGGTCGACCCGCTGGTTCCTCTCCCTGCGTTTCGATCGGATCGTTCCGCTTCTGACTCTTCGGTCTGGCATCTGCCTTTCCGGGGATCAGCCAGCGAAAGGAGAAAGGCCGGCCAAGAGGTATGACGCTTTCCCGTCTGTGAGTTTATATTCGGATTATATATCATTGATGTTCGTTTGTCAACTATTGGGGAACTATCTATTGACATCCGAACATTGAGGCGGTATAATTCGCAAGTATTCTAACATTGCTTGCTTGTCCGGATTGTGACCCACCCAGCCTGGCAATTGCACTCTGAGGCGGCTTCCCCATGGACCCTGTGCTCAGTTCGCGCGAACGGGTGTTGATGGCTCTCAACCACAAAGAGCCAGACCGTGTTCCATTGGATATCGGTGGCGTGTCGCAGACCGGCCTTCATGTCAATGCCTATAAGAATCTGATTGCTTATCTGCACATAGACAAGCCCGTGCGGGTCTTCGACTGGTTCCAGCAGCTGGCAAGCATTGATGAAGAGGTGCTGGAGGGATTCGAAGTCGATACGCGCGGCCTGAGCCCGGCCATGTTCGCGAAGACGGACGAGAGGCAGGACGAAAAGGACGATGACTACGTTCATTTCACAGATCGGTGGGGGATCCGCTACGCGAAACCCAGGGTCGGCGGCTACTACTTCGACATGATCGGACACCCACTTGGCGGGGAGATAACGAGGCGCGAGATCGACGCCTTCAAGCTTCCGGACCCAACTGAGATGGGGGGAGACATGAAGCCCATCGCGCAAGCGTGGGAGAATAGGAGCAATCCCCCGGCGATCGTCCTGGAAGCGACCGAAGGGGGGATGTTGGAGTTCGGGTTCTGGCTCAGAGGATTCGAGGACTTCTACGTCGATCTGGGCAGCGATCCTGGCTTGGCCTGCTATCTCCTGGACAAGATCCTCGACTTCAAGATCGCCGTCTGGGAGACGGCCTTGTCCCAAGTAGGATCATCAATAGATGTGGCCTGGGAGGTCGACGATCTCGGGCTCCAAAACGGTCCTATGCTGTCGCCCGTCTTCTACAAAGAGTACATTAAGCCACGCCACCAGAAGCTCTTCTCGTTCATCAAGAGCCGGACTCCGAAGAGAGTGTTTGTTGGCTTCCATTCCTGTGGTTCTATCAGGGCTCTAATACCCGACCTGATAGACGCCGGCGTGGACGCCCTGAATCCGATACAGGTGTCCGCCGCCCACATGGACACAAGAGAACTGAAGCGAGAGTTTGGCAGAGATATCACCTTCTGGGGGGGCGGCGTCAACACGCAGTCCGTCCTTCCGAAAGGCACACCGAACGATGTGCGGGACGAGGTCCGAAGACGCATTGGGGACTTGGCACCCGGGGGGGGCTTCGTGTTTGCGGCTGTCCACAACATTCAGGCCGATGTCCCCCCCCAGAATATCATAGCGATGGTGGATGCCCTGCACGACCATGGAATCTACATCCACCCCAAAGTGGGCTCCGGCTAGGCAGACACCATGGACATGGTGAACCGGCAAAGAGCCATAATCTCAGCTGTTGAGGCCCAGGGTACCGTGAGGGTGTCAGAACTCGCCAAGCAACTTCAGGTCACCGAAATGACCATCCGGCGCGACCTGAGCGAGCTTGAGGGCAAGGGGTTGGTCAAGCGAATACACGGTGGAGGGATTAGTGCGCGGGGCCGCTTCTATGAGCCCACCCTGACGTTGCGCAATACCGTGCACATTCAAGAAAAGCAGCGGATAGCAAGATCCGCTGCCGACCTGGTCAGGGATGGCGATTTTATCGCGCTGGACGTGGGCTCGACCACTTACGAGGTGGCGCGTTGTTTGACCAGCAGACGGAATTTAACCATTATTACTCCAAGTCTTCTCATCGCCACGTTGTTTGTGAACCAACCCGATATACGCCTGATACTGCCCGGCGGCATCGTTCGACCAGGCGAGACGTCCATGATCGGCGAGCTTTCCCACCGCGCATTTGAGATCTTCCATGTCGACAGCCTCTTTTTGGGGGTCGGCGGCATCGACGCCAGGGCCGGCCTCACAGAATACAATTGGGACGACGCCCAAGTGAAGCAGGCAATGCTCAAGACCGCCAAGCAGACTATTGCCGTCGCCGACGCTAGCAAGTTCGACCACATTGCCATGGTGAAGATCGCTCCGCTCGATGTGCTCGACATCCTTCTCACCGACCAGCCCCCGCCCCCGTCAATGGCAGAGGCCCTTGAGAAAGCGCATGTGAGAGTGATCGTTGCAGAATGAGCGGCCAGTCAAGACAAGGCCGTGTCGAGAGTGGAGGGGTGGCGGACCCCCAGCCGCTGGGTTCTACCCGCCTCTTACACCGTAACTTATCCCCCAAGGATGGCTGACATGAATCTTCACTCGCTCAAAGAACTGTTCGGCAAGGAAAAGCCTGTAATCGCCATGGCGCATTTCCCTCCCCTGCCCGGAGCACCGCGGCATGACCCGCAGATGAACATGGGGGCCATGATAGATGCCATGGGCAATGACTTGCAGAAGCTGCTGGATGCGGGCGTCGATGGGATCCTGTTCTGCAATGAGGGCGATTGCCCCTATGCCCTGCAGGGGGATTTCGAGGCCGCAACGGTAATGACGCGGGTCATCACCCAACTCTCTCCGCGCGACCGCCCCTTTGGCGTTGACTATCTCTGGGATGCCAGGCTTGCGCTCGCCGTGGGCCTCGCAACCGGCGCCTCTTTTGTGCGCGGGGTCTTCACTGGCGTCTACGAGAGCGACATGGGTCTTTGGAAAACGGACGCCGCCGCGACACTACGATACCGCCACGCAATTGGGGCCGACCATATCAGGCTCTTTCACAACGACACGCCCGAATTTGCTTCCTACTTGGGCACGCGTTCAGCAGGAGAGCGGGCAAAGAGCGCAGTCGTTTCCTCCTTGGTGGATGTGATTCTCGTTTCGGGAATGGCACAAGGCATGGAACCCGAGTTGCACACCCTCAAGGAGGTCAAGGACGCGGTGGGCGACCTGGTTCCCGTCCTCCTCAATACCGGGGCCAAAGCCAATAACATCAAGAAATACCTAGCCGTCGCCGATGGCGTTATCGTGGGGTCCAGCCTGAAAGTCGACGGCTACACGTGGAATCGGGTGGACGAAAAGCGAGTGCGGGTCTTCATGAAGGCTGTCAACGAAGCTCGGCGCGGATAGACCATGTATCTGATGGGAATCGATATTGGCACGACAGCAACCAAGATCATCCTGATCGATCTGGATGGTCATGTGGTCGCGTCGGCCGAAGAGCCCTCCACCCTCCTCTCACAACACGCGGGTTGGGCCGAAGAAGACGCCAACGAATGGTGGCAGAACGTTTGTCGGGGTGTTCCACAATGCATTCAGCGTGCGGGCATCAGCGCCTCGCAAGTGGGGGCAGTCGGCGTCAGCGGGATGGTACCGACCATCGTCCTGCTCGACAAGAACGACAGGGTGCTGCGCAACTCAATCCAGCAGAATGATGCACGGGCGATCCAGGAGATTGAGTACCTCCGCAGCAGGACTGATTCCGCGGATATCCTTCGTCGGACAGGAAGCGCAATCACGCAACAAACCATCGGCACGAAGATCCTGTGGCTGCGCCGGCATGAGTCACAAGTGCTGGATAGTGCGACTCATCTTATGGGCTCCTACGAATTCATCGCCCATCGCCTTACTGGTGCCTTTCACATTGAGCGCAACTGGGCGCTCGAGAGCGGGTACTTCGACCTCTACCGAGAGGATTGGGACAATGAAATCCTCGCGCTCTCCACGATAGACCGCAGCTTGCTTGCGGGCGTCCGCTGGCCGTCGGAAGTGATTGGCCGCGTCACCCAACAAGCCGCCGCGCTCACTGGTCTGAGGGAAGGCACCCCGGTCGTGGCAGGCAGCGCAGATCACATCGCCTCGTCTTTCTCTTCCGGGCTGAGGGATCAGGGGGATCTCCTCGTCAAGCTGGGGGGCGCAGGCGATATCATGATCAGCATGGACCAGATCCTGGTCGATGAACGCCTTTTCTTGGACTACCACGACATTCCGGGCAAGTACATCGCCAGCGGCTGCATGGCTTCCAGCGGCAGTCTCATCAAGTGGTTCCGGAACCAATTCGCTCCTGGTGCCAGTTATGCCGAACTGGACGCAGCTGCCAACAGCGTGCCGGCCGGGTCCCTAGGCCTTGTATTGCTCCCGTATTTCCTCGGCGAGAAGACACCCATACAGGATCCTCAAGCGCGGGGAACCCTGGTCGGGCTGACCCTCGCCCACACCGCCGCCCATGTCTACCGTGCTATCCTTGAAGGCATCTCCTATGGCTTTTATCACCATCTGCAAGTGCTGGCTGAGCACGGCATGACGCCCACGTACGCCCGGTGCGCCAACGGGGGGGCACGATCAGTTCTGTGGAAGCAGGTCACCAGCGACGTGTTGGGAATCCGCCTCGAACAGGTGGCGGATCACCCGGGTTCCTCCCTTGGCGCCGCATTCTGCGCCGGCATGGGCGTAGGTGCCTTCACCCGCTGGGATGAAATTGAACGGTACATCAGAATCGCTACGATCACCCAGCCGGATCCAGCAAATCATGCCCATTACCAGAAGATGTTTGTCCTATACCGTGAGATCTACGAGGCTCTGAAGGACAAGTTCCCACGGTTGGCGGAAGATGCCAGCTAGGACAAACTGCATGTTCTTGGATTTTGGAACGGGAGGCTCCCGATGCGCCTAAAGGACAGATTCGCTGGTGTGACCGGAGCTGCGATGGGCATGGGCAGATGCATTGCTGAAACTCTGGCAGCTGAAGGAGCTACGGTCGCTGTGACCGATATCGACCTGAAATTGGCCAAGCAGGTTGCGGAAGGTATCCGCGAGAACGGCGGACAAGCCGAGGCGTGGAAGCTGGACGTATCGGACCCCAGTGAGATCAAGAAGGTGATCGAGGAGATCGTTTCCCGCTTTGGCAGGATTGACATCTGGGTCAACAATGCCGGTGTGTCCACCATGGTTCCGTTCCTGCAACTGACTGAGCATGATTGGGACTACCTGCATGAGGTCAATGGGGGTGGAGTCTTCTTCTGCTCACAGGCGGCTGCGAGCCACATGGTGAAAGAGGGCAAGGGGGGCAAGATTGTCAACATCGCCTCAATGGCCGGAAAGCGCGGAGGCAACGCACCTTTCCTGGCCCACTATGTGTACACCAAGTTTGGAGTGATCGGGCTCACCCAAGCGATGGCCAAAGAACTGTCTCCCTACAAGATCACGTGCAACGCTGTCTGCCCGGGCTACGTCGCCACACCAATGCAGGAACGCGAGCTGGTTTGGGAAGCCAGACTCCGCAACATGACTCCGCACGCAGTCAAGCAGTCCTATGTTGACGATACTCCCCTTGGTAGAGTTGAAAACCCACAAGATGTCGCCAATCTGGTCCTCTTCCTGGCCTCAAGTGAAGCGGATTTCATCACCGGCGAAGCCATCAATGTCAATGGTGGCGCGTTCATGGACTGAACAGCTATCACACCCCCTGCATCGGACCTATCTCACTGGCCAAGAATCCGATCGGAGTTTCTGGAAAAAGGAATGGGAATGCCCATGCCCGCCTGCCCCCGGCGCGAGGTCAGAGGACCAATACAGGCCCACAAAAGGGCAGTGTCGGTGTCGATCCTGTTGCGCTATCTCGCGGATGCCTGGAGGACCACCCGCCGATGGCAGGGAGCGGGACTTGTCCCTCCAACCCGGGAATTCGGGCGAGAACTGCCGAGACTGAGAGAATAGCCCGTGACGAGATCTTTGAAATCAACGACGGTATCAGAACTCGAAACTGCCTCCAAGGCCGCGATCGCAGCCGGGCAAATGCTGTGTGAAGGCCTTGCCAAACCTCACCAGGAGAACTTCAAGGCAGCCTATAACATCGTTACCGAGATGGATCTCGGGGCTGAGCATCTGCTTTCTGAAATGCTCAGCCAAGGATTCCCGGACTATGGTTTCCTGGGGGAGGAAAGCAATCAGTCGAGCGAACTTTCCAAGGATGCTGTCTGGATTGTCGATCCTTTGGACGGAACAACCAACTATTCCCGGGGATACCCACTCTTCGCAGTGTCCATTGCCTTGAAGAAGGGTGACAAAGTGACATTGGGTGTCGTCTACAACCCGTTGCGGGACGAGCTGTTCGCCGCCGAGGAGGGTTGTGGGGCAACGCTCAACGCCCGCCCGATCCGTGTGACGCAGACAGCTGAATTGGGAAACGCTCTGCTCGCAACCGGTTTTCCTTACGATGCCTCGATGAAACAGGCGAGGAACTGCGAGGAGATTGAGCGGTTCATTCGAAGGACTCTGTCGCTACGGTGTGACGGGTCGGCGTCATTGGACCTTTGTCACGTTGCCGCGGGGCGACTTGACGGCTATTGGGAAACGGGTCTCGACCCGTGGGACATGGCTGCCGGGGCTCTGATAGTCAAGGAAGCGGGGGGATTGATTTCACTGAAATCCGGAGCGCCTTTCACCCCATACCAAGGCAACGTCCTCGCTAGCAACGGTCATCTCCACGCCAAGATGTTGGAAGTCCTGACCAACCCCAGCATGTAGCATGTCCACGGGCTCTCGCGCTGCCCCCTGCCCTTCGGCTTCGTTCGCCGAAGATACGCAGTGTCCCGTGGGTCACGCCCGCTGGATGGCGTCGAACGCCGGTTCCTGTCCCTTACAACCTTGGCAAGAGGCTTGGCACACTGTCAGTAGGATCGTGATAGTCACCTGTCCGTTCTGCGAATCCCATCGGAAATAGCCCTGCTCGGCCGCCGGCGTTTCTCCAGGGGGCTGCAGACAGTACTCATTCAACGCCGACCTGAGACGCATGGAACCCCTGAAAGAGGTTCCTGAGGCGGCATGCGCACCGCTCTTCATTGTCTGAGGCCCATGGGACCGATTCTCCCCATGGGGACAAGCACTCACCCACTCGAGTTCATCTTCGATCTCCTCAATCTCCGGCCCCAGATGGTCCAGCGTTGCCAATTCCTGGCGCACACGGAGAAGCTCGGTGCGTGGCCTCTCTTCACCCACTGGGCGATGGTGTCTTACAATTCGGACTCTGAATGGCAGCCAATTCAATTACACCAATTCAATTCCTCTGATTCAATTTCTCCGATTCAATTACTCAATCTCGGTGCATTGACAAACGCGCCCATCAAGAGGTACCCTTCGAACTAAACTTGCGGATCAACCTCGTCGGGCTCGAGGATACTGAAC
Source organism: Anaerolineales bacterium (assembly GCA_050012135.1). Taxonomy (GTDB): domain Bacteria; phylum Chloroflexota; class Anaerolineae; order Anaerolineales; family RBG-16-64-43; genus JBEKHT01. The sequence goes on along the minus strand of JBEKHT010000021.1, from coordinate 15,533 downwards.
CACGGGTGGCACCCTCAAACAGCTGGAAATCCTGTTTGAGGCCCCCTCCCCCAGGTTGAGGCTCATAACCCGGAGGTCGCTGGTTCGAGTCCAGCCCCCGCTACCTAAAGGCAAAACCGAGGCCTTTTGAGCCTCGGTTCTGTTTTGTGTGACCGGGTCGTAAACAGGTCAACTCCAGAAAAATCCCCGGGAATTCAATAGGACCAGCTGATAAATCAGCTCGTCGTGCTCGTAACCGCGGGATCACTGGTTCGAGTCCCATACTGACAATGTCAAGGTCAGCAGACCAACCGTAGCTCGCCGGGCTCAACGGGCACTCGGCCCGCGCCCGGGATCTCGCCGAACCTCGCTTGGCCGGGCGGACAACTTCCCCCGTTCCTCGAATCCGTCTGTTACATCAACCGTGCCCGGCCGCACCAGGGGATTGCGCAGAAGGTCCCAGGCAGCATCGTATCCGAGCGAGCCGCACCGGACCGAAGGAGAAATGTCGCATTTCCAGCCTCCAGTGGATTGCTCCACGACCACCGGCGCGGCAGCATGCGGCAGGAATTCCCTGAGCAAGTTCGGACAGGGGTTCTTGGCTAGCACGACCCCTGTTGACCCCGCACCCACATGTGTTCACCCTCGTCCACCTTGATCCGAGAGGGCACTTCCTTCCCTGCAGGGCCCATGGGCGCGGGGAGGCTGACAATCGGATTGGCCCCCGCGAGGACATCCCGCGGGAATGGTTGCTCTAGACGAGCCTACGGGCCATATCAGGTGCTCATTCGCCCCGCTTTGGTCAGCGGGGGGACGATGTGTCGGCATCTTGTCGCTCCAACAACCTGGCCTCGGGGATGCGACACGTGAGCATGACTTTCGTCTGCCAGAACCATGACAAAGGTCATGGTGAAAATTTAGGATACGATCCTAGATTATAGGATGAAGTGCACCAAGGCTCGAACTATGGTGCACGGTCGCGCCATCCCCCATCGACGACTGGAGAGCACTGCGTTGGAAAGCCAAAGCTCCACCTCAACGACAGTGGCCAAGGCTTTCGCGATCCTTCGAGCCCTGTCGGCCGAGGCCAGAGAAGGCATGAACCTGTCCGAGGTCTGCGCTCGGGTAGGGATGTCACGCAGCACAACCCACCGCTACCTGACAACCCTGGAGAAGCTGGATTTGGCCGAGCGCGACGGGGGCGATCGCTTCCACCTGGGTCCCCAGTTGGTCGCACTGGCGGGGTCGTATCTGGCGAACTCAGACCTGCGCAGAGAGAGCATGCCGCTCCTTCAAGAGCTGGCTAGCCAGACCCAGGAGACGATCCACCTGGCGGTCCCTTCCGGAAACGAGGTCGTGTATATCGACAAGGTTGACAGCCGACAGGCCATTCAGATGTATTCGTACATTGGCGCTCGCCTGCCAATGCACAGCACCGCGCTCGGAAAGTCCATCCTGGCGCACCTAGGTGCCGAGCAGATCGAGAACCTGATCTCTGCCAGGCTCAGCAAGCGCACCCCCCGAACGATTACAACAGCCGAGGCCCTTCGGCGCGAGCTCGTGCTCGTGAAGGCGCAGGGTTTCGCGGTTGATGACGAGGAGAACGAAATCGGCATATGTTGCGTCGGCGCCCCGATCTTCGACTACACCCAGCGCGTGGTTGCCGCCGTCTCCGTGTCCGGGCCCACCAATCGCATGACTAGCGAGCGCGCCACGCAGTTGGGTCCACTGGTCAAGAAGGCCGCCGCCCGCATATCTCGCCGCGTGGGGGGATCACTCCCAGTCTGAGTTTGACGGTTGCAATTTGGGGAGATTCTAGGCGCGCTGGCGAGCAATTCCCCGAAATGTCTTGTTGAGCGGGTCACGCTGTGGAGGAACCATGAAGATGATCATCGACAGCCAGTGGGTGGAATCATCCGACGGCAAGTGGCAGGAGATTCTCAACCCAGGGACGGGGGAGGTCATCGACAAGGTGCCCCGGGCGACCCTGCAGGATGCCGAGAGGGCAGTTGCGGCGGCGCAACACGGGAAAGAGAGCATGCGTAAGCTCCACGCTCATGAGCGCGCAGCCATCCTCCTGCGCATCGCGGATTCCATCCAGACCAATTTGGATTCGCTGGGGGAGTTGCTGGCGAAAGAGAATGGCAAGCCGATCCTGCAGACCCGCGCCGAGGTGGGAGTGACGGCGAGCATCTTCCGGGGGTTCGCCGAGGAGAGCAAGCGCATCTTTGGGCGGGTAATGCCGGTGGATGCTGTCCCGGGCAACGAACGGCACTTCGCTGTGACGATTCGTCAGCCCCTGGGCGTGGTCGCCGCAATCGTCCCCTTCAACTACCCGGTGGAGCTATACGCGCACAAGGCAGCAGCCGCCCTGGCCGCGGGGAACGCGGTCATCGTCAAGCCACCCTCGGCGTGCCCGCTGACGTTGTTGAAGATCGCCGGCTTGATTGAGGCCGCCGGCATCCCGCACGCCTCGCACCAAATGATCACCGGCCCGGGCGAGGTGCTGGGAGATTTCCTGGCCCGCACGCCCGGGATCCAGCTGGTCACGGTGACAGGCAGTACCGAGGTGGGGATCAAGATCTGTCAGCTGGCGGCACAGCAACTGAAGAAGGTGCACATGGAGCTGGGCGGAAACGACGCCATGATCATCTGCGCCGATGCCGATCTGGAGAAGGCCGCCACCGCCGTTGTCCTGGGCCGCCTGGCGCGCGGGAATGGCCAAATCTGCTGCGCCGTCAAGCGCATCTTCGTCGAGGCCTCGGTCTTCGATCGCTTTGCCAAGCTCCTGGCGGACAAAGCCAAGGCGCTCAAAGTCGGGGATCAACTGCTGGAGACGACCGATGTCGGTCCTCTGATCAGCGAGGCGGCAGCCAAGGAGGTCGAAGTGGTCATTGAGGCTGCGGTGAAGGCGGGCGCCAAGGTTCTGGCCGGGGGGCATCGGCGCGGTGCCTTCGTTGAGCCGACGGTTCTGGTCAACGTGCCCGTCGAGGTGAAGCTCTTCAAGGAGGAGACTTTCGGTCCCGTGGCGCCGCTTGTGCCCTTTCGCGACGTCGCTGAGGCAATCCGCATGGCGAACGACTCGCCTTACGGGCTACAGTCTGCCGTCTTCACCCGCGACATCTCACGCGCGTTTGACATCGCCTATCGTCTCGAGGCGGGAGGCGTGATTGTGAATTGGTCATCGGCGCTCCGGGTCGAGACGCTGCCCTTCGGCGGGGTGAAGATGAGCGGTCACGGCCGCGAGGGCATCCACGACACCCTCATGGAAATGACCGACCAGAAGACCATCATCGTGCACAACGCCTTTCCCGAGGACCAGCCTCAGTAGGGACGCGCATGGGCGCCAACGAGTTCCTAGAGATGCGCCAGATCAACAAGAGCTACGAAAGCACTCACGCGCTGCGCGAGGTGGACTTCTCGGCTTCCGCGGGCGAAGTCCACGCGCTGGCCGGCGAGAACGGAGCCGGCAAGTCGACCCTGGTCAAGATCCTATCTGGGGCGGTCCAGCGCGACTCGGGCGAGATTCTTCTGGACGGCAGCCCGGTCGATGTCGGATCCCCGCTGCGTGCCCATCGCCTCGGGATCCGCGCGGTGTACCAGGAGTTCAGCCTGGTTCGTCACCTCACGATCACGGAGAACATCTTGATGGGGCAAATGCCCACGCGCGGGCCGCGCTGGTGGATAGACTGGAGACGCGCCAACGCGCGGGCGGAGGAAGTGCTCGAGGAGATTGGCTTTACCGGGCTGGACGTTCGCAAGCGCGTCTCTCAGCTCAGCGTCTCGCACCAGCAGATGGTGGAGATCGCCAAGGCGGTAACCCACAAGCCGCGCATTCTGATCCTCGACGAGCCTTCGGCGGTGCTTTCCGAGGAGGAGCTGCTGCGTCTCTTTGCACTCCTCCAGAAGCTCAAGGCAGGCGGGGCGCTGGTCCTGTACATCTCGCACCGTTTGGACGAAGTGTTTGAGGTTGCGGACCGGATCACCGTCCTTAAGGACGGCCAGCTGGTGGGGACGGTTCGACCCCAGGAGACCGACCAGGGCAGGCTGATCAAGATGATGGTAGGTCGGACGCTGAGCGAGATCTATCCTCGCCGGAACGGGAAGCGCGGGGAGACGGTGCTGGAGGTGAGAGGGCTTGCCCGCACGGGCGATTTTGAGGACATTTCCTTTGCGCTGGCGCGCGGCGAGATCCTGGGTTGCTTCGGCCTCATAGGCAGCGGCCGCACGCAAGTGGCGCGCTGCATCTTCGGCGCCGAGAGCAGTACGGCCGGGGAGGTCCGCCTGGGCGGCCGAGCCTTGAGGACGCGCTCTCCCCGGGATGCCTTGCGCGAGGGAATTGCCTTGCTCACCGAGGATCGGAAACGTGATGGTCTAGTCCTGACCTGTTCAATCCGCGACAACGTGAGTCTGGCTTCTCTGGGTCAGATCAGCCGGTTGCTGATCCTGGATCGCCGCCGCCAGGGGCAGCGGGTCTCGAAGCTGGTGGCGGATCTGGACATCCGCCCGCCGCTGATCGATCGGCTGGTTCATCAACTCAGCGGCGGCAACCAGCAGAAGGTGGTGCTGGCCAAGTGGCTGATGACGCAGGCCAAAGTCCTGCTGCTCGACGAGCCCACGCGCGGGGTGGACGTGGCAACCAAGGTCGAGGTTTACCAGATCATCAGCCAGCTGGCCGAGCAGGGCATCGGGATCCTGCTCATTTCCTCCGAGCTGCCCGAGATCCTGGGGATGAGCGATCGGGTGCTCGTGATGCGGGATGGACACATCGCCGGGGAGTTTCCACGCGCCGAGGCGAGTGAGCAAAGTGTGCTGGCCGCCGCGGCGGGAGTGAACCCATGACGCGAAGTACGCTTGACAGGCCCACCTCTTCACCAAGCTTGGCCGCACGCCTGGGCGGGTTTTGGGCCAGCGGCCGCGAGCGGTTAAGCCACGGCTGGGTGGACTACGTTTTCTATGCCTCGTTCATCCTGCTCATTTTGATCGCGGCCTCGACTTCGAGCGTGTTTTTCACCAACCAGAACATCGGTAACCTGTTCCGCCAGATCGTCACGAATGGCCTGATCAGCCTGGGGCAGCTGGTGGTGATCGTAACGGGCGGCATCGATCTTTCGGTGGGCGCCATAGTTGCCCTGGCCGGGATAATGGTCTCAGGGTTCCAGGCCTACATGCCCCTTCCGGTGGCCATCCTCATCGTGCTGGTCGTGGGCGCCTTCTGTGGCGCCATCAATGGGTTCCTTATCTCGCGCTTCAAGCTGCAGCCCTTCATCGTGACCCTGGCGACCGTGGAGGCGATTCGGGGATTTGTCTATGTCTACCACGAAACCGCGATCACCCCCTCGAATCCCATGTTTGGCTTGATCTTCGGCACAGAGGTCCTTGGTCCTCTCACCTCCTCAGTCCTAATCATGCTTGTGGCCTATCCCATTTTTTGGCTTTTCCTGAATCGCACGACCTCCGGGCGGGCGATCTTCGCAATCGGGGGGAATGATGAGGCAGTTCGGCTGGCGGGGATCAACGTGCGAGGGCACATTGTCTTGGCCTACCTGATCTCCGGGGTCTGCGCAGCCCTGGCCGGTGTGCTGCTTGCCGCCAGGCTCGGGATTTCGCAGCCCAGTATGGGGGCGGGATTCGAGCTCGACGCCATTGCTGCCTGCGTGATTGGAGGCGCCGCCCTGGGAGCAGGCGGAGGGGGCAGCGTTGTCGGTACATTTGGCGGCGTCTTGATCCTGGGCCTGATCAATAACCTCCTAAATCTCTTCAATGTGCAGTCCTACTACCAGCAGATCATCAAGGGTCTGATCATCCTGTTTGCGGTCCTGGCGCGCCGCAGGGAGAGGTAGGGGCCGTGCGTCTGGGCAGGGTGGTGTGCCAGGAAGGAGGTGAGTCGGAAGACATCCACGCTCTCGATTGAATCCATCCGCCAAATGTAGATCGCGAGGAGGAAATACAATGAAACGGCTTCCAGTTCTTAGCGTTTTGCTTGCTGCAGCAATGATCCTGGCGGCGTGCGCCCCGGCCGCGTCGACTGCAGCCCCCGCAGGGACCCCGGTCCCGAAGCAAATCAAGATCGGCATGGTCAACTATACTCTTTCGGCTGCGTACTTCGTCGGGATGGACAAGGCCGTACACGCTGAGGCCGCGAACTACTCCAACGTTACGGTGCTCTCGACCGATGCAGGCGGGGACGCCGCGAAACTCACCTCCGACACCGAGGACCTGGTTGCCAAGGGAGTGAGCGGCATCATCATCAGCGGAGGCCCGCTCGAGTCCGCTCCAGAAGCGCTCGCTGCAATCAAGAAGGCGGGCATCCCTGTGGTCTTGGTCGACCGGCAATTCAAGGGCGGCGACTACACAGCCTACGTGGGCCCGGAGAACTACACGATCGGGCAGGAGGACGGCCAGTTTATCGTCGATCAACTGAAGGGCCAGGGCGGCACGGTGGTTGACATTCGTGGCGGACCGGCAGACAACACGATCGGCCTGGACCGCACCAACGGCATGCTCAGCATCGTCAAACCGGTGTCAAATATCAATGTTGTCTATGCCGCGGGCTGGGGCAACTGGGACACGAACGATGGCCTGACGGTGATGGAGGACGCGCTCACCAAAAATCCGAAGATTGCAGCTGTCTTCTGCGAGAATGACTCAATGTGCCTGGGTGCGCAACAGGCCATCGCCAATGCGAATCGATCGTCCGAGATGTTCCTGGTGGCTGTGGATGGACAGAAAGAAGCCCTGCTCCAGATCAAGAACGGAAGCAACTATAAAGCCACAGGGCTCAACAACTCGGGCACGATTGGCGCGGACGGGTTCAACCGGTTGATGGGCATCTTGGCGGGAGGTCAGTCTGTCCATGACACCATTCTGCCCTCGCCGCTCATCACCATCGACAACGTCGCGAAGTTCTACGACCCGAACGCCATCTTCTAGAGTGCGCAGGCGGTGATCTTGCCCGCTTGCCGAAAGGAGTAACCATTCAACCGGGCCCCCTCGTGCGGACTGGAAGCAAGCCGAGGGGGCCCATCGGAAACCTCACTGTCGCAGCATTTTCATCGCCCTGACGTGACCGCCGATCCTGAAACCCGATTGAAGGAACTGGGACTGGAACTGCCTGATCCTCCGCACCCCGTAGGCGCCTATGCGCCCGCGGTGATCGCGGGGGACCTGCTGTATCTGTCGGGCACAACCTGCTACAAGGATGGCCGACCTCTCTTTGTGGGAAGAGTCGGTGCGGAACTCAGCCTCGAGGAGGGCTATTCTGCCGCACGGCAGACGATGCTTAACTTGCTGGCGGTGATCAGGGCCGAACTTGGGAGTCTCAACCGAGTTGAGCAGGTGGTAAGAGTCACTGGGTACGTGAACAGCGCGGCCGAGTTTGACCAGCAGCCTTCCGTCATCAACGGCGCCTCCGACCTCCTGGAGGCGCTATTCGGAGAACGAGGCAGGCACGCGAGGACCTCCATTGGTGTGAGCACCCTGCCCGGCCACATTCCGGTTGAGATCGAGATGGTGGTCAAGATACGTCCCGTGACCCGGGGAAGGGCGGCGCCTCGGCCGCGCAAGGAACCATTGGCCGCGCGCGGCTCCTCCACCCTCCCGGGTTTGGTAGCCGGGCGAGGCCAGGCACCGGAGTCTTCGTCCTGTCTTGCAGGGGCGGTCCCGCTTGCTCAGGTCCGCTCCCAAGGAGCCACAATGTCGGATGTCATCCAAGCCTTGGGCCAACTTGGCGTGGTCCCTGTTGTGAAGGTTGAGCGGGCCGATCAGGCCGAGAAACTGGCTGAGGCGCTGCAGGCGGGCGGGCTTCCGTGCGCGGAGATCACCTTTCGTACGGCTGCGGCTGAACAGGCCATTGCCCGCATCGCGAGCGCCTATCCCAACATGATCGTGGGCGCGGGAACGGTGATCAACGTCGAACAAGCTGAGCGGGCGGCCGGGGCCGGCGCACGTTTCATCGTGTCGCCCGGCTACGACGACAACGTGGTCGACTGGTGCCAGGCGCACAAGATTCCGTCCATGCCAGGCGTCGCTACCCCGACCGAGATCCTGATGGCCCTGGGCAAAGGGATTAATCTGGTCAAGTTCTTCCCGGCCGAAGCGCTGGGCGGGGTGCCCGTGCTTGAGGCGATTGCAGCAGCTTTTCCCGGTGTCAGATTCGTCCCGACAGGCGGGATCACAGCCCAGAACCTTGCCGCCTACCTCAAGCTGGCAATGGTCTTCGCCTGTGGGGGGAGCTGGCTGGTCGCTGGGAAGTTCCTGAACGCAGGAGCCTTCGGCGAAATCACGCGCCTGACCCGCGAGGCCGTAGAAATCGTGAGGAGCGAACGCGGTCCAGGAGTCTCCAGATGAGGGGACGCGTGGTCGCCTTTGGCGAGATCATGCTGCGCCTGAAGCCGCCCGGCTTTGAGCGCTTCCTCCAATCCCCTGCCTTCGAGGCGACTTTCGGGGGAGGGGAAGCCAACGTCGCCGTGTCGCTGGCGCGATTTGGGCTGGAGGTGTCGTACGTCACCGTGCTTCCCCCGAATCCCATCGCGGATGCCTGCATCGCCTCCTTGAGAGGGATGGGGGTCGACACCTCACGCATCGTGCGCGGCGGCGAGCGGATGGGAATCTACTACCTCGAGGCGGGGGCCGACCAGCGTCCGTCGGTGGTGATTTACGACCGAGCCCATTCCTCGCTCATGGATGCCGCCCCGGACGTCTTCGACTGGACGGGGATCTTCAAGGGCGCGGCGTGGTTCCACCTCACCGGCATCACGCCCGCCCTGAGCGCCAACACCGCCCAGATGGCGATCGAGGCCGCCAAGGCGGCAAAGCAAATGGGACTGACGATCTCTTGCGACTACAACTATCGCAAGAACCTGTGGAAATACGGGAAGAAAGCTCCCGAGGTCATGTCCGAACTGGTTCGCTACGCGGATGTCGGAATCGCCAACGAGGAGGACTGCCAGAAATCGCTGGGGATAGGTCTGGAGATCGCGGGCACGGCGACAGTCGAGAAGGCCGAAATCGACACGACCCGGTACAAGGGATTGTGCGAGAGAGTCCTGGAGGCGTTCCCCAACCTGAAGATGCAGGCGATTACGCTCCGCGAGAGCTTCAGCGCAAGCACCAACGGCTGGTCCGCCTGTCTGCATGACCGCAAGGGCTTCTACCTGAGCACGCGCTATACGGTGACCGACATCGTCGACCGAGTTGGCACGGGCGACGCCTTTGCCGCGGGACTGATCTACGCGATGATGACCGGAATGCCTGAAGCGGAAGCGCTGAACTTCGCCGCAGCGGCCTCGTGTCTGAAGCATTCCATCCCAGGGGATTTCAACTTGTGTTCTGTGGAAGAGGCTCGACGCCTGATGGAAGGGGAGGCTTCAGGCAGAGTCCAGCGCTAGGCGTTTCTAAGGCAGCCGCGTGGCGCTCGGGAAGAGACGCGAGCCAGGCAAGATGAAGCCCTGAGCCATGATCGAACGACATGTGACCTTCGATGTCCTTCCGGGCAAGGAGAAGGACTTTGAGACGTTCTTCTCCCAGGAATACGCCCCGGCGATGTGCCGCCAGGCCGGATTCCTGGGGGTGTCCTTGTTGCGCGAGGCGGACACCCCGACGGTCTACAAAATGGTGATTGCCTTCGAGACCCCGGATCTGGCGGCGGCCTGGCGCGCGAGCGACGGCCACAAGGCACTCTCCCCCCGCCTCAAGTCAATGTACTCCCAAAGCCGGGTGACGGTCTACGAGGTTGTGATCGGGCGCAAGTAGCCGCGGTTGCCCTCGAGCCATCCAGAGCGCAAGACTGTCGTGGCCAAGAACCCCCCCAGCAGACAATTGTCATGGCCCATTGGGTATCGACTATGGCATCAACTATCTGGTAATCTTCGCTATCTGCCTCGGTGTGGGGCCGCGGGGACCCCCGATATTTGTGTTGCACAGTCCGCGAACCTTCTTTTGGTCGTGGATGCAACAAAACCAACCTTGACGTGAGGCAGCGCCGGGGGTATCTTCCCGCTTGCTGTCGGATGCGAACCTCGCCAGGCCCATTTGGACTGGAGAAGAGAGCGCACCCTCAACCGGGTGGAACTGCTGTCTGAGGGTGCCGCTGCCAGACGAGGGCTCATAACCCGGAGGTCGCTGGTTTCTTGGCCCGGATCGCCAGCCTGCCCTCGGTGTGCGGGCCGAGGGGGCGGGCGAGTCAGCCCCCGCTACCTCAAAGCAAAACCGAGGCCTTTTGAGCCTCGGTTCTGTTTTCTCTCACCACAATGTCGCCAGGCATTCTCCAGCCAAATCGCCGAGGATTCACCAACAGCCTTTCCTTGATAAGTCCGTAGGGCTCGTAACCGTGCGGTCATTGGTTCCAACCCTGACTTGTCGATCCCGAGGGCAAGCCCTTGTAGAGCAAGGCGTACACAGCCCCACCTCGATGATGTCCACTTCGCTGAGACTTGCCTCCGAAGCAACTATCTGATTGCGAACAGGTTCCCCCCGGATCCTGGTGCTATACTGAAATCCAGCTGGTCTTTCTTCCAGGCACCCAAATCCGCTCCAATGATCCAGGAACGGGAATGCCGAAGAGGATTCTGCTCACGCTTGGCCTGGTACCCACGCTGCTTCTCCTCGCGGGATGCTACCGTTCGCAGGCTACACAAACGCTCTCCATTCCCCCCACCCCCTCCCTGCCAGGTGGGACGCCAACCCGCACTCCCACCCCCACGCAAAACGCCCAGGGGTTCTCTATCACCGGGCCGTTTCAGTTCAAGATCACCACCACGTCGGGCCAACAGTACGCTCACCACGTGCTCAGCCAAGGACAACCGGGGCAGACCGCCTTCGCCGGAATCGTGGTCCACAGTGATTACGTGCGCAACTTCTTCGCCGATGCGCACGCCCTTGGTTATGACCCCTCGTTGCATGGGGCCAGCTCGGCCTGGGACCAGGGTGCCGGTTGGTACTGCCTCACGAGCGGTTTGAGCCAGGACGCTGTTGCATGCACATTCGCCTCGGCGCTCCTGAGGCAGTCTTTCAACATCCTCCGGCCTCTTGGATACTGGAATCGCGAAGGCTCGCCTGGCACAACTGTCTACTCGGCCTTTGGGGTCGAAAGTGTTCCTTGCTGCAGTTGGCCCCCGGTGACAGGGAATTTTACCGTCTACTACATCTGGCACAGCTATGCCTCCGCACCCACTCCCACCCCCGCCACGCCGCTCCCTGCTACTCCCATCGCCACACCAGAAATTCCACCTGCCTCATCCGCATCCATAGCTGCGGGACCTGAAACTGTAACGCCCCCTTCATTACCTACGCGGTATTCGGAATTCTCAAATTTGAGCGGCCTGCAAAAGGCTGCAAAGTTTCAAGTCTGGTTGTCCACATATGTCCCAGGTAATTTACCATTCTACAAAGCCTGGATCGCCGACTATGCCGATGGAAGTGAGAATGCCCGCGTTTTGTACTCCGCGCCGGGCGACCCCCTCGATGCGAATCTGAAGTCAGTTGACATCCAGATGACAGAGACCAATCAGCCCGTCACATTCGACTCGATCACGCATCAATTCAAACTTATCGCATTGGATATTTGAGAAGTACAGGTGCGTGGGCAGACTGGTTTCACCTACTGGACGCAAACGAACGCCGCTGGCAACGAAGCTCACCTCGATTGGCGCGAGGGAACATTCGACCTCTCTGTGTCGCTCCACGGTGCGTGGCCGGAACCTGACGAAAACAATCCGCACGGGCTCGACAACATGCTTCTCATGATTGCCAAGTCTCTCAAGACACCCGCAAAGTGAGCTGCGACTGATCAACATGGCGATCCTCTGTATCGTGTCTGTATGTCGTCAGACCAAGTGGCACATTAGGAGCTGTTTGCTAAGACACGCTTCTCGGCCCTAGTATGGCGAAACGGGAGGGAGAATGGCCGAGAAGAAGGAGAGCGTCGAAGCCACCGTCCGGACCATTCGGCGGGTAACCCGGAAGAAGTACTCGGCGGAGGAAAAGGTCCGGATCGTGCTTGAGGGACTGCGGGGCGAGACCAGCATTGCCGCCTTGTGCCGGCGGGAGGGGACCCCGTCGAACCTGTACTACCGATGGAGCAAGGACTTCCTCGAGGCGGGGAAGCAACGCTTGGTGGGCGACGCCGAGCGCCAGGCGGACAGTCGGCAGGTGAACGAGATGCGGGCGGAGCTGGAGCAGCTGAAGCAGCTGGTGGCCGAGCTGTCGCTGAAGAACCGCGTGCTCAAAAAGAGCTTGCTGGGCAAGGACCCGCCGTGGGACAAATGATGCGGCGCTCTCCGGCCGAGAAGCGGGAGATCATCGACCTGGTCGAGCACTCTGCCCTTCCGGTCGGCCGCACTCTGGCCGAGCTGGACGTACCACGGAGCAGCTTCTACCGCTGGTACCAGCAATACCAGCAGGAAGGGGAGAAGGGGCTGGATCCGCAAGCCTTCGAAGCGCCGGCAGTTCTGGAACCGGTTGCCGGAGGTGGTGTGCGACCAGATCGTCCAGCTAGCGCTGGCTCAGCCGGAAAGGTCGGCCAGGCAGCTGGCCTGGCTGTTCACGGACCAGGAAGGCTATTTTGTCTCGGAACAAGTGTAATTCGGCTCCTGAAGCGCTTCGATCTGGTCGAGAGTCCTGCCTTTCAGCTGGTCACCGCCGCCGATCGGTTTGGCCCCTGGCCCGGGCGCCCAGGGCGGGCAGCCCACCCGGCGGGTGAATGAGCTCTGGCAGACCGACTTCACCTACTTCAAGATCCAGGGCTGGGGCTGGTATTACCTGTCCAAGGTGCTCGATGACTACTCCCGCTACAGCCTGGCCTGGAAGCTCACCCCCACTATGGCGGCCACCGACGTCCAGGAAACGCTCGAGCTGGCCCTGGCGCGTGCCAGGCTCGACCGGGTGCGGGTTCGGCACCGCCCCCCGGCTGCTCTCGGACAACGGGCCGTAAGGCCGGCAGATCGAACACACGCGCGGTGCGCCCTATCATCCAATGACGCAAGGTAAGATCGAGCGCTACCATCGCTCGATGAAGAACCTAGTCCAGCTGCAGAACTATGCCTACCCCTGGGAGCTGGAGAGGGAGATCAGCAGCTTCGTGGACTACCCTGGACTGCGTCCTCGGCAGGCTACAATCACCAGCGCTACCACGAATCGCTGGGCAACGTCACGCCGGCGGACGCCTACTTCGGGAGAGCCAAGGAGGTGCAGTCGCGGCGAGAGGAGATCAAGCGCAGAACGCTCGAGGGTCGTCGCCTTCAGAACGCGGAGTTACTCAAGGAGGCCGCATAACCGCCCAGGCCGATGAAGTCTGTCTTAACTCGGAGCTCCAATTTGTCCCACTCTTGCTGACACGATACATTCTCTACGATGTCTTGAAGGTTGATAATTAGCAAATATCGATTCTGTAAGCTAATTGAACGGCCAGTTTCATTTCCGGTCTTGCATGCCGGAAAAGAGAGGATATGTCACCCAAGAGATCCTTCATTTTTCTTGAAGGGAACAAGAATGAAGAACCTTGGATACTGTCTCCTTACCATTATCACGGCTGCTCTGCTGACAAGCACAGCGGCATGCACACAGATTGTTGCTACTTCTACCACGACTCCCGCCCCAACCGCCACTGCCCTGCCCAGCGCGACCCCCGCGCCGACCGCGACTGCTCTGCCCAGCGCGACCCCTGCACCGACCGCGACTGCCCTGCCCAGCGCGACCACCGCACCCGCGATTCAACCAGGCGACTACCAACGCACCCTGACGGTTGACAGCCTGGAGCGGACCTTTCTGCTCCACATCCCGCCCGGCCTAGACAGTCTTCGACCCGTGCCCGTAGTATTTGTCTTCCACGGTTACACAATGAAGGCAATGGATATGTGGGGATTGGGCTTCAATGAGATTGCCGATACAAGCAGCTTTATTGTTGTCTATCCAAACGGTACAGACCATGGCACTAGCAAGCTCTCATGGAACGCCGGGGGCTGCTGCGGACACGCTGTCACAAACAACATCGACGATATTGCCTTCGTTCGTCTGATGCTCTCAGACCTGGGGACAATCGTCCGCATTGATCCCAAACGCATTTACGCGGCGGGATTCTCCAACGGCGCGATGTTTTCGTATCGTCTCGCCTGCGAAATGTCCAGCACGTTCGCGGCCATTGCGCCGGTGTCAGGTCCCCTCGTGTACAGTCCGTGCCAGCCGCAGCAGCCGGTTTCTGTGATGCAGGAGCATGGATTATGGGATACAGTAGTCCCGTATGCCGGGGGGAGGGGTACTTCGGTTGTTGCAGACGTAATATTCCCGCCAGTTGAGCAAGGCATCGCCGCCTGGGTGCATGCGGATGGTTGTACCGGCTCTGCGCAAGTGAAGAAGCAGGGAGCAGTGACGCATACCGTCTTTGCTTCCTGCCGAGCCGGTACAGCGGTTGAACTGTATACGAATGACGTGCAAGCTCACCTCTGGCCTGATTTCTATAGAATGCCAATTTGTCAAATGATCTGGGACTTCTTCGCTGCCCATCCCAAACCATGAAATGGTTTCCCGGAGACTGGCTGTCTCCAGGAAACTTCTCTCTATTCCATCAACGCTTCTATGAACTCCCTCTTCGGCTGGTTACCGCTCTTATTGGTATTCAGGATGCGCTTGCGGATGCGGTAGGAGAGCGGCGTCACTTCGAGCAGTTCATTATCGGCCAGATACTCGAAGGCCTTGTCAATGCTCATATGCCGGGGCGGCGTCAGGCGGATCTCCATGTCACCGTGCGATGAACGCACGTTGGTCAGGTGCTTCTTGCGGCAGACCTTGATCGGGATGCCGCCGGGTCGCGCCTTCTCACCGATCACTATCCCATCGTAGACCTCCACGCCGGGACCATGGAATAGCGTGCCGCGCTCCTCGGTGCTTTTCAGTGCGTAGGCAGTGGTTGTGCCTACTTCCCAGGTCACCAGAGAGCCCGTGGAACGCTGCGTCATCGCAAACTCGGTGGCGAAGATTGCGCCGATCAAAACGATTTTCCCGCGCCCATTGCCAATGCAAGAATGAAACCAAGACACGTCTTGTCAAGAGGGGAAACCCCAAGAATGGCATGGAGAACTGGCAGTGTCAAAAGCAGGTTTTGACCCGAGCAGCTCTCAACGTCGAGGGGAACAAACCCAAACCCACACATCCAGAATGCCCAGAAGGTCTAGGACTATTTGGGTCTTACGCGTAAAGCATGTTGCCGCAAATAGTATTCTTCGTCGTATGGCACCCGGTGTCCTAGCCAAGAACGCCATCCGTGTGGCAATTGACCTGAACGGTCGCCTGCGAGCAACACGGCGGCGTGCTTTACAAGGGACGGACCCTAGAGGTACCCTCGCGTTCAGACGCAGGCACCAACCTCGTCAGGCACAGTCATGCCGAAGCACGAGTGGCACCCTCAGAAAGGTGGAACTCGATCTGAGGCTGCCTCGGCAGGACGAAGGCTCATAACCCGGAGGTCTACGGTTCTGTGGGCCCGCGTACTCCTGGGAATAATCGAGTAGGGAGGATGGGTCGCCCATCCTCCCTCTCACACCACCGGACATGCGGGTCCG
>JBEKHT010000020.1:0-39157 GCA_050012135.1 Anaerolineales bacterium | reverse complement strand
ACTCGTGCCCGCCATTCGCCGCTTTACCCAGGAGAGGAGGCAAATCAACCTGGCTGTCTCTCTTCACGCGGCCAGCGACGAGCTTCGCTCCCGTCTCTTGCCGGTCAACCGGCGCTACCCGCTTGACATCCTCTTGCAAGCCTGCCGGGAGTACGTGAACGCAACCCATCGCAGAATCTCATTTGAGTGGGCCCTGATCCAGGGGGTCAATGACGACGTTGCCCAGGCGGCCTTGCTCGCACAGCGGTTGCGAGGCCTCCTCTGTCACGTTAATCTCATTCCTTTGAACCCGACCCGAGAATACGCAGGCATGCCATCCAGTCGCGAGAGCGTGCGCGCTTTCCTCGAACCTTTGAAACGCGAAGGCATCCCGGTAACGGTTCGCGTGCGACGAGGCATCGAGATCCAGGCAGGTTGCGGACAGCTCGCCTCGGAGCAGACACCGCCGCGGAGCACCTGAGCCCGGCACGGACCGAAATGGCGGCCCGCGATGGATTCCCGCGACTCGCTGCAGCGGGGGAGGCTCGCGGCGTGAGACCGGCTGGACAGAATTGGCGCCCAAGGAAACGAGCGCCACGTTTCTGCAAGGATGCAGCAAAAGCAAACCGGCAGGGGCGGCCCGCTGGTTTGCTTCTTCTGGCTCTATCTCCTGCCTACGGGGAAGCTGGAGGCTGAAACTCCATTACCCGGCCGTTGCCCGCGTCGGTGACCCAAACACCCCCCTGCGAATCCGCCGCGATCCCTACCGGGAGATGGAAGGCATTCATCCCCTCGCCATAGTCTCCCCAGGTGAACAGGAACACGCCCTGAGAGTCAAACACGATCACCCGGTAGGCTTCCGGATCCGTGACCCACACCCGCCCATCCTGCCCGACGGCGAGGTAGGGCTTGTTGTCCAGCGACTGTCCCTGCCAGCCGGCGATCGTCCACTCCCGATCGTAGGTGAACGTGTCCGCGCTCGTCTCCCGGAACACCTGGACCCGCTGATTCCACGTGTCGGCCACGTAAAGATCACCATCCGGTCCCAAGGCGATGCCCACGGGCTCGTCGAATTGACCCGGCCCAAATCCACCGGAGCCTACCTGGGTCAGGTAATTACCGTCCCCATCAAACACGGCAACACGCTTGTTTCCGGTGTCGGCCACAAAGACCCGACCCTTGGGGTCGACGGCCACGTCACGAGGGCCGTAGAATCCGTCGGGGGCGCTCGCCTCCCCTGAACTGCCCCACATCCGTACAAACTCGCCGTCGGCTGTGAATTTCTGTATGCGGTAGTTCCAGGTGTCCGCGACAAACACCGATCCGTCCGGCCCGACGGCCAAGCCCCACGGCTGGTTGAAAGTCCCTCCGGGGGCCGGTCCCTTGCTGACGTCGGCAAAGCTCCCCCAGACTTCGAGCAGTTTCCCTGAGCGATCAAAGTGCTCGATGCGATTGTTATCCGTGTCGGCCACATAAATTGTCCCGTCCGGGGCGATTGCAATTCCCCGCGGGTTCTGGAACTGCCCGGGCTCGCTACCTGGACCACCCCAAGCCGCGACCGCTGTGAGCTGCTTCTGGCCCTTGGCGTACGGGTCCTCCACCGCAGCTGGCGCAGATGGCTTTGCGCCGTATTGCCAAATCTGATTGGCGATGTCCTTGCGGATATAGATCCGCATGCTCTCGGAGACGGGCCAGTGTGATATGTCGTAGTTCACGCCCGTCAGTTGACCGTAGAGGGAATAGTCCCGCCTGAACCAGATATTGATCAGTGCCTGTCGATATTGAGAACTGGCGAGCGCGCCCAGGATTCTTTGGCCATCCAGATTGAAGTACTCCTGCATGGGCCACGACATGCGGATGTAGTCGAAGCTGTAATGAGTTCGGCTTAGGAGAGGATCGACCTTGGCGATATTCCCCGCGCCCACGAGGACGATCGGCACGTTCTCCAGGTCGCGGGTGGGTTGATTCCCAAAATAGCGCTGGTTCGTGTAGTCCCGCAGGTACCACGTCAGTGGCCAGGAGACGAGATCATCGTAGCCGACCTGGATCCCCAGACCGTCCGCTGTCCTCTGAGAGAGCTCTTGCACCTGCGCCATCACGGTCTTGACGCTCTGAGTCGAATGCGCGTAATCGATAAACTCCTTGCCGTTTCCGAGATTGAGGTAACTGGCCATCCAACCGGCGCGCAGGGTCAGAACGGCCAGCAAACCGAAGACCTCGAGTGTCACCATCCTTCCCCACAGCGAGGCCGGGAGGGATCTCCAAAGCCTGACCAGGAGGGCGGTGCCCAGGATCCCGAAGACCAGGGCCTCGACAAAAGAGGTCGTCGCCTGCAGCTGACCGAGCTGGGAGCCCGCGAAGGGCGGCGCGTCCCCCAAGAGGTCCAGCGCGGCTGTGACCCAGGAATAGACGGTCAAGGGCAAGAGCACTAAACCCAGCCAACCCCAAGACCCGACACCTTGCCACCAATCGGTGTGCTCCCAGATTCGACCGACAGCCCAACCCCCAAGCAGGATCATGGAGAGCACGATATGGACGGTCAACCAAGGCATCTTCTCGCCGGCAACGGAATAGGCCAGAAGCGAGCCCATGCTCCAGTAGCCCAAGAACCCCGGCATGTTGAAGGTGTATGCCGGGGACCCGCTCTCGGCTAGCACGGCTGGCTTCTCCTGAAGTTCCACCCGAAGGGAAGTGACGGGACCATTCGAGATGACCGGACCGTCCAAGCCGACGGGGCGGTCATTTGACCCGTCGGTGCGGTTCGTCGAGGTGCGGCCAAGCAGCTGGCGCAAGCCCAGGTAGCCGGCCACGAGGGAGGCCAGGGCGGGAAGGTACTCGTAGACCGGGATGGTCACCAACATGTAGTAGTACCAAGGTTGGCTCCCACGGTGAACGCCCTGCTGCTGTAGCCAGTATCCAAGAGAGCCGATCATTCCACTGGCCAAGCCACCCCCGTTGGTGAAAAAGGTCGTGAAGAAGATGATGAAAAGACTGTAGAAGATTGCCGCGTTGACGAGCCACAGCCTGCGGTCCCACCAAAGGCCGATGGCGACGGAGATCGCGAGCAACGGCAGAAAAACGACTGCCGTGTGGATCAACCCCGAGTTCGAATAATCCAAGGGGGACCATCCGATAGCCGTCTCTGGGAAGGCCGTCAGTTGGGGGAGCACGAAGGTTCCCAGGATGACCAAAAGGTCCAAAGAGGGAAACCGGGATCGAAAGGAAGTCCCGAAGTCACGCAAGGCAAGGACCAAGGCGGCTGCGAAGGCCAATAGCGCAGTCGCCGCGGCAATCGCCACCCAGATCCCCATGCCGGAAATTCCACTCGCCACCGTCGAGGGGGGCACATTGGGATTGGCCGGAACTGCGGTCCCCACCAAGGAGGAGCCCAATCCGCTTTGCCCGTAGGCAAGGAACCAGCCCGCCACCAGAAGAAGCGCGACGCCCAATGAGGCCAGGTAGCCAAACTGTCTTCGGCGGGCAGGCCGGGGCCACTCAGCTCGCACCAGCGAGATCAGGAGATGCAGCCCCAAGAACAACGCGGCCAAGGCGACATAGATGTAGGTCGTCTCTTCGGTGTCGTAGTTCAAAACTGTAGCGACCGTCAGAAGATAGAGCCATTTGGTCTCGCGCGTCTCAAAAAACCTCGCGATGGCGAGGAACATCAGGAGAGCCCAGACTACCGTGAAGGCCTCATTGCGCACGTATCGCGAATAGTAGAGCATGAAGGGAGAGATCACCATGAACAACGCCGCGATCAACGCGCCGATCCGCCCCAGCCAACGGCGAAAAGCCCAGAGCAACAAGACGGCACCGATTCCAAACAAGGCAGCGGGGAGGCGCGCCGTCGCGTCGCTGGCCCCCAGGAGGAAATACGTGAGTGCCAGCATGTGGAACTGCAGAGGGCCGTGCATCATGGGGTTGTGCACGTACCCTTGCCCACGGAACAGCAACCAGGAGTAGAAAGCGTGCAGGCTCTCGTCGTGGGCTATCGAACGGACGCCGATCTCATAGAAACGCGTTGCAACCGCGCTGATACCCAGCAAGAGCCAGAGAGCCAGCTCCCGCGTGAGAGGGAGCCAGTTCCCAACCCTGCCGTCGAGCCAACCCCAATGTCTCTGAGTGGTTTCCACCGTATCCTCAATCTGGTCTATTTCCTGCCCCTGTTCAAGGTGGTTCTCCCTGGAAGCGAACCGCGGACCCGCGCACGGGCGGCCCCAGCCTCGCCGCCCTCACCCGCAGAAAGCATCCGGACTTCTTCTTTCGACAGAGGACGCCATTGACCCGGGCGCAGTTCTCCCAACCGTAAGCCCGCAATCCGGATTCGCACAATCCGCATCACCGGCAAGCCTAGGTGGGCACCAATCTCCCGGATTTCCCGCTTCCGTCCCTCGCGCATGACAACCCGCAGCCAAGCCCCCCCTCCTGCCGACTTCTCCACTTGAACCTTTGCAGGGATGCTCCTGACCCCATCTTCGAGAACGATCCCTCGCTGCCAAAGGCTCAGCTGCTCGGGATCGGGGCGATGCGAGACCCGGACGCGGTATTCCTTCTCGCACCCATAGCGCGGATGCGTAAGCCGGTTTGCCAGCTCGCCATCGTCCGTGAGGAGCATCAAGCCTTCGCTATCCAGGTCGAGCCGACCCACGGGAAACAATCTGCCGACTAACGGCACAAGATCACGGACCGTCCGCCGATCGCCCTGAGGAGCCAGAGAAGAAATCACCCCACGCGGCTTGTTGACCGCCACATACGTGCAGGACTTCCCCAGCGCGACCCTTTGGCCATCGACCCGAATATCGTCCCTGCCCGGGTCCGCCCGTTCCCCCAGCCTTGCTCTGCGCCCGTTCAGGGTCACCCGACCCGCGAGAAGGAACCCCTCGCAAGCCCTGCGGGACCCATAACCAGCCTGGGCCAGAACTTTCTGGAGTTTCTCAGGTCCCACCAATTCACTCTTTGAGAATGGGGCCTGCAGCTCCACCCTCCTGGCCTGCCAGGGGAGCCTCAGCCTCCTCCAGGGCCAGTGCCGGCAGTTCCTTGGTGGAGCCCAGACCGAAATGCTGGAGCATGACGGAGGTCACCCCGTACAGAATGGGCCGGCCGGGCCCTTCCGTCCGGCCAATCTCCTCAATCAGGCCCTTCGAAAGAAGGCTCTGCAGCACGCTGTCGGAGTTCACCCCCCGGATGGCATCAATCTGTGGACGGGTTAGCGGTTGCCGGTAGGCGAGGATGGCCAGGGTCTCCAAAGCCGCCTTGCTCAGGGTCGTAGTGTGGTTCAAGCCGAGGAGTTTTTCAACATGTCTGGCTGACCGTGGCGAGGTGGTCAGGCGCACTCGGTCGCCCAGGCGCTGGATCTGCAGACCTCGGTTCTGGTAATCCAGATCGAGCGCCTCCAAAGCCTGCTCAATTCGGGACTCGGGCAGCTCCAATGCGCTTCCCAAAGTGGAAAGGGCAACCGGCTCTGCCGAAACAAACAGCAGGCTCTCAACAATCGCCTTTAGCGGGAGTGTCTCTTCGACAGTTTGGGAATCCACGATGCTGTCATCCCAGGGCTCAAGGTCAGATCTATGCTCAAGTCATCCGCCATCTCGATGCTTCCCCACCCAGCCTGATCAGCCACCCTGAGCCGGTGGCTCAAGTCGCCCTCGCTGGTCGCCCCCGCGGCTCCAGGCTCCACCGCCCCGCGGAAACCTGCGCAGGGCCTCTTGCGGGATAGGCGGGTCCAAGATCTATGGTCTAATTGAACGGGACCCGTTTGCCGCTCCAGCGCCGGTCTCCGGGGGAAGCAAGATGCTCGACGGCGATCGGCTGATCCTTACCCCCAGGCAAATGCGAGTGGCCCCACAGGAGCAATCCGAGAGGGCCCAGAGCCGCCTCTCGACGCGGATGACCCCGGCTCCCAGGGAGCCCTTGGCCCCTTAGGCCAAGGGGCCAAGCACGGAAGGATTTCTGGCCGGCGACGACCAAGGAGCCCCTGGTGCGGAATTCCAGCAAGTCTTGGGCTACCTCAGGATGCTTTCTGCCCCGACCGGTCAGGAATTATACCAAGCGTCCGACAAAAACCCTCAGCCCCGGCATCTGCTTCCCTCAGCGGTCAGGACATTTCAGCCCAAGCGGAGCCGCGGGACGGTCCGTTCTCCTCCTCACCCTTGGGCTCCTCTTCGGTTGCGCCGGTCCCCATGTGAACGTGCCCCCCGTGGCCATCCAGATCCGCGCGGATGGTGGGACAAAGAGCGTTTTCGTTTCCTCGGGCTCAACGGTGGCCGAGGCCCTGCAGGAAGCCGACATCTCGCTGGGCGCACTCGACCGGGTTGATCCACCTGAGTATGTATTGCTTAGCCGGCCCACCACGGTCCAGGTCACGCGCGTGGCTGAACGCTTTGAGATCGAGGAGAGCGTACTCCCCTACCCCAAGCAGATCGTTCGCAGTCCGGCCCTCGCGCCCGGCGAAACCAGGCTGGTCCAGGCGGGGATCAACGGAAGGGAGGAAACCACCTACCGCATTGTCTCCGAGGATGGCCAAGAGGTTTCACGCACCCCGGTGAAATCTGCGATCGTTCAGCCCGCGACTCCTGAAATTCTCATGGAAGGGAGCGAAGCCAGCCTCGCCACCGTCCCCGTTCCGGGAACTCTGGCCTATCTGGATGGTGGGAACGCCTGGATCCTACGAGGAGACTCCAGCAACCGTGTGGCTCTGACGGTGAGTGGAGACCTGGATGGACGCGTGTTCAGCCTTTCGCCCTCGGGGGATTGGCTGCTGTACACGACTCGCAATCCGGGAGCCATTAATCGCCTGATGATGGTGAGAACCGACGGATCCGGCGCGCCCATTGATCTGGATGTAGAGAATGTCGTTCAGTTTGCAGCCTTCTCTCCCGTCGATCCCATGACAATTGCATACTCCACGGCCAATCCGAGCCCCGCCGCTCCCGGTTGGAAGGCCAATAATGACCTTCGCCTGCTGCGTCTGGATCCGGCGGGCAGTGTTCGCGAACGGGAATCGCTCGTGCCTCCCCAGGTGGGAGGAGCGTACGGGTGGTGGGGAACCCACTTCGGATGGGCGCCCGACGGTCTCCATCTTGCCTACTCGCGTGCCGACGCGGTCGGACTCATTGACGCGAACAGCGGCGACCCGATCCGATTGGCTGCCGTTACCCCCTATCAGACCCTCTCGGACTGGGTCTGGGTCCCGCCGCTCGCTTGGACTCCGGACGGATCATTCCTTGTCTCGGTCAGCCATGGGCCGCCGATTGGACTGGAAGTGCCCGAGGCATCCCCGGTGTTCGACTTAGTGGCGCTCGCGGTCAAAGGGGGTTATTCTGTGACCCTGCAAGCTGAGACCGGCATGTTCTCCGATCCGGTGACGCTAGGCGGGAAACCCGCCGGGGGGATTGTTTCGAGGCCCTTGATCGCCTTTCTCCAGGCAATCCGTCCGCTTGAAAGTGCCTCCAGTTCATACTACCTGGAGGTCATGAATCGCGACGGGAGCAACGTGCGCCGGCTGTTCCCGGCCCAAGGGGAAGAGGGCTTGTCGTCCCAATTCGTGGCAGGCTCGCCGGACGCACAGGAGGTGGCTTTGGTGTATGAGGGAAATCTGTGGGTAGTGGGTTTAACCAGTGGCCAGGCTCAGCCGCTCACGGCAGATCAATTGGTGGTCACGGCCGACTGGAGGTGAGCCGAAATCTGTTTTTCCCGGCCGGAAGACCAACCGAGGTCTCAGGATTGGGGAGAACCCAATGCGCATTCTCCTGACAGGGGTCGCGGGTTTCATCGGGTCCCATCTGTGTGATCGACTGCTCGCCGAAGGGCACACGGTGGTGGGCCTGGACAGCTTCGTGACGGGGACACCCGAAAACATTGCCCACCTGGCCGGTTCGGAGAACTTCCTTTTCATCAAGCATGACGTCTCAAACTACATCTACTTTCCAGGACCGGTTGAGGCCGTGCTTCATTTGGCTTCTCCTGCGAGCCCGAACCCAGACAGTCCCTACGGCTACCCGCAACTACCGATCCAGACCCTTAAGGTCGGCGCATTGGGCACCCACAATGCGCTGGGCGTGGCCCGCGCCAATCGGGCTCGCTTCCTGCTGGCCTCCACCTCAGAGATCTACGGGGACCCGGAACAACACCCACAAAAGGAGACCTACTGGGGCCACGTCGACCCCATCAGCCCGCGTTCCGTGTATGACGAGGCCAAGCGCTTTGCCGAGGCCATCACCATGGCCTATCATCGTTATCACCAGATCGACACGCGGATTGCGCGGATCTTCAATACGTTTGGCCCGCGGATGAGGCTGGACGATGGCCGGGTCGTCCCGAACCTGGTCGGCCAGGCCCTTCGCGAAGAGCCCTTGACGGTCTACGGGGACGGATCCCAGACGCGGTCTTTCTGCTATATCGAGGACATGGTCGAGGGACTGTACCGCTTGCTGCTTTCGGACGAACATCTGCCCGTCAACCTGGGCAACCCCGCGGAGATCAGCATCCGCGATCTGGCCGAGCGGATCGCCGCCTACGCTGGGAATCGCAGCGCCATCCGCTACCTGCCCGGCCGGCGAGGCCCCGGCGATCCGCAGAGGCGCCAACCGGACATCACCCGTGCCAAGCAAATCCTGGGCTGGGAGCCTCACCTCTCCCTCGAGGAAGGTCTCGAGAAGACCTTCCAGTATTTTCGATCTCGGGTGGCGGAAGGTTTGGCGTGAGGTGGAGGAAGGAAGGCACGCGATTCTTGCGCTTCCTGGTTGTCGGAACCGCTGGAGCTGTGGTGGACTTCGGAACCTTCAATTTGCTGAGCGTAAAGCTGAATGTCCTCCCGGTCGTGGCTTCGGTGTTCTCGTTCGGAGCCGCCGTGACCAGCAATTTCATGTGGAATCGGGTCTGGACCTACCCGGACTCGCGCAGCAAATCGGTCAGCGCCCAGGTAGGGCAGTTCTCCCTGGTCAGCCTTGTGGGCCTGCTGATTCGGACCCCGTTGTTTGCCGCCCTGAACCCTGTCTGGTTTTCCCTCCTCTCCAAATGGACCGGGCCTCTTCCGGTTTCAGCGCGCCAAGCTGCCAACAACCTTGCCTTGGCCTGTGCGGTGGGCGTGGTGTTGATCTGGAACTTTGCTGCCAACCGCCTCTGGACCTACAATGACGTGAGCTGAGCATGCCCCCCGCCAACAAGCCTCCGGCCCCGGTCCATCTATTCACCTCTCGAGGCGACTTCTCCGCCCTGGTTTCCTTCCCGTACCTGTACAACGCCGAAGGAGAATGGATTGGATGGGTAAGCGAGAGGCAGGAGGTCTTCAACCTGGAAGGAAAATACGTCGGCTGGCTCTCTGAGGATCATCGGATCCTGCGGCGTCGCTCGGTCGAACTGGGGGAGCGCACAATGCCGCCCCCGGCAGCGCCTCAACTCAGGAAGATTCACCCTCCGGCGGTCGTGCCGCTTCCCCCTCTGATGACCGTGTACTCGCACGATGTGATGGATGTCCTCGAAGAGAGGCCCAGCCTGCTGCACACCCGAGACACAGGGGAGACAAAACCCGATATGGACTAAGAAGGGGTGGCGTGGGAGATCTATCAAGCAAGCCAGCTTCTGAATCGCGCGTGGTTCTCAGCCAGATCATGCGTCTGGAGGACGCCAATTTGCACGGGAATGTCCACGGCGGCGTCATCATGCGCCTGGCTGACGAGGCCGGGGCTCTGGCCTGCATGCGACACGCCAAACGGCCGGTGGTAACGGTGGTCATGGACAGCATGACCTTTAGCCACCCAATCCACCTGGGAGATGTAGTTACCTTGACCTCGCGGGTGACTTGCGTTGGCCACACCTCAATGGAGGCCCGGGTCGACGTAGAAGCGGAAAACCCTTTCACGGGCAGTCGGGTTCACACCAACACAGCGTACCTTGTCTATGTGGCCCTGGATGATCAGGGACGCCCCGCCCAGGTCCCCCCGCTCCGGGTCGAGACTGCAGAGGAAGAAGAAGAAATGCGCCGGGGGGAGGAACGGCAGAGCCTGCGAAAAGCCCGGGCCGGCCGGTCGGTCCAATCTGCGGCGGCTGATGGCTGATCCCATTCGCAGCATTACTGAACTCCTCGAAGTGGCCTCCTCCAGGCGGTTTCTGGCCGCCGTTGAACCCGGGGATCGCGGACTGGCGGAATCTCTTCCTTTCCCCTTCCTGGCCTTGGTAAACGAGAAGGAAATGAAGCTCGCCCTCCTTCTGGCCGTGATCAACCCAGGAGTCGGAGGCGTTCTCTTGTTCGGACCGCGGGGGACCGGCAAGACCACGGCGGTGCGGAGCCTCGTACCCCTTTTGCCTAGCGTCCCGCGAAGTCTGTGCCCGTATGGGTGCCTGCCTGAGGACATTGAGACCGGCGGCATGGACGCGGTGTGCCCAGATTGCGCGCGCAAGTATGGCCTGGGGGATTCGCTCACCTTTCTGGACGCGATGCGGTTGGTCGAGTTGCCGCTTAACGCTCAGCTGGGGGACGTGGTCGGAAGCCTGGACGAACGGGCTGCGGTGCACGAACGCCATCGGCTGCGCCCAGGGATTCTTGCGCAAGCCGATCGCAACTTCCTGTATGTGGACGAGATCAACCTGCTCGCCCACGAAATCACCGACGCGATCCTGGATGCCGCCGCCCAGGGTCAATACATCGTTCGGCGAGGACCCGTGTCGGCGGCCTATCGGTCACGCTTTGTTCTGGTCGGCTCAATGAACCCCGAGGAGGGCGCTCTTCGTCCTCAGATTTTCGATCGCTTTGGAATGAGGATCTTCGTCCGAGGCTTGGTGAGTCTCCAGGACCAGTGGGAGGCGTATCGCCGCGTGCAAGCGTATCTTGCCAATCCACGCGGCGTCATCGAATACTACCGCCGCGAAACCGAGGAAATGCAAGAAGAGATACGGGCCAGTCGCGAGAAGCTAGGCAAGGTTGAACTCCGCAAAGAGGTGGCCGCCAAAGGGTTGGCTCTCATCGAGCGCCTGGCCATCAGCTCTCACCGGGCGGCCGTCAGCCTGCTCGAGGGCGCGCGCGCTCATGCCGCTGCCGCTGGCCGGGAAGAGGTTGCCGAAGAGGATCTCCGAGCCTTGGCTCCGCTCGTCCTGCGCATGCGCCGATCGGCGTTCATCGAAGAGTACGCCACCCGTCTGGATGAAGAGGACGAGCGCCTGGGGAACCTGATGGCCGAGGTTCTCCCCTCCTAGCCCTCTATCTCGATCTCGAGAGAAAATGGACCACAGTCTCCCTTCTCCAATCAATCCCAGAGATCCACGAACTCACTTCGCGCTGCCTCCGCCGCCATTCCCTCCTCCTCCACGAGGCTGATCCGCAGAGCACGCTTGGCGGGCCGCCCCGCGAGGGGTGGGGTTTCGGCTGCCTGCCTGGCTAGCTCCCTGGCGGCAAGCCGGGTCTGGCCGACGGGCCCCCCCGGTCCGTCAGTCGCAGGGAAAGGGCCTCCCGGGCGGGAGAGCCTGTGGTCTTGAGCCCGATGTGGAAATGGACCAAGCCGGGGTCGGCCTCTTCCGTCATGATCCTCGGATCGCAAGCGAGCGCGATCCCGGCACCGCGACCTCTCGCCGGCCCGTTGATGGCGGAGATCGTCGGACAGGGCCAAGCCCTCGGTCGAGAGAGCGCATCCCCCACCCAGATCGCTCGCATCAGGCCATCGGGCCGCGACGGGTAGTCCCGCAACTCGGCCAGATCCCAGCGGAAATGAAAGCCGTGCCAGCGCCTGCAACGGCCAGCGCTCGCAGGTCCGGAGCCTCTCACGGCATCGGCCATTCCTCGCCTTGCCTCCCGATTCAACGCATTGCGTACCGGAGGACGATGGACGGTCAGAATCTCTACCCCTCGCTCCCCAATCCGAACCTCAACTTCTCCCATGTCTCCTCCGCCAGAGCTCTTGCTTGCACAACCCCAGGCGAGAGTTCAAGTGGCTCTACGGTACGGTTCGGGACAGAAACCTGAGCGGCTTGGTGCCCGCCTATTGCCAATCAGATTCTCTCCTGGGAAATCGACCTGAGGTCTCGCGGGAGGCAGGAGCGCCGGATCGACCCGCAGAACCGAAGGGGCCTTTGGGCGAAAGCGAGGCGATGATCGGATCACCGAAAACACCCGTGCCTCCTACCCACTTGATTTCATTGAAAACCGGATCCCCGAAAAGGTCGCGGGGCATCCCCACAGCATCGTCTTGCTGACCTGTGATGCCTCCGGGGTGATGCCACCGATTGCGAAGCTCACTCCCGATCAGACTCTCTTCCATTTCATCTCCGGATACACCTCCAAGATCAGCGGGACGGAGGTGGGGCTGGGAATCGAGCCGGAGATCACCTTCAGCATGTGTTTCGGCGCCCCTTTCATGGTTCATCCCCCGTCTCGATATGCGGACCTGCTCAAACGCAAGATCCTCAAGTACAACCCGAACTGCTGGCTGGTCAACACGGGCTGGATCGGCGGACCGTACGGCGTAGGAAAGCGCATCAGCATCGGGTACACGAGAACTCTCCTCAAGGCCGCCCTCTCCGGGTCGTTGCTCCAGGAGGACACATACACCGACCCAGTGTTCGGATTTGAAGCGCCCAGGAACTGCGAAGGGGTCCCGGCGGAGGTGCTCAATCCCGCCCGGTCCTGGTCAAGCCGAGACGCATATATGACCCGCTACCGGCAGTTGGCTGCTCGATTCCTCGACAATTTCAAGAAATATATGGAGGGGGTTCCGACCGAGGTCGTGGCTGCGGGCCCTCGCCTGGGGCCATTGCCCGGCCCAGGCTAGGCCGAGGGAGCGCCTCTCGCTCGCCCGTCTTCGCAAAAAGAACCTGCTTCCTCTGCAGGTCAAGCTGAGCGGGAGATCCACAGGATGACCCATGCCTTCGGAAGAACTCTTTTCGCCTAGCTCCGTCGATCGGCTCGCGATCGAGGGCGCTCCTCAGGATCGGATCCTGCAAGATCCTGCTTGCCACTGCACACGGGGGAATAATCAGGCGGCAATGGCCGACCTCGCATTGCGCCTGCGCACATCTACCTTGGAGGTTTCGGACCCAGGGGTGAGGCCAAGGCGGCCCGGAGCGCGCACAACAGGGACGAAGCCGATGCGAGGGTTACGCCGTGGTCAACCGAGGATCGCTCGTTTCTACTCCGCGGCCATCCAAGACCAGGTCCCCCGGGTCCAAGCGCGACCATCGCTACGCGATCAGCTCACGACACGAGCGCGTAAGCAAACCGGATGTAACATTCGATTCCCCGGTAGAAATTGGGGAGGTGCAGCTTCTCATTGGGTGCATGCAGGTTGTCGTCGGGGAGACCAAAGCCCATCAGGATGGACTCTCGTCCAAGCAGGGCCTGCATGACGCTCACCACGTGAACGCTCCCCCCTTCCCGCGTGAAGACCGGGGAACGCCCGAAGGTCTCAGTTAACGCCCTCACGGCCGCACGCATCTCCGCGGTGTTCCTCCGCACAATCGCCGCGGAGCCCCCCGCCAGCGTACTCACCTCGCACCGCACGGTGGGCGGCACCTTTTCCCTCAAATACTCAAGCAGTTGGGCGTGTACCTCTTCCGGCCTTTGATCCGGGACCAGACGCATGGAGATCTTGGCCATGGCCTTCGAAGGGAGGACCGTCTTCGATCCTTCGCCCGTGAACCCGCTCAGAAGGCCATTCACTTCCAAGGTAGGCCGGGCTCCGATGCGTTCCACAAGGGTATAGCCTTTCTCTCCCCACATCCGCGGGGCCCCGGTAAGATTCTGCACTTCCTCGTCTTTGGTGGGAAGCTGGGCGAGAGCCTCGCGCTCCTCGGGCTCGAGGGCCCGAACCTTGTCATAG
The DNA here is from genome assembly GCA_050012135.1 of Anaerolineales bacterium. Taxonomy (GTDB): domain Bacteria; phylum Chloroflexota; class Anaerolineae; order Anaerolineales; family RBG-16-64-43; genus JBEKHT01. Next base: position 25,373 of record JBEKHT010000020.1, on the reverse strand, counting down.
AAGCCCGGCAGAGTAACCCGTCCATCGTTGTCATGCATCCCTGCGAGAAGCTCGCAGAGGGCTTGGGCGGGGTTGTGAATGGCACCGCCGAATTGCCCCGAGTGAAGGTCATGCGAAGGGCCGTACACGCGCAGCTCAAAATAGGCAAGTCCCCGTAGCCCATAGACAATCGAGGGAAGGTCGGGTCGAAGGATCATGGAATCCAAGTTGAGGACGACGTCGCATCGCAGACGATCCCGATTCCCCTCGATGAAGGACTGCATGTTCGGAGACCCGATTTCTTCCTCCCCCTCGACCAGATACCTGATGTTCACGGGCAAGGGGCCCGCGCTCTGCATCGCCTCCACTGCGGAGAGGTGGGCAACCAATTGCCCTTTCATGTCCGAGGCCCCTCGTGCGAACAGGTTCTCGCCGCGGATCGTCGGCTCAAAAGGTGGACTCTGCCACTCCTCGACCGGATCGGGGGGTTGGACGTCATAGTGTCCGTACACCAGCAACGTCGGCGCGCTTTTCCCTGCACCCACCCATTCCGCCAAGACGATGGGGTGCCCCGACGTGGGGGCGATTTCCGTGGAAAAGCCCAGCTTCCCGAGATGATCCGCTATCCATTTGGCACCCCTGGCCATGTCGGCTGCATGCTCGGAGGCGGTCGATACGGTCGGTATGCGCACCAGCTCTCTCAGCTGATCCAGCCATTGCGATCGATGCGATTGGGCGAATGCAAGTGCTTTGTCGACAGTCATCCCGTCCTACTCTCTAGGAGAATGGGGAGCAGCGGCCCCTCGTCGCGGGTTAGCGTCTGCCGACAACACCGGAAACCATCGCGCCGAGGATGCCCACAAATGCCAGACCCATGATGACCAGGGCGGGGGGAAATTCGTGACCTGACCCTTGGGCGGAGACGGGAGCGAAGGTGACCTGGGTAGGCGGAACGCCCGAGGTGAACGTCGGCAATCGGGTGGGCAGGATGGACGAAAACTGGGCCGCCAAGGTGGGATCGATCGTGGCGGTCACAAGAGGAGTTGGCGTCGCGGGCGGCTCCACGATTGGGAGTTCCTCTCCCAAGGTATAGAGCTCCACCACGGGCGCATAAACCCACCCGACTCCTCCCGCGACCCCCGGGTACTGGATCTGGACCCAATCCCCGCCCACGGACTTGCCGGTGGCAGGCGCACTCTGGCTGAGGACTAGGACCCCCACTTGGTCATAGCTAGTGCCTGGCCCGGTGCGGACATTCACATGATCGTTGTTTTGGCAACAGACGATATAGGGACCCGAGGGTGTGGCTGTCCCGACGGGACCCTGCGCCCGAGCCAACTCGACAGGAGCCACGCCGGTTGCAATCACCACCAAAACCAACCCCAGGAGAGGCAGGATCGCTCGAACTGTGCGCATCGGTGCTTCTTGACCCAATCGGTTGCTCCCCAATATCCGCAAGGCTATAATGTCCTCCGCCCAGGGCAGAAGCCGAACGGCAGGAGGTCAATCACGTCTTCTCTTTCTTCTACCTTGCTCATCGTTGTGCTCGCCCTGTCGGCGGCCTTCCTGGTTGCCCTGTGGGCCAGCCTCATCCTTTGGACAGTGCGGGACATTCAGGCGCGGACGCACGACCGCTTGGTCGTGATCTTGGCCGGAATTCTCGTCGGCGTCTTGAATCTCGCCGGACTGCTGATCTATCTTCTCCTGCGCCCTTCCCACACGCTGGTGGAGGCCTATCAAGAGACCCTCGAGGAGGAGGCTCTGCTCCAGGGACTGACGGATCGAGCCACCTGCCCCGGTTGTAGCCGACAGGTGCGAGATGCCTGGCAAGTCTGCCCCTCCTGCGGGACGAGGCTCCGCAAGGCCTGCCCCTCCTGCCAGAGGCTTTCGGATCTCACCTGGACCATTTGTCCCTATTGTGCCACCTCATTGACCGGAGGCGCGCCGCGCGAAGCACCGTGACGGGACTGGCCTAGGCGCTCCGGCCGCTTGCGAGCACCGTCGCCCCGGCGTACTGCGCCTCTTGCCCCAGATCCCGCTCGATCCGCAATAGCTGGTTGTACTTGGCGACCCGGTCAGTCCGCGCCGGCGCTCCGGTCTTGATCTGCCCCATGTTGAGGGCTACGCTCAGATCGGCGATGGTCGTGTCCTCGGTTTCTCCCGAGCGGTGGGAGGTCACCGCGCGCCAGCCCGCGCGCTGGCAGGTGTCCACCGCCTCGATGGTCTCGGTCAGAGTGCCGATCTGGTTGAGCTTGACCAGAAGCGCATTGGCGGCTTTCTCCCGGATGGCTCGCCGCACGCGGTCGGGATTGGTCACGAGCAGATCATCGCCAACGAGCTGGATCCGGTTCCCCAGCCGGGCGGTAAGGAGCTTCCATCCATCCCAATCATCTTCGGCCAGTCCGTCCTCTAGACTCACAATCGGATACCGGCCAACCCACTCTTCCCAAAAGGCCACCAGGTCCTCGCTCGAGAGGACGCGGCCCTCTCTCCGCAGGTTGTACTTGCGGGTCTTGGGGTCAAAAAGCTCGGAGGCAGCGGGATCCAAGGCAATGGACACCTGCTCTCCCGGCCGGTATCCGGCTCGCTGGACCGCCTCCAGGATCACCTCGACGGCTTGAACGTTGGACTCCAGCCCGGGTGCAAAGCCCCCCTCGTCCCCGACCAGGGCCGTGAGCTTCTTCTCCCGGAGGACCGAGCGCAAGCTCTGATAGACCTCCGACCCCCAGCGCAATCCTTCCGCAAACGTGGAAGCGCCCAGCGGCATGATCATGAACTCCTGGAAGTCGGTCGATTGCCAACCGGTGTGCGTGCCCCCATTGAGGATGTTCATCATCGGCACAGGCAGAACATGGGCAAACACGCCCCCCAGATACCGGAAAAGTGGAAGCTGAAGGGATGACGCCGCTGCCTTGGCGACGGCGAGACTGGCTCCCAGGATGGCGTTGGCACCCAGCTTGGATTTGCTCGGGGTGCCGTCCAGCTCGATGAGCGCACGATCGATCCCCCCCTGCTCGGTCGCATCCCATCCCACCAGAACGTCGGCAATTGGCCGGTTGACATTCTCCACGGCCTTCAGCACCCCCTTGCCCCCATACCGCTGGGGATCTTGATCCCTCAGCTCGAGGGCCTCGTGGGTCCCGGTCGAGGCTCCCGAAGGCACCGCTGCGCGTCCCCAGGATCCATCCGCCAAGGTCACCTCAACCTCCACGGTCGGGTTCCCTCGGGAGTCCAGAATTTCGTGTGCCAGGATCTGCTCAATTGTCGTGTCCATCCGCTCTTCTCCGTTCTGGCAGGATGATGTCGTCGGTGTTAGAGCTCCCTCTCCAGGTGGTCTCACTCTTTGGAGGCGCATTATACCGTGAGTATTCGCAAGATCCGGGGAAACCCGCCCTGGGGAGACCCCCCTCGCGTTTCGACCGTTGACTGGCCTCCGCCGCCCAGGTAGAATTCCGATCAGCCATGATAACCCAAGAGATGATCTACCTCGATCATGCCGCGACCACCCCGGTGGATCCCCGCGTGCTGGAGGCGATGGCCGCCTTTCCAGCGAATCGATATGGCAACCCCTCCTCCATCCACCAGTTCGGCCAGGACGCAGAGGCGGCCGTCGAGGAAGCCCGGGACAGCCTGGCCCGCATCCTCCATTGCAATTCGTCGGAGGTCCTGTTCACGAGCGGGGGGTCTGAGAGCGACAACCTGGCAGTGCGAGGCGTTGCGCTGAATGAAAAGGAGATTCGCGGGGCCAATCACCTTCTGATTTCCCCGCTGGAGCATCCCGCGGTCTTGAGGACCGCGGAGCAACTGAGGGACCATTTCGGCTTTCAGCTCGAGCTACTGCCGGTGGACCCATTCGGACGCGTTGACCCGCAGGTGGTTGCAGGCCTCCTTCGGCGCGAGACCGCCTTGGTCTCGGTCATGTATGCCAGCAACGAGATTGGGACGCTCGAACCGATCGCTGAGATCGGAGGGATTTGCCGCACCCTTGGCATCCCCTTTCACAGCGACGCAGTTCAAGCGGCGAGCCAGCTGCCTCTGAATGTGGTGGATCTGAATGTGGACTTGCTCTCTTTGGGGGCACACAAGTTCTACGGGCCCAAGGGAGTGGGGGCACTTTACATCCGCGAGGGGGTCAGGTTGCTCCCAACCCAGACCGGCGGCGGTCAGGAAGGTGGTCGCCGGGCGGGGACACACAACGTTCCCTTTATTGTGGGAATGGCCAAGGCTCTGGAGATTACCCAGGTTGAACGCGAGGACGACAACCGTCGATTCCAGGAACTGCGGGATCATCTTTTGAGGACGGTTCCAGAGCTTGTTCCCGACGTCCGCATCACTGGTCACCCGACCTTGCGGCTTCCCAACCACGCCAGCTTCATCTTCCGAGGGATCCGGGGCAATCACCTCATCACCTATCTCGACTTGGCGGGGATAGCCTGCTCCTCGGGCTCCGCCTGCAAGACTGGAGATCCCCAACCTTCCGAGGTGCTCTTGGCGGTGGGAGTCGAGCCCGAATGGGTGCTGGGCTCGCTGCGCGTAACCGTTGGGCGAGGGACCGTGCCTGCGCACATTCGGCGCTTGACGGAAGTGCTTCCTGTGATTTGCGAGCGACTTCGGTCCCTGGAGGCCACGTGAGCATGCGCCCGCGCGTCGCGGTGGCCATGAGCGGCGGTGTGGACAGTTCCGTGGCGGCTGCTTTACTGGTCAAGGCGGGATACGAGGTCATTGGCCTGATGCTCCGTCTATGGAGCGAGAATGGGACCAGCGACCACAATCGTTGTTGCGCCCCGGCGGCGGTGCTCTTGGCCCGGCGGGTGGCTGCCCAGTTGGGCATCCCTTTCCACGTCCTGGATGCACGCGAGCCCTTTTTCCGCTCGGTGGTCGGTTTCTTTGTCGCGGGCTTTGCCGACGGCTCGACGCCGAATCCCTGTCTTGAATGTAATCGCCTTATCCGCTGGGGATATCTCAGAGATCATGCCCTGGGTCTTGGCGCAAAGATACTCGCCACTGGGCACTATGCGCGAGTGGAGCCCCGGGACGGGCAACTCCGCCTTCTCAAGGCCGCTGATCTCGAAAAGGACCAATCCTACGTCTTGAGCGTCCTGGACGAGGAGGATCTGGTTCAGAGCCTGTTCCCCGTGGGCGATTTGACCAAGGCTCAAGTCCGCGAGTTGGCCCGAACGTTGGGACTTCCCGTGGCCGATCGTCCGGACAGTCAGGATCTCTGTTTTCTTCCCGACTCGGACTACCGCCCGTTCCTGGCGGGGCGCATGCCTCGCGTTTTCCAGCCGGGACCCATTGTCACCCGTGCGGGTCAGATGCTCGGGGAGCACTCAGGGCTGGCGGGCTATACCATCGGTCAAAGGAAAGGAATCCGAGTATCCTGGTCACAGCCTCTCTACGTCCTGGAGAAGGATCCGACCCACAACGCACTGGTGGTGGGTCCCGCCGCAGAATTAGAGCGCCAGTCCCTTTGCACCTCGCAGGTTCACTGGGTCAATGTCGCCCCCCGGCAAGGGCTCCTTCGGGCCCAGGTGAAGATTCGTTACAAGGCCCCGGCGATGCCCGCGGACGTCCAACTCTTGCCAGGCGGGGGGTGCCGAGTGCACTTCGACCTCCCCGTCCGCGGGATCGCCCCGGGGCAGGCGGCCGTGATGTATCAGGACGATTGTTGCCTCGGCTATGGTTTGATCGAGCCCGAGGCTCCGAGGGCTTGCTCCTAGCTTGCCCACGGGATGGTGTCCCTCACGACCCACGCGAGAGCATTGCGAACGGAAAGAAGCGAGGTTCGCCGATGGATCTCCCCGCAATCATTCTTGGAATCGTTTTGGGGGGCCTTTACGGGACGCTCTTCTTCCTGGCCTGGCCCCACGGATCCTACCGCAGGCTCCTGATGTGTCTGGCCGCCTCCTGGTTTGGTTTCCTTCTGGGTCAAGTGATTGCAGACTTCTCTCACTTTGGCCTCTGGAAAGTGGGCGCGATTAACCTGGGAGGCGCGACACTCGGAAGCCTTGTGGCCTTGGTGGGCCTGCGCATTCTGGGCCTGCAGGAATGGAAATGAAAGAGGCTGCGGCAGAGTCCCTGGGCTGGCGAATCTGAAGCAACGCCGGCGGAGACCGGGTGACGGACACGGGTCGGGGCCGGAGGCTCCCCGTCTTCCGGCCGCAGGGGCCGACAGAACTCCAAGGTCGTCCCCGTTCCCTTCCCGAGGGTTCTCCTCAATCTCATCCGAATTCGCTTGAGATCCGCGACTCGGCATGCGGATACCTTCGCCCATCTCCCGCCTGAGGTGGGTTGGCCGGCCAGTCGCCCCTCGGCGAGGTCATACCTGGAACGGCGACAGCGGTCTCAACCGCGCCAGCATGAGCTCCCCGCACCACAACAGTGGGAAAGCCACCAAGTCGATGGCCGCTGCAAAAGTGAAGGCCGAAGCCAAGCCGTGAGCTGCCCCAGTTAGAGCCGGAACCAGAACTCCCCAGAGCCGGAGGCCCAGCCCGAGGTAGATCAACAGGGCTGTAACCGCCATGAGGGCTACCCCGACAAAAGGCCAGGCGCGCCTGTCAGACGGAGAGGGGAACATTGCGTTGCTGACCGCGAAGGCTAGGTAAAGCCAGATCCCCGCATACGGCCGCCGGACGGCTGCCATGACCAACGCGCCTGCGGTTCTCCACGAACCCTGCGTGAGCTGCTCACCTACGTCGCCGATGCGCAGGACCGACATGCCGAGCACAAGCACAACCACCGTGCCGGCCAGGAGAGGCGCAATGCCAATCAGGGACTCCCGAATAAAGTCCACCCTTTGCATCTCAACATAACCGAGTCGCAATGCGCCATTCGTTTGAAGTTTTGGACGGAAAGAGACCCGGCTCGTGCGCACGCCCAGCCCCGTCGCGACGAGCCAGTGGCTTGCCTCGTGCAGGACCACCCCGGGCAGCAGGGCAAGCGAGTAGAGCAGGATGGCATGCGCGGGATGACCCGTGAGCTGGTAGAAAACGCCCTGGAGTCGGCGGTGGACCTGCGGCTGAAGAAGGACCAGGGCCAGCCACGATCCGATCAGCCAAAGCCAAATGGCTTGTCCCGGTCCGGCATCCAAGAGAAGCCTCAAGATCGGAGCCCAGCGGGCGGATCCACGGATTTCAGCAGTCCCGCCAAATGCACTCCTCCCGGGAGCACCCGTGACGGCCTGGTTTCAAGGGAAGACATCTCAAGGAGTCTGGCTGGGCCACGGCCGTCCCTTGCCCGGGCAGGCCCCAGGGCGCGCCACCCTAGGCTCCGCGGGGCTGGACGAGGCGACCGGCTTCCCACAATCCTTGAGGTTGGCGGGGCCTCTTCCCCCAGGAGACGCATGCCCTTGAGAGGGCTAGAAACCGAAATAATGATGCCTCAGCCCGCGGATGCCCGCAGGGCCGCATTCGTCGGCTGGGGCCAGCAGGCACTCAAATGCGAGAACCCGCCAATCATCGGCATCCCCAACTCGCTTGACGACGATCGGACTTGGGAGGAAAGGGCCCGCCATTCTTGAGAGGCAACTTCCCCCCTCGTCCGGCCGGTTTCGGGATCGTGGCCAGCCGCGGCGCACGGCTGCCGGAATTCCTTGCCCATGCCGGCCAGCCTTCGGTGAACAGGCCCGTTCGACCCCAAGGATGTCCTCATGGCAATTCCGGTTAGGACCTCCCCCCTCAACCCGTTCCGGCCGCAAGGATCGCCCGGCCGAGAAGAAGGGAGAACGCCCTCGCGGCAATCCCCAAAGTCGCCGCTATTCCCCATCTGGCGCTCGGAAGGAATCATGAAGCAAGGATTCTCTTAACCTCGTCGATCAGCCAACCCGGCGAACGGGGATCGGTCGCAACCGACTTCAGTGTTGCCGTGCCTTCTGGCGCACGCCCTTCCATCAACTCCATCTCTCCAGCCACAGCTCGCACGAACGGAGCCTTGGGCTCCTCGGACAAAGATTGTGCTTTGAGGATGTCCTGGTCCGCACTTGGGCGGTTGTTGAAATGCGCTTCCCAGCGCGCCCAGGCGGCCAGAGACACGCCCCACTGTGGCGCAATGCCAACGACCTGCTGAAGATCGGAAGCCGCCCTCGAATCCTCGCCGGAGAAGAAGAGGGAAGCCTCCATGACCTGCCGCAAGTCTCGCTCTTCCGGATTTCCCTCCAGCAGGGGGACATAGAAGCGCAACGCTTCTAGCCATGCCTGATGGCTCTCGAGCTCCTTGGCCATCATGCGGTAGATCGCAGGGTGATCGCCTGGGTAGACCTCGCGCGCGGCCTCAAATTCCTGGCTGGCGGCATCCAGCTGACCCCCATTTAGATCGCTGATTCCCTGATTCACATCTGCCAAGGCCTGGCGGGCTTGGGGGTCCAGGGGGGTGCCTGGCGGGACGGGACCGCCTGGGGGGGAACCTAACGGGACGGAACCGCTCGTTGGGGCGGCCGGAAGGACGGGACCCGTTGGGGTGGCCACCGGGACGGGAACGCCTGTTGGGGCGGCCGCCGGGAGTGGAATGCCCGTTGGGGCGGCCGCCACGAGCGGGGTTGGGTTCGAAGAGGGGGCAGTCCTTTCAGCCCGCCCGAGAAGCGCCAGGGCGACCAAGATCGCCAGACAGACGCAGACTCCAGCGGCAACGATGACCCAAATCCACCAAGGAAAGGGGCTCCGGCGGGAGGTTTTGGGGGAGGGTTTGGGAGAGCCCCTGGCGATCGCGGCCTGAGGACCGGCCGAGGCGGGCGTGGCTCCCTTCGTTGTCACGGCCTGGACCCCCGCGCCCGCATTCTCAACTGCCGCTACAAAAGCATCGACCAGGGACTGAACATCTGGGTGGCGATCGGCCCGCTCCTTGGCGAGTGCCTTGAGCAGGACTCTCTCTACGCCTTCGGGAACTTTGGGGTTGAGCGAGCGCGGCATTGGCAGGGGAGTAAAGATGTGGTCATGAATGATGGAAAACGGGGTGTCCGCGTTGAAGGGCACGCGGCCCACGCTGATCTCATACAGCACAACCCCCAGGGAATAGATATCGGTTCCCTCATCCAGATTGCGGAGACCCTTGGCTTGCTCGGGGGAGATGTAGTGCGGAGTGCCCAAGAGCATGTCCGAGGAAAGGGTGGACTCGCCCACTGTGGCTATCCGCGCCAAGCCGAAGTCCGCGAGGAAGACCGATCCATCGGGGGTCAGAAGCACGTTCGAGGGTTTGATGTCGCGGTGGAGCACCCCCTGCTTGTGAGCGTAGCTTAGGGCCGAACCCACGCACCTCACGATGTGAAGGGCTTCTTGGGGCCCCAGGGGGCCCTGACCCAGTCGCGCCTTTAGGGTCTGCCCCTCAATGAATTTCATTACCAGAAAGGGCTGGCCCTCGTGTTCGGCGTAGTCATAAATCGGAACGATGTTGGGGTGGTCTAGCTTTGCGACAACCCGTGCTTCTCGGCGGAACCGGCCCAGAAAACTCGGATCTTCCTTGAACGCCGGATGAAGGACCTTGAGGGCCACGTACCGGTCCAGGGCCGCGTGGTACGCCTTGAACACTGTGGCCATGCCCCCCTGCCCTAGTTGTTGGGTAATCCGGTAGGGACCGACGTTTTCTCCCGGGATGAACGACATGCGGCCCTCCCAGAGTGCGCAAGAGGGCGCCTGTCTGCCGGGCGCCCTCTCTTGTCAATGGAATCACCTACCGATCCTGGAGCACTGCGACCCCAGGAAGAATCCGTCCTTCGAGGAACTCGAGAGAGGCCCCCCCGCCGGTGGAGATATGGGTGATCTTGTCCGTCAGTCCGAACTGAGCAATGGCGGCCACCGAGTCTCCTCCCCCCACGATCGTAGTCGCTCCGCAATTCGCCACGGCCCTGGCCAGAGCCTCCGTTCCTTTGGCGAAGGGCGCGACCTCGAACATGCCCATGGGTCCATTCCAGACTACCAGGCGAGTCCCTTGGAGGGCCTCACTGTAGCGCCTCACTGTCCGCGGCCCGATGTCGAGGATTCTCCAGCCGTCCGGAACATCCCCGACGGGCACCTCCCTGCGGGCCGCCTCTGCCCTTGCGCCATCTGCGATGACCGCGTCCTCGGGGAGCACGAGTTGATCCTTGGCCTCCTCGAGCAGCTTGCGAGCTTCCGGAACGCTTTCGGGTTCGACCAGCGAGTCACCCGTTTTGTAACCCTTTGCGCTGAAGAAGGTGTTGGCCATGCCTCCCCCGATCAGGACGCGATCGGCCTTGCGAAGGAGGTTGCGGATGACCCCAATCTTGTCGCTGATCTTGGCCCCACCGAGGATCACCACATACGGATGATCGGGGTTGTTGGCCGCCCGGTCCAGGTATTCGATTTCCTCCTCCATGAGGAAACCGGCCACCGCGGGCAGATAGTGCGCAACGCCCTCTGTGGAGGCATGCGCGCGATGGGCGGACCCGAAGGCATCGTCCACATAGATCTTGGCTAACATGGCCAGCCGCTGAGCAAAGGCTGGGTCGTTTTTCTCTTCTTCCGGGTGGAAGCGAGTGTTCTCGAGTAGGGCCACTTCCCCGGGCTTCAATTCCGCCACCGCGTTTTCCGCCTCTGGGCCGACGCAGTCGGACGCGAATCTCACGGGTCTCTTCAGCACCCCTCCCAAGTGCGCGGCCACGGGGGCCAGGGAGAAGACGGGGTCGACTCCCTTCGGCCGCCCCAAGTGCGAGCATAAGGCGATCATGGCCCCCTGATCGATGAGGTACTGGATTGTGGGGAGAGAGGCCCGGATGCGGGTATCGTCCTTGACCTTTCCCTCTCTGATGGGTACGTTGAAGTCGACTCTCACCAGAGTCTGCCAGCCGGCGACCTGAATGTCACGGACAGTCTTCTTATTCATGGCTCGCCTTCCTGTGGGTCCGCGATCAAAGCTTCTTGCCAAGGAAGGCAGCCAAGTCCGCCGTTCGACAGGAGTATCCCCACTCATTGTCGTACCAGGCGATTACCTTGACGAGGTTTCCTCCCAGGACCATCGTTGAAAGGCCGTCGACTATCGACGACCGGGAGTCCCCCTTATAGTCCATGGAAACGAGGGGCTCGTCGCTATACCCAAGGATTCCCTTGAGTTTGCCTTCCGCCGCCTTTCGGAAACATTGATTAAGGGCCTCGACGGTGGTCGGCTTGTCCACCTCCGCCACGAAGTCCACCACGGACACGGTGGCCGTCGGCACCCGCAGCGAGAACCCATCGAATTTTCCCTTCAGGTCGGGGATGACGAGGGCGAGAGCCCGGGCGGCGCCCGTAGTTGTGGGGATGATATTCAGGCCCGCGGCTCGCGCGCGGCGCAGGTCCTTGTGCACTAGATCCAGAATGCGTTGGTCATTGGTGTAGGAATGGATGGTGGTCATGAGACCGCGACGAATGGTTAGTTCTTCATGAACCACCTTGGCGGCCGGGGCGAGGCAGTTGGTCGTGCAGGAGGCGTTGGAGATAATGTGATGTTTTGCCGAGTCGTACTTATCTTCGTTGACCCCGAGGACAATCGTGAGGTCCTCGTTCTTGGCGGGAGCCGAGATGATGACTTTCTTCGCGCCCCCGGATTGGACGTGAACGTTGGCGCCGACCTTGCCCTTGGACGGGTCTCCCAGAGCATCGGTGAAGGCACCGGTCGACTCGACGACGATTTCCACACCTAGATCCTTCCATTTGAGCCTGGAGGGATCCTTCTCTGCCATAACCTTGATCCTATGCCCATCGATGGCAAGATCCCCCTCCCTGACCTCCACGGTTCCCTTGTACGTGCCGTAGTTTGAGTCGTATTTGAACAAATGCGCGTTGGTCTTGGCATCAAAGAGATCATTGATTGCCACCACTTCCAGTTCGGCGGCGTGCTGCTCGAGGGCTGCCTTGAGCACCTGTCGGCCAACGCGGCCAAAACCGTTGATTCCCACTCGGGTCGTCATGAATCCTCCTGATGAAGTGCGGAGCGAATGTCCTAGTGGCGGAAGGCGAGTCGACCTGGCCCCAGCAGAGACATCAGAGCCGCGGCGAGCTTCTGCGGGGCGTGGTGTCCTGGGAGGGCCTCATTGGCCAGATCCGCCACGTGAATCCTGCGGGCATGATCGGGGAAGGGTTCCCTCACCCAGGCCACACCCTCAGGAAGAGTTGCCTTCCAAGCTGAATTGAGCACGACGACATCAAAGGGCTGGAAGCCCATATGGTCTTCCAGTGCATCCAGATGGTCCTTCGCTGAAAACCCGTCGGTCTCGCCCGGCTGCGTGGCGACGTTGCAGACATACACGCGCAGCCCCGGCGTGGCCCGGATGGCGGCGGATATTTCTGGGATCAACAGATTCGGCAGGACGCTGGTGAACAGGCTACCGGGGCCGACCACAACCATGTCGGAGTTCAAGATGGCCTGAACGGCGCCAGGATAGGCCGGGACATCCTCCGGATCGAGATTCACGCGACGGACTGCACCCGCCACTTGCTGGATCTGGGTTTCTCCCTCAACCCGCTTTATGGACTGGCCCTTCCGGTCCTCGAGTTCTGCGACCAACCTGACCTCGCGCAGCGTGGAAGGCATCACCCGGCCTCGAATGGCGAGCACATTGCCTGCCTCCAAGAGTCCTTCCTCGAAATTCCCGGTCACCCCGGCCAAGGCACTGACGAACAGGTTCCCAAAGGAGTGACCGTTCAGGCCGTCTCCCTCTGCAAACCGATATTGAAACAGTCGGGTGAGCAGCGACTCGTCGTCGGAGAGCGCCGCCAGGCAGTTTCTCAAGTCCCCCGGTGGAGGAATCCCCAGGGAGCGACGCAGCTTGCCAGAGGACCCGCCGTCGTCAGCAACGGTCACCACTGCCGTGAGGTTGCCGGTCCGCTCCTTCATTCCGCGCAGCAGCGTCGCAAGGCCGGTGCCGCCCCCGATGGCCGTAATTTGCGGCCCCTTGCCTCGGCGACGATGGTCCGCCACCACTTCTCCGACCGGATGGCCTGCTTTGCGAAAGGGGGCGAGAACGCTTCCAGTCAGCTGCCACAAGGACAACGTTATCGTCACTCCGCCGGACAGCAGAAGCAAGGCGACGCCAACTGGAGAGGGAAGGGAAAGGAAGCGGAGGGTAAGAACCGCGAGGACCGCCGAGTCGGGAGTTGCCCGATAGAGATCAAGGAAGAACGCCGAAAGCCCCAGGCCGACAAGCAAAGTCCCGAGAACCAGGGCCAGCAGCCACCGCTTGACACCAATTCCCGGAATCAGCCAGGCTTGGATCGCGCGCAGGGGGAGAGACCGACTTTGTCGAAACGGACGTGACAGCTTCCTCATATCGCAGGCGTCGGGTCATCATAGCAGGAAAGCGCAGGGGCGTCAAATTCCCGGAGGGCAAACCGGATTCATCGGTCACCCATCGCTTTCCTATTCGATCGCTCCGGCATATAATGCGGCTACCAAATGAAAAAGAGAGGAGGCGCTCCATGGCTAGTGTCACGTACGATCACGTCACCAAGCGGTTTGACAAAGTCGTCGCGGTGAACGATTTGTCCCTTCAGGTTCAGGATCGGGAGTTTCTGGTCCTGGTCGGACCCTCGGGATGTGGCAAAACCACCGCTCTGCGCTGCCTGGCCGGTTTGGAGGAGGTCAATGAGGGAACCCTCCGGATCGGTGACCGGGTGGTGAACGACATCCCCCCCAAAGACCGCAACATCGCGATGGTGTTTCAGTCCTATGCCCTCTATCCCCACATGTCGGTTTACGACAATATGGCCTTCGGCCTGAAGCTGAGAAAGGTCCCCAAAGTGGACATCAACCGCCGGGTCAAGGAAGCGGCGGAGATCCTCGGCCTGACCGACCTTCTCAACCGCAAGCCCAAGCAACTGTCCGGCGGCCAGAGGCAACGGGTGGCCGTGGGGCGCGCCATCGTCCGGCAGCCGCTCGCCTTCCTATTGGACGAGCCTCTTTCCAACCTGGATGCCAAGCTGCGCGTTGAGACGCGGGCGGCATTGTCGAAGCTGCACGAGCAGTTGCAGACGACCTTCATCTATGTGACCCACGACCAGGTGGAGGCCATGACCATGGCCACGCGCATCGCGGTGCTGCGGGACGGGATCCTCCTACAACTCGATACGCCCCAGAATGTCTACGAACGGCCCGACAACGTTTTTGTGGCCGGCTTCATCGGGTCCCCCGCTATGAATTTCTTCGACTGCAAGCTCGAGCGTGCCGACGGAAAGATCCTCCTGGATTGCGGAGGGTTTGTGGTCCCGATGGCCGCGGAGGCACTTACCCGCTTCGAAAAATACATTGGCCGGGACCTGGTCTTTGGCATACGACCCGAGCACGTGCATGATCCGCAGTTCACGCCGCGAGATATCGTCGCAGCCCCCGTCGAGGCCCGGGTCGAGGTCACTGAGCTCATGGGCAACGAGACCTACTTGCACTTGCTCGCCTCGGGGAAACCCTTTATCGCCCGGGTGGACCCCCGTACGAACGCCAAGATGGGGCAGAGTATTCGCCTGAGCTTGGATATGCGCCACGCCCACCTTTTCGACCGGGAGACGCAACTGGCGATTCGCTAGCCTGCGGATGGACCGCGCGCATACTCGTTGACCTCCTGGTGCCGCTCCGAGTATCCCCTCGGGGCGGCCCTATGCCAGGTCCGTGACAAGGACAGAGCCCATGGCAGACTTTCGCCTGATGCAAGAGCTCGCGATCGAATCTTCCTCCAAGATCGTCCTGCTGGTCCTCGACGGCCTGGGAGGCATCCCCCTGAGCCCCGGAGGGCCGACCGAACTGGAGGCCGCCCAGCGTCCGAACATGAACCGCTTGGCCGCGCAGGGGACTCTGGGCCAGACCCTGCCCGTGGGTCACGGCATCACTCCGGGATCCGGCCCAGGACATCTTGGCCTTTTCGGCTACGACCCGTTGCAATACGACATCGGCCGAGGGGTGCTGGAGGCCTTTGGGATCGGCGTTGAGGTCGGGCCCGATGACGTTGCGGCCCGAGGCAATTTCTGCACGGTCGACGAACGCGGGGAGATCATCGACCGGCGGGCAGGCCGGATTGCGACCGAAGCGGCGCGTCCCCTAGTCGAAAAACTGGCGGCCATCTCGCTGGCCGGGGTCGAGCTTGAGGTCAAACCGGTCAAGGAGTATCGCTTCGTAGTGGTGATGCGAGGCCAGAATCTATCCGCCGCTTTGTCTGAGACCGACCCCCAGCGAACCGGCGCCCCTCCTCTGCCGGTGAAACCTCTCGATCCCGCGGCGGACCGAACCGCCAGACTCTTCAATCAATGGCTGGAATCCGCGCGCCAGCGGCTGGCGCGCGACCATCCGGCCAACATGGTGACCTTGCGAGGTTTTTCGGGCGACCCCCGATTGCCAAAGTTTGAGTCGATTTACAAGATGCGCCCAGCCTGCCTCGCCGTCTATCCCATGTACCGGGGCGTGGCCCGACTGGTCGGCATGACAACCATCGACGTTCGAGGCGACAAGCCGGAAGACGAGTTCCGAGCGTTGGCATCGGTTTGGGCCGATTTCGACTTCTTCTTCGTTCACATCAAACCCACCGATTCGCGAGGCGAGGACGGAGATTTCAACGCCAAGGTCAAAGTAATCGAGAGCGTGGATTCCGCGCTTCCCATTCTGCTGGATTTGAAGCCGGATGTTCTCGTGATCACCGGGGATCACTCCACGCCTGCCAAGATGCGCACTCATTCCTGGCACCCGGTGCCGTTGCTCCTTTGGGCTCCTGAAACGATCCGGCCCGACGACGAGCAGGTTTTTGGGGAACGAGCCTGCGCCCACGGTGGCTTGGGCACGATCCGTTCAGCCGACCTCATGCCCATTGCACTAGCCCACGGCGGCAGGCTGACCAAGTATGGAGCCTGAGCCTCGAAGCTCCTCTCGAGCGGAGGGACCTTCCCTTTCCGGCCAACGCGGCCTCCCCCACATCGGGCAGGCCGCGGGTTTCGTTACAGCACCCCAGCGAACTAGCGCGCCCGGCCAGCAACCTTTCGACCGGACGGGCCTTTCTGGGCCCCCCGTCGGCCCGACCTAGACCCACCGAGATAAGCCGGGGTCGTAATCGCGAAGACCGTGCAGAGGCGGGAATCAAGCATTCGAGCTCGGATGCGGGGATCGATTTCCTCCAGGGTGCTGGAGGTCGTGATCACGGTGGGCAGTTCGGCATTGTAGCGATGGTTGAAGATCTGGTACAGTTTTTCCCGCACCCAAGGGGTCATGTTCTGCGTGCCGAGATCGTCGAACACCAGCAGCCCGACCGAGCGAACCTCTTCGAATCGCTGATCGTAGCGCACGAGGCTGGCCGGGTTGAACGTCCCCCGCAGGTGATCCAGCAAGTCAGGGACCACCACAAACAGGGGAGGAAAGCCCTCGCTATCTCGAAAGTTGGCGATGGCGGCGGCCAAATGGGTCTTGCCGCACCCATAGGTGCCCAGAAGAACCAGCCAGCCCGTCGGACTCTCTGCAAATCGCTGGGCAACTTCGAAGGCGCCTTGCAGGTTCCTGCGATCATCGGGCGCAAGGTTCTCATCCTCGCGAAGCGAGAAAGTCCCAAAGGTTTGCCGCCTGTGGTGCTCCAGGGAGGAGAGACTGGACGCGCCGGATTCCTCCATGGGCTGGCGGAAGTCCGGCGCATTGATCTTCACCATCGTCACCAGTTCCGGATCGGAGAGCCTGGACCCCAGCCGGCCTTCGATCTCCTCTAGGACCAAATTGGTGGTGACCACCGTCGGAAGACGGTTCACATATCGGTAGTTGAGGATCTGGAAGAGCTTTTCCTGAGCCCAGGAGGTCGCACTCTGCGTCCCGAAATCATCCATCACCAGGAGGGTCACGCCGCGGATCTCACCAAAACGCGTTTCGAAATCGACTTGCTCGTCACTGTAGCTGGCTCTGAGCCAGTCCAAGAGATCCGGAACCGTGAGATAGAGGGTTGGGATTCCCAAGCCAACGGTCGCATTGGCGATCGCGGCCGCCAGATGGGTCTTGCCGCTCCCGTATCCCCCCTGCAGCAAGAGCCAACCCTCGCGCTGGTCAGCAAAGTTCTTGGCCTGATTGAAGGCGCGGCGAAGCGAGTCAATTTGCTCAGGACCATAGTTGATCCGCCCCTGAGGGTTGAAGCTCTCAAAGGTGAGATGATCCAGCTGCTGCAAGCGACTGAGCCGATGGAGCTTTTCGCTCAGACGGGTCTGCAGACGACCCTGAAGGCAGGCGCACGGCACGACCCGGCCGAAATGCGGGTGATCTGGAGGCAAGTCCTCCCTGAGGTAGCCAATCCCGTGGCAGAGAGGGCAGTCCGGCCGGCCCAGGCCCGGATGGACGGCCAGGGGCGCCTGGGAGGGCCGTTTCGCAGAAGAATCCTTCCCGCCGGTGCTAGTGTTCAATGTGGTCTGAGTATTCCCCTTCGACATATCTGCGAGTGCTCAATTCCTGCCGCCCGCTGTCCCGCTTTCCCTCGGCCTTCCACCGCTCGAGGATAGCTGAGACATAGCGCCAGGAGCGGACATTCCTTTCCACCGCCAGGCCGATCGCTTCCTCGATCCAGCCGGGTGGATACTCTTTCTCGGCGTCCCTCAGCACCTCGGCCATGTGAGGAGTGAGGGGACCAATATCTTCCTCATACCTCCGGAATACGTTTGGACGTTCCATCGCCAGACGAGGAAGCTGAGAACCTGGATCCGGAGACCATTCGCCGCGCTCCAGGGAATCGGCTGCGGCACGTCCTTTGGGGGTGTTCAGAAAGTAAAAGTGCTCTGACGGGTCCGCGGACAAGCGCGGCACATGCAGCAACGTCCCGCGCGACACGGCCCTCTCGAGAGACTCCTCCAGCATGGAACCCGGCTCAGCGGCTCCGCCCGCCAGAGCCGATTGCAGGATTTCGTCCCGCTTCATTTCGGACAGGCGCAAGAAACGTCGCTCGCCCTCTTGCTGGCCCAAACACCAAAAGGCATACAGGGTAACCTTAAGTTCGCCCAAGTGATCAATCGCCGGAAGCAGATCGCTGAAGAACTGGCTCGGCAGGGGAGTAGTTCCCGATCCTCCCGGAGAGAATCCAAGGAAAATCTTCATGGCTCAAGGGGCCTGACTCAAGTCCACATGGCGGGTGGCCGCATTCTCGAACTTGGCCAGACTCGGCAGGAAGATTAACTCGACGCTTCCGGTGGGCCCATGGCGATGCTTGGCGATAATGATCTCGGTCACATTGGTGCGATCCTCTTCCGGACCGTAGGTGTCGGGCCGATGAATAAAGAGGACCACGTCGGAATCCTGTTCCAAACTGCCGGACTCCCGCAGGTCCGAGAGCATGGGACGCTTGTCGCTCCTTTGCTCGACGGCCCGCGAAAGCTGGGCGGCGGCCAGGACCGGAACATTGAGTTCTCGAGCCAGAGCTTTGAGGGAGCGGGAGATCAGCGAGACTTCTTGAACTCGATTCTCGGTGCGGAAGTCGCTTCCCATCAGCTGAAGGTAGTCAACCAGAACCAAGTCCAGGTTGTATTCCAGATGCAAGCGGCGGCACTTGCTGCGCAATTGCAGAGGCGTCAGCGCGGGCGTGTCGTCCAGAAAGATCTGGGTCTCGCTCAAGAGGCTCGCGGCGTGAGTGAAAAGCCCCCACTCTTCTTCTTGGATCTGCCCCAGGCGCAACCGGTGCGAGTCGATCCCAGTTTCCTGAGAAATGAGCCTTTGCACAAGCTGTTCGCGAGACATTTCCAGGCAGAACACGGCGACATGCTTACGATGCTGCTGGGCGGCGTTCTTGGCGATGCTCAGGAGCATGGCCGATTTTCCCTGCCCCGGCCGTCCCGCCACCATGATGAGGTCCGACCGCTGCAGCCCCCCGAGTTTTCGGTCCAGGTCGATAAACCCGGTGGGGATCCCGAAGGACTCCTCCGGGTGGCGGGACAGGAATTCGACCCGGTCGTAGTACTCGCTGATCACCCGGCCGATTGGCTCAACGTCACGCGTCAGTCTTCGCTGACTGACTTCGAAGACCGCTTTCTCGGCTTCCCCCATCACCTCTTCGATGACGACGTTGGCATCCTGAGCCTGCTTGGCAATGGCGCTCGCGGCGAGAAGAAGCTTGCGGCGGACCGCCTGCTCCTCGACAATCCGGCCGTAGGCCTCGGCGTGAAGGGAAGTGGGGACGTTGTTGATCAGGGCGGCCAAGTAGGCCGACCCACCCACTTCCTCCAGGCGGCCCTGGCGCTCCAATTCCTCGGCGAGAGTGACCACATCGATGGGGGTACGCCTCTCCACCAGTCCCTGAAAAGCCTCCCAAATCCAAGCGTGGCGATGAATGTAGAAGTCCGAGGGACCCAGGAAGGCGGCGACGTCGAAGAATGCGTCTGGGTTGAGCAGGACCGCCCCCAGAAGCGCCTCCTCCGCCTCGCGGCTGTGAGGCCCAGGAGTGGGCCCGCTCGCTGCTAAGGGCGAGGGCCCGGATGAGGAATCGATCGCATCTGTGTCTGTCATGCTACAAACTGGAAATCGGACTCTTGGGTCGAAGCGCCACCGGACGGCCCGGGGATGGAGCCGCCTGCGAGGCTCCCAGCGAAGCTGGCACCCGCTTGCGACGGGGCGCCAGTACCGGCTAGCTCTTGTTCTCTTCACCTCCGGACAGGTCATCCATGTCCAGCCCCTCAACGAAGTCCTTGAACACGGACAGACGGTCTCCGCCCTCTTTCGATCCCGCGGCAGGCGCCTCGGCATCCACGGCCTCGCTTTCCGGGGTCACTCCCGCCCGCTCCATCACCGATTCCTCCACAAAGACTGGCGTGTGAACCCGCACGGCGAGGGCGAGGGCATCTGAGGGTCGCGAATCGATTTCCAGTTCTCGATCGTCAAAACGCAGGATAATGCGCGCGTAGAAGACATCATCACGCAGGTCGTGGATCTCGACCCGGGCGGCCTCCGCCCCGAGTTGTGCCAGCAGATTCTTGAGCAGATCGTGGGTCATGGGTCGGGCTGCTTCGATGTCCTGCAGGCTCATCGCAATGGCATCCGCTTCGAAGGGACCGATCCAGATAGGCAGATAGCGATCCGTATCCAGCTCTTTGAGAACCACAACGCGACTTTGCGAGACCAGGTGAACTCGAATGCTGTCGATCGACACCTCGATCATCACCGCCTCCTGTGGCACCCTGCGCCCTTCGGGACGAGGAATGGCGTCCGAACCCTCACCCCGCTCATTCTAACACAACCCCTTCCGATGAATCTCAGGGGGAGGGATGATCCAGAACGATCCGTTCGGGATGGCTGTAGACAATCATACGTCGGCCGCGAGGTCCCATCGGGGAGTTGCGCAAATAACCGACCAGGGTGACATTCCATTCGCGTGCCAGGCGCACCGATAGGCTGGTCGCGGAAGTCCGTGAGGCCAAGACGGGGCAGCCCATGCGAGCCCCTTTCGTGATCATCTCGCTGCTGATTCGGCCCGTGGACAGGAGCAAAGCACCGCGGGAGTCAATCTCACGGAGAAGGCAGAATCCTCGGAGTTTGTCGAGGGTGTTGTGGCGGCCAACGTCCTCGGCGGCCACGATCAGCTGGCTATCCCGGAACAGAGCGCTCGTGTGAACTCCCCGCGAACGAGGGTAGAGGGTCGCCGCTCGGTACAGCTCCGAAGCACCGGCAAACAGCGCATCCGCTGGAACCTGAAGCGTGGCGGACAGGGGTTGAAGCCGCTGGACCAGATGGTCGAAAGTGACCCCTCCGCTGCAACCCGAAGTGATCACCTGCCGGTCAGGAGCCGGTACATCATGGTCGAGCCAGACGTCCACGCAAAGCCCGTCCGCAGAAAGGTGAAGTTCCCGCACCTCCTCACGCGTCCGGATCAGACCTTGGTTTGCCAAGAATCCAAGCGCCAATGCCTCCTGATCCACCGGAGTTGCTGCAAAGGTAACCAACTCCCGCCCGTTTACGTGGATGCAAAGCTCAGCTTCCTCGATGACTTCTCCAAGGGGCAGATCAATCCACTCGTCCCCCTGCAGAGCGCGATACCCGGTGGGGACCACCCCTCTGGCTACCTCAACTTTTTCCAGCACTTCAACCTCCGTTTCGTTCGGCCAACGTCACGATCTGGGACACATTATATCGGTGTCTCCCTACGGGTTGGCTCCTTGCCGACAAGGAGGGTCGCGCTGAGCCGTGGGATCGCTATCCGCCGGAAGGTATAATCGCGCGAATATGAATGCCGAAGACTCAACCGAGGTTGTGAACGAACTCCCGGACGAGCCCGTCCGAATCCTTGCCGTTCAGGTCCATGCTTATCCCGATGGTCAGCGTGTGAGGCTGCATGCATCGCTCAGTCCCTTCCGAGCGCTGCCAATCTCGAGGCGGAAATACGCCGCCCGGATGGGTTGCTGGTTTCCTCAACCGTCGTCGTCGGCGTGGAAGAGCCCGAGGTGGAGATCACGCTCCACCTGAAGGATGAGGCTCGGCCTGGAGCGCTCGTGGCTCCACTGATCCTCGCGACCCGTGACCAGGGAACTCAGGACGTCTGCGAGGCGCCGTTTGAAATCCCGACTCCCGAGACGTACTATTGACCCCGAGGGGCAAGCCGGAAATGCTGGCCCGACGCGCGGAGCAGGAAATGTTGTGATGGGAGCAGACTGGCAAGATCTGATTGCATTGGGCGGGCCGGGCCGAGCTTAATTGCAGGCAACTGCGCGGCATGCATAGTGCAACCCCCGGTAGAGAAGGCGCCAGAGGCGAGAAAACCCCGGCCAGAAAGGAACAATTGACAGGGCCAAGCCGCAGAGCGTGCGTTCAGGTCGGCCCCTCGGAGGGAAGCGACCGCGCCTCGCGTGATTCCGACCTCCGCCAGAGAGACCTCCGGCCCGGAAGGGTGGTCGTTGCTTTCGTGTCCCTGCTGGGGACTTTGCTGGCAGGCTGCCTGGGCGCCGCCCCGACGCCCCCCAAGCTTATTCCCCAGGCCAAGCCCCCCCTTCTGACACCCATGGCCGCCTTGCCTGCCCCCGGTTCCACCGCTGGCGCGGGAAAAACCCCACCTGCGCCCTCCCCGACCGCGACGATTGCTGCTGGAACGGAGTCCCCCACCCTTGCGGTGCCGACACCGATCAACCTATATGGCCAGCCAGGCACCCTGGCCTTGGCCGTGGAGCGATTGGGGGAGACGCAGATCCTGGCCTGGCCTTTGGGAAGCCCGAAGCCCTTGATCCTCTCAGATCCAGGCAAGGAAGATCGGGACCCCGCGTTCAGCCCAGACGGGGGAACCCTGGCCTTCGCCTCCCATCGCGATGGCAGTTGGAACATATACACGCTCGACCTTCTCAGCGGTCAAGTCACGCGCGTCACGAACTCACTCGACTACGATGGCCATCCCACCTGGTCGCCCGACGGGAAATGGTTGGCTTACGAGCACTACGCTCGGGAGCATCTGGCGGTCTGCATCAGTCCTTCGTCGGGCGGACCACCGGTGTGGTGCGATTCGGATTCAGTACCGGATTTCTCACCGGCCTGGTCACCTTTGGGGCGGCAGATCGCGTTCGTTTCGGAGCGGGACGGGAAGGCTGAGCTCCTGGCTGTGAACCTGGACAACCTGCAAGAGAGCCCAATCGCGAACACTCCCGGTCCAGATCAGGAAAGCCCGGCCTACAGCCCGGATGGAAAACAACTCGCGTATTCCGTCCAAAAAGACGGATACCACTGGGTGTATGTCCTCAACCTGTCAGATCCATCTCTGGCACCCACCTTGGCCGGTCAGGGGGCCCAGCCCGCCTGGAGTCCCAACGGCCAGCTTCTCCTGACGACCTATCAAAACTCACCTGCCGGTGGATATCTGCAGGTTTCGATGGCGGGCCAGCCAAGTCTGGGCCCGACGGTCCTTCCGGTGCCGGGAAACCTGGGTGGCATTTCTTGGACCGCAGCCTCCTTGCCCAACCCGCTTCCGGGCTGGCTCCAATCCTTGCAGGCTCCCTCGACCCCAAGCGCGATGGCCACTTTGACCGCGGTGGGGCCCATGGGAGGCAAACTTGTTCCTCTGAACGTGAACGCCCCCGACCCGCGCTTGAGCTCCTCGGTGGTCGATCGCTTCAACAACTTGCGGAGTGAAATCCGGAAAGAAGTGGGGTGGGATTTTCTCGGGACGCTCGACAGCGCGTATGTTGGCTTGGCTACTCCGCTCCCGCCAACGGAGGAACTCTCGTGGCTGCGCACTGGCAGGTCGTTTGCAGTCTCCCGCGATGCAGCGGCGAAGGGCTGGCTGGAGATCGTACCCGATCCCGTCGGCCAGAACCAGTTCTGGCGGCTCTACGTTCGAACCGCCGCCCAGGATGGCACTCAGGGAGAGCCTCTTCACGCCCTGCCCTGGGACTTCCAAGCTCGCAGTTCCGGCACCCCCTCGGAGTATGACGCGGGCGGGGCCCCCTTGGCCTCGATTCCGCAAGGCTATTATGCCGACTTCACCGAATTGGCCGAAGAACTCGGTTGGCAGCGAGTACCATCGGACGCCAATTGGCGCGATTACTACCCCGGGATTCGCTACTGGGAGTTTCGCATCACCGACGGGCTGGACTGGATGTCCGCCATGAACGAGATTCTCCCCCCGAGTGAATTCCTCACGCCGACGCCGTCCTCCACTCCCACGCCCCTGCCTTACTGGTGGGGGCCACGCCCCACGGACACCCGTTGGCCGACTTTGCCGCCATACTAGAGACGCCATGCGTAGGGGCCTGGTATTCTTACCGCTCTTGGCTGCAGCTCTTGTCCTCGGGACTCGGGCTCCGTGGGAGAATGCCTTCACGCCGCTGGCCCAACCCTCGTCCACCCCATCGTCCACTCCCGACGATCCAACTCCGCTGGCGTCCGAGGTCCCTACCCTTCAACCTATTCCGCTCTCACAAGATCCTCCTTCCCTGAACTGGAGGCCGCCGTCGTACCCGGTGCCTCTCCAACTCCGCCCGGAAGATCATTACTGGCTCGCTCGTCCGATCGCCTCCGGTGAGGTGAATTGGGCCGATCCCACCTATCGTTACGGGGAAAACTACATGAATGCCATGCACACGCATACCGGGGTCGACATGCCGGCACCGCAGGGAACCCCCGTGCTGGCTGCTGCCGACGGGGTGGTCAGCTGGGCCGGGTTTGGCCTATTCGAGCACTACTTCGACCTGGAGGACACGTACGGGCTGGCTGTCTCAATCCGTCATGACTTTGGGTACCAAGGGGAACCTGTCTTTACAGCCTACGCGCACCTGCAGAAGATCTTCGTGAAAATCGGGGATCACGTCCAACGCGGGGAGGAAATCGGCGAGGTGGGCAAGACCGGGAATACCACGGGGCCCCATCTGCACTTCGAGGTGCGAATTGGTGCGGATTCCTACTATGCCACTCGGAATCCCGAACTCTGGCTGGTCCCCCCTCAAGGATGGGGGGTGGTTGCAGGACGGATCGAAAGCATTGACGGTTGGCCTTTGCCCAAGACCCCCTACACCATCACCTCCCTCGACACTGGACAGGTGTGGCCGGGCTGGACCTACATTGCAGATGTAACTCACCCGGATGATGCCTATCACGAGAATTTCGCCATCAGCGACCTTCCCGCGGGGACCTACCGGATCACGGCCTGGGTCTGGTGGAGGAAGTACGACAATGATTTCCGCATCCTCCCCGGGGAGACCACTTTCGTTCTGATCCAATCCGGACTGCCGATGATGGTCAATCCGACCTTGACCCCCGAGGCCACTCCCTTCGTGCCTCAATTGCACTAGCGATTGGGTCAGGGTCGAGAATCGCGAGGGAACGCCGGGGTTCTCGAGCGATGGGCCTCAAGTTCGGAAAGCGCCTCACCGATCGTCTCGCTGACGTCGCCTGCCGTGACCGGAGCGGTGCTTCCCCACTCGTCGGCCGCCAGCTCCCCCGCCCAGCCGTGCAGATAGGCTCCCAGCACCGCGGCTTCCCAGGAAGGCACGCCCTGTGCCAGAAGCCCCCCGATGGTTCCGCTGAGCACATCCCCTGTCCCGGCTCGAGCCAGGGCTGGGGTGGCGAACGGGATGGTCGCCATCCTTCCCTGCGGGGAAGCCACAATCGAGAAGGCACCTTTGAGCACGAGTACGACATTCCACTCTTTGGCAAAACGCCTCGCCACCCCCTCCCGGTCCGCCTGGATTTCATCTCTTGATAACCCGCTCAATATGGCCATTTCGCCGGGATGAGGGGTCAGCACGCTCCCGGAGGGCAGAAGATCCCACCAGGCGCCTAGCTGCCGCAGGAGTTTTAGCGCGTCGGCATCGATGAGCATGCGGGGCCAACGGACAGAGGCCGGTTCGTTGCGGTGCTGAGGCAAAGGAAAACCAAGGTGAGGATGAGCGGATGGGCCAGGCGACAACATGCGCCGGAGGAACTCCGCGGTGGTCTTCTGCTGTCCGAAGCCCGGTCCCAGGACCATGGCCTGGGCCTCGCCCATTTCGCGCAGCAGGATTTCGGCGGCCTCT
>JBEKHT010000019.1:0-39985 GCA_050012135.1 Anaerolineales bacterium | reverse complement strand
TGGGGTTGTTTGGCACGGGCGGCTACTTGCTGGTCCTGATCTCCGCTGCCGTGAGCCTGTCGCCGAGGGGCGTGCTTACCAGGCCGACCCGCTTGGCTGTCTTCGCAGGGGCTCTCCTTGGGACAGCCTTCTCCGTCTACTTGACGTGCATTGAGATCTTCGTTCTCCGAACGGCATGCATATGGTGTCTGTCCTCTGCCCTTCTCATCACGCTTATTCTGGCCATCTCCGCGCGGCCGGCGGCCCTCAGCCTTGTGACTGAAGCCGACCCCTAGCCCGATTGCAGGCACGCGGGCAGCCCGCCTAGCGACCTCGAGGTGCTATACTCCAGCGAGCGCGAGCTCTCGGTGGTCAGGGACCGGATCGAACTCATCTCCTGGGAAAGACCACGGTTCCGCGTAGCGCCCATCCTCCGAACACCCCACCCAAGGAGGCTGCCGTGCACTACCCCTGGTGGTACGTCCCCTTCTTGACCGCGCCGATGTTGATTGCCGCGGTTGCGACCATCCACGTTTTTGTCTCCATGTATGCTGTCGGGGGCGGATTCTTTCTGGCCGTGGAGACGCAGCACGCTTACAGTACGCGCAACCGTGACTATCTTGCCTACCTGCACGACCATGCCTGGTTTTTCATCCTGCTCACCGTCGTTTTCGGAGCCATCACCGGCGTAGGGATCTGGTGGACGATTGGACTGTCTTCGCCGCTGGCCACTGAGACCCTTATTCACATTTTCGTCTTCGCATGGGGGATGGAATACGTCACTTTTCTTGTCGAGATCGTCTCCGCTTTCGCCTTCTACTATTCATGGGAAAAGCTCGATTCGCTCACCCACATCCGAATCGGATGGGTCTATGCCATCTCGGCCTGGCTCAGCTTGGTGATCATCACGGCCATCACCGCCTTCATGCTAAATCCCGGAGCTTGGCCACAGCACCCAGACTTCTGGACGGCCTTTTTCAACCCTCAAACGGTTCCGCAGATCCTGGCTCGCACGGGAGGCGCATTCCTGCTCGCCTCCCTCTACGTCTATTTGCACGCCACCTTCCGCGTCAAGGATCTGCAACTGCGGAACTTGATCGGCTCCCGATCCTCCCGTCCCGGCTTGCTCGGCGCGCTCCTTGTGACTCTGGGTGGCCTGTGGTGGTACCTGGCCCTTCCGGAATCTGCAAGAGCCGCCCTGGTGGTGGCCAGCGCCCTCAACATTCTCATGGTGGTCATCTTCGCGGTCACCATTGTCGTCTTCCTTATGCTGTATTTGGGCCCCTACCGAAACCCGGGCTGGCTAACCCCGGGTTTCTCCCTGCTCCTTTTTGCCTTTGGAATGGCAGCGATCGGCACCGGCGAGTTCATTCGGGAGGCCGTCCGCAAGCCTTACATTATCTACAACGTCGTCCTCGGCGACCAGATCCTCACCAGCGAGATCCCCTCCGTTCAAGAAAAGGGGTTCCTGAACAGCGGCCAATGGACTAAGGCCTATCTTGCGACCCAGCTTCCCCAGGTGTTTTCCAACGGCGAAATCGACGATCAGAAACTGCTGGCCCTCCCCCAGCCGGACCGAATTCAGGTAGGCCAACTCCTTTTCCAATACCATTGCAACGACTGCCATTCCTTGGCTGGCTATACCGCTGTGCCTGCGCTGCTCCAAGGTTGGTCTCCCGAGATGATCCACGCCTTGGTCCTAAACCCCGAAAAGGCGAAGTTTTTCATGCCGCCCTGGTCGGGGACCCCAGCCGAAGCCGAGTTGCTCTCGGAATACCTCATCTCCATCACCCCAGCCCAGCCTACGGGCATGAGCTACGATGGCGCGCATTGATCGGAGGACCGATGAATCCGACAGATCTTCTCCCCCCGACGAGCCCTCTTGGATTGCCCGCGCCCCTTTGGTTCATCCGTTTCTTCAAAGTGTTCGGATTCTCCCTCCACATGGTCCCGATGAACCTCTGGTTTGCCGGCATTCTCTTGTCTGCCGTGCTCCTACTATTTCGAGATCCCGCCGCCCGGCGCTTGTCGGCTCGCCTCATGGACCAAATGCCGATCATCATTGCCCTGGGGATCAACTTCGGGGTTATTCCTCTGCTGTTCATACAAGTGGGCTACTACCGCGTCTTCTATCCAGCAACCATCCTGATAGCTTGGCCTTGGTTTGCCGTGATTGGCCTCGTGATGGCGGGCTATTATGGAACGTACCTGTACGTGGTCCAGTTGCGTCGCGATCGGCTGACCCCCTGGTCGCGCGCCTTGGGCTGGATCGTCGCCTTCATTTTCATGGGGGTCGGGTTCATCTTCGTCAACGGGCTGAGCCTGATGTCCTCTCCTGGACAGTGGCCAGCGGTGTGGAGCGCTGCCCACCTCTCGGGGGCCGCAACGGGCCTGGCTCTGGACTTGCAAAACGCGTCGATACTCCCCCGCTGGCTCTTGATGTTCGGCTTGGCGCTTACGACCGTGGCGGTCTACTCCCTGTGCGACGCCACCCTGTTGGCCTCCCGCGAGCCGCCTGAGTACCGGGCTTGGGTTCCCCGCTTTGCCCTGCTTCTCTATAGCCTCGGGCTGGTCTGGGCCGCCGCGGCCGGAACCGGCTACATTCTGACCATGCCCTCCGCCTCTCGCTCCTTCCTGCTCACGCCGCCGCAACTCGCCTTGACAGTCATCACCGCCCTCGCCCCCGGACTGCCCTGGTTGCTCCTGATCCTCTACCGATGGCGGCCAGCGCGCCTCTTGGTGCTCCTCGCGGCCCTGAGCCAGTTCGGAATGCTGGTACTCAATGCGGTGAGCCGCCAGTTCTTGCAGGATGCGGAGGTCGCCCCCTTTGCAGCGGTAGGGGCTGAACCGGTCAATCTGCAATTGGTCCCCCTGGTCCTTTTCCTGCTTTTCTTTCTGGCGGGCTCGGGGGTCGTAATCTGGATTCTCGTGAAAGTCCGGCAAGCCGAAACTTCCCTGGCGACCGCCTCCCGATAACCTTTTCAATATTCGGGCCATGATGATAAGGGGCCTCCGCTGGGGAGGCCCCTTTCGATCGCTGCCAACTGCGCTTTCCAACCCGCGCGCTAAGGCAACCGCACAGGCCGCATTTCCTGCGCTGACCTCAACAAAGCCCCTATCGCGGCCACGTTCCCGCGACTTTCCTGCAGGCTCACCCTCGGGGGTTTCCCCGACAACACCGCGTCGGCCAGGTCTTCGATCTCCCCACGATACAGCTCTTCGCCTTGGACGGTGATGGTTTGCTTCTCCGTCTCGCGGATCAAGGACACCTGGCCGTTGATGTCCGGCTTGTACGGATGAGGCGTGCTCAGAGTCCCTTCGCTGCCGATGATTTCCACCCTCGCTCGGTACGGCGTCCGAAACCCGCAGTCGATCTGAGCAAAAACATCTCCGGGAAATCGCATCGCCCCCACGAAAAGCTCATCTACCTCGGAAGGACCACGGGTTTCCCAGCCCATCACCTCGATCGGCTCAGAGCCGATCACGAATCGCGCATAACTGGTCGTGTAGCAGCCCAGGTCCCAAAGGCTCCCTCCGCCGAGCTTTGCGTCCAGGCGGATGTCCTTCTCCCGGGAGAGAAGGAAACTGAAAGAGGCCCGTACTAGGAGGATCTTGCCAATCGCCCCTTCTTCCACCAGCTCCTTGACCTTAAGCGTCTGGGGGTGATGCCGGTACATGAAGGCCTCGGCTACCACGACCCCCGCCTGCCTTGAGGCAGCGATTATCCGGTCGACTTCTGCAACCGAAAGTGCCAGCGGCTTCTCACAAAGCACGTGCTTTCCCGCTTCCACCGCCTTCACCGCCCATTCGCCATGCAGGCTGTTGGGCAGCGAGAGGTAGACGACGTCTATGTCCGCATCCGCGAGCATGGCGGAATAGCTCCCATAGGAACGAGGGATTCCCAGTTCCGATGCGTAAGGCCCCGCTTTCTTCATGTCTCGACTGGCCACCGCGACGAGCTTGTTCCGCTCCGAGACGCGCAACGGGTTCACCAGAGCGCTGTTGATGCGCGCCGTGCCCAGAAACCCCCAACGCAACACACCCTCGGCCATTTTTCATCCCCCCCACAGAATTCATCCCACAAGTCCGGCCCAACTCGGGAAGTATAGCATGCGCCCCATCTCCGCTTACCCTGCTATCCAGCCGCCTCTCGAAAAGGACCCCCGGCATCGCCCGACTAAGATTCTCGGGCCCCGGATGGGCGAGACCGAACGCCTCTCACACACGCCCGTCCCTTCTCTCCAACGATCAGAGGCAGTAGAATTGCACTGGGCCGGGCTTCCCTCGCCACGCTCAGTCAAAGCGCCGGAGAGGCACCTGTCAGACTCTCAGCCGATATCCAACAAGGCGACCGTCGCGAGGGTTCGTTTCGCGTGGCCATTTCCTT
Organism: Anaerolineales bacterium; assembly: GCA_050012135.1. Lineage (GTDB taxonomy): Bacteria > Chloroflexota > Anaerolineae > Anaerolineales > RBG-16-64-43 > JBEKHT01. Next base: position 35,619 of record JBEKHT010000019.1, on the reverse strand, counting down.
GCCAGCTGAGAGGCAGGAGGGCGGTGCGCTCACGACCACCCCCTCCTTCAATGCCAAGCATTGCCGGCCGCCGGTCCCCGTCCATACGGCATCAGCGGCAGGCAAAATCGCATCTGTGCAATCCCTGGGGATCCCAGACCAGGTCGCGAATCCACCCCCGCTGGAGGCGACCGAAAGGAGATCCGAACTGTGTCTGATCCACCCGTTGCCAAGCTGGCCGAGTTGCTCGTAGGGTACTCCGTCGACGTCAAGCCGGGCGAGCGAGTGCTCATCCGGGGGGATTCCAATGCCGAGCCCCTCCTGGCCGAGATCTACGCCAAGGTCCTTCAGGCGGGAGGCCAGCCTGTCCTGTACCTCGGGTTCCCACGACAGGACGAGATCTTTTACAAGTACGCCTCCGACAGCCAACTGGACTTTGTCCCTGATCCTCTCCGGCTCATGTTGGAAACCTATGATGTGTATATCCGGATTCTCTCGCCCGCGAATACCAAAGCGCTCAGCGAAGTCGATCCCCTACGTGTCCAGCGGCGCCAAAAGGCCCTCGGGCCCACGCTCCGGACGATCATGGGCCGTTCTGCCAGCGGGAGTCTGCGCTGGACCCTTGCCCCCTATCCCACTTCAGCCATGGCCCAGGACGCGGAAATGAGCCTCACCGACTATGAGGAGTTCGTTTTCCGCGCCTGCATGCCTGACCTGCGCGACCCAATTGGCTACTGGAAGGGTGTTTCTGCCAAGCAAGCCAGAATCATCGATTGGCTCCGAGGAAAAAGGGAGATTCGCGTGGCAGGCCCTGAGACCGACCTGCGTCTGAGTATTGCCGGGAGGACTTTCATCAACTGCGACTGCCACCTTAACGTCCCGGATGGCGAGGTCTTCACCGGCCCCGTCGAAGATAGCATGGAAGGGCAGGTGTCCTTCTCTTTTCCAGCCATCTACCAGGGACGCGAGGTGGAAGGCGTTAGGCTCTGGTTCGAAAAAGGCCAGGTCGTCCGAGCGACCGCCAAGAAGAACGGGGACTTCCTCCAAAGAATCCTGGATACGGACGAAGGGTCCCGTCGTGTAGGGGAGTTCTCGATCGGCACAAATGAGGGAATTACACGATTCACGCGTGAGATTCTTTTCGATGAAAAGATCGGGGGCAGCTTCCACATGGCCCTGGGTGCCAGCTACCCCGAGTCGGGGGGAACGAACCAGTCCGCCATCCATTGGGACATGATCTGCGACCTCCGCCAGGGTGGTCGAATCAAAGTGGACGGCCAATTACTTTATGAAAATGGTCAGTTCGTCATTTAGCTCGAGTCCCTCCATCGCGCCGATCCCTCTCGGCGGTCCGCGCACCGACATGCTCCGGGCGGAGGCGTTGTCCACATCTTCTCAACCTGGGCGGCCGTTCCGAAGCAGGAAACCCACGACGACCGTGGAAGGGCTGCAGTTCTTGCTTCCAAGGACTTCCCGCCTCGCGCTCGCGCCTATTCCCAAGAGCGATGGGCGTCTGCCGGCGCTTGTCGGAAAGACATACCCCCAAGACCCTCAGGCGGAGGCGGCTGATCCTTCCTGGACCTCGCCCTTCGAAAGGCTTTCCGCAAAGCTCTGCACTTCGTAGGTCAGCAGCCGACTCCCTGCGCGCCTCCACGCGCCGGCGGGCTGACCCATTTTTTCGCAGAGCGAATCCAGGAATTGCACAGGATCGGGGATCTTCGCCCAAACCTGGGGTAGAAAGGTAGCTCTGCGATTCCCTACGTTCAGGATGACCCCATCTTCGCCGGGTCTCAGCTTCCGCAGCAAGTCCTCGGGCGAATCCCAGTGCACCGCTACCGGGCGGGTCAGCACGGAGATCTCGATCTCGAGCATCGGGACCTCCGCCGCGACCACCGGTGGGAAGCGAAAGTCGTTCTGAGCGGCATCGGCCGCATGCTCCCACACATCCATCGCCAGGGATTGGCGGGGCTCGATCGACCCGATACATCCCCGCAGTCGTCCACCAATCGTCAAGGTAACAAAGCAGGCCCCAAGCTCGAGGAGGGTCGGGTCCAAGCCTTCCAGGTCGGCCTGCGGAGACCACGCGCCGAGCGCGGTCCGCTCGACTGAGCGTCGCGCCATTCTCAACAGTGCTCTTTGCTCGACTGGACCTAGCATTGGCTCCTCCCCCGGATCCCCTCCACGCCAGCGCGCGCCGACCAACGCACCCTTCAATCTATGATATCCCCGATTGGAAGAACACGAGAGACGTTTGCTCCCAGGCCACCTCCGCGCCGACAACCTCTCCCAAGACAAGGGTATGGGATCCCCCGGCAAGCTCCTTCTGAGTTTGCAATCCAGATAGGATGCAGCCCCGCGACACACGCGGGCTCCCGTAACCACGGGTCCGATCCGAGTCGCGGCAACGATCAGACCAGAACTAGCGGCTCACGAAACGCTCTCAAAAGAGGCGGTCGTCGGCCGCGAGAAGGAAAATCGCCAAGCATCTCCTTGGCAGGGTCCTCTTCAGGGTGAGACTTACGGTCTCCATCACCACCACGACCAAGGGCGGTTCGAGGGGGACGGGGCTGTATGAACTGACGGCCATCCCCTCTCGCCGATCACCTGCTGCGAGGTCACCCCACAAACGCCTCTCGCCCATCTTCGCGTGACGCGTCTCAATCCCTCTCTACTTTTCGCCATGGCCTCCCACCCCTTCGAACGCATCCCAGCAACCAGCAGTGCGCTCGTCAAGATTGCTTGTCCATATCCTCCGCTCAGACCAAGGCTCTCGGTGCGTTCTGCCATTGCACCGCCTCAGACCTTGACCACGAGACCGCCAGGTGGGGTGCTCAGCTCGCCTTCGCCCCAGCTGCTTCGTCCGGCGCGTCTGCAGATCATAACAACCCAAAGCGGGGTCCCTCACTGCGGGCAATTCCCCCGGGTTCACCCCAGGGTGGCGCCTATCCGCCTGCAGGTGTTTCGATATACTTCGCTGTCATCCGCAGGGTCCCGATCCCAACCCGGTCCACGCCTACCGCCCGCTCGTGGGATCACGGGCGAACCGTCTGCCGGAAAGCTGAACTCGGTGAAACCCACTAGCTGGCACCTGGAACGGGACCAAGATTTCGTCTACCGGGTCTCTCGGCCCGACGAGCAAGGGCATTACCCCATCGCCCTTCTTTTGCATGGTCGCAGCGGAAATGAAAACTCGATGGAGGTCTTTGTCCCGACCCTCCCCGAAAGTTTCCTGAAGGTCTGCCCGCGGGGCATCCTGCCCGATGAGGACGGGGGCTACACCTGGCACCCTCGACTCCCAAACCGCAGATGGCCAGAATTGCGGGATTTCGACCCCGCCATCGCCTCCCTTGCCAGACTCATGAGGTCCGTCCAGGAGCGACATTCAGCCCGGGTTGGGCAGATGATCGTGATAGGATTCAGTCAGGGAGCTGCTCTGGGCTGTGCCTTCACCTTGGGTTTCCCTGCCCAAGTCAAGGCATTGGTTCTGCTTGCGGGATTCGTTCCAGACATTCCGCCGGAGAGGAAATCTGAGCGAGTCCTCCGCGACAAGCCGGTCTTCGTGGCCCACGGTATCGAGGACCCGCTGGTGCCGATCAGTCTCGCCCAAAAGGGGGCCCAGTCACTTGAAGAGCTAGGAGCCCATGTCAATCTATGCAAGACCCCGGCGGGCCATAAGGTTGGTGCAGATTGCCTTCGCGCGCTCAGCCAATGGTTCAATCGGCTCCCGGCCTGAGGCCGCCCCACAACCGAAGCCCCCAAATCCGAAACTCGTGACCCCGCGCGGTCACCTCGTTCTGCGGCCGGTTCATCCCGGTGCGCTTTCCTCTGCCTCTTTCCCCACGGCAGTCATGATTCTCAGCTTGCTGGCCGGCTGTGGAACTCCCGTATCCAGATTGGCCACGACTCGTGTCAGCCTCGCCCGCCCCCTGCCACAGACCGAGATTCGACCGGAAAACATTTCAAGCCTGACGGAGATTGGCCAGCTCGGAAACGGCTGGCCTTCCCGGCCGGCCCTGACGCCCAACGGGAAGGTTTTCGGTTTGGCCACGGCATTGGGCGTTTACCTATACAGTTTCCCAGACCTAACCCTCCTGAGAATGCTCCCCTCCGACACGCCCGTGCTGACCGTCGCCTTCTCTTCCGACTCCGCCCTGCTCGCCCAGGGCGGATCCGACGGCACGATCACGGTCGTGCGCGTGGCCTCAGGCGAGAGGCTGTTTCAGATCAGCGCCCACCCGCGCGGAGTTCGAAGCCTGGCCTTCTCACCCAACGGCAATTGGCTTGCCTCAGGCAGCGAGGATGGTACTGTCAAGGTCTGGGATCTGCCCAGCGGCGACCCACGCTTCAGCTTCGGCGGCGTCGCCTATGGGTATTGGGGCTACGGCGTCCGCAGCCTCGCCTTCACCCCGGATAGCCAGCTCCTGATTGCGGGTGGTGACACCGGATACGTTTCCCTTTGGGGCATGACAACGGGCGACGAACAGCCAACCCTCAAGGCGCAATCCGGACTGCTCTTCGGCGTCGCCGTCTCGCCCGACGGGCGCCTGCTGGCCTCTGCGAGCAGCGACGGCACGGTGGCGCTCTGGGATCTGTCCCGACGCACAACCCTTCGGATTCTCTCAGGTCACCCGTTCGGCGCCTGGAGTGTCGCCTTCTCCGAAAGCGGCACGACTATCGCCGTCGGTGCAGCGGACGGCACGGTGCGACTGTGGCAAACTTCCGACGGAAAACTGCTCGCCACGGTCCACGCTCATGACGGCGTTGTCGACACCGTCCTTTTCACCTCGGACGGGACCCGCCTGATCACCGCCTCTTCCGGGTACAGCGTCAAGATGTGGAGCCTACCGCAATTTAAGCCTTTGCCTTTGCCCTTCGGTTTCTTACCGGCCATGCGTGCGGTCGCTTTTTCGCCGAACTCCAGCACGGTCGCCGCAGGTTCAGACGACGGATTCGTTCGCATTTGGCAGACGATCTCAGGCCGTGTCCTTGAGTTGCCCCCCGGCTCCCAGCTCGCAGGCACCCCTGTCATTGGGGTCAGCTACTCTGCCGACGGACAGGAACTGGCCGCTGCCCACGGCACTGCCGACACGGTGGTCGTGTGGAAACTCCAGACTGACCAGCCGATCGCTCAGCACAAGCTGGCGGGCTTGCGAAGCATGGCCTTCAATCCCGATCAAACTGAAATCGCGTTGGGGGCAGGGGATCTCGAATTGTGGGACTTCACCACAGGATCCGTTCGCCAGATCACGACCTCCAGCATCGTCACCGCCCTGGCGTATGCTCCCGCCGCTCTCGCAGACAAGAGAACCCCCCTTCTGGCCGCGGGGGGCGACGACGGCTCCGTCACGCTGTGGGATCCGGCCACGGGCGGCTCTTCCCCCTTCGAGGGACGCCACGCGGGCTCGGTGACTTCGGTCGCATTCAGCAAGGACAGTTTGCTACTTGCCACTGCAGCCGATGACGGGATCGTGAAACTCTGGTCCGTGGCGGATCGCAGGCTGCTGGTTTCCTTCTCGGCCCACAGCGCCGCGGCCATGGTCGTCACCTTCTCAGCCACGGAGCCGCTTCTCGCCTCCGGGGGCATGGACGACACAGCTCGGCTGTGGAACGCCAGCACCCAGGTCGGGCTGGGCGCCCTGCCAACCTTGAACGGCTGGGTGTTCGGCGAAGATTTTTCCAGCGACGGGCGGCTGCTAGCCACGGCCTCGTGGGACGGCACGCTTAGGTTGTGGGGGATTTCGAGGTAGCCCGTTTCCCGGGACTGCTCCTCAGAGGGAGCTCGCATAGAGCCCATGGATGGCCGTTACTGCGGCCGGGGAGGGGGCCAGGACCCACAGCGTGCTCGCGGCAGCGGTGAACAAACAAGTCGACTGGTTGTCGGAATGCCAGCAGTCCTGGCTTGGGCCAGGAACCTTTCCCCCACGAAACCGTTCACCCAAGTAGACCCGCATCCCGCTTACGAATTCGTCAGCATCCCCCTGAGAATCCCACACCCAGTGGACGGACATGGCGACTTGATCGGTCTGGTCCTCATAGTAGATTTGCAGGTGATCGCCCCCCCACCCGCTCGCCGCGGCCAGGGCCCGAGCATCCGGCAACTGCGACGCCGGGTCCGAGCCGTAGCCCAGCAGGAGGTAAGTATCCCACTCGCCCAGGGTGTTCACGTCAATCGCACGCCACCCTTGGCCCAAGGCCGAGCTAATGTCCGGATCTTGAACCGAATCGGGCTTCTCCTGACTAACGTATTTCTCGGGGTGAAGGATTTGCGCCGTGCTATCGGGAAGCTGCCGATAGGCGGCATTGACTCCGGCCCAGCTCCCACGAGCATACAGATAATTCACAAAGGCTAGCCCTTGCACATAGGGGAAATTGGCGTCCTTGCTCGCGTAAGGAGGAGGAGAATCCTCGGGAAGCGCGTAGCGAGGCTGGTCCGACTGGGTGTACTTGACAATGTCCAACAGGTCCTGTTCCCCTGCATACTTGTCCAGCCATTGTTGCATGAGGAGAGTCGCGTCCCCCTCGCTCAGGGCCTGCACGGCCTCACAGCGCTGTTCATCGCCCTTGCAAAAACCAGGGTCCTCCAAGTACTTCAACCCGAAGTTGGCATCCACCAGCGCGTGATCGTACTCGTGGGAGTAGATGAAACGATCAACCCCAGATAATCCCGTGCCGATCACGAAGATCGCCTTTCGCGAGGGAAGGTAGAACCCGCCGATCCCGTCCGCCATCTGATTGAGGGTGTGTTTGGCTAGGTCATAGGTCGGGGTGATTAGCCCCAGGGCTTTCAAAGCACGCGCCTGGTCTTGCACGTCTTGCACAGAGCTCTGGGCCAGAAACGCGCTTTCCAAAGTCTGCTCCGCCTCGGATTGTGAGATGACAAATCGCGGCAGACTTGAGGTCATGGTGAGACCGCGCAGATCCGAATCCTCGATCTGGACCAGATCGAGAGCCGACGAAATGGTTGCATTTGGGGTGGGCAGCGCGGGGGTGGGTGTGACGCTCGGACTGGGAGTCACCGAGGGAGTCAAGGTGATCGTTGCGGTCGGGGTATGGGTCCACTCGGGGGGAAGACTCATTACCGCGGCCGGAGTCGATGTGTAGAACGCGGCCCCCGCAGTTGCCGTCTGTCCTCCTCCTCCGGGGCCGACACGCGTTTGAGATCGGAGGTACGCCAATCCCATAGCCCCCGCGCCCAAGAGGATGACGAGCAGGAGCACAACAATGACCGCAACCATCCAGCCCGGGGCCCGCTCTGCTTTGGCTTTCGTAACCTTGGGACGCGTCCGGGATGTAGGCTTGGCGGTTGGCGCCGGCCCAGAGGGGCTTGCCGCAGTAGGAGCGACGACCACGGCAGGGGACGGCTCAGGCGCCGGCTCAATGGCCGGCTGCTCCTCCTCCCCCGCCTCCTCGGACGTCTCCTCCTCGCCCTCTTCTTCCTCATCAAAAATGACCGGGGTCACATGTTGATCAGGAACCGCAAAGGGGGTCTTTTCCTCAGGTTCTCGGACTGATTCCGCCACCTCGGGCGCAACAGGTTGCGCAGGTGGAGCAGGCTCGGGAGGGAGAAGCTCACCCTCCCCTGTGACGAAAGGCGGTGTGACCGGCTGAGGGATGGGCTCGGGCGGCGCCACCCCGCCCAGTTTCTCAAGCCGAGCCCGGGCGTTCGAGTTGCCCGGATTGATCCGCAGGACTCTCTCCAGACAGTCCCGCTGCTGCCCTGGGTCGGTCACCGCAAAACTGAGCAGGAACCAGCCCAACTCATTCCCAGGATACTGGGTGACCGCGTCGATCAGGACCAGCCGCGCATCGGCGAGCCTTCCATCCTTCAGAAGCTCTACGGCTAGCCGCAACTCCTGGGAGGTGGGGTTATCCGTCATCCCTCTCGGGCTCCTGGCGCCTATCGCCTGATTGTAGCATCGACAACCCAGACCGGTTGCGGTTCACGGAGCGCTTGGCCCCGCTCAGACGTGCCGACCTAAGCTGCCGCGCTCCATTCCTCACCCGTCCTAGGGCTCGTAAGTCGCATCAAGGTAAGCGGCAAGCAGCTGATCCTCTAAGACGTCCCGTCCGGCAGGTTGCGCCGAGAGACCATAGATCGCCCCACTCTCCGCGACAGGCTTCTCCGGATGCTTCGCATACTCAACGGCTGCGCGCAGGTCCTCCACAAACCGCTCCGCAACACCCGGCAGCATTTGCCGCAAGGTGAGGCAGAAGTGGATTCCTGGCGGTAACTGGCAGGCATTCATGCGCCAGCCCTTTTGGGCGAGGTAGTCGTTCACGTGGTAGATATCGACCACGTCGGAGAGTATGGCGATCAGGAAGGTCGAGTTCCCCGCCGTCTTGAGCTCGGGGATCTTCGCGATCCCGGCCCGGATCTTGTCAGCGGCCTTCATGATCGCCCGAGCCGCCTCCAGATACCCATCCTCGCCCATCGTAACCATTGCGGCCCACGTCGCCGCCGTCAGGCCTTCCGATCGGCTGCCCTGCAAGGTCGGCGAGGCATACATCCCACCCTGCCATCCGGCGGTCCCGAAGTACTGAAACTGGCGAAGGTGCTTGTTGCGGTATAGCACCACGGAGGTGCCCTTCAGACCGTAGCCATACTTGTGCGTGTCACAAGACATCGAAGTGACCCCCGGCAGGCGGAAGTCAAAAGGCGGCACGGGGTAGCCGAGCTTCTCGATCCAAGGCAAGAGGAATCCACCCAGGCAGCCATCCACATGCAAGCCCAGGTTATGCTCAAGCGCCAAGTCCGAGAGCTGTGACAGAGGATCAATCAGCCCATAGGGATAGTTGCCAGCTGACCCGGCCAAGGCAATCGTCTGCGGCGTGATCAGCGCGCGCATCGCCTCAACGTCCGCCAGATAATCTCGCACGGGAACTCGAACCAGGCGGATCCCAAAGAGGTGAGCCCCCTTCTGAAACGCCGGGTGAATTGTGTCGGGAGCGATCATCTCCGGCTCCGGGATTCCGCGCTCGCGACGGGCCCATTCCCGGTAGACGAGCATCGCGTTGAGAATGCTCTCCGTACCTCCCGAAGTGACCGCCCCACAGACCTCGTCCTCCGGATTGCGCTGTCTGGCGGCCTCGCCGTTGAGCATCGTCGCGGTCATGCGGATGATCTCCCCCTCCATCTTCGTCCCGCTCGGACAGAGATCCCGCTGCAATAGATTGCAATGCGAGTACAAACTGAAGACCCGGTTGAGATAGGCGTAGTGCTCCATGCCGCCGTGGTAAAAGGTTCCGGACACTTGGCCCTGGTCCCATTTCTTGTTTTCGCTCTCCGCCATGAACTTGAGCTCCCCGAACACCTCCTCGGGGTTGAGACCTTCGGGAGGAATCCGCAACTGGGCGGCGAAGCGTTGCCGGTAGGGATGCAGATCGCCAAACACGCTGGACAGGGCATCACTGGAATCGCTCGAATTGGACATGGGGACCTCGCTAAGGCGGACGCAGATCAGGAACCATTGAGGGCGTGAAAGATCGGTTTCAGGGTCTTTTGGCACGCCATGAATTGCCCAAAGAGTTTGTCATAAACGGCCCGGTTCTCCTGTCTGGGTTGAAACACATGGGCTATCTTCACCAAGCCTGGGATTTCGTCGATGGCAACCAGATCGAGACGGTTGAACGCCAGAAGCGCGATCCCAAGCACGTTGCCGTTGCGGGGATCAGCCATCTGATGAATTGGCAGGCCCGTGACATCTGCCATAATCTGAGCCCAGGTGTCGGATTGGGCTCCACCCCCAGCCAAACGTAGGTAACTGAACTTCCGGCCCACGAACTTCTCCGCCGAACCCAGGAGCCAGCGCCAGTTGTACGCGGTCCCCTCCAAGACAGCTCGGGTCATGTGCGCTCCCGTCGTCTGATGTGAGAGATTAAGGAACCCCCCCCGCATGGCCGGATCATCCCGAGGACACAAAATTCCGTTGAACCACGGCAGAAAGAGCAATCCCCCACTCCCCACGGGGGCTTGCTCGGCAACTTGGTTCATGCGCTCATAGACGTCACTGGGAGCGCCCTGGCTGTTGAAGGAGCTCTTGAAGTAGATCTGATTCCGCAAGTAGGAGTCGAGCACATCGCCGTTGTTTCCCAAGTCACCGAAGATCAGGTAGCGGCCGCGCAGAGGGCTGGGCATCGTGGTGATGAAGCTGCTCAAGTCCGTCCGCTTGAACGGAACATGGCAAGCCAGATGGCCTGAACTCCCGAGAACGGCCACCGCCTCATAGTCCTGGACCGCCCCGCTCCCTATGGCCGAAGTGTGATTGTCAAATGCCCCGACGATGACCACCGTGTTGGGCGAGAGACCGAGTTCAGAAGCCACAGACGGCGCCAGCGGACCGACCACGCCGTCGTTGGGCAGCAGTTCGGGGAGCTTTTCCGGGTCGATCCCGGATGCGCCCACGAGCCAAGGATCATAGGCTCGGCAATCCGGCCGCCGATTGTCGGTCATCACCATGGGGAAAACGGTGCTCTGGGAAGCGGCGGCTTTCCCGGTCAGCCGCATGTTGATGAAGTCGAGTGGCTCCAAGAACTTATACGTCCTTTGGTAGATTTCCGGTCGTTCATGCTTGATGAACAGCATGTGACCCAAGGAGTCCGAACCGGTGTGGGTAGGCACAATGCCGCCGAGACGTATCCAGTTGATCAGCTTGCCGACCGCATAGCCCTCAACGCTTGGGAAGCCCCGGCTGATCTCCTTGTTGTAGGGTGCTCCCCGATGGTCCATCCACGAAAGGGCGTTCATCAACGGCTCGCCATGATCATCCACGGCGACGGTAACCGACCACATGGCAGTGCAGCCGACCGCAACGATCGATTCCGCGGGCACGCCCGCCTCCCGAATAACCTTCTTGGAGGCGCGCAGGACGCTCTGCCACCACTGGTTCGCGTCCTGCTCGGCCCCCCCATTCGGCAGGAAAATCACCTCGTTCCGTTCGAACGCACTCGCCACAACCCGACCGTGAACGTCCACCAGACCCACCTTGGGTCCTCCTGTCCCAAGATCGATGGCCAAGACGTACTTCTGATTCACCCCTGGCATGTCGCCCTCCTCCCTGAGGCTGGCGCCACATTCAGAGCCCGCGCTCCGAATCGTGACCGCGTCCTATAGGATAATCCCGAACTGCAATCTTAGTTCACCAACCGAACCCTCGAGGGGAGCACATTTTCTGCTCATGCAATGCCCACGGCGGCTGTCTTCGGGACGGAGATCCCGCGCCCAGACCCCCTGCTATCCTTCAGCCGAACCCGCCCCGCCCGGCCCGCAGCCCATCTCGCCTCCGTTGGACCTGCGCTCCTGAGGATGCGACAAGGTATAATTCATCCTGGCGGCTGACTTAGATCCATCGGTCACCGATCTGCGATTCAGGCGGCGCAATTCGGCCGCCAGACACCCAGACCCGCCAAGGGCCCCGGGTTTGCGGGCGTCCCGACAATCCAAGTTGACTCACCCGTCGCCCCGGCGAGCAGGAGTGCCCCCGGGGCGCATATTGCCAGACCCTCGACAAGGATTCCACCGTGCCTACACCATCCGATCTTGAATCACGTGCAATCAACACCCTGCGCTTCCTCTCCGCGGATGCGGTTCAGAAAGCGAAGTCAGGCCACCCCGGCCTCCCGATGGGAGCAGCCGCTCTGGCGTACACCGTATGGATGTACCACCTGCGGCACAATCCTCACAATCCCCACTGGCCCGATCGGGACCGATTTGTTCTTTCTGGCGGTCATGGGTCCATGCTTCTCTACTCGCTCCTCCATCTGACGGGCTATGACCTTTCTCTCGAGCAGATCAGGGATTTCCGCCAGTGGGGAAGCCTCACCCCGGGCCATCCCGAGTACGGGCTTACTCCCGGAGTCGAGACCACCACGGGACCTCTGGGACAAGGCTTTGCAAACGGCGTCGGCATGGCCATCGCCGAAGCTCACCTGCGCGCGCTCTTCAACCGCCCGGATCACGAGGTTCTCAACCACTACGTGTACGCCATCGTTACCGACGGCGACCTGATGGAGGGGGTCGCTTCGGAGGCCGCCTCGCTCGCCGGACACCTGCGGCTCGGCCGCCTCATCTACCTCTACGATGACAACCACATAACGATCGATGGTTCCACCGACCTGGCTTTTTCGGAGGACCGCGGGGCGCGGTTTTCCGCCTACGGCTGGCAGGTTCTCCCCGTCCCGGACGGTAACAACGTGGAGGAGGTTGACCGCGCCATCCGCCAGGCCAAAGCCGACCCGCGCCCATCTCTACTCCTTTGCCGCACGCATATCGGCTTTGGCCTGCCAAACCGGCAAGACACCTCCAAGGCCCACGGAGAGCCCCCTGGAGAAGAGGAACTGAGGGCGGCCAAGGAACGCCTGGGCTGGCCCCTCGAGCCGAGCTTTTTCATCCCAACCGATGTGCTCGAGCATTTTCGGGTGTCTCTGAACCGAGGGGCCGAAGCGGAGAAGCAGTGGAACGAGCGCATACGCGCCTATCAACAAGACTGTCCTGCGGAGGCTGCGGAACTGGCACGCAGGCTGGCCGGAAAGCTCCCTGACGACTGGGAAAAGGCACTTCCAGAATTCCCCGCCGACGCCAAAGGGATGGCGACCCGGGCCGCTTCCGGGAATGTCATCAACGCGGTTTCGCCGCGGCTGCCCGAGCTGTTGGGAGGCTCGGCGGACCTGACCCCCTCCAACAACACGTGGATTGCCACGAGCGCCGCCTTCAGCGCGGACAACCGCCAAGGGAGATACATCCACTTTGGCGTGCGCGAACATGCCATGGCCTCGATCGTCAACGGCATGGCACTTCACGGCGGGCTGCGGCCCTATGCCGGGACTTTTCTCGTGTTCTCGGACTACATGCGACCTGCGCTCCGGCTTTCGGCCCTGTCGCATGTTCCGTCCATCTGGGTCTTCACTCACGACAGCATTGGGCTGGGCGAAGATGGTCCAACCCACCAACCGGTCGAGCAACTGGCCGCCCTGCGAGCCATCCCCAATTTCGTCGTGATTCGTCCCGCCGACGCAAACGAAGTGCGCGAAGCCTGGCGAGTGGCCGTTAGTCGCCGGGACGGACCCACCGCACTGGTCCTCACAAGGCAGGCCGTGCCAACCTTCGACCGGGCCAAGTTTTCTCCCGCCCAAGGCCTCCAGCGAGGCGCCTATGTGCTGGCAGACCTCGGCCAAGGTCAGCCCCAACTCATCCTCATGGCGTCCGGTTCGGAAGTGCTATTGATCGCCGCGGCCGGCCAGAAACTTGCCGCAGAGGGCGTGCCTGTACGGCTCGTCTCGTTTCCCAGTTGGGAGCTCTTCTCGGCCCAGACCGAGATCTATCAGAATTCGGTTTTCCCGCCAGCCGTCAAGGCCCGCCTCGCGGTGGAAGCCGGGGTGGCCATGGGTTGGGAACGGTGGGTCGGAGATGAAGGCCTCATTCTGGCCATGCACCGCTTCGGGGCATCCGCTCCTTCCCAAGTGCTCTTTGAGCAATTTGGCTTCACGGTCGAAAACGTACTGATGAAAGCGAGGGAGTTATGCGAGTTGCACTCGGTTTCGACCACGCCGGCTTCCCGCTAAAGTCCACGGTCGTTGAGGCCGTCCGAGCCGCGGGTCAAGAAACCGTTGATCTGGGCACCCACAATGAGCAGAAGGTCGACTATCCGGACTATGCCGAGAAAGTCGCCCGAGCCATCCTGCAGGGTCAGGCCGAACGCGGGATCTTGGTTTGCGGCTCGGGAGTCGGCGTGTGCATAGCAGCCAACAAGTTCAAGGGCATCTATGCCGGCGTCTGCCACGACACCTACTCCGCGCACCAGGCGGTTGAACACGACAACATGAACGTCCTTTGCCTCGGCGCCCGCATTATCGGCCCGGAACTCGCGGCCGAAATCATCCGCGCCTTCCTGGGCGCCCGTTTCAGCCAGGAACCAAGGCATCAGCGCAGGGTTCGCAAGATTCTCCAGTTCGAGGCTCAAAACGGCTCCGTCCAGTGATGGTCGAATGGCCGGCTCACGACCAAAAGCGACCAAAAGCGAGCACGACCAAAAGCGAGCCTTGACGCCTGACCGGCGCACAGGATAGACTTGCGGAGGCCGCCTTGAGGCGGTGGCCGTGTCGGCTTGGGCTTCGCATAGGCCCCGACGGTCTTAGCCGAGGATGCGAGGGCGAAGGCGGATGGCTCTCTGTCTATGCGCAGAGACACCCGGAGGCGCCCCAGGAAGGATGCTATGGCGAAGATTGAACTGACCGCAGAACCAAGAACCAAGGTGGGCGGAGGCTTGTTCAGCCTACGGTCCGAGGGAAAGATCCCAGCGGTCATATATGGCCCGTCCACCCCCTCCGTGCCGGTCCAGCTGGAGGCCAAGCAGGCCGCCAAGATCATCGACTCTCTGGCCGGATCAGATCTCATCTCCCTCAAGATCAACGGCAAGGATCACGATGTCTTGCTGAGAGACGTGCAGCGAGATTCGATCCGCCGGACGATTCTGCATGTGGACTTCTACGAAGTCCCTACCGACCGCGCAATCCGCGTGCGGATTCGGCTGGACTTCAGCGGGTCGGCCCCGGCCGTGCGCGACTTCGGCGGAGTTCTCGTTCACCTCATCGACGAGGTGGAAGCGGAATGCCTGCCCAAGGACTTAGTGAGCCACCTCCAGGTCGACCTGAACGGGCTGTCCCAGATAGGGGATTCCATTGCGGTAAAAGATGTCGCCCTTCCGCCGGGGATCCGGCTTCTCATGGACCCGGACGAGGACGTGGTCACCGTGACCGAACAGGCCAAGGAAGAGGTTGTGGAGGTTGCCCCGGCCGTGGTCACCCCCGAGGTGGAATTGGTGCGCAAGGAAAAGCCCGAGGAAGCTCCCGAGAAAGAGAACGAAGCAGAGTAGTTTTGGACCCAGCGGGTTCAAAGGGTGGGGCGTCGCCCCGCCCTTTTGATTCCCCGGCGTCGCCACCCCGCCCCCGCGACGATTCTTTAAGGTGCCCGTAGGGGAGCAGTCTTGTCTGCAGGGGGGGCCAGTGCTAGAATTGGAGTCCCCAATGGGTTGGGTGCCCTGTCCGTGTCCGGTTAGGTCTGGCATGAAACGCATGTTCGCGCCAAGGCGGCCATAATGCGGTGCCCGTACTGTGGGGCCGAGGATTCCCGCGTCATCGACACCACCCACGACGCCAAGGGGGGAGTTCGAAGACGGCGCGAGTGCTTAACTTGCAAGCAGCGCTTCAGCACGTACGAGCGCCCGTTTCTCTCCTCGCCCTTGATCGTCAAACAGGATGGAACTCGCGAGGAGTTCGATCGCGAGAAACTCGCCCGCGGCATCCGCATCGCGTGCGGCAAGAGGCCGGTTCCAGCCGCCCAAATCGATCGCTTGGTTGGAGAAATCGAATCGACACTCCAGCAGCTGGGCAAAGCTGAAGTGTCCAGCCGGGTGGTAGGGGATATGGCCGTGGCCGGCCTGAAGGAATTGGACCATATTGCCTACATCCGCTTTGCGATCGTGTACCTGCGGATGGACGATCTTCGCTCTATCCGCGACGAAATAAACCAGCTGCTTCAAGAAAACTAAGCCTTGCAAGCTGACCCGGGCTTGAGCCGGTCGACGGCCGCCCTTCCTCTTGTTTTCGAGACTTCGGAGGTGAAGATGCCCAGAGCAACGGCTGGCCGTCCCATCCGAGATGCGGTCGGAGCACAACCTATTGAGCTGTCGCAAAACGCCCGTCTCGTCCTCCAAAAGCGTTACCTCAGGCGAGGGCCCGACGGACAGCCTGTGGAGACTGTCGAGGAGATGTTTTGGCGGGTCGCCCGGCATGTTGCCGCGGCCGAGGCCGAATGGACCCAGCCCGACCCTGGCATCGCAGAGGCCTTCTACGAGCTCCTGACGACGCTCCGCTTTTTCCCCAATTCCCCGACCTTTACCGGCGCCGGCACCCCCTTGGCCCAACTCGCGGCCTGCTTTGTCCTCCCTATCGACGACGACATGGGGCGCGACTCTGCCGGTATCTTCCAGACTCTGCGAGACGCCGCGCTGGTCCAGCAAACCGGCGGTGGCAATGGCTTCGCGTTTTCACGTCTGCGGCCCAAGGGCAGCCTGGTGAGGTCCTCGGCGGGACAGGCTACCGGCCCGGTGGGATTTCTGCGTGTCTATGATGAGGCCTTCGGCGAAATCGCCCAGGGGGGAACCCGCCGAGGCGCGAACATGGCGGTCTTGCGGGTCGATCACCCGGACATCGAAGAATTCATAACATGCAAAACGGACGAGAACGCCATCACCAACTTCAACATTTCGGTTGGGGTGCTCGACAAGTTCATGCAAGCGGTGAAAGACGATGGGGCTTGGGAACTCCGGTTTCCGGACGTGGAATCCGCCCAGTATTCGAGCTTCCGCGGGACTCTGGAGCAACTGGAGAGCCGGGGCGTCCCTATCAGGGTCTACCGCACGGTCCCAGCACGGGAACTCTTTCAAAAGATCGTGCGTCAGGCGCATCACAACGGGGAGCCGGGGATCCTTTTCCTAGACACCGCCAACCGCTACAACCCGGTCCCTGGCCTCTATTCACTTGAAGCGACGAATCCGTGTGGCGAACAATGGCTTGGTCCCTATGAGAACTGTTGCCTCGGGTCAGTGAATCTCGTGCAGCACTTCGCTCCGAGCCGTGCGGTCGACTGGCACAAGCTGGCCGACAGTGTCCGCCTGTCGACGCGCTTCCTGGACGATGTGGTGTCCGCGAACGCTTACGTTCCGGCAGTTCCCCAGCTCAAGGAGGCCGCCTGCCGCGCCCGGCGCATCGGGTTGGGGATCATGGGGCTGGCTGACCTGATGTACCACGTCGGGATCCGCTACGGGTCGCCGGAGGGCCAGGAGTTCGCCGGCCAGGTGATGGAGTTCATCCGCTTTCACGCGATGCAAACGAGCGTCGCGCTGGCCAAGGAGCGGGGCCCATTCCCTGGAATTGCCGGCAGCATCTACGACTCGCAAGACATGACCTGGCAACCCCCTCAGCCGCTGGTCCCCTATCAGCACGACTGGAATAGACCCTCCCTGAGTTGGGAAACCATCAGCCGCGGCATACGTGCGCACGGAATCCGCAATGCGGCTCAGTGCACCATCGCGCCCACCGGCACGATTGCCACCGTCGCCGACTGCGAGGGCTACGGCTGCGAGCCCGTGTTTGCCCTGGCGTATGTCCGCCACGTCAACGACAACGGGCAGGATCTCCAGCTCCCCTACGTTAGCCCGCTCTTTGAGCAAGCGCTCCTGGAGGCCGGCCTGTCCGCGGAGGCCAAGGACCATATCATCAACGAGATTCTCGGCACAGGGACGTGTCAACATATCGTCGAACTTCCCGATGACCTTCGCAGCATTTTCGCGGTCTCTCAGGACATCCGCGCCGAAGAGCACGTACGCATGCAGGCTGCCATGCAGGCCTTCGTGGACAATAGTCTCTCCAAGACGGTCAACTTCCCCTCCGACGCAAGCGAGGACGACGTGGCTCGCGCCTACACGCTTGCGTGGGAACTTGGCTGCAAGGGAATCACCGTTTTCGTTACGGGCTCGCGCCAACGGGTTGTGCTGGAGACGGCCAAGACCGCCCGTGCCAAGGGAAGGGAGCTCCCCCTCCCCAGCTTGTCGCCGGGTGCTACACCCTCCCTTGCCAGGCCTCAGCTCTTGCCGCTCTGGCACGAGACCAAACGACCGCGGCCGAATCGCCTGGAGGGCTGCACCTATCAGGTCAGCACGCCGGTTGGCAAGGCCTTCGTTACGGTCAACCAGAACGGGAACACGCAGCCCTTTGAAGCTTTCATCAACACGGCCAAGGCCGGATCCGAGACCGCCGCGGTCTCGGAGGCCTTGGGCAGGATGATCTCCTACGTCCTGCGGATGGAATCTCCGGTTGCGCCACGAGAGCGCCTGGTCGAGGTCGTGAGACAACTGGCTGGAATCGGGGGAGGACGACCTATGGGGTTCGGCCCCAACCGAGTGCTGTCCCTGCCGGACGGCGTTGCCCGTGCGCTGGCCGAGTACCTTGGCCACACACCCGCCTCCAGCCTCGTCCTGGATGGGGAGGGCGAATCGGGTCCGGAGCAGATCCCCATGAGAATCGGAGATCTCTGTCCTCAATGCGGGGAGGCGGCAGTCGTCAACGAAGAGGGCTGCCGCAAGTGCTACTCGTGCGGTTACAGCGAGTGTTGAAGGTGGCTAAACGCCTCGTGGTCGTCGCGGGCAACATCGGCGCGGGGAAAACCTCGTTGACGGAACGTCTGGGTGCGCGGCTCGGCTGGAACGCCGCGTTCGAGTCCGTGGCCGACAACCCTTATCTCCCGGATTTCTACCAAGACATGCAGGCTTGGGCTTTCCATCTGCAGATCTTCTTTCTGGGCCATCGCGTCCGCCAGTACCTCGATCTGGTGGCCTCGCCTCAATCGGCCATCCTCGACCGCAGCATCTACGAGGACGCTCACATCTTCACTCGCGCCCTTCGCCAGCTCGGCAACATCACGGAACGCGACTTCATGGCCTACCGGCGGGTGTTCGATCTGTTGGTGGGGACCCTACCTCCGCCTGACCTGCTTCTCTATCTCAGGGCCCCCGCGAAAGTCCTGCTGGCTCGCATCCGCAAACGGGCACGGCCCATCGAGACGGACATCAGCCTCGAGTACCTTTCCCTGCTCGAGTCCTATTACGACGAATGGATCGGTACCTTCGACCTGTGCCCCGTCTTAACCCTCCGCTCGGACGACCTCGACTTTGTTCACGAGGTCAAACACTTGGACCTCGTCATCCAGCGCATCCAGGACAAGCTTTCCGGCCGGGAGGAAATGATCTTCCCGCTCCCTGCGGAATGAGCTGCCGGGAGCGCCGGCCTTACCTTCCCGAGCTTCCTGCAGGCCCAGGCGCCAAAAAGGGGTCGGGGCCCCCGCCCCAGAGCTTTCGCGGTCGAGAGCCAAACCGACGCCGCCTCTCGCAAACGAAGCGGGGCTGGCAAACACTCCAGCCCCATGCTCGAGGCGCCTGCAAATCAAGGGCGACCCTGAGCGGCGTCTAGATCACAAGGTGCAACGGCTCCTCCAGATGTCTTGCCAGGCTCTGCAGAAAACGAGCCGCCTCGGAACCATCGGTCACCCGGTGATCCGCAGAGATCGTCGCTTTCATTCGCTCGCCAATCCTCACTTCGCCCTTCTCTGCAACGGGAACTTCAAGGATGGATCCAACCGCCAGGATGGCCGCCTCCGGTGGGTTGATGATTGCAATGAAATTCTCGACCTCCAGCATCCCCATGTTGCTAATCGTGAAGGTGGAACCCTCCACATCCTGCGATCGCACCTTCCCCTCTCGCGCCCTGGCGATCATGCCTCGCAGCTCGGCCGAGATAAGCCGCAGCGGCTTGAGATCAGCCTCCTGGCAGACAACGTTGAGCAGCCCCCCTTCGACCGCAACCGCCACCCCCACATTGATTGATCCGTGCGTGACCACCTCGTTTCCCTGGATCGAGGCATT
This sequence comes from Anaerolineales bacterium, assembly GCA_050012135.1. Taxonomy (GTDB): domain Bacteria; phylum Chloroflexota; class Anaerolineae; order Anaerolineales; family RBG-16-64-43; genus JBEKHT01. Next base: position 16,168 of record JBEKHT010000019.1, on the reverse strand, counting down.
CAGGTTGGGGAAGTCAAGCAAGGCCAGGGCGACCGCCTTGACCAGGAAATCGTTAATGGTCATCCTCTCTTGCTCGGGTAGAAAGGCGTTGATCCGCGCCCGCAGTGACATGAGGGGAGCCATATCGAACTCATGGGTGATGTAGAAGTGCGGAATCTGCTGCTTGGATTCGGTCATGCGCCGACCAATCGCCTGGCGTGGTCGCTTCAAAGGCGCCCGGCGCTCAATTCGAGCCGGCAGGGCCTCGGCCCTCCTCACCGGCGTCAGCCTCACCCCGGGGGCCAGGTCGGCTGGAGCCAGGCCGCCAGCATGTGCCGGTTGGCCGGCCTGCAGATCCCTCTTTGTGATCCGGCCTCCTGGTCCCGTGCCCTTCAGCGTCTGCAAGTCGATCCCGCTCTCCTCCGCCATCTTTCGCGCCAGGGGAGAAGCACGAACCCCGCCCGGCAGCCCGGGTCCACCCTCGGGCCGAGCGGCGACCGCGGGAACGGTCGCTTCTGCGCGGCCGACTGGCCCGGCTCCGCTCTCTGAGCTTGGGGCGCCCGCTCCCTCCCCCTTCTCGGGTTTCCCGATCAGTTCAGCAAGATTGATCTGTTCGTCTCGGCCGCCGATCACGGCGATGGGAGTGCCGATTGGAACGCTGGCTCCCGCCTCAACCAAGAGCTTGCGAACGATCCCGCCCAGGCTCGACTCGACCTCCACCGTAGCCTTGTCGGTTTCGATTTCCGCCAGCACTTCGCCTTTCTTGATCTCCTCCCCTTCGGCCCGCAGCCAGCGTACCAACGTGCCCTCGGCCATGTCGAAGCCCAGCTTGGGCATGTTGACCATCGCCGCCATCAGAGCACCTCCTTCACGGCTGCTACGACATCCTGCTCCTGAGGCAAGGCGAGTTGCTCCAGCGAGCGGTTATAGGGCAGCGGGACCTCCTTCTGGGCGACGCGCTGGATGGGGGCATCGACGTAGTCGAAGGCCTCTTCGTAGATGCGAGCGCTGATTTCCGCGCCCACGCCAAAGGACTTCCACCCTTCCTCCACAATGACCGCCCGATTGGTCTTCCGAAAGGAGGCGAGGACGGGAGCCATGTCCAGCGGGCGCAGAGTACGCAGGTCGATGACCTCCGCTTCAATGCCCTCCTGTGCCAGTTGTTCGGCCGCCTTCAAGGAGGTATCTAGCATCTTGCTGTAACTGATGATGGTGACGTCTTGTCCCACCCGTTGCACCTTGGAGCTGCCGATCGGGATGGTGTATTCCCCCTCCGGCACTTCGCCTCGCACCTGATAGAGCGTGGCATGTTCAATGAAAAAGATCGGGTCATCGGATCGAATCGCTGACTTGAGCAGGCCTTTGGCGTCCTCCGGAGTGCCGGGCGCAACCACTTTCAGTCCCGGGAAGTATGCAAAGATCACGTCCAGGGTCTGGGAGTGGGTGGCCGCGAGTTGCCGTCCGCCCCCCCCGACGGTGCGAATGACCAGAGGCAGCTTCATTTGTCCGCCAAACATATAGTGCAACTTGGCCGCCTGATTCACTATGTGATCCATGGCGGACAGGGCGAAATTGACCGTCATTAGCTCCGCGACAGGCCGCAGCCCCGTGAGAGCGGCACCAATCGCCGATCCGATGATGGCGGCCTCCGAGATCGGCGTATCGCGCACCCTTTCCGGCCCGAAATGATCGTAGAAGCCCTTCGTCACCGCATAGGAGCCGCCCCAGACTCCGACCTCCTCCCCCTGGAGAAAGACCTTTGGGTCCCGCTCCATTTCCTCCCATAGAGCCTGGGAGATTGCCTCGCGCATCGTGATCCTTGCCATATTCTCCAACCCTCAAGGCCGTCGGCCCAAGGCCAACGGGCTCCCGGCCTAGCTGCTAAGACCCTGGGCCTGAACGTAGAGATCGTCAAAAAGATCCTCGGGCGCCGGATCTGGGCTCGCCTCCGCAAAAGCCACCGCTTCTTGGAGCTCGGCCTCCGCCTTCCGGTCGGACTCGTCCAGCTCGGTTTTGGAGGCGATCTTCTTGCCTGTCAGGTACTTGCGGAAAATCCCGATGGGGTCATTTTCCTCCCACTGCCTGATTTCCTCGGGCTGGCGGTAGCGCTCCGGGTCCCCCATCGAATGACCCTTATATCGGTACGTGACGGCCTCCAGGAATCGCGGCCCGCCCGCAGCGCGAATTTCCTTCAAAGCCCCCAGGGTGGCCTCCTGCACGGCCACCACATCCATCCCGTCAACCCTCGCGCTGGCGATGTCATAGCCTGCCGCCTTCTGCCTGATTTCGGACACCGCCGAGGCCCTCTCCACCGAGGTCCCCATCCCGTATTTGTTGTTCTCGCAAATCCAAAGCACCGGCAATGACCAAACCTTCGAAAGATTGAGCGCCTCGTGAAAGTATCCTATGTTGGTGGCCCCGTCCCCGAAGAGGCATATCGTCACCCCCGCTCTCCCGCTGTACTTGTCGCCCAGCGCAAGTCCCGTTGCGACCGGGAGATGAGAGCCGACAATTGCGTGTCCGCCCCAGAAGTTCTTGGACACATCCGCCATGTGCATCGACCCGCCTCGACCCTTCGAGCACCCGGTTTGCTTCCCGAGCAACTCGGCCATGACCACCCGGCTTTCAAGACCACAGGCGATCGCCACCCCGTGGTCTCGATAGGCGGTGATGACGCGATCCCCGTTCTCCCGCGCGGAGACCACGCCCACCCCGACGGCCTCTTCTCCGATGTAAAGGTGAAGGAATCCCCCAATCCGGCCCTCTTGGTAAAGTTCCGCGGCGCGCTCCTCCAACTTTCGGATCAGCACCATTTCGTAGTACATTCTGACCGATTCGTCCCTCTCCATGAGAGGCCTGCCTTCCAGATATCCTTGCGCAGCAATACCGGGTTGCCCCGGCATTCAACGCCAAGTAGATTGCAGGAGATTCCTCCTGCTCAATGTAAAGTATACCATGTTGGTCAGCATTGGCCGGCCAGCTCAATCGCCTCGGCAATTCCCGAGCAAAGTACGGATCACCCTCCCCTCACTCGCCCACAGCCGGACTAGCGTCCTCCACCCACGGCGACTTTGCCCATTCTGCGCTCGGCCCCGGGTTGCGGTGTCCGATTCACCAGACCCGACCTCTCCTCATGCGAGGGCGGCATCGGTCGCCCCCGCTCGCGCCCAGCTCCTGCACGCCAAGATCGAGGCCGCAAGGCTCAGACCCCTTCAGCCCATGTCCATAAAACAAATCACCCCCCGTCGCAGGGGGTGACAATTCCCATCCATTGGGGTGGCTGACGGGGATTGAACCCGCAACACCTGGATCCACAGTCCAGTGCTCTGCCAATTGAGCTACAGCCACCAAGCGCGCGTCATTCTATCACGCGGACTTGGGTGCGGCAAGACGTCGCTCAATCTCGGCGGGCAATTCGTCTTGCTTCACCTCCACCTGCTCCCGAGCTAGCATATCCTTAAGCGCCACCACCCCTTTGGCCAGCTCATCCGCGCCGAGGATAATCGCGAAACGAATGCCCCGCTGGTCCGCGTATCTCAGTTGTCGAGGCAGGCGGGCCGGCTCAGGGTACCACTCGACGCGCAGGCCTCGCTCCCGCAGGCTGCCAGAGACCCGCAATGCAGCCTCGACCTGCTCCGGTCCAAACGTGGTCACAAGCACTTGCGCGGGCTCCAGGATCCTCTCGGGCAGTAGGCCATACTTACTCAACACTAGCTGCAATACCACGTCCCCCAAGGCAAAGCCCACCCCCGGGAGCCTCGTCCCCCCCACCTCTCCTACCAGGTCATCGTATCGCCCTCCCCCGAGGATGGCGCGAAATTCTCCGGCCATGTCCCGCGCCTCAAATACTGTGCCCGTGTAGTAGTCCAGCCCCCGTACTACGCCGGGATCAAACTCGACGTAATCTCCAACCCCAAGGGCCACCACGGCTTCGACCAGGCGCACCAGTTCGGCCGATTTTCTCCAAAGATCACGGTCCTCAAGAAGCCCGAGGAGGCCCTCAAGTTGACTTTGCTCAATCCCCAGCTCGCTGGCGTAGCTGCGCCATTTGGCAGCGGGCATCCGATCCCGACGGTCAATGAGCCGAAAAACGTCTTCCCGGGCTTCTGCCCCAATCGCGAGGTGTTCCAGCTCCGAGTCCATCAGGCCACGGTGGTTGACTTGAATTCGAACCTGGCCCGGCATCAGCCCGAGGGAGCGAAAGAACTCCGCCGCCATCGCCACCAGCTCCGCGTCTGCTTCTGGCGAATTCGCTCCCAGCAGATCCACATTCCATTGAAAGAACTCTCGCGAGCGGCCTTTCTGCGGTTGCTCGTACCTCCAAAAGGGCCCAAAGGACCACCAGCGGATGGGGATCCCCAGCTGCTGCTGTCGCTCGGCTACCATCCTCGCCAGCGAAGGAGTAAGCTCCGGACGCAGGGCCACCTCCTCGCCTCCGCGATCTTTGAACACGAAGGCTTGCTCTTTGACCAGCTCCTCTCCTGATTTGGCCGCATAGAGTTGGAGGGTTTCCAAGAAGGGTCCGTCGTATTCCTGATATCCAAATGATTGCGAGACTCGGCGCATCTCGACATACAGCCAGTTGCGGATGGCCATCTGCTCAGGAAAAAAGTCGCGCGTCCCTTTGACCGAAGGAATCAGCGTTTTCATTGGGCGCTCCGCGGGTTCAGGAGAAGGAACAGGGATGGCCGATGTCCGTCTCGCCTGATTGGCAGCACCAGGCCCAGGCACATACAAAAAAGAGCGGTCTCCGCAGAGGGCCGCTCCAAGTCGGGGCGGGCGGATTTGAACCGCCGACCCCCTGCACCCCATGCAGGTGCGCTAGCCGAACTGCGCTACGCCCCGTCTTTGGCCGATTATAGCCCAAGCCTCGGCGATCGCCCAGGGCCCGGAACTCCTCGGATCCCCTCCATCCTGGCTCGTTGTCGATCGGGCCGCTCCCGACCTCGGCTAGGGAGCATTGTGCAGCCGAAATCCATGCCCCCGCACCGTCAAGATAAATTCTCGCTCGGGAGCGAATTCGCCGATCCGTTCGCGCAGCCTGCGGACCAAGGCGTCAATCGCTTGTTCGGAGACCCCATCACTGTCCACTCCAGGCCAGACGTTCTCTATCACCTCTTCCCGCGTGACGATCCCACCACTGCGCAGGTAGAGGAGCTCAAGCAACCGGTACTGATGCACGGACAACGGTGGATCAACCTCCGTCTCGCGAACCCAGACCTGGTGTGCCCTGGGATCAATTCGCAGGATCCCTTTCTCGAGGGGGTGTTCCTCGAAGGTCAAGGGAACCGTCGCATCGGAGGCCACATAGGTCGCCTGGACAGCCAGCGCAATCTGCACGATGTCCCCATCACGTAGGGGCTGGCGCCCCTCGACCGGGTTGCCATTCACCCAGGTCCCGTTCTTGCTGCCCAAATCCTCCACCCGGGTGTCGGATCCGTCTCGTATCAGCCGAGCATGGCGGCGCGAGACCTTTCGGTCCGAGATGACGACATCGCACTCCTTCCCCCGGCCGATGAGCAGTCCTTCCGGTGGAATCAGGAATCGCTCCCCCGCCGAAGGACCCGATTGCAGGATTAGAACAGGGAATTCCTCAGGATTTCCCATGAAGTCCCCTCAAGCGCGAGACCCCGATTGTACTCAGGCGCCAGATCTGGGCAACCGCGCACCACCCCTCTGGGCCACTCGCCAGCAGTCGTGCTGTATAATCGCGATGCAAACCCCTGCTGACACGTCTGGACCCCTGGGGAGGAGCGGTCCACGCCGAGGCGTGCAGTCAATAGGCCCTCTCTCCCACCATCAGGGGTTAGACCAGGGCGACAAGGGCAAAGAAGTCAGAAGGGAGCATGCCCAAACCCCTGCCTGCTGACCACGTCCTGCGGAACCGATACCGCCTCCGTGAAACCATTGGCCACGGAGGTATGGGTGCTATCTACCTGGCGGAAGACGAGCGCCTCACCGGGCGTCTTTGCGCGCTAAAAGAAATCGAACACGACCCGTCCCTGCCTGCCGCCACCACCAAACAAGCTCGCGAACAATTCTACCGCGAGGCCAGCGTCCTGGCCCGCCTCGACCACCCAAATCTTCCCAAAGTCTCTGACTTCTTTTCTGCCAATGCCAGAGACTACTTGGTTATGGACTACGTGGCCGGCAAGGATCTCCGCGCCCTCATGGAGGAGGCACGCGCCCACAACGAAACCCTTCCGGTGGAGCAGGTCCTCGGCTGGTTCGGCCAACTCATTGACGCACTCAAGTACATGCATAGCCAGGATCCCCCTATCGTCCATCGCGACATCAAGCCCAGCAACATCAAGGTCACCCCGATCGGAGTTGTGAAGCTGGTCGACTTTGGCCTCGTAAAACTCCTCGTGCCCGACGAGATGACCATCACGGTCGTGCAAGGCCGAGGGACCGCACTCTACACCCCCCTGGAACAATACGGAGCCGACACTGGGCACACAGACGCGCGCAGCGACATTTACTCCCTGAGCGCGACCCTCTACCATTTGCTAACCAACTCGGCCCCTCCCGAGGCCAAGCAACGCTTCTTGTCCCCCGAAGCTCTCGTCCCTCCGCGGCGCCTCAACCCAGGTATCCCGGCCAGCGTCGAACACGCCTTGCTGTGGGGCATGGCGCTCCATCCCGACGATCGACCCGCGAACATCGAGGCCTTTCGGGAGGCGCTCTTCCGCGGTGAAGAGATTCCAGTCCTCCAGACAAAGGACCTGTCCTGGAGGTCCCTGAGCCGAGATCTTCAGGCTTGGGACGGCATCCTCTTTGGGGCGATTGGCCTGCTCCTCCTCATCGCAATCTACAGGGCCTTGGCCCCTTAGAACCGCCTCACGGCTCCCTGAAAAAGCAGACTTGGCCTCATGGCTCTGCCAAGGCCGGCCCTCGGCACGGCATCGCAGCGGGATCCCTTCAGGGCTCGTCGCGTCCTTTGCTGGCCGAAGGCGGGCGGGCCAAGCGCGGCGCAAGGCAGAGCAACCCAAACGCGAGGGCGGTTCCGAGGAAAGCCATCAGGACACCTGCCCAGCCCCAGCCCAATCCCTTGGCCGAGAAAGTCCCCCCCAGGCCCAGGGCGACGGAATCGTAGCCGGCCAAGCCCCCCAGCATCAGCCAGAGCAACGACCGCCGTCTGGAGGACTTCGGTCTCAGTCGGGCCAGAAGCCACACGCCTCCGACCGACAGGAACCCCAAGAGCACCAAGGTGGTGACCAGCACGGGGAACGGGTTTCCCTGGGAGCTCTGGGTGGAGGGGCTGGGAATTGGGGTGGGCATGGCCCTCGTGGGTGAAGGGATTACTTGCGGTGTGGTGCTCGGCTCCAGGGTGGGGGCGATGGCCGTGACGAAGCCGGGCTTCTGCCCCACCTGAAGGTGAATGATGGTTGAAAGCGAAGCCGGCTCGCTGGAGGCTCTCATCTCCAAAGCCCCGATTCGGTCCAATTCGTGCGAGGCCTCGGCCATTCCATCGCGAGTCGTCGCTTCGACCATTAAGGCAGGGATGCTTTCCGCCGGATAGGCAAAGCTGAATGTTACAACCGTACCGTCCGGCACGAAGTGCTGGTTGTGATCGAGGATGGGGCCGGCTTGCAGGATCAAGGTGTCGCCCATCTTGAAACTGGCCGGGGAGGCCGTGGCGATGGGCGTCGAGGTCCCTTTCTCTTGGCTCGGGCTCACCACGCTCAGGGGGATGATCTGGCTCGAGTCCGGTGAGGTGGCGACCACCAGGTCGTACCCCAATCCATCAATGCTGACCGGCGAGGCGCCTGACGGCGTGAGTTCGCCAAACAGCGTTCGCGCTGCGACCTCGATGGCGGCCGGAACTTTGCTGTAAAGTGAGTAGTAAGCGGTGATCTTGCTGATCTCTGTCGAATCGAGATAGTAGGGCGCATCTAGCGAAAACACGACCAACTTGCGATTCCGGAGCAAATCGGGCCGCGAGAGGAGATCCGAGAGGGCCTGGGAGCCCGGAGAGCTCTGGCTCGGGCTCAGCATGAGCACAACGAGCCATGAGGAGCCATTCAAATCCGTATCGAGATTCGGATTCTTGGTTCCGTGCAGATAGGCTTCCAGATCGGTGAACGTGTAGGAATGAAGCCGGGACGGGTCAATCTGGCCGCTGGCGTTCGGGCCGTAGAGTTTTTCGACCGTCCCCTGTAGAGCGTCAAAGGGGACCAGCGTGGTGGCCTTGCAGGCCGCACAAGGATGATAGATCTGAGAATCCGAAAGGAAAATGATGTGATCCGCCGGGGTCGGCAATTCCAAAGTGTGGTCGCCTGCCCCCGGCAGGGCGGCGGGACTGAGCAGCGTTGAGGCCTCTTTCTCGATGTCGAAGGACACCTCCTGTTGGCTTCCCACATCCGCCAGGGAGCTCTGATCTCGTTCCACGTTCCCGAGAGCGAACTCCGGATAAAGGCGAGCCTTGAGCGTGAGAACCCGCAAGACGGCCTGGTCCACTTGCTGCGCAAAAGCCGTGTCGGCCGTGTATTTCTGCACAAAGAAATCGATCGTGTCCTCAATCGCGGCGGTCTCATCCTGCATCCCGGGGACTTTGAAATCCGCCAGGAGCAGGAGGTCGTTTCCAGCCAGCAGAGCGTCGCGGGCGACCTGTCTTCCCGGGAAACCCAACTCGGTGGGGTCATAGAACCGCCGAACCGACTCCGCGCCGAGAGAGTCGCTCACGGTCAGCCCGCCAGCCTGTCTCCAAGGGGAGACCTGGGGGAGAGCCAGGAGTTGACCAAGAGCTTGGGGGTCCAGGCTCACCGGGCGCGTGCTCTCTCGAATGTTGCCCTGCAGTCCCTGGTAGCGCAGATGGGAAACCAGGAGACCATCGGTGATGTTCTCTCCGCCCGGCTTGCCATTCGTCACACTGAAGAAGGGGGCGAGGTCAATCTGCTCCAATTGATCAAGGGCCTTCCGGACCGTGGCCACTTCCTGTTCAGGGTCTCGGTCGCTCCCGCCAATTCCCGGGAAATGCGTCGCCACAACCGCGACCTCATTCTGACTACCCTCATGAACCCCCTCGATATAGGCCGCTCCCATTCGACCCACCCAGAAGGGGTCTCCTCCGAACGCGCTCGCGCCCAAGTCCCCGGCCGCCCCTGGATTCGGTCGCTCCACCACGTCGAGAGACGGACCAATGAGCAGATTGATCCCGAGGGCGGCCAACTCCTTTCCCGACACCTCTCCGGCCTTCTTCGCCACCGCTGGATCCCAAGTGGCACCAATCGCCATTTCGGAGGGCAACTGCGTGAGATCGGTGGTCAGAATGCTATCGGGGAAGCCATTCCCATCCTGCTGAGCGGCAACAAAAAGGGGAATGAAGGTCGAGCTCTGAGCTACCTCATCTCCGGATGGGGACGGGATTGCGACTTGGGTGGCGTCGCTCTCAGCCTGCTGCAGAGAATCCGCAAGTGCCTGGACTTCAGCAGCTTCTCCGGTCCCGGGCTTAAAGTTGCCGCTTTCGGTCCGCAGATCCACCCCGCCCACATGGTAGTGCGTGATCAAATCATGAATCTCCGTCCCTGCCCCCGCGGAGTCGCCCTCGAAAGTTATGAGAAACAGCTGTCCAACCCTTTCCTGGACGGTCAGGCTTTTCAGGATACTTGCAGCTTGGTCCTGAGGTGAAGTCGGAGTAGGAATCGGAGCGGAGGCCGTTACAATGATCGGGCAAAGAACCAGGGCGATCACAAAAAGAACGTGCAGAAACCCTGCCCAGGCGCGGATGTGCGCTTTCATTGTCGCGACCAGACCTCTGGGGCCAAGTCCGCAGCCCCCGAAGCGGAGAGTGCCCAGCGGGTGCACAGACGCGCGTGCAGATCCGGGTCGATGTTTCCGCCTGTCACCACGGCGATCACGGGCGATTCCTTGACCCTGAGGCGATAGGCGCCACCAAGTCCCGCAGCTCCAGAGCCCTCCACCTTCTCCCCCCATCCCTCCCATGCCCTGGCCACAGCCTGCTCAATCTCCTCCTCGCGAAGCAGCAGGAATTCGTCCACAACCTCCCTCACCAGTTCCACGGTCATGGAGCCTTCCTCAACTGGGCCGGCAAGTCCGTCGGCAACGCTGGGCCGCTCCCGAATCTGTTTGAGGTCAAGACCCTCATATGCATGATGAAGAAAGGGCGAGGCCTGGCTCTGCACGGCGATCACCTTCCATTTCGGCCGGAACCACTTCACCACGCACCCGATCCCGGCCGCCAATCCCCCTCCTCCTGCCGGAACAACTATTGTAGCGGCCTCCAGAGTCCGGAAATCGGACAGGATCTCCAGTCCCAGGGTCCCTTGACCCGCAATCACCAGCGGGTCATTGTAGGGCGAAACCCAGACCGCCCCGTGCTCCCTGGCCCAATCGATCGCCGCCGATTCTGCCCGTCCGTAGTCCCCTTCAATCAGCACCACCTCCGCGCCCAGCGCCCTCATCGCTTCTACCTTGAAAGGGAAGGCGTGCGCGGAGGCGAAGACTCGCACCCTTGCGCCGCAGAGCCGACCCGCATAGGCTACACCCTGCCCATGGTTCCCCGCCGAAGCGGCCACGATTCCTCGTTCTAAGTCCGCGGGCGAGAGGGCAAGAACCTTGTTGACAGCCCCTCGAAGCTTGAAGGAACCCGTTCTTTGGTGGTTCTCCCACTTCACATGCACCCGGTCGTGCGGATCCCGCCAAGCAGGCGTAGTCAGCACGTGAGGCGCAACCCGCTCTCGGGCGGCCAGGAACAAGTCAGACGGCAACATGACCCATCGCCCGGGAGCCTCTCCCGAGAAGGGACAAGGCCACATCTGCGACGTCAGTGAAAATGCCGTCCACACCCAACGCCGCCATACGTTCCATGTCATCGGGAGCGTTGACAACCCAAACACTGACAACCCGCCCTGCCCGATGGCACATCCCCACCGTCTTTGCGGAGACTTGTGGGATCTCCGGGTGCCGGGCTTCGTGACGCACCAGGGGGGCAAGCCATGCCCTTCGCAGCGGGATGAACTGTCTGGGCCAAGTCAGAATCGCGCAGGGAACCTCAGGCGCCAGGCGTCCCGCCTGTCTGAGCGCGAGTGGATCAAAGGAAGACAAAAGCACGCGGCTCCTTATGTTCATGCGGTGCATTAGGTCGACGACCTGACGTTCCAGCCGTCCCCCGGGGTCGCATAGTTCGTAAGCTCTACGTTGATCCAGATGGGACGGCGAACCTGATCGAACACCTCCTTCAGCTTTGGGTTCGCCCGTATTATGACCGGATTTGAGAAATGCGGTAAGCTGTCGGCATGAGCGAAGACCTTCCTGTAACAAGTGAACGAGTGGACGATATTCCAGTTTTGACCGCCACGATGGAACGGACGGGACTGGCCGAACGGCCCGACGAGCACTTTGTGGTGCACGGCAACTGGTAAGGGATTAGTCCAGGAAAAATGCTGGCTGGCTGACTCACATTTTGTCGGAAGCAGACCATCGGTTGAATCGGGCACAAGATTGGGCGGCCAAACGGCTTGAAACGCTGCATGGCTGCCTGGGTGTTGAATTGAGTGCATTGGACTTCAGTGATGATCGGCTGGCGACTGGCTTGGATAGGCTGAGTGATGACAAGCGCCGGGCGTCTTTTGGGGCTGCTTGGGATAATTACTGAAAGTTTCATAACCGAATTATATACGAAATGCAATGCGAAAAAGTCCAAATCTCAACCCCGTAGAGCATAAGTACCTCCGATATGAATCAAGCAACCTTGTTTCCCTCGACCAGTTATGGAACTTTACCATGCGCGAAGTGGTTTTTGCCGGGCCGAAGGATTCCGTATTGAAAAACCGCGAGACAGGCCGAAAACATGTGCGCACTGTGTTCGATGAAATCGGCCTTGCCTATCGGGTGGAGAGCGCCAATGATCCTGTGAATTTCGCAAGCAGGTCGCCTTCCAAAGCGCTTTTCAATTGAAATTCGAGATTCGGGTGTGCCTGCCATCTAGAGCGGGCGAACTGGAGGATTACAATTTCTCTTTTGAGACCAAGCCTTCTTTGCCAGCGGCATTCTGGCTTTTCTGCTGCCGTCTGATAACTTTCAGACCACGGTTTTTCAGTCGGAAACGACTAGACCCTGCCAATTCATATCTTTTCTATGCTACGCTTTCGGATTACGCCGAAAACTAGTGTCATTTCAGATGTCTTGATTTTGATCACGGTTCCACTAGGATTCTTTAGTGACGAATTGAGTAAAGGAGAAAAGTGCTGAATACCCTAATTGACGCGATGGAAGGTGCCATTCGGCAGCTCAAGCAATGGCCCGAAAAGACTGTTCAGGTCTTTCACCACAATGATGCCGATGGGCTTACTTCCGGCGCCATACTCACCCGGGCATTGGAAAGGCAAGGATTCAAGGTCGAGCGCTTCTGTTTGGAAAAGCCTTATCCCGCCGTACTAAGAAAGGTTTACGAGCAGGAGGGAAGCATTCTTATCTTTGCCGATTTTGCCGGCAGAATCGCGCCGATGCTTTCCGAATTGAACAAGGGAAGAAATCTGACGCTGATCCTGGATCACCATGTCGCTGAAGCCTCGACCGATCCGAGAGTCCTCAATCTTGACCCTGATCTCTTCGGATTGAAAGGGGATCGAGATATTTCCGGTTCGACGACATGCTATCTTTTTGCGCTGAGTCTCGATTCCGTCAATCGCGACATGGCTCAGATCGCAGCGGTAGGCGCAGTGGCAGACGGTTTTTTTGTGGACGGCCGCCTGGTGAGCCAGAACCGCGATGTTGCCCAGGAAGCCGTTCGACAGGGCCTGATAGAGATCAGGAAACAGCAAACCGGGGAGCAGTACCTGTTGACCAGTTCGAAAGGTCAAATACCCTGTATCGAACTAGGTGACTATCTTGATATTTTGGGGGGAGTAGGCTATTACCAAAAAGGACCGGAGATGGCGGTTAGGGTTTGCCTTGAAGGGGTTTCACCAGAGTCGGACCGCATGGTAGAACACCTAAAGGCCATCCGGACGAAGATATTTGACGAACAGATCACAAGGCTTCAATCAGGTGAACTAAAAAAGGCGCCTCACATCCAGTGGTTTCATGTCCAAGACCACTTTTTCCCGATGGGCGTAAAAATGATTGGGGCATTCTGTGATGTTATTAAGGACACGAACCATATTGATCCCCAGAAATACATCGCGGGATTTCAGATTATCCCCGATGAAATCCCGGGGTTCGGCGCCATCAAGTTCAACGAGGTGAAGATTTCCATGAGGGTTTCTCCTTTCATGGAAGGGGAAATTAGGGCGGGAAGAGCAATGGGACTCAATATCTTGCTTCCCGAAGCGACAGATAGACTCGGCGGATTCTCTGATGCCTGCCACAGCCTGACGGCTGCCACTACGGTGGCCATTGGAAAAGAAGAAGAACTGATCGAGGAAATGGAAAAAATCATCCAAGGAGAATCCAATGGCTAAGGGAACAGGTTTTGGAAAGACCATCTTGATCGGTGATCAATTTGTTCTGGAAGAAGTTCCGGCGATTGTCTCGGCAATTTCCTTCGACACGGTCGCAACGGTGGAAAGGATCACGGGCACCGGATGGGTCCTCAAAGACAACCGAATCGAGGTCCCGGGCTATAAGGAAAAGAAGAAGGAACAGCAGGCGCGCTCCATTGACAGAATTCTCGAAGTCATGAACATTGACATCAAGAAGAACCCGATCAAGATCACCTTTGGGGGAACATTATTGGCTGGAAGCGGGGTAGGAGCCAGTGCTGCCAGTTGCGTTTCGCTTGCGCGGGCATTGAACGCAGAATTCAATTTGGGCTATCCGATTGAGGAGATCAACCGGGTAGCCTGGCAGGGCGAATTCCCTTACCATGGGGTTGCGAGTGGGGTTGATAATACGGCCTCAACCTATGGCGGGCTTCTTCTCTTCCAAGTAAAGAACGGCCAACAACATTTCGAAAAGATCCAAACTCCGAAACCTTTTGAAATCGTATTGGCCAACAGCGGCATCACGGCAAACACGGCGCTCTTGGACGAGGTCACCGAGCAGCAAAAGAAGGCGGATCCGAAGCTTTTTGCAACGCGTCTCAAGACCATCACGGATCAGGCCTATGAAATGAAAAAGGCACTGGAGGCTGGCGATTTGCCACATGTGGGAAAGATCATGGCGGATAATCACAAGATCCTGATCGACATGCAGTTTTCCCACGAAACCCTGGACTATCTCTGCAAGGTAGCCCTCGAAAAAGGTGCTTTGGGGGCGAAAGTCACAGGAGGGGGCAGAGGCGGTTATATGGTCGCGTTGACTCCCGGAAAGACCCTCCAGGACACAGTCGCATCGGCTTTCGACAAGGAAGGATACAAGCTTATCCGAGCAACGATCGGTGGAAGCTGATTGCATAAGAGTTCATCCTGGACATCCGTGATGATGCGTGAATTGGTTCATGCACCGCGATTTCTTCCCGCTATGCAGTCCGGGAGGCGCGTGTCAACGCCATCTGCCCCGGCAACTTGCTTGACACGCCGCTGTGGACCGAAGGTCCGAATGCCTTGTTCAAGCCCTATGCCCCCAACCGGGGGGATCAGTGAGGAGCGAGTTCGTCGGACCTACGCCGACCAGGTGCCGATGAAACCCGGCTGTACCTACGCCGACGTGTGCAATGTGGTGGTCTCCGTGGCCTCCGACCAGTCCACCTACATGACCGGCCAGGCGTTCAACGTCACTGGCGGGCAGGAGCTGCATTGAGCAGGCTGCCCACTCCGGAACGCTACTTCGCCGGTTATATCTTCGACCTGGACGGGACGGTCTACCTTGGGGAAGCCCTGCTCCCCACGGCGGGCGAGACTCTGACGGCCTTGCGAAAGCACGGCTCCCGTACGATTTTCATTTCCAACAATCCGACCCACATGCGCAGCGACTATGCCGACAAGCTGACCCGCCTGGGCGTGCCGACCCCTGTCGAGGACATCCTGACCTCCCCCCTGGTGTTGGTGGACTTCCTGCAGAGCCGCATGCCGGGCGCCCGCTTATTCGTCATCGGGGAGGAACCCCTGTGCGACGAGCTACGCCGTGCCGGGTTCGAGCTGGCCGAGGATGCGCAGCATGTCGAGGCGGTGATCGCCAGCTTCGACCGCACCTTTGTTTACCGCAAGCTGCAGATCGCCTTCGATGCCATCCGGGCCGGGGCGCGCTTCTTCGCCACCAACCCCGACCGTTACTGCCCGGTGCCCGGCGGTGGTGAGCCCGACTGTGCTGCCATCATTGCCGCCATCGAGGCCTGTACCAATATGCGGGTCGAAGCCGTGGTCGGCAAACCATCCCATTACATGATCGAAGCCGCCCTGAACCTGATGAACCTCCCGGCCGCCGACTGCCTGATGACCGGCGACCGGTTGGAGACCGACGTGCACATGGGCCAAGCGGCGGGTATGTCCACCGCGCTGATGCTGACGGGCACGACCTCTCCATCTGCCCTGGCAGCCTCTTCCATCCAGCCAACGTACGTCTTGCACCAGCTGGGCGACCTGCTGCCCTGACCTGCCTCCAAGTCGAGCTGATTGATAGGGACAAGAGCAGCCGGTTAATGCACTATTCCCAGCACGGGATCGGGGCTTTTTCGATCCACTCCCGCGGATACGGTTTGAACGATGAGTTGCACTGAGCAGGGGGTAGGCGACCAGGTTTTTCTTGCCCCCGGTTGCCAGGTTGCGAGGGCGACCGTTGAGATGAGGTTCGACCGGACTCAATCCTTATCGAAGACAGATACAAAATGAACCGGGAAGCCACTCACAGGCGCTTCCCGGATCTCCCCCAGGATGGTAATTGGGACAACCTTCCCATCCCCCGGTCAGAAGCCTGGGTTGGCGTAGAGTTTGCCGACTGGCTGATCATTCCCTGTCGGCCAGTTCGCGCTCCTCGTACACTTTGATCTCGGCCATAAAGTCCATGCCCGCGGGAACGCCTTTACGGGTGCAATAGACATCCCAGACAGCGCTGAACGCTATTGGATTTCAATTCTTCCTGCAAGGCCAGGGAGCTGGAGAAATCCCCTTCTCTCTCTTAGCCCTGGAGCCTCTCGACTGGCTCGAGCAGCGCCAGCAACAGCCCCCTGATAACGGGTACTTTGTCCTTGGAGAGTTTCACGTCCAGCTCGATGGCAAGAACTCCCAGCCGCGCGGCCTCCCGAAGGGCACCCAGAGGCTTTTCGGGCGCGAGCCGATTCGCCCCACGA
>JBEKHT010000018.1:0-41015 GCA_050012135.1 Anaerolineales bacterium | reverse complement strand
CCTGGAGCGCGGCGCCCAGCTCGACGGCTCCGCCAAAGGATGGTAGAAACTCGAGGCCGGCAACGACACCGGCAGGGCAGAGCGTTGCCAACAACCGAGGGGCTTGACAGCGGCCCCATCATGGAAGACCCAACCTGGGGGAGGGGGCCTCAAACAGGATTTCCAGTCGTTTGAGGGTACCATCCGTGGTTCAGTAACCTCGAGCCCAACGAGGTTGATCCGTAAGTGTAATTCGAAGGGTACCTCTTGATAGGCGTGTTTGTCAACGCCCCGAGACTGATTGAATCGCGAAGGCCGCGAATTGATCCCTAGGTAGACGGTCAGCATCCATGATAGGAGCATTGTGCACGTCCAATCCAGGCCCATTTTTGGACGGATGGGGTTTTTGGCCAGGGCTGCGAGTCCTAGAATCTGCGACCGGTAGAGCCGCGACTGGACGCTCTGGCGGATGCGCGTCACTAAGATTGTGACGTTGGCCCCACAACGCGCGCTATGATGGATCCCCCAAGCGCACCCATGAGTAGGCAGCGTCCTTACCGTCCACATTCCCTTCCTCTCCCCGCCTCGGGCCCTCCCTTCCGCGCTCTTGCTGGACTGCCTCCTGCATTAGGTCTCTGGAATCTATTGACAATGCCTTTTCTTGCTCTAGAATGGGACAAGCTAGGATGTCTGACATTCGGACATCCTACGGCATCCCTCGAAGGCATCCCCGAGGAGGAACAATGGCTGATCAGACCGCCCGGATTGTCCGCCAGGTCGAAGCCCGAAGTTTCATGCACGGTCCGGAACACTGCCGTGAGTACCTCTCCGCATCCCCAAGATCTGGCTTGGCACGTCCAGCTTGAAACCCGGGCAGCGCGGCAACATTGACCCGGGCCACCCCAATTCGCAAGAGGTCTTCTTTGTCATCCAGGGCGATGTGCTGGTCTATGACGAAAACCGGTATTACAAGCTCTTTTCGGGTGACGCGATCTGGGTTCCCGAAGGCGTGCCACGCATGCTGATCAAGGTCGGGAAGGATACGGCCATTCTGGCCGTGGCCGGGGCGCCTGGAGCTTAGGATGAGCTCACCATGGACAACATCCTGGCCGCCGACCTCGGTAGCACGGCTCTCAAGTGCGCTCTGCACGATACGCGGGGAAAGGTCCTGGCGAAAGCCTCAGAGGAGTACCAGCTTATCACGCCCGACGGCCTCTCGGTGGAGATGGAGGTCGAGACCTACTGGCAGGCCTTCAAGACCACCATTGCCCAGGTGCTCAAGGACTCCCAAGTCCTGCCAGAGAGCATCCGTGCCCTTGGCATCTCCGCCCAGGGGGAAACCCTTCTTCTGGTCGATAGGCAGGGCAAACCCGTCCGTCGGGCGATCGTGCGGCTCGACAACCGCACCCAGGAGGAGGCAGATGACTTGGGGGAGCGGTTCGGGCACAGGGGCGCCTACGAGATTACTGGCCAGGTGCGCTTGGTCCCGACCTAGCCCGCTTCGAAGATCCTTTGGCTGCGGCGTCACGAACCGGAGGTCGTGGCCAGGGCTGTGAAGTTCCTACTGATCGAGGATTACTTCCTCCACCGTTTCACCGGAGAGTACGTGTGCGAGGGGTCGCTCGTCACCTCAACCTGCTATTGCAGCTTCAAGACCCGCCAATGGTGGACGGGGATGTTGGCGGCGCTGGAAGTCTCGCCTGAGCAGCTGCCTGCCTACCGCGAGTCGGGCGAAGCAGTCGGAAAGTTGCGATAGGAGCTCACCGATGAGCTCGGCCTGTCCTCGAATACCGTGGCCTGCACTGGGGCCCTCGATCAGGCTTGCGGAGCGATCGGGGTGGGCAATGTGCTCCCCGGGGTTTTCAGCGAGAACACCGGGGCGGCGCTCGCTATCTGCGCGACCGTCAAGCAGCCGACCGTCGACCCCAAGGGCCAGATGCCGTGCCACTATCACGGTGTTCCGGGTCTCTACACTTCGGACACTTTCACAGGCGGTGGCATCGTTTTCCGCTGGTTCCGAGACGAATTTGGGCAGTTGGAGCGGTCCGTTGGCCAGGGGAGCGGCGAGGACGCCTATGACCTCGTTGGCCGGGAGGCGGCCCACGTGCCCCACGGATGTGAGGGGCTGTTGATGCTTCTCGATCTGCAGGGGGCGATGGCCCCCGAGTGCAATCCCAAAGCCAAAGGCGTTTTCTTCGGGTTCACCCTGCGCCATAGTCGCAGCCACTTTACCCGCGCGATCATGGAAGCCGTTAGCTTCATCGTGATGCGCAACATCGAAGTGGTGGAAGGAATGGGGGCCCCCGTTCGGGAGATCCGCGCTTTGGGAGGCGGCGCGCGCAGTCGGGTCTGGAAGCAGATCGAAGCTGACATTACCCGACGGCCGGTCCTGACCACCGAGAACGAGGATGCAGCCACCCTTGGCGCAGCCATTCTCGCCGCCAAGGCGGTGGGTCTATTCTCAGGGATTGAGGCGGCGGCTCACGAGATGGTCCAAGTCAAGGAGTGCTTCGAGCCGAACGCCGCCAACTTCCCCTCGTACGATTTGGCCTACGGCGCCTACCTCAAGCTGTATGAGGACCTCTGCCCGCTCTTTGAAATGGGAGGGAGTTAGGGGGGACAACGGTCGCGAAGGAAAGAGTCGCGGGACTCGCGCCCGTGCGAACGGGCCGTCAGACGCTCACCGGGGCGACTGCGGACGCGCTATGCGAGGCGGTCCGCAGCGGGACCCTCCCGACAGGGGGGCAGCTTCCGCCTGAGCCCGAACTGGTATCGCTGCTTGGGGTCTCCCGTAGCACCTTGCGGGAGACGCTAAAGATCCTTGAGCAGCAGGGTCTGATCGTGCGGCGGCGCGGCCGGCGAACCTACATAGCTGAGGCTTCGATCGTTAAAGACCTCAGCATTAACTATGGCAACTCCACGATGATCACGGAGGCTGGGAAGTCTCCCGGTGTCCGGGAGGTCTCCGTCCGTTCTGAGAGGGCTTGGACCGAAGTCGCCGCTGCACTTGGGATTGCCCGGGGGGGTCCGGTCCTCGTCGTCGACCGGGTTCGGATCGCGAATGGCCAGCAGGTCGTCTGGTCAATCGATACGGTTCCCGCCGCGCTAATGCGTGAAGGGCCTCGGGAGCTTCCGCGCCGGAAGATCGTCTCCCTCTACCAGTTCTGCAAGGATCAGCTCGGGATCCGTATCGTGCGAGGGGTGGCAGAACTCAAGCCAGTCGCCGCGACCTCGGAGATGGCCGGCAAGCTCGGCGTCCGGCGTGGCAGCCCGCTCATGTGGCTCACTCAGACTGACTACAGCGCAACTGACGATCCGGTCATGTACTCGGTCGAGTACCATCTTCCGTATGCCTTCGTTTTCATGATCAACCGCAAAGGGCCAGAATGGTAGAAGCCCTGCTTTACTAGAGCGACCGGAGGCCAATCGATGTCCGCAATAACCGGCAAGACGATTCGGATGAAACGATTGCTTGAGGCCGACACCAACACCTGCCTCATCGTGGCCATTGACCACGGCATGACTTCGCCCAAGTTCCTGGATGGGTTGTTCGACACGGGTGCTCGCATCCGGGAGTCGATTGGAGGGGGAGCCAACGTCCTCATGCTGGGGCGAGGAATGGTGAAACAGCACGTGCGCCATTTCAGGCCGACCACATCGCTGGCGCTCATGCTGACGGCGTCTGCGGCAGGCCGGCCTTCCGGCGCGGTCATTGCGCCGATCGGGTCGGTCGACGAGGCGTTGCGCATCGGCGCGGACGCCGTGGTCGTCTATGTCGCCCTGGCCGGGGAGAATGAACCCGAGGCGATCACATATCTCTCCAACGTAGCGGAGCAATGCGAACTCCTGGGAATGCCCTTGATCGCCGAGGCGGAGTACCCCAACGCCTACCAGAGCCTGGATCAGATGAACCAAGCGTTGGGGCCGGACTACCTCAAGCGCAACGCGCGCCTGTGCGCGGAGCTCGGTGCGGACATCGTGAAGGTGAACTGGAGTGGGGATGCGAGGTCCTTTGCCGCGGTCATCCGCGCTTGCGCGCGTCCCGTGGTCCTTGCAGGAGGATCGCTCATCGGTGATTCGGAGTTGCTGATGCGCATGCAACAGGCCCGCGATGCAGGCGGAGTGGGGTGCTCGGTCGGCCGCAACGTGTTCCAGCACAAGAACCCTCAGGCGGTGACCGCGGCGATCAGCCGTATTTTCCGGGACAAATGGTCCGCCCAGCAATCTCTCGAGGAATTGCAAAGCATGCTCGCGCTGTCTCGTTGAGGTCAGGGGGCGACTGGCCTCACACCAGGGAAAGGAGGGCCGTCCATCGGAATCAGTCTGCTGCCTGTGCTTTGCCAGGTTCTTGCCGTCCCAGACCAATTGCATTCCCTCGTTCCCGGTTCGGAAAGGAGAACGTTATGAGCAAGGACTGGGGGTCTTACTACACCTCCACTGCCAACCTCGACAAGATCAGGAATGGGCTCGACCGCCATGGTCCGGTTTTCCAGCCCGAGGACGCCCAGCACATCCAGGAGCGGATCGGCCAGCTCCTGGATGCGATTGAGCAGGCCCCCAAGTCGCTGAAGTGGAGGGCGCTAGCCCGCATCGGCACCAGAATGCAGTGGTATATCGACGTCGAGGAAATCGAACGCGCCTGACACCTCCAGGATCTGGGTTGAGGTTCGGCGCAGGCCGCCCACCTTTCGCCTTATGGACTATGTCATTGGATGTGACGTCGGCTCGCAGGGAGTGAAAGCAGTCCTCCTTTCCTTGGAGGGCAATCCTTGCGCACAAGCCAGCATGAGTTACTCGGTCAGTTACCCTAGGCCCGCCTGGGCTGAGCAGTCCCCCGAGGTGTGGCTCTCCTCCCTGGCGAAAGCCATCCGGTCACTTCTGGCCGCGTCGGGCACAGCCGGATCGCACGTGCGCGCCATCGGGGTGGACGCTCAGCTTGATGGCGTCATCCCGGTCGATCGCGAGGGGCAGGCACTGCGTCCGGCGATTGTCTGGATGGACCGGAGGGCTGTGCCTCAGTGTCACGCCATGGCGGGCTTGATCGATCCAAAAACCCTGTTCCACCGGACAGGACTCAACATCGATCCCTCTCACGTGGCTCCAAAGATCCGCTGGATCATGGAGAACGAGGTGCGCGTATCGGACCAGTGCGTCTACTGGCTGCTCCCGACGTGTCTAGTAACAGGCCACCTGACAGGCGAGGTGGCGATTGACGCATCGAACGCCTCGTGCACGATGCTCTTCGATGTTCAGGCCAGGGGTTGGTCGGAGGCGCTTTGCGACCTGTTCGCAATTGATCCACGCAAACTGCCGCCCATCCGCTCGGCCTACGAAGTCTTGGGAGGCTTGCACCTCGCGGCCGCTGAAGAACTCGGGCTCCCAGCGGGGATCCCAGTTGTGGTCGGATGCGGCGATGAGCAGGCGGCTACCCTGGGCGCTGGGGTGACACAGCCCGGCCAGATCTGCGATGTCGCGGGGACGGCGGAGCCAGTTTGCGCAGTGGGAAGGGAGTGCCTGTTCGATGAGGCACACCTAGTCGAAACGCATTGCCATGCGGTTCCGGACCATTGGTTTCTAGAAAACCCAGGGTTCCTCTCGGGGGCAAACCTGAGCTGGTTCAGGGACCAGTTTGTCGCTCGGGGGGCCAGCCCGTCTGGAGATCAGGGCGTCTCCTATTTTCAGCTAGACCAGGCAGCCGCCTCGATCCCCTCAGGAGCCGAGGGTCTACTCATGCTGCCCTGTCTGATGGGAGCCATGACCCCGACCTGGAACGCTTCCGCCCGTGGAACTTTCTTTGGGTTCACCCTCGCGCACCGCAGGGAGCACTTCATCCGCGCAGTCCTCGAGGCTTCGGCCTATGCCCTGCGGGACATCACCGACCGGATGCGGGCGATCGGCCTGCCCACGGAGGAATTGCGCGTCGTAGGAGGTGGAGCCAGGAGCCGTCTTTGGTGCCAGATTAAGTCGGATGTGACCGGCATACCGGCTTGTGTCCCAGAGATGACGGATTCTGCATCGATCGGCTCAGCCATGCTTGCGCTGGTCGCGATCGGGGCCTTTGATTCTTTTCCTCAGGCCGCAGGAAACCTTGTGCGGGTCCGGGAGGCATTTGACCCAGATCCGGCTGCACATGCCCGCTACGAGGAATGCTACCAGCTGTACCGTTCAACCTACTTCGCACTCGAACCGGTATTCGGGCAGGCAGCACGAAATGAGAATTGACAACCGGTCTGTGGGTCAATTGCCCCCAAGTCACACCGGCAGATTCGGGCGAGTGCAAGGCCTCCGGGACACCCGCGAGCTGCAAACTGAGGAGAAGATCACCCCAGGGCGTACGTACCGTATTGGAAGAGGGGAGAAGAGAGAGTGACCCAGGGGCCTTCCTGCCACATCGTTGTGATCGGTGCCGGATCCACGGGGGCGGCAATCGCGCATGACCTCGCGTTGCGCGGGCTCCGGGTGACGGTTATTGAACGCGCAGGAGTAGCTAGCGGAACGACCGGGCACAACCAGGGCCAGCTCCACTCCGGGGCCCGCTATGCGGTCAGCGACCCGGTGGCTGCGCGAGAATGTGTGATCGAAAACCGCATACTGCGCAGGATCATGCCCCAATCGCTTGAGCTCAACGGGGGTCTTTTCGTCGGCTGGACCGAGGAGCACTTTTCTTACCGGTCGAATTTCCTTGAGGCCTGTGCACGATGCGAGATACCCGCCCGCGAACTCCCGGTCCCCGAAGCGCTCAGGTTGGAGCCGAGCCTCAACCCCCGAATCCACACCGCCGTGGAGATCCCCGATGGGGTTTTTGACCCCTACCGGATCTGCTTGAGCTTTCTGGCGAGCGCCCGCAGCCGTGGGGCGGAAGTGCTTACCTTCACCGAGGTGGTTGGCCTCAATCCTCCGCGAGGAGAGGTAAGCGTCATCTTCCGCCAGACCCGGAAGAAAATGACCATCGGCGCAGACCTGATAGTGAACGCGGCCGGTCCCTGGGCCGGCCGGGTCGCTGCTCTCGCGGGGGCGAAGGTCGAGGTGGAGGCCTCGGCCGGTGTGTTGGCCACCGTGGATGAGCGAGTGTGCAACAAGGTGCTCAACATCCTTTGCCCTCCGGCGGACGGAGACATTGTTGTGCCTTTGCGAATGTCAAGCATCCTGGGGACCACCTCTTGGACCGTGGCGAATCCGGACGATATCTCGATCCCCGAGGGTCACCTGGACCAGATCTTCAGGGTGGCGCAAGGGCTGGTTCCGGGCATCCGCCGATATCCTTTGAGAGGGGTGATGACGGCTGCCCGCCCCCTCATGGTCCAATCGGGTACAGGGGGACGGTCGGCCAGCAGGGGCTTCGCATGCTACGACCACGCTGGCGAGGGGGTCCCGGGCTTGATGTCCATTGTGGGTGGGAAAACGACCACGGCGCGCGCGATGGCCGAGATGCTGTCCGACCGGGTCTGCGAAAAGCTTGGGATTAGGGCGGAGTGCCGGACGCAAGATGTGCCTCTCCTCCCGCATCGTCTAGGGGTGGTGCGGTGAAACGGGGCACTCTCCTGCGCATCCATCGTGCGGCAGGCTGGGCCGACTTCCGGGTGGAAGTCCGGGGCGGTGCGTACGTGCTCGAGGCCCTGGAAGAGGCCTGGAGGCAAGACCCCACGCTGCTCTTCAGGCACTCCTGCCATCACGGCTCGTGCGGTACGTGCGGTATGCGGATTAACGGGCGAGAGCGCCTGGCCTGTCTTACACCCATCGCGGTGATTGGAGATCCTGGGCGGCCGATCCGGCTTGAGCCGCTTCGCAATCTCCCTCTCATCGGGGACTTGCTGGTAGACCTGAGCCCGCTCGCGCAGGGGATAGAGACGACGAACCTCCCATTGACTCGGATGGTCGGGGACGGGGACGGCGATGGGACTCCGGTGTTTCCGTTCGTGCGCTTCGAAAACTGCATCGAGTGCGGGTTGTGCTTGAGCGCCTGTCCAATCGCTGGACACGACCCCCGCTATCTTGGCCCGGCTCTCCTCGCGGCGGCTGGGCGAATAGTCCAGGAGCCCCGCGCCAGCGACCCCGGATCGGCTCTGGCGCAAGTTGACCGAGAGCACGGAGTGTGGAGGTGCCACGCCGCTTTTGACTGCACGGAGGTCTGCCCGACGGGTGTGGATCCCGCCGGTCTGATCCTCGGACTGAGAGGGCGTCTGCTCGCCCATGCGCGAAAGGGGAAGGCGCGGTGATACACTCCCGCTGGTTTGCAAGGGAAAGATCAGCGGGTCGCCTCGCGTTCATGCTCCATCGACTGACAGGGCTCGCCCTGGTCTTGTATCTTAGCCTCCATCTTGCCGTGCTGAGCCGCTTGCGAGCCGGACCGGGAGCCTGGGACTCTTTTGTGCATCTCGTCAGCACTCCGCTTTTCCTCTCACTGGACGTCCTGCTTTTGGGGGCGGTCCTCCTTCACGGGCTGAACGGGCTCCGACTTACGCTGCTCGGGCTTGGGCAAGGAGGAGGGTGGCAGAGAAAGCTCTTCTGGATGAGCCTGGGCATCGGCCTGGGTCTTACTTGTTTGGTTGGATCTGCCATGTTTCTTCGGTAGGGAGACGGGGCGAGGAATGGGAGCACGGTCAAGCGCCGGAATGGCAAGTTGGATCCTGCAGGCGATAACCGGAGTGCTTTTGATACCGCTTGTCGGCCTCCACTGGGTCGCGCAACACTTCCTCGCCGTTGGGGGGTTGCGAGACTTCGCGCAGGTCGTGGACTACCTCCGGACACCCCCCGTCTTTGCACTTGAGACCGCGTTCTTGGTCGTGGTCACAACGCATGCGCTGCTGGGTGTCCGCGCCGTTATCCTCGATCTTGGGCCGAGCCCTCGCACACTGAGGCTGTCCGACCTCGCACTTGTCCTGGTTGGGATCGGTGCGGTCGGGTACGGGCTCGCGCTCACCCTTGCCCTGATACGCTGAGCAGGGGACCGGAAGGGCTCATCTCTGGCGCGGTCGGGTGCCGTTGCGCGGTGTAGACTGCGTGACCGCCACGTGCAAAGGTCTGGTCGGCATCGCTCGGGGCGAGGCTCGCTCTTGAAGTCGAAATGGACAGGAGGTGGGACATTTCACGCGACTCATGCACAGGGCATCCAGGGGGTGCTCAGTAGCGCCATTGGTAACTCGTGTTTTCGGAGGATCGGCGTTAACGCTATGTGCGCTGCCAGGGGTTCTCGGACAGGGTGTGTGCCTGATGGAGAGGGGGCATCGCGGCCGTGGCAGTCTCTATCCTCATGGCCTATCCGGCGGCCCCGGCCCAGCTGGAACCTCGCGTTCCCGCGCGAGGTGAACGCCGAAGCTTTGCGCGCTAGGCCAGGCTTAGTGTCGCAGAGAGGCCAGGGTAATCGGGGGTCGGAAAGGCTAGCGGAACTATGGACTAGGTCGGATGGGGTTCAGCTACCTCTTCCGATACACGGTGAAGGAGTAGACGTCGGCAAGATGGTACTCGTGCGAGGCCAGTAGAGGCCGGCCACCGGTGTTGTAGTCCGTTTGCGCCAGGAACATCAACTGCGTACCCTGCGGGACGAGGAGTTTCTCCGCCAGATGAGAGTCGGCCACGGCGGGTTTGATGGTTGCAACCCCGTAGGCCATTGAAAGGCCAAGGCGATGCTCGAAGAGGTAGTACATCGACTTCTTCTGCAGCAGAAAGCGCTCAACGCCAGAGAGGCCCATGGAGGGGCGACACAGATCCAAGAACTGTGCGAGGAATCGGTCTGAGGAATACACTACTCGCTTCCCGCCTGCGGTGCGCACACGTTCGACTTCGATCAACGGGGTGCCAAGGGCGGTATCAAGGAGATCGGCCCAGATCTCCTCAGCCTGGACCTGGCGTACGTTGATCTGGGCATCGCCTGGCTCCCACCCCGTGGACCGGATGAGTTCGGTGGTGCTGATGTTGAGGTCGAGGCGGTTGGGCATCAACAACTGCTGGGTGACAAAGGTGCCCAACCCATGCCGCCGGATGATCGTGCCTTCTTGATGAAGGATGTTCAGCGCGTCGCGCAGGGTGTTCCGGCTAATCCCAAAGGCTTCGGCGAGCTCGATTTCGGGGGGAAGTTGGGTGCCGGGCTTCAGCTTGCCGCTGACTATCAGCGTGCGAATGCGGCCGCAGATCTCCGTGGTCTTCCTCTGTTTGAGCGCGGGCCGCGTGAAGAGCCGAAGGTTCACAGCAGCGCCAACAGAGTCGTCGTGACGGGCTCGCAGAGGCGACATTGAAGTAGTGTCCCTGTCTCGCGTCACACGAGGACGCTTCTCCAATTGATTCTATGCCACCAGTATCAGGAAGTCAACTTGGCACATTCCCGTCGCGCCAAATGGGGCCGAAAGGGTCCGACGGCCGAGTAGGAAGCGATGGTTCCACATAGGCTTCGGGAGGGAGGTACCCGCTCGAGCTGGCCGCCTCGCCCACTTACCGGCCGCGGTTCCGGCTGCCGGGCAGGTTCAGTAGCTTCCGCTGGCATTGCAGCAATCGGCGGAATGGTGCACTACAACCGCTCGCACGCGGAGTCCGCGCGCCGCAGCGGCTACAACCTCCCAGTCCCCGGCTTGAGCCCACTATCATTGCGGTCGCCTGCGCCCTGAGTTCCCACGTTGTGGAACAACGTGAAGCCCGCCCTGGTTGGGGTCAGTCTGGTGCCGAAAGCAGGTAGGAGGGCTCGACACACTCCAGGCCTCTGCGGGATATGAGCCTCCAGGGGGCCCGGGGGGTACTTGTCGGGAGGGCCGCGAGCGCCATCTGGCCCAGTGCCATGCCTCCGGGGCAGCGGGAGGAGCGGGCACCATCCTGGAAAGCCGCCTCGGTCGATGTCTACAATCACCGGCCGATGTAGCATGCTTCAGGGCCACTCGCCGCCGACTGCAATCGTTCTCCGGCAAGGGAATGTTGGGAAAAGTTGAAAAGTGGACACCTTCGAAGTTCGAAAGTGGACACGGATGCCTTCTAAAGGGAGAGTGATGGACTGGAGCATCTGGTTCTTGAACCAGACGCGGATGTCCATGATTCCGTGGCCCTCATTGGGGACTAGATGGAGCTCGACCTCTTCGTAAGGCAGGGCCCTGGGGATGTATCTCCCGGCCGAAGAGTGAAATGCGGCGGAAGGCATTGGCCATTCGGTGCTCCCTCAGGCAGCCTGCCCGGGCCAGGCCAGGGAAGACGTCTTTGGGCGAGGTGTAGGGCTTGGGCAGAGCAAAGGGTCGGAAGAGGCTGTTGGCTTCCTTCAGGGCGCGGGCAAAGCGGATGCTAGGGATCGCCTTCGTGCTGGAGTGGACCTGGTGGTTGTTGTAGCTTCCTAAGTGGCCACTGGCGTAGAGCAGTCCGCGTCTTCACGAAGGACGACCCGTACCTGCTCCAGGGTGGAGAACCTATCCAGGGCGCAGGTGCACGCGATGGGCGTTCGTGTTCAACGCAACAGTGTGTGACCGGTGCTCCTTGCGTCCGGCATGTATGCGAGCCCAGCCGGGTAAAGGCCGGGTGGTGATGATCCATCCGCGCGAGTGTCTTCTCCAAGCGGCCTGGGTGTTGCAAGCGAGCCCTGCCTTCCGGGAATAGCGGAAGAAACGCCATGCGGCCGAGCACCGCATCGTGCGCTTGTTCCAGCTGGGGGTTCGCCAATCAGGTTACTTTGGACAAGCCAAGACCTTCTTCCAGGTAATGCTGGCTGCCACGGTGGCCAACCTCACGCTCACCGCCACCAAGATGAATAGGATGAGACCGGGAAGCAGGGGCAGGGAACCCTTGGGCTCCTTGTTGTCCTTGCTGTAGGTTGCGCTTCGGGACCTGCTGCAAGACAACCTGCCTCAATTCGCAGGCCCCTTTCGCCAACCACGACCTGGCTTCCGGCCGGGCTTCTAGACCAGGGGAGCGGAGCCGGATTCCACCCGATTCCATTAGGATTTGGGCCGCCTGGATGTGGGCCCAGGTCGTCTCCTGGAAGAAGAAGTCGGCGAAGAGGAGCTTCCGGCTGAAGTCGTCGATAGAGGTGATGAGGGTCCACTTCTCCTTGGCGTGGGGGGGGCCAGAGGTGAAACGAGGCGTTATGCTGAACCAGGGGTCCGATAGAAGTGGTTAGGACTTCGCGGTCGTGGTCTTTGTTCTTGGGCCGGGGCCGATAGCAGCCCAAGGCTTTGGCGCGCGTCGTGATCGTTGTTGCGGAGACATGGATCCCCCTCTTCTCCAGACGATCGTGCAGGGCCGAATAGTTGTAGCCGGAGATGGGCAGCCGAGAATCCTCGACCCGCCTCCTCGGCCACCGACAGGCGACAGGGTGTTGCCCGTTCATACGAGAGCGAAAAGGTCTCTGGGCCCTGCCGGTACTCCTTGAGCAGGTCAAGGAAAGGGCTGTTGCCAATTCCCAGTACCTCGTGGACGTCAGTCCCTTTCACATTGCCCTTGACGTAGGCCCGAAAGAGGAATCTGAGTTGCTCGCTCCCGAATCGCTTGCCCGCCCTGGAGGCTGGACCAGGGTGGATTTGCTCCATTTGTGCCTCTGAGTGGTTCGCCGGAGGGTACCAGGTGTCCGCTTTTCAGCTTTGAATAGCCGCCCTCCGGCGAGGGATTGACAAGGGGGGAATGAGGTGTAGAATGAATTAAAGGTTGGACGTCCAGCCTTGACCTGGCAGGGATCATCTATGCGCACAGACCTGTGGTCGAGCGAGGGCGAAGTTGGCGAGACCCCCCGTTGTGGGGTCAAGTTTCATTGGCCCCAGCACTTCACCTCCGCCTCGCAGCGACACCAAGCTAGTATCGCGTTCCGGAGATAACCTGACGGATTTTTGCGAGTTCCTCCGGGATTGAGGCAGCTACGCTGTTGAGAGTGTCGCCTGATATGAGCCAGATCGGCCCCTCAAGCTAGGCAAAACAGGACGTAAGGGATACACCATTTATTCAAGGAACTTCCAGAACGCCACACTAGCAGTTCTGCCAAAAACCCCAACCATATGTCTCCCGATCACGGCACTGACGTGCCCTTCATAGAGAGTAGCCTTGTATCGGATAGGGGCTCGTGATCGCCCCAATCCGAACATAACGGGCCGGACTGATGACATGAAAGCGGCAGGCGTCATTCTCGGAAGTTCACCCTCTTCTTGTGACGCGGCCCGCTCTTCAAACCGAAAGGTTCAAAGGAGAATACCTGTAGGAGGGCCTATGCATGATTGTGCACGCGATGGCGTCTTCCTTCTCGATCAGCCTGACAATGTAATCCTCAGAGAGGAAAGGTTTCTTCCATGACAGAGAAAAAACTGATTCGTCAATTTCAGGAGGGCAAGATTGGCCGCCGCGAATTCATCAAGACGGCAGGGCTCCTCGGAATGTCGCTCCCGGCCATCGCCAGCGTTCTGGCCGCCTGTGCCGCTCCGCCCACCGGAGCCCCAGCAGCGACGGCAGCGCCAGCCGCCGCTGCAACTGCTGGCGCTCCGCCCACCGGAGCCCCAGCAGCGACAGCAGCGCCAGCCGCCGCGGCAGCAGCTGGGGTCGGGGCCGAGACCTTTGTGATCGCCACTTCAGAAGCGGTCACGGGCAACTGGGATCCGACATCCCACACCAACCTGGGCCAGCTGATCGTCGAGAATGTGCTCTACGGCCGTCTCTACGACACGCCATGCACCGCAGAAAACCCGACGGAGGTCGTTCCGGACCTGGCGCTCTCCCATACCTGGGTGGATGACAAGACCATTGAGTTCAAGCTACGCCAGGGCGTCAAGTTCCACGACGGGTCGGATTTCACCGCCGCAGACGTCAAGGCGACCGTCGAGTACTACTCGGATCCCAAGAAGCCGGGCTTTTTCTTCCTGCAGAACATATACACAGGTGAGGTGGTCGACAATTACACCGTGCGGGTCAGCTCGGAAAAGCCGAATGCCTCGATGCTGTGGGGCCTCAGCTTCGTACGCATGTTATCGGCCGCTGACATCGCCAACCCGAAGACACTGGCCGCAAGACCCAACGGAACCGGCGCCTACAAGTACGTGGCCCAGGAGAAGGACGCCACGGTTTGCACGCGGCACGACGCGTACTGGCAGGCAGGCGCGAAAGTCAAGAACTTCAACTTCCAGTACATTGGCGATGTCAACACGAGGCTGTTGGCCCTGCTTGCCGGAGAAGTGGATGCTGCCGAGCGGCTGAATCCTGAGCAGGCGGCGGCTGCTACGGCTCAGGGAGGCTTCGACGTTCAGATCGTGAAGAGTGTCGAGCCGGTTTTCGTCCACTTCCGGGACAACAAGCCTCCCTTCCAGAACAACCCCAAGTTGCGTCAGGCCATGGCCTATGCCATAGACCGCGAAGCCATCTGGAAGATCATGGACGTCGCTGGCTATCCGATCTATGCCCATATCCCGCCCACCAAGCTGGGCTATGCGGCCGTGCCTGGCTTCCCCACGTTCGATCCTGCCAAGGCGAAAGCCCTCCTGGCGGAAGCAGGTTACCCGGATGGCAAGGGCCTGCCGACGCTCGAATTCAACAGCCCGGTCGGACGCTATCCCAAGGACAAGGAATGGGCGACCTTGGTGACCGCCATGTGGCAGAGCTTCAACATCCCGGTCCACCTGGTTGTGAGCGATGCTGCCGCCTGGGGTGACATGCTCTACAACCCGGATAAGGGGCACATGATCACGTGCGGCTGGTGCACCGGATCGCCCGAGCCGGACTTGATCCTGTGGCCGATGTGGAAGAGTGGCATGGCCGCCATCACCTTCATCAGTGATCCCGACATCGACGCAGCCTTGGTGAAGGAAAACGGCACCGTTGATGCCACGGCACGTGCGAATGTCCTTGCTTCCGAGACCCTGCCTCTCCTGGTGGCGAAGATGCCGAGCATCCCGATTGCCGGCCACTGCATGGTCACCGCGGTCAACAAGCGGGTCACGGGATTCCAGCAACTGGCGAGCGGTAACTACGGCATTACAAACCTTGGGAAGTCGGCCTAGCAGGCAGCGGAGAAACCCCGGGTTCGGATGGGTGGAGTCAGCGAGAGAGCCACACTCGCCGCGCAAAGTCTCTCTGGGGCAGCAGGAGGCGCCTACCAGGCGCGGACGACCGATCTGCTATTCGCCCCACTTTCCCGGACTCCCAGTGCTTCTTTCGGACCCTGCCAGGTCGTCGAGGTTTCTGCGAGGCCTCCTATCTAGGAGGCCTCGCAGAATATGGCCTCTCAAGAGTTCCATCCAACCGCCAGGTTCAACTGCGGGGCATCTGCATCGATCTGAGACGCCATCGGGGTGCCTGCCGAGCAGGTTGCAAAGACATGCTCTCGTGAGTCGGAGGCGACTGGAATCAAGATGCTTGAATACGCGTTGAAGAGACTGATCTGGGGCTTGGCGGTCGTCATTGTGGTGGCCTTCGCGGTCTTTTGCCTGATCCGGGTCATCCCTGGAGACCCAGCCCGCCTCATTGCGGCCGGGGGGGCCACTCCAGAGATGATCCAATCGATCCGGCAATCCTTAGGCCTCGATAAGCCGATTTTGGTCCAGTTCGCCGGATACTTGTCGCAGGTCGTCAGGGGCAACTTGGGGACTTCGATCTTCCGCTCGGCAGGCGGAAGCGCCCACACGGGCATGCACGAGTTCCTGACGCCGACCGAAGAGACCGGCGTCCAGCAGTACGCGAAGGCCGAGGTCTTAGGCCTGATTATTGAGCGGGTGCCGTATACCTTGCTCTTGACCGGGCTGGCGATGGTGTTTGTTGTGGTAATCTCGTTTTCCCTGGGTATCTTGGCTGTCCTCAAGAAGGACACGATCTGGGATAAATTGGTGCTGTTCATCGCCATCTGTGCGCAATCCCTGCCCAACTTCTGGCTGGGGATTGTCTTCATCCTGCTGCTGTCGGTGAAGCTGAAGCTCCTACCCACCATGGGCTACCAGGGTCCGGCCTACGCCATCATACCTGCCTTTGTCCTATCGCTGTCCCTGATCCCTTTGTGGCTCCGTATTATCCGGCTAAGCCTGGCGGATGTTTTGTCGGCGAATTTCATCACAGGGCTGCGAGCCAGGGGCATCCCGGATCGCCTGATCCTGTTCAAGCATGCTCTGCGAAGCATCGCTATTCCGCTGGTCACCGTGTTTGGCGTCCACCTCGGATACCTCCTCGGCGGCGCTATCATCGTCGAGTTCGTCTTCAATTACCCAGGCCTGGGCCTCCTGACCATTATTAGTATGCTGCAAAGGGATTTTCCTATCGTCCAAGGCGTTGTCTTGCTCTTTGCGTCGGTCTTTGTCCTGATCAATATTGCAGTCGATATCATCTACGGATTCATCGACCCCCGGGTAAGCCTTGAGTAGCTTGTAGATCGCCATCGATACCGATACTGGGCGACTCTGGAGAATTGATTGCTATGCCAAAACTACAGAGCGGTGGTGAGCACGTGCGGGGGCAGGCGGCGCCCAATCCTCAAGAGCCGCGAGTTGAGATGCAGCAAGGCGGTAGTACGCCTGAACCTATGGCGAAAAGCACCTTTTGGGAGCGCATCCTGCGAGATAAATCCGCCATGACAGGGACGGTCATCCTGGCCGTGTATGCATTTGTCATCTTGTTCGCCCCACTGATTGCCCCCCACGACCCCTATGCGATCGACGTGGACAACATCTTCCGGCCCCCCTTCTTCATGCGGGGCGGGACGATGACCTACCCGCTGGGGACGGATGAGCTCGGCCGGGATCTGCTGAGCCGGCTGATGTTCGGCATGCGCCTGTCGGTATTCATGAGTACCTGCGTCGTGGCGCTGATCGTCGCCTTTGGTACCGTCGTTGGTCTCCTGGCAGCCTATTACGGCAAATTGGTGAACGTCTTGCTGATGAGGGTCACGGACATCCAGCTGTCGTTCCCTGTGGTTGTCCTGGCCATCTGCGTCCTGGTATACACAACGCCCACGGTGCCGGCGGTCATTACCGTGCTGGCGATTGGCAACTGGCCCGTGTATGCGCGCGTGGCGCGGAGCCTGGGGCTCACGGAGAAGGCCAAGGACTATGTCAAGGCAGCCCAAGCCCTGGGTGCCAGCGGTGCCCGCGTTATTTTCAAGTACATCCTGCGCAATATCGCCGCCTCCCTCTTGATAGTCTGCATCCTGGACTTGGGGGCCATGGTGATCTGGGAGGCGGTGCTGGGCTTCATCGGCCTGAGCGTGCTGCCGCCGACGCCGACGCTTGGGAACATTATGGGCGCTGGATGGGACTACATGGTCAATGCATGGTGGATCGCCACGCTGCCTGGCATCATCGTGTTTTTCCTGCTCTTTGGGCTGTCTCTGCTCGGCGAGGGCATCGCGGGTGCCTCCGGCGTTCGCGGGAGCATGCAAGTTAAGACTGTTGTCTGAGGTCAGGTCAATGAGCAGCGAAACCATACTGGATGTCAGGAACCTCAAGACCTACTATGCCACCGACGCCGGGATGAGGAAGGTTGTCGACGGCTTCTCCTTCCAGGTGAAAAAGGGCCGTGTTTTGGGATTGGCGGGCCCAGGCGGCAGCGGCAAGACCACCGTTGCCCTGTCCGTGATGAGACTGATCGCGCCCCCAGGCAAGATCATAAGCGGCGAGATATTCTTCAAGGGCAGGGACCTGCTGAAGCTGCCGGAAAGGGAGCTGGCCAAGTTGCGCGGCTTGGAGATCAGCATCGTCTTTCAGGACGCTTCTTCCTACATGGATCCTCTCTATGTAATTGGCGACCAACTGATGGAGACGATCCAGGCCCACAGCGGGGCGACAAAAGAAGAGGCCAGGAAGAGAGGGATCGAGCTTCTCACACGCGTCGGCATCCCGGATGCTGTTGACCGAATGAAGAACTTCCCGCACCAATTCAGCGGCGGCATGCAGCAGCGGGCACTCATCGCCATGGCGATTGCGAATAACCCGACCCTTCTCATCTTGGACGACCCGACACGTTCTCTCGATGTAACAATCCAGGCCCAGGTCATCCAGATGCTGGTCCACCTGCGGGAGCAGACCGAGGTGGCGATCCTGCTGATCTCGAGCAACGTCGCCCTAATGTCTCAGTTCGCCGATGACATCGTCATCATTTTCGGCGGTCGGTGCATCGAGATGGGACCCAAGAACACCGTGCTCGGCTCCCCGCATCACCCATACACCCGAAGCCTCTTGGAAGCTATTCCGGTGCTCGAAGGAGAACGACTCAATCGATTGAAGGTGCTGCCTGAATCCCGGGGTTTATGGGAGGGGAATGGCTGTGTATGGTATTCGTCATGCCAGTATCGTATGGGCCGATGCGCCCTTGAGGTGCCCCAGCTGGCCGAGGTCGGGGAGGGGCATTACTCAGCCTGCTTCCTCGGCGCCCACGAACCCCATAAAATTGCGACCTAGAAGGATGACGCGGAGCATTGCATGACCAACCACGAGACGCCCATTCTCGAAGTCGTTGATGCTTACAAGTACTATGACCTGAACACGCTGACGGTCTTTCGCAGGGTAAGGGAAAAAGTCAAGGCGGTGCGGGGAATCAGCCTATCGCTTCTGGAAGGCGAGGCGCTGGGGCTGGTTGGCGAGTCGGGCTGCGGCAAGTCGACGCTGGCGCGGCTGATCGTCAAGCTCGAGACGCCGCAAAAGGGAACCGTCCTCTTTCGTGGGCGGGACATCTTTGCAATGTCGCCGAGCGAGAGCAAACAAACCCACCGAAAGATCCAGTTGATCTTCCAGAATCCGTTCAGCGCCCTCTCGCCCGAGATGACCATTGGCGCGCACGTCGCCGACGCGCTCGCCATTCATCATATCGCCAAGGGCAAAGCCGCCATCGAAGAGCGGGCCAAGGAGCTGCTGGATACGGTGGGGCTGGGCCGGGGGGTCTACGATACCTATCCGGCTCATTCCAGCGCCGGGGATCTGCAAATGGCCAATATCGCCCGGGCGCTGGCGCCAAACCCCGAGATCCTCATCAGCGATGAGGGCATTTCGGTGCTCGACGCCTCCGAGCAGGCCAAGATCCTCAACTTGCTCATGGACCTGCAGGACGAGTTCCGCCTGACTTACATGATCATCACGCATGATCTCAGCGTGGTCCGGCATATCTGCGATCGGATTGTGGTCATGTATCTTGGGAAGGCGGTGGAAATCGGTGACAACGCTTCGATCTTTGCCGCGTCCATCCACCCTTATACCAAGGCGCTGATCGACTCGGTGCCGACGGTCACCAAGGGGTTGAGGGGGGTCGGGATGAGGGCCATAAAGGGTGAGGTTCCCAGCCCGATTCACCTGCCGCCGGGGTGCACCTTCTACCCTCGTTGTGATCTCGCGACGGATGTCTGCAAGGAAATCGAGCCGGAACTTGTCGAAGTGATGCCCGGTCGCCGCACGGCATGCCATCACTGGCAAGAGGTCGGCCAGATGGCTGCAACCAACTAGGCTATCCAGTACCGCAATGGTGCAGGCACTTGAGGCCGTTTTCGAGGGGCCATCACGGGTGGTCCTTTGCATGAAGATCCTGCGGGGGGTCCGATCCTGAATGGGGTATCCCTCATGAGCGCGTCGATGGTTGTAGAAGTCGAGAGAGCGTTCCAGTGCACTCTGCCTCTGGGGCACGCCCGTGAAGAAACGGCGTCGGAACTTGATGCGCCAAAGCTCTTGCAGGATGGTCCTATGCGGCCTCTCCACGAAGCCGCTCGTTCAGGCGTGGCGAGGCTTGGTGCGGGTTTGGCGGCTACCCTGCACAGTGCAGGCCTACTCGAAGCGACCGCGGAATCCGTTGCCTTGGTCGGTCAGTATCCGCTGCGCTTCCCAGCCCGCCTAGTGAAAGGCTGGCAGGACATGACCGGTCAAGAAGCGAGCCGTGGCCCCGGCCGAGAACTCCAGGCTAACCTCGGCCAAGCCGTACGAGCAAGCAGCGTCGGAGGGCGTGTATTGCCACACCTTGCATACGCGCTTGAGCTTGCCGACGCACAAGGTGTCCAAACAGACCAGGTCCCCGGCTGGGAAGCCTTCAGGTGGGGTGTCTGGCGTCGCTCAGCAGCGGGTACGCTCGTCAAGAGACCCGCAGCCTGGGCGCTGTGTGAGCTTCCATTACCGCCAAGCGCTCCCAGCGGGTCTGCAGACCGGCTCGGCGCAACAGGCGGTTGACGGTGCTGGGTTTCCCGCCAGCTGCCGTGTTCGGGCAAGCGCAACTGGAGAGCCAGCTGCAGGGGCCCCCAGGTGAGCCAAGTGATCGCCAAAGCCAGGATGGCTCGTTCGGCCTGGACGCCCAGCATCGGCGGCCGACCCGGACGTGCCCCTTGCCATCGAGGGTGCAATTCTTCCGGGCCATAGGTCTGGTAGCGTTTGGGCCAGCAGTAGAACAGGCTGCGGGAAACCGCGAATTCGCGACATGCCCGGCTCACATTCCTGAGCATCTGCCCACCGTCAGGCGAAGGGGGGACGCGTGTGCAATGTCTTCGAGGGTCATGGGCGCGTCTCCCCGTCTCCCCATGAGGGCACTGTCTGCAAATGCAAGGATACGTCACATGGCCCTGGTTAACTGTCTGCACTACTACGGAATAGTACAAACTAGGGCCTGTGTGCCAACGGAAAGCGCCAGCCACTTCTCGACAGGTATGAGCTGAGGCGACTTATCGATTGTGACATCGGAAGCCCCAAAGCGGTTCTGCCTCCATTGGAAAAGCTGGGCGCGATGGCATAGGATGGACTTGCACACAGGTTCTGGCAAACCATGGGGTCGCAACGATGACGAAGCGGTTTGTGCTCGGGGTTGACTCCGGAACCTCGCTGGTAAAAGTCCTGCTGGCAGATCTCGAGGGAAACGAATTGGGGGTTTCCGTCGAGAGCACACCGGTTGAGACCCCGCGGCCCGGTTGGTCCGAGTTCGATCTGATTGAGGACTGGAATAGCGTCGCCAAGGCCATTCGCGCAGTCCTGGCCAAGAACGGCGTTGATCCGGATGAGATTCTGGCCGTCGGCGTCACCGGGAAAGGCTGGGGATGCTGCTTTCTCGGCAAAGATGGCAGGCCGGCGCGGAAAGGTATTCTGTGGAATGACGCTCGCGCGGCTGACTACATCGAACACTGGGCTAGCGACGGGACGCTGAGCGAGGCCTATCGGATCAGCGGCAACTACTACTACAGCGGTGATTGCGCGCCGGTTACCCGGTGGGTGGTTGACAACGAACCCGAGGTGGTTGCTCAGACCGAGTCGATCCTTTTCCCTCCCGCCTCGATTGTTTTCCAGCTGACCGGCAACATCAAGCTATGCCATGGGGATGTGCCCTCACTCGTTGACATTCGACGCAAGACCTACTCAAAAGAAATCTTCGACCTCTTCGGCATATCCGGGCTGAGGCAGAAATTCCCACTTCCTACCTCAAGTAGCCAGATCGCAGGCCAGGTAACTCGGGAAGCGTCGGCGGCGACGGGGCTAAAGGAGGGAACACCGGTTGTTCTGGCCGAGTGCGACGTCAGCTCCTGTGCTACCGGGCTAGGCGTTATGGACGACGGCGAGGTGGGGATCATCGTCGGGACGGCCCATGTGGTGTCGATTTGCCAGGCCGGCCCGACGTTTGGTCCTGAGACCGGGACTTTGACCGTTCTCCTACCGTATGTAGATGGGAAGTATCTGAAGCTGACGGGGCCTTCTATCGCCACCCCGAATCTGGATTGGTATGTCGATAACTTTGGGGAAGCCGACCGGATAGAGGCGGCGAAAGAAGGCATGCCCTTGTACGACTACCTTGATAGCAGGCTCATGCAAATCCCACCTGGATGTGATGGCATTGTCTACCATCCCTATCTGAGCCCAGGCGGTGAAAGGGCTCCCATCCGGAAGCCGACGGCAAAGGGGAACTTCTTTGGTCTCGATCTGCACCATTCAAGGCATCATCTCCTCAGGAGTATCTACGAGGGGGTGGCGTTCTCTGCCCTGGACTGCGTGCAGGCCAGCAAAGTGGAGCTCAAGGAAATCGCCTTGTCAGGGGGCGGCTCAAAGAGCGGCGTCTGGTGCCAAATCGAAGCCGACATCATGGGCTGCCCGGTGAAAGTCCCGGCCGGCGCTGAGCATGGGGCCAGAGGCGCTATCATCACCACGATGGTGGCGATGGGCATCTATCCGAGTTATCAGACAGCCATTGGCGCTTTGGTCAAGACCGACCGCACCTATGAGCCGAACCTGAAGAAGCACCAAGTCTATCAGCAGATCTTCGATCTCTACCGGAATATCCGGACGCATCTCATGGATGACTGGGATCATAGGGCGGTGATCTTGGCCGATATGGTTGCCGAGCGTGCCTCATGAGGGACCAGAGGTCATGTCGAACTCAATAGCCCTAATCAATGGCAAGATTGTGGCGCTGGATTCGTCCGAAAGTCGCTATGACGCCCTTGTTATTGAGGCGGGCAGGATCTCTTGCTTGGGGAATGGTTCTGACCTCAAGAGGTATGCTGCTGAAAGGAACATCGAGGTCGTCGAGCTGGGTGGCAGAGCCGTCCTGCCAGGGGCAATTGATACCCATTTCCACCTCACAATCACTGGGATGCATCTCTCGTCAATCGATTTCTCGGCTTGCCGGTCGATTGATGAGGTGCTGCAATTGCTCAGGGAACACGCTGCCTCCGGCCAAGGGGGGCGCTGGATCGTGGGGAAAGGGCTGGATGAGTTCGATCTCAAGGAGAAAAGGCCGCCCTCAGCCCAAGAGCTGGACCGAGTGTGCAACTCATCTCCCGCCTTTATCGAAGATCGCGGCTACCACTACGTCCTTGTCAACTCGCTTGCTTTCAGCCGCCTCGGGATCTCGCCGGAGGCGCGTGGCGTTCGCAAGTCGCCCGATGGCAAAGCGATCTCGGGCCAACTCATGGAAGAGGTTACGGGCGATGCGCGGCGGATGCTGCTGTCGCTAATGGACGATTCCCAAAAAAGGGATGTCCTCCTCAATGGGGCCAGCTATGCCGCAAGCTGTGGGATCACGACGCTGCACGCGATTGAGGGCGGCCCGACCACAAGCGACGGCGAAATCCCGTTGGTGTTTGAGCTCAAGGACCAGCTTCCGGTACGGGTGAAAGTCTACTGGTGTACGACGGAAGTTGGGGCGGTTGTCGACCGAGGTGAGAAGGCCTTTGGCGGCGATATCCTGCTAGACGGCAACCTCGGGTCTCGCACGGCCGCGCTGGTCGAGCCCTATGCCGATGAACCTTCTTATGCGGGTGAGCTGTATTTCTCGCAGGAGGAGGTGAACGACCTCGTTGCCGCTGCCGTGAAGGCAGGCCTGCAGATTGGTTTCCACGCTATTGGCGATCGGGCCATCGAACAGGCCCTGGTGGCCTTCGAAAAGGCAGCCAGCGGGCGCCCGGCACTTGAGCGCCCATTCCGGCTTGATCATTTCGGCATCCCGACGCCCGATCAGGTCAGGCGGGCGGCTACCTTGGGTGTGGTGATTGCCACCCAGCCACCCTTCCCATTTCGGCGAAGCCGCCCCGGCGGCGTGTACGAATCGCGGCTGGGGACGGCGAGGGTTAAGCGAGCCTACCCCCTTCGAGAGCTGCTGGATGCGGGGCTTCTTGTAGCCGGTGGGTCTGATAGCAGCGTGATGCCTGCGGATTACATGCTCGGCGTCCATAGCGCGGTGAACCACCCATTCCCGGACCAGAGGTTGACGCGGGAGGAAGCCCTTCAACTGTATACACACAACGGAGCTTGCATGGGGTTCGAAGAATCGGAGAAAGGCGCCCTGGAGATCGGGAAGTTGGGAGACGTTGTGGTATTGGGGAAGGATCCTCTTGGCGCGCCCGAGGCTGAAATCAAGGATATCCCTGTTGACCTAACCATCAAAGGCGGTGAAGTTGTTTACGATCGGCTGCAAGGCCATCGGGTAGGAGCCTCAGGCGCATGAGGATTAAGCGTCGCGAGAGATAACTGGGAGTCGTCTCTGCGCAGCCGGACTCCTATGGGTGGCGATTGGCGAGCGCCTGCCTGTGCCACGCGAGATGCTCCTTCCGCGATCGTTGGAGGAGAACCATCAGAACTCACATTGGGAGGCACCTCAAATGAAGTCCCTTGACGCATCGATCGCACCATGGCTGAAAGGCAAGTCTGCATACTTGTCGCCGCACATCGACCGGGCCTGGGAGAACCCGGAATTGGCCCGGATGATGTCCAATGAGTATCCTCTTCCGCCGACCAAGAGCGTGAAAGAGGCCATCGACAAGTATGCCACGATAGGCAATCGCTACCCGGACGCGGGCGCTGTGGTCCGCTCATGTATCGCCGAGATCAACAGGCTGGATGGCCGCGAGAACGTCCTGCTCGGCAACGGCTCCAATGAAGTGCTGGATATGTCCATCCGGACCTTTGTGACGCCCGGAGATGAGGTCATCCTGCAGAGTCCCTGCTACTTCCTCTATGGTCTTCGTTGTGAGGCCGCCGGCGGGAAGATTGTCTCTGTGCCGATCGCCCTGCGCGATGGCGACTTCGCTTACGACTATGACGGCGTGCTCAAGGCGATAACCCCGCGCACCAAGGTCATTATCTTCGGCAATCCCAACAACCCGACCGGTCACTATGCGGACGAGACTCGCTTCTTGGAGGTCGTCGAGACGGGCATCCCGGTGATCGTGGACGAAGCCTACGTGGAGTTCGCCGGTCTGGAGAAATCCAAGGTCGGCCATGCCAAGAAGCACCCGAATGTGATTGTCAGCCGGACGCTGTCGAAGGCTTATGGCCTGGCGGGGTTGCGCTTCGGCTATGCCCTCGGGCATCCGGACACGATCCGTCAGATTTCCGTCCTGCTCATGCCGTGGAACGTGGGGACGATCGCCATGTGGGCCGGTTTGGCGGCGCTGCAAGACCGGGAATCGCTTCATGAGCGCGTGGACTTCATTCGCCGTGAGCGCGAGAACTTCGTTAAGTCCCTGTCCGACGTCCCCGGGCTGAAGATCTACCCCTGCCAATCGAATTTCATGCTGTTTGATGCCGGCGGGACGGGACGGACCGGGAAGGAAATCGTAGCCGAAGCAGACAAGAATGGGCTGATGATCCGCGCCCAGAAGGAGATGTACGGCAACAATGGCTGGTTCCGGGTCACGATCGGAGCCGCCGACGAAAACCGGCACCTCATCAAGGTGCTGAAAGATTACTTAGTCCGCTAGCGTCTGTCAAATGCAACTGGCCGTGCTCTGAACCCAGGGGAGCGATCGCGCCTTGGCGGGGTTCAGGCGGCCGGCGAGCAGACATGGTTGGGCGCCTTGCGCAAGACCTGGGTTGGGGCGGGGGGGCGGCTTTGGTCGGCGGGCCGCTGTGGAGAGAAAACCCAACCGGGGTTGGCGTAATTCGGTAAGTGCGATCCAGAGGCAATGCTCCAGGATGACGACGGCGGCGCCAAGCTAGCCTGTGCTATAGACCTCTTGGAGGCCGGTTGCGGGCCGGGAGGCGTCCGGCCAGTGACTGCCCGGGGGGACGCCCACTTGCCCCTGAAGTCGAGACAGCCGGCCGAAACGCTGGGGTGGCATGGCGAGACATCATGCATCCTCAGGTCGGGTATTTGGTCGGGCGGAATCAGCGGGCAAAGAAATACCCCCATCGGCAGGAGGCGATCCTCATGGCCAAGCGATATGTCCTGGGGATTGACACGGGGACGTCGGCGGTTAAGGCGGTGCTTGCAGACATGCAGGGCGCCGAGGTGGCCGTAGCAGCGGAGAATACGCCGGTCGAAAACCCGCATGAAGGCTGGTCGGAGTTTGACCTCCAACAGGATTGGATGAGCGTTTCGCGTGCCATCCGGCGGCTTCTGGATGAGACGCGTGTCGATCCGGATCAGATCCTAACCATCGGAGTGACGGGGAAGGGGTGGGGATGCTGCTATCTGAATGAACGGTTTGAGCCGGCCAGAAAGGGCATCCTCTGGAACGACGCACGCTCGGGGCCCTACATTGCGGACTGGGCAAAGAGTGGCGTCCTGGCCGAGGGCTGCCGCATCAGCGGCAACTACTTCTACACCGGCGATTGCGGACCGGTCACTCGGTGGCTCCTCGACCATGAGCCTGGGACTGCCCGGCGTGTCGCCACCATCATTTTCCCTCCAGCCTGGATCGTCCTCCGGCTGACAGGGAAGGTCAAGCTGGTGTATGGTGATGCCTCTTCGCTCTTTGACATCCGCCAGCGCGCGTTCTCCGACCGGCTTTTCGAGATCCTCGGCATCACCAGCATGAGGGACAAGTTCCCGGTTCCTACGTCGTGTACCGAGGTCGCCGGCGAGGTCACCAGGGAGGCGGCGGAGGCGACCGGGCTGAAGGCCGGTACGCCGGTGGTCCTCGGCGAGGTGGACGTGAGCTCTTGTGCCACAGGCGTCGGCGTGGTGGAACGGGGAGACGTGTGCATTATCCTCGGAACGGCGCACATTGTGTCCATCTGTCTAGACGAGCCGATCTTCGAGCCGGAGGTTGGCCTTATGATGACGTACGTCGATGGCAAGTACCTGAAGTTGGTGCCGCCTGCCATCGCGACGCCGAACGTGGATTGGTACCTGGACACATTCGGCCACGCTGACCGAGATGCAGCGATGGCGGCAAACCAGGACGTCTTCCAGTACCTGGATGGCAAGTTGTCTGGCATCGCGCCAGGGGCGGATGGGGTTATCTATCATCCCTACCTGAGTCCGATGGGTGAACGATGTCCTTTCACGAAGCTGACAGCGAAGGCGAACCTTTTCGGCCTCGCTGCCCACCATACCCGCCATCACATCCTGAAGGCAATCTACGAGGGCGTGGCCTTCTCTGCGCTGGACAGCTTGACCGCATGCCAATTGCCGATCGGCAAAGTGATGCTGTCTGGAGGGGGCGCGCGGAGCCCTGTCTGGGGCCAAGTGGAGGCGGATGTTCTGGGCAAGACCGTGAGGGTGCCGGCAGGGACGGAGTTCGGAGCGAGGGGGGCGATCCTGACGGCGCTCGTAGCGATGGGTGTGTACCCGGATCATCAATCGGCGATCCGCTCAACGATTACGCAGGAGCGGATGTATGCGCCGGATCCTGCCAATCACGCCATCTACCAAGAGATCTTCCAGCTCTATCGCGACATCACTCGCCATCTGTGGGTCGACTGGGACCAGCGAGCCGAGATCCTGGCG
The DNA here is from genome assembly GCA_050012135.1 of Anaerolineales bacterium. Classification (GTDB taxonomy): domain Bacteria; phylum Chloroflexota; class Anaerolineae; order Anaerolineales; family RBG-16-64-43; genus JBEKHT01. Next base: position 13,991 of record JBEKHT010000018.1, on the reverse strand, counting down.
CATGCCAGAGGGTTGGATGTGCGCGCATCGGGTAGAGAATCATGAAGACAAGTTCGATCGGTATTGTGGGCGGGAAGGTGCGAACCCTGGAGCCGAGCAGTAGCCTTTGCGAAGGCGTCTTGGTTGAGCACGGAGTCATTGTCGCGCTGGGATCGAGCGGAGATGTGGAGAGAGCGGCGCGCGGCAGGGGGATCCCGGTTCTCAAACTTGCGGGACAGACCGTATTGCCGGGACCCATCGATACGCACTTCCACTTGGTTCACACCGGGCTGGACTTGTCGGCCGTCGACCTGGGACACTGCACCTGTGTGGACGATGTCCTGCAACTGGTCGAAGGCCGCGTTCGTGGCGCGGGCCCGGGGCCGTGGGTGCTGGGCAAAGGCCTGGATGAATTCAAGATCCGAGAGGGGCGACCGCCGACCGCGGAGGAGTTGGATGCGATCTCCAAGGGCAACCCTGTGTTTCTCGGGGACCGAGGCATCCACTACTGCCAGCTCAACACGCTTGCCTTCGACAAGATGGGCTTTCCGGTCGGCGCACCGGGGGTCCGAACGGGCGCCGATGGGCGTGCCACCGGTCAGATCATGGAAGAGAGCATTGGTGAGGCATGGCGTCGGTTGTTGCGGGAAATCGACGAGGGGTCGAAACGAGAGGGCATCCTCGAGGGCGTTCGCTATGCGGCCTCGTGCGGGATCACCGCGATCCATGCAATGGAGGGAGGAGACTTCTCGGGCGACAATGAGATCCAGCTGCTTCTGGACATGCAGCAGGACCTACCCGTCAGGGTGGCGGTCCATTGGAACACCTTCGATGTGGACGCCGTTATGAAGGCAGGATTGCGCTTCTTGGGCGGCGACATATGGTTGGACGGCTCGCTGGGTTCGCGGACCGCGGCTCTCCAGCGGCCGTATGCCGATGCGCCGGATTCGGTAGGCCATCTGTATCACGCTCAGGATGCGATTGAGTCGCTGGTCCGCAATTGCATCGCCTCGGGTCTGCAGGTGGGCTTTCACGCAATCGGAGACCGCGCCATTGAGCAGGCGCTGTGCTGCTTCGAAGCTGCCGCGGATGGCGGGCGGATACCCGATCGAAGCTGCCGGCTTGATCACTTTGGTCTTCCAAGCCCGGAGCAAATACGAAGGGCGGCTGACCTGGGCATTGTAGTCTCGACCCAACCCACTTTCCCGTTTCTGCGCGGCGGGCCGGGAAGCGTGTATGAGACGCGTCTTGGCGAGGAGCGGGTGTCGCGCGCATACCCGCTGCGGGAGCTCCTGGATGCAGGCCTGCTGGTTGCTGGCGGATCCGACAGCAACGTCCTTCCAGCCGATGTGATGTTGGCCATCCATGCCGCCGTGAATCACCCGAACGAGCGCGAGCGGATCCCCCCTGAACAGGCCGTGAGGCTCTACACCGAGAATGCGGCCAGAAGCGGGTTTGAGGAGCAAACAAGAGGAACCCTGGCGATCGACAAGGCAGGGGATATGATCGTTGTGGACAGGGATCCGTGCAGCGTGTCGTCGGCCGAGATCCAGCAGGCAAGGGTTGTGATGACGGTGGTGGAGGGCCGGGTGGTATACGAGAAAACGGGTGAACGAGAAGGCGGGAGGGCGTAAGGTCAGAAGCACACTTGTCGACATGCGACGCTTGATGCCGGTGTCGTGACAGATTGTGCGCGCCGCCCCTGTCTCTACCGGTCCGCGGTGGTGCCGGGGGGTGGTGTTGTGGGGGAGGCAACTGGCTGACAGGGAAGCATTCTCTTGCTTCAACATTCGGGGCATGAAGGGTCAGGCTGCTGCCGACAGGCTGTGTGGTAGCCGAGAACCCTGTCCGGGGGTACCGTGGTGGCAGAATCGGGCAAGGGGCACGACGGGCACGAGTCCGATGGACTACGGTTAGGGTAGGATGCGCCCCCAAGATCGGAACCTGGGATCAGCTGGTTACGAGCCCATGATGGGTGAACTGGATCGATACGCCACGATCGCAGGGGAATTTGGCTGAAGTCGCGTGATCGGGGCTGGTGTGTATGAACAGAGAACCGAGGCTCAAAAGGTTTCGGTTCTGCTCTCGAGTAGCGGGAGGCGACTCGCCCGTCCCCTCGCTCCGCGCACCGAGGGCGGGCTGGCGACTTGGCCAGGGAGCCGCCGGCATCCAGGTTACGCGCCTGACGGGGGCAGGTTTGGCTCCCCGTCAAACTCCTCATCTGGGATGGTGCGAAGACACCAAGCCCGGATCGGTTTGTGAGCCTCCAGCCCTCAAATCCGTGACGGCACAAGCGAGCTCGCCGATCCGGCAGGGGTGACCGTCGCAAGGAGACGGAGTCCCTACCCCGGGGGTTCCCAAATGGTCAGGAACCTTTTCCATATCGCGTACGTGACAACTTCCTCTCGACCGCAGAGATCTCGTTCTTTCATGTGCTCTCATCGCTGGCCGGTCCGAACCATTTTGTGTTCCCGAAGGTGAGGCTCAGCGATGTGCTCTTTGTATCTGGGCTCGATGAGAACCTGGCCCAGTTCAATCAGATCAGTCAAAAGCATTTGGACTTCTTAGTTTGTAGGGGCGAAGGAATGGGGCCGGTTGTTGCAGTTGAACTAGATGACTCCAGCCATCAGCGAGAGGACTGGCATGTGCACGATGAGTTCGTGGACCACGCCCTCGAAGCGGTAGATTTGCGGCTATTGCGCGTGCGCGCACAGTGGTAGTACAACACGGCAGGGCTGGCAACTGATCTTGGTCTTGCGGACGTCGCGGCGAAAGCCTTACCTCAGGCCCTTGATTCCGCGAGGGGGCCTCTCTGCCGCAAGTACGGCGTACCTATGGTCCGCCGCGTGGCGGCAAATGGTGCCCACAAGGGGGAGAAGTTATGGGGCTGTGTGAACTTCCCGAGGTGTAGGGAGGTGGATAAAGTCGCCTGACCTCTGAGAGGAATTGGTCATGGTCTTGGGCCACCATGGCCGTTCACCGCGCAGAAAGTGAACTGAGAATCGACAGCGCCGCGGGGAGGAGGCGTTCGGTGCACGGATACCAGGCGGGGTTGGCTCGCTCGCAAGGGGAAAGTGTGTTCACCAGCTATCACAATGGGGAAAGAGCGACTCGGGAAGTGGCAGGTGCCTTGGTTTGACTCTCGGGATGAAGGGACAATAATGGGTCAGGCGAACGAAATACGAAGGGGTACACATGGCGCAGAACATTGACTTGAAGATTCTTAACAAGGAAGTGATATCCCTTTACAAGCAGGGCAAGTATGACCGCGCGATGGTCGTAGCGACGAAGGCGTTGAGTGTCGCCGAGAAAGCCTACGGCCCCGACCATCCCGATGTGGTGACCTCACTCAATAATCTGGCGGAGCTGTACCGCGAACAGGGCCAGTACGCGGCGGCGGAGCCACTCCATAAGCGCTCGCTGGCGATCCGGGAGAAGGCGCTCGGTCCCGACCATCCCGATGTGGCGACGCCGCTCAACAACCTGGCTCTTCTGTACGCCACCCAGGGCCAGTACGCGGCGGCGGAACCGCTCTACAAGCGCTCGCTGGCGATCCGGGAGAAGGCGCTCGGTCCCGACCATCCCGATGTGGCGGCCTCGCTCAACAACCTGGCAGGGCTGTGCTTCACCCAGGGCCAGTACGCGGCGGCGGAACCGCTCTACAAGCGCTCGCTGGCGATCTATGAGAAGGCGCTCGGCGCCGACCATCCCGATGTGGCGCAATCGCTCAATAATCTGGCGTTGCTGTACCGCGAACAGGGCCAGTACGCAGTGGCGGAGCCGCTTTACAAGCGCTCGCTGGCGATCCGGGAGAAGGCGCTCGGGCCCGACCATCCCGATGTGGCGCAATCGCTCAATAATCTGGCGGTGCTGTACCGCAAACAAGGCCAGTACACGTTGGCGGAGCCGCTCCATAGGCGCTCGCTGGCGATCACAGAGAAGGCGCTGGGTCCTGACCATCTCCATGTGGCGACCTCGCTCAATAATCTGGCGGAACTGTACCGCACTCAAGGCCAGTACGCGGCGGCGGAGCCGCTCTACAAGCGCTCGCTGGCGATCCGGGAGCAGACGCTCGGCGCCGACCATCCCGATGTGGCGACCTCGCTCAATAATCTGGCGGAGCTGTACCGCGAACAGGGCCAGTACGCGGCGGCGGAACCGCTCTACAAGCGCTCGCTGGCGATCTATGAGAAGGCGCTCGGCGCCGACCATCCCGATGTGGCGCAATCGCTTCACAACCTGGGGATTCTGTACCGCAGACAAGGCCAGTACGCGGCGGCAGAGCCGCTCTGCAAGCGCTCGCTGGCGATCTATGAGAAGGCGCTCGGCTCGGACCATCCCAATGTGGCGCAATCGCTCAATAATCTGGCGTTGCTGTACCGCGAACAGGGCCAGTACGCGGCGGCGGAGCCGCTCTACAAGCGCTCGCTGGCGATCACAGAGAAGGCGCTCGGCGCCGACCATCCCGATGTGGCGGCCTCGCTCAACAACCTGGCTTCTCTGTACGCCACCCAGGGCCAGTACGCAGCGGCGGAGCCCCTCCATAAGCGCTCGCTGGCGATCTATGAGAAGGCGCTCGGCCCGGACCATCCCAATGTGGCGACCTCGCTCAACAACCTGGCGTTGCTGTACCAGGACCAGGGCCAGTACGCGGCGGCGGGACCGCTTTACAGGCGCTCGCTGGCGATCCGGGAGAAGGCGCTCGGCGCCGACCATCCCGATGTGGCGGCCTCGCTCAACAACCTGGCAGGGCTGTGCTTCACCCAGGGCCAGTACGCGGCGGCGGAGCCGCTCTTCAAGCGCTCGCTGGCGATCTGGGAGAAGGCGCTCGGCCCCGACCATCCCGATGTGGTGCAATCGTTGGAGAATATGTCCATGCTTTATGAGAAGATGGGGCAGAAAGACATGGCAGCGAAGCTTGCCTCGCGCGCAAAGAGCATCCGGGCGACGAATCGGTAACGTTGCGACTGTGGTCTGCATCACTCACGAATGGGTGGCCGGGCAACACGACGTTGGTCTTGCATCCGGGGACAATCTTCATGTGCGCGGGATTAGCCCGGAGCAATTCAGAGTCTTGCTCGAGCACGTTGTATTTCGGCTTCCAACCCGCCCTGGCGGTCGGGCAGGGTAGAGGCCTGTGCTTTCCATCGCCCCGTGAGCCGCGCCGCACTCGCTCAGCCAATCTGCGAGTGCCAGCACATCCTCCGTCACCGTGCCGAAGGTGCGGGTCTCGGTCGTGACCTTCCCTCGCGCGCCCACCAGGCGCACACAGGCCACCACGATCTTCTGATGAACGTCCAGCCCACAACAATGTGGATGCATGATCTCCATGGCCTTCCTCCTCGTGTACCGAGAGGAATGCCTGTGAATGAAAGACTCTACCTTGCGTCCTTCCCCACCGGGGTACGACAGTCTCTGGTGCCTCCAGGCAACCGGGTCAGACTATACTTCGAGCTCTCGGCACCAAGGGTGTGACCGACCTGCCACTCCCGGTAGCACTCTTCAGAAGATACACCCACCAAGCCCCATTCTCCTGCGCCGTGGGGGACCCATCCGGCTCCATGGGCACTATACTCAACATGCTGTCCTGTAGTAGCCGAAAACCGCATCGCAAGATGCCAGCTGTGGAATAGCCGGACGAAGCGCCGTGGGCACGAGCCTGCTGGTGGACCATGGTTGGGGAGGGGGCGCCCCCAGGATTGGAACCTGGGACCAGCTGGATACGAGTCCGGCGGGCTGATCAATGATTGCGGCGTGTTGAATCCACTGTGATTTGGCCGGAAACTTCGCCGCGCGAACTGGATACTCAACAACACAACCGAGGCTCAAAAGGCCTCGGTTGCACTTTGAGGTAGCGGGGGCTGGACTCGAACCAGCGACCTCCGGGTTATGAGACTTCGTCCACAGGTGCCAGCCTCAGCGTCCCTTATTGGGCTCTCGAGGCTGCCTACTGACCTCTGATTGAAACGTGCCTGGTGAATCACGATCGCGAATTGATCGAAAGGGTATCCGTTTGATCCGTTCATGTCAAGGCGGTTCGCGAAAGGTTCGCGGACCGTTATTGCTAGATGAATTGCTGGTCACTCAGCCGGGCGGAGGCAACAATTCGTGTCAGTTTGATGAGGAGCGAACACTGAACGTCTTGTCCATTATGGCGACCAATCCTGGCCAAAGGGCGGCCAGGAGCAGCGCTATCGCAAGCGTTGCGGGTCCGGCGCAAGACAAGGTCCACAAAAGGGGAACGTTCCCCATATCGCGCTGGCGGTAAAGTCGATCTTTCGCAATAGCCAAGCGGACCCAACCTCCGCCGGCAAGCTCCGAACTCCAAGTGGAAATGCTTACCGAGTTTGGTATCTCCGGGTGCGAGCCGGACGGGAGGGGGACCGAATTCCAGACACCTGTCGTCGGATCAAACTGATAGATTCCCTGGTCTCCTGCCCCCCACAATGTGGAACCCATGGTCCCACCGACAAGCCGCATGTTAGAGAGAGCAGGAGGACGGGGAAGTTCGATATCCAGTTGTCCTGTGATGTGAAGGGGACTCTCCTCGATCACTCGGCCTGACGTTGTCTCAACCCACAGATAACCGCCGTTGGAGGCAACTTGACGGATGACTTCGGGAGAACCGAGATTGCTGGAATCCTCAGTGAGATCAAGATTCAAACTAGTTCCGATGTTATTGGAGTTGATTTGCAAAAACCGAAGCCCACCGTGGTCTATGAAGTAGAGACGACAGCGGAAGGGCGCCGGGGTGCCCACGATGCCATGGGAAAGCACCTTGAGGACCCAGTTCTTGCTCATCCTGTCGTACAGAGCAAGCTGGTGGGCTGAGATTGCGTAGGGAACATCGAAGTAGTCGTGGCACGTGAGGGCCCCACCAACACTGTCGATTGGCTCGGTGTTTGGAGGGGCTCCAAGAAAGACGGGGGGCCAGCCATACCACAGTCCATCAGGGGTGAGAACCACAAGGTTATCAAGTCCACCCTCTGCTGGGCCCCAGGCGATGACCTGCTGATTCCGGTAGTCCACCCTCTTCCAATCTCCCCACTCGATGTAGAACCACTGAGATGTTCCACTACTGTGGAACACTTGGCCATCTGAAGTGACGGCCCAGTTCTCACCCACGACTGCAATGAGCTGAGGATCCTTTAGCCCTGTTGGCGTCCAAGAGGCGTCGTACAGTCGGAGTCCTGCGTAGAGGGAAGGAATTGCGATTAACGAGATGACCACAGTCCGGGCAAAGCAGCCAATCGAGCCTTCGTAGAGACTAGCTAGGCCAAATCGGCTTGCCGACCGTCTTGGAGGGGACTTCATCGAAGGCAGCAGCTCCGCTGATTGCCTATTGGATTCACAGTCATTTATCTATGAGGATACACCCCAAAGTCAACCGCGCAGAATCGCCCTGAGCATGCGAAGTCACTTGGCTGACTCGTGGTACTGGCTTGGCTGCCCGGAGCAAGAGACCGCGAATTGAATGCCTACCCGAGTATCCTCATGGCGATCGGCATGCGCCGACCAAGCCGCTGAAAGCGTTCCCAGGCCGTCCGCTGCTTCGCTCATGCCTTTTCTTCAATCATGGCCCGATGTTGGGCTCTTTAGCCACCTGGGGCTCCGGCCTCAGGGACAAACTACGGGCGTCATGACGGGAGTGGGCAATAGGGGATGGGGTGTACCCTGCGGAGTGGGCCGCCACTTCCACCCCGCGACCACGTGACCGGAGTCCACAGTGCTGTCCAAGTGAAGGACTTGTGAATCACCGTATGAGCCTCGAGGGCTGAGCTGTGAGAATGTAGTGATCCAGATGACATACTGACCCGGGTAGAGAGCACAGACGGAGAAGTCAAATGTCTGGGGTCGGTTCCTGACTAGAGATCCATGCCACTCTGGGGCTCCCCCCTCGAGCTTTAGCCGATCCGAAAACGTCTGAATGCGGATGGTGGTATCCGGTTCGTCGCGCGTGGACACGATCTGAACTCGCACGTTCATTACTCGGCCCGTGACCGGGTCGGGCCCTGCGTAGATCTGGCTGATCTTCAGGGGGAAAAGCGAGTATCCTCCAATGCCCGGGCCACCCAGGTCTGGCAAAGGAGTCCCAGTCGGCTGACGTGTGGACGTGATGGTGGAGGTGACTTCTGTCACCGAGGGAATAGTCACGACGCCGATCCCGCAGGCACTAAGTGCCAACGCAGGTATCAGGAGAAGAGCGACCAGTATCGTCTTGTGCATTTCTGTTGCTGGGAAATTGAGGCAACTTTGGCCGACTGGGGCCGAGGCGTGCTTGAATTCAGTATAGCACCGGCATGCCGTAAGTCATCTATTTGGGGAAAGATAGCTCCATCGAAGGAAGCCAAGGGGATGTGCATAACGCCATCACATGCCCGTCAGCGGCCTGCTGTACGGGATCCTATCCTCGAAATGGCTTGGTTAGCAATGGAACGAACGACCGGACGGTCGTGAGCCCGACCGGTTGATCGGGGAATCCGAGTTGTTGATTCCTCCATGATTAGACTGGAATCCGGGCCCCAGCAAAATGGTCAAGAAAGACAGAACCGAGGCTCAAATGGCCTCGCTTGGCAGTGGAACTGACGCTGATCTAGGGACAAGATACGGGCGTGATAACGGGAGTGGGCATGACAGGCTTGGGGGGGCCCGCAGGGGCAGTGGCATTCCAATTCCACCCTGGGACTGCGCGGCCCGAGTCCGCAGTGGTGACGAAATTGAGGGACACTGAATCTGCATCCGTTTCACCAGAAGCACGCTGTGAGAATGCAAAGATCCAGGTCACATGCTGACCCGAATAGAGGACACAGACGGAAAAGTCAAAATTGTAGGGGTGGTTCTTGATCAGAGACGCAACCGAGGAGTCATGAGACTGGCCTGGATTGCTTATCGAAGATGGATGCCATTCTCCAGCTCCGCCCTCGAACTTGATGCTATCTGGCATCAAAATGCGCAGAGTGGTAGCGGGTTCGTCGCGTGTAGAGACGATCTTCACTTGCACGTGGAAGAGTAGGCCAGGCACCGGGTCGGGCCCTCCAGAGATCTGGATGATGTCCAGGCGAGGCCAGTACCCTCCAATGGGCCGGCGACCTAGTATGGGCAACGAGGTCTCCGTCGGCGTAAGTACAGTCGTGGCGCTTCTCGTTGCTGCGGTTGACGGGGGCAATTCCGTTGCCGTTAGTGATGAGATTGGAGAGGCGGCTTGGGTCACGGAGGGAGCGGGCTTAGCGTTGACCCCACAGGCACTGACTGACAGCGCGGGGAGCAAGAGAAGAGCGACGGGTATCGTCTTGAAGTCTTTCATTCTTGGGAATTGAGCGTGCTTTTGAGGGAGTGGAAACTGGCGTGTTCGTATTCAGTATAGCACCAGCACGTCGTTGGGCCTCTGTTCGGGATCAAATAGTTGCGTTAGATGCGGCCCTGCCGACATGCAGATCGTCGGGATGCTCTCTTCCACCTCCTGCTTCGGGGAATCTGTCCTTGAATGGCTTGGTGAACATAAAACGCAGGACCGCTTAGGCGTCAGGGCGTGAGCTGACCGGAGAATCAAGGCTGGTAACTGCTCACTGAGTAGCCAGGAATCGCGGGGGCAATTATCTGGTGAAGAAAGACGCAACCGAGGCTGAACTAGCCTCGATTGTTGTCAAGGCACGCTTGACATCCCTGCTGCCAGAGCAGAACGTCAAGCTGGACTGTGACAGTTGGGTTCGCTGTTTCAGGTAGCGGGGGCTGGACTCGCCCGTCCTGGCGATCCGGGCCAGCCTGCCCCAGCCGCAGGCCGGGGGGAACCAACGACCTCCGGGTCATGAGACTTCGTCAAAAGGTGCCAGCCTCAGCGCTCTTTTCGGCGCCTTCGAGGCCGCCTGCTGACCTCCGGTTGCAGTGTGCCCGGCGAACCAAGACCGCGAATTGAACGAGAGGGTATTCCTTTGTGCGTCACGTGCCAAGATCGTTTGGGACACGTGCGCCTTCACTGCTGATCCAGCAATGATCGGTACGATGTCGGGATACCGATGCCAAATGCCTTACATAAGGCTGCTACGTCGCGGATGTCTTTCTCCTTAGGCTCGTATCCTAGGTGACAGAGAACCTGGACCTCAGCGGAGATACAACGAACTCTACGGTCGGCGATGCGCCCGGACACGAAGCCATATGGGGGATACCGGAACGTTTTTCCGCTCGGCTGCGGTTGAAGGCCACCTCCTTCGGCGTCGAATGTGACCGTGTGAAAGTCAATGTGTCCGAGCCGTACATGAGCGAGGACGAATCGAACAGGAAGCTGATCTTCTTCAAGCGTGAAGCTTTGGGATCCAAGAATGTCTTGGATGGTGGCGACGCAATCAATGCTGACAACGAGGTCGAGCTCATCGTGTTCTCGCGTCTGACGTCCCAGTAGGGCATCAACGCCCCATCCGCCATCGACGCAGGCATCGACGCCCGAAGACGCCAAGGCGTCAAGGATCTCGACCACTGCGCTAGCGTTCAGGCCCTGCTTCTAGCGCGACCTAAGGCCATCATTGGATAGAATGGAGCCCCGAGGGTGTGCTCCGTCCGCTGAGTGTCATGGAACCGCCCCAATTCCCTCGACAAGTAGCACGGCCCCTTGTCGGAGAGGAGCCGCCAGCGACCGCCGAAGCCGCACCCGGCCAAGCTTGGGCCGTGTCATGGCTTGAAACCTCTGACCGTAAGCCGCAGCGGGATCGCTTATGCAACAGAATCCTCTTTGTGTGAATGTTTCGATTCAATTTCCCATGTCAGTATTACAGTATCCGAACTATCTAACGGGACCTCATCAGATATCATGAAACCATACTTCCGATAGAACCTTATTGCTCTGATGTTCGACCTTGTCACCTGGGCTATGATTGTTTCAAACGCATTCTCAGCTGCCCACATAAAGACAGTGTCCATCAGGTTCCAGGCAATTCTTTTTCCTCTGAATTCAGGAGCGACCCACACTTGTAACAGTTCACCTTTTTCCTTCTTGTCTGCGATTCGATATAGTGACGAAATTCCTGCGGGTCTATTATCGAAAAAGGCAATGAAGGTCGCTCTGTCAGCTCCTTGTGCAGATTCCTCTACTTGACTCCTCCAGCTTTCATCACCCCGAAGTAAGGCCGACTCGTACGTAGATGAAAATGCATATGAGGCCTCTCTCAGAGATGCAAGCCTTATCTGTTTGAAAAGTTCGACTTCGTCTATCTGGAGTCGTCTTATGGTTATCATTTCAAATCCATAACGGTTGGAGGAGTCAACCCGGAGTCCAGGAGCCTCTCTAGATTGGTCAAATCCGAAAAGACCTTCCCTCTCGCTGGTCGAGAAGGGTTTCCGCAAATTTGAGCGCATACGTTCTTGCCCAGCCAGTTACCCCTTTGAGGGCCGCTAAGACATCGTGGATTAGTCGGCTCATTTCGATTGCTTCAGAATCCGAGCTCACGGGACAACCTTTTGTGCGACGACATGGAAGAAGCGCGCCACAAGATAGTAGGGAAACTTGTCGCTCATCGCATATTCTAGCTTTTCCAGCTCCGCAAAGAACCTGGGGTCACTCTTCATGTCGTTGTTCGGGATGTAATCATTGACACACCGGATGCCGTATTGCCCCACAATGGAGCAACCCGCTTTCTGTAGTGGCATTCGTAAATCCTCAGCAGCATAGGCTCTCATTGGCGCATCAAATATTGTGCTGACGATTGACTCCGCATTGAGAGCAGAATAGGCTGCCTGCAAGTCGAGCTGTTGTAAGGCAAGACGGTATGACTCTGAGTATCGGTTGATGCAGACGATGGAGATGTATCCTTGTGGTCGGGTAGCGTAGCTTAGGGCCTGCAAAGCTGTGTCCAGATCATCGAGATATTGAAGTACGCTGTGGCAGAGAACAACGTCAAACTTCGCCTCAGGGAAAAGCAGCGGGATTGACGATATGTCACCTTGACAGAATTCAATAGGCTCCGGAAGGCGGTAGTTTTGCGCGTTCGTTCGGGCCTCTGATAGCATTTCAGCCGAAGAGTCGAGAAGTACGACTTTATGCCCTTTCTGGACCAGGGTGATAGCTTCAAGTCCATTTCCACCGCCAGCATCCAGAATGCTGAGGGTTTTGCCTTTGATATGGCGTTCCAGATTCGCAGACGTCAGGGTGTATTGCAACCTACCCCACGGAGCGTTCTGGTACTCTTTATAAGACGCGATTTTCTTGTCGAAGGCATTGGCCGTAGTCATTCTCGGCTCCCTGAATTGAAGCAGCATGCAAGATTGAATCACAAGCTTGGCGGCCGTCACAGAATTGGATCTTGGCAAGCATTCTACCGTGGTCGGCCGGAAAGATTGGTAATTTTGCCGATCCTCAGTGCTCTTTTGGCCAAAGACGAATGGGTGAGGCAGAAATCATGGCCTCCATTATGAGAGCCTCTTAGACTGGAGAATCCTGAAGTGGACATGTAAGCGGGGCTATCTATCCTGTGAGAGGAATGTCAAGTTCGACCTGTACAATTGCGTCCATCGTCTCAGGTTGCAGAGACTGGACTTGTCCGTCGTGGCTGACTGGGCCACGGAACCGACGACCTTTGGGCTATCGGGCCGACCACGTGAAGTCATGAGAGAATCGGGAACTGGAGGTTCAACGGGCACCACAAGCTGAGGTGAGCGCGCAAGTCATGACCCCGCCCGAAAAAGACTGGAAGCAGCGACCAGCTGGATACAAGCCTATCTTGGAAATCCGAGCTCAACAGGTAGAGAAAATCTGCTTGTTCTAAGCTTGAAATCTGACGTCGCCTTTGCTGGAGGACAACAAAGAATACGGCCAGGATGACCTCGGCTCCCCTTTGAGGCCGCCTGATCTCCTGCACGGGTTGCTACAAGCGCCCACGAATGGCATTGGAAATCTGCTCCATAAGTTCTTGGTCCCGGCCGTAGTCAAATCGGATTGACTCGCGGTAGGCCTTGTCATAGAAGAAAGCTGGGCCATTCCGAAGCGATTCGGGTTCGTTCGTGTAACGGGGAATGACATGAGCGTGCAGGGCGGGCTCCGAGTTTCCAAGAATCTCGTAGTTGATTCGATAAGCTCCTGTGACTTCCAACAAGGCATCTCCAAGAATGGTCATGTCGAGCAGGTACTGCATCCGCCCTTGCTTATCCAAGGCATTGAGGTCGGAGGCAACAGGATCTGCCAGGAGGATGGAGTACCCACGCAGAAACTGCACATCGCACAATACCGCCCAACCAGACGTCATACGACAAATGACGGTTGGATTTGTACCTGCTCTCGCGGCTTCGACTCGTTGTTGAACAAGACCTGGCATCTTGCCTCCGAAGGGTGAACGTAGTCAGCCTAAGGGTTCGTCCATCGTGTTGAAAGGGTCGACGAGGAATGCGATTGTCCCGTGTGCCCATCAATGCCTGTGACTGGGATGATGCCCAGCCGCCGGAATCCTTGGACGGGGCCGGGAAAAGCGGACGGTTGATCAAGGGTTAAGCGCAGAAGGAGTATACAAGGAGAAACTAGGTCAATGATCAGATACTTGGAGCTGGCGGACCTATGAACATTTGGGCGCGCAAAGAATTGCGGTTGGATGACTGGACTCTGTGGCGGACAGGGGTAGGGTAGGCGAGTAGTGCTCGCCAAGGGGAAGGAATGGCTGAAGCCGACTGAGCCAGGGGACCAGGGACCTCCGGGCTACCGGCCCAACGATCTGTGGTTCAGCTTGCAATCTCAAACCTGAAACTGACGAGCCCGGCGAGCTGAGGTGAGGGTGCCGACGATCACCCTATCTGGCCTGGACTCGAACCAGCGACCTGCCGGATACGAGTCCGACGAGCTGCCAGGTGATTGCAATCGCAGATCTCGCTGTGATTCGGCTGCATCTGCGACCCGACAACGTGGGGAGTTAAGACACAACCGAGGCTCAGATGGCCTCGGTTGCCCTTGTACGCCCAGCATGAACACTGACTTGGAAGGTGAAAGTCCTTCCCGGAGGTGATGGCGCCAACCGTAGCCAAAGGCAAAGGCGTCGCCG
>JBEKHT010000017.1:0-41254 GCA_050012135.1 Anaerolineales bacterium | reverse complement strand
GGGACGATGGGGCACATCGATCATGGGAAGACGACGTTGACGGCGGCGATCACGAAGGTAGCGCAGATGGAGGGGCACGGGCAGTATCGGCCGTTTGAGTCGATCGACAATGCGCCGGAGGAGAAAGAGCGGGGGATCACGATCAACATAGCGCATGTGGAGTATGAGACGGACAAGCGGCACTATGCGCACGTGGACATGCCGGGGCACCGGGACTACATCAAGAACATGATCACGGGGGCGGCGCAGGTAGACGGTGCGATCTTGGTGGTAGCGGCGCCGGACGGGCCGATGCCGCAGACGCGGGAGCACGTCTTGCTAGCGCGGCAGGTGGAAGTGCCATCGATTGTGGTGTATTTGAACAAAGTGGACATGATGGAGGATGCGGAGTTATTGGAGTTAGTGGAGTTAGAGTTGCGGGAGTTATTGAGTCAATACGGGTTTCCGGGGGAGGCGACGCCGATCGTGCGGGGGAGTGCGCTGAAGGCGTTGGAGAGCAGTTCGGTGGACCCGCAGGCGCCGGAGTATGCGTCGATCCGGGAGTTATTGCGGGTGGTGGACGAGTACATACCGGAGCCGGTGCGGCACACGGAGTTGCCGTTCATGATGCCGATCGAGGATGTCTTTTCGATCAAAGGGCGGGGGACGGTGGTAACGGGGCGGATTGAGCGGGGGGTGGTGAAGGTAGGGGATGCGATTGAGATCGTTGGGTTGCGGGACAAGACGACGGGGACGGTGTGCACGGGGGTAGAGATGTTTCACAAGACGATGGACGAGGGGCAAGCGGGGGACAATGTAGGGGTATTGCTGCGGGGGATTGAGCGGGAGGAGGTCGAGCGGGGGCAGGTGTTGGCGAAGCCGGGGTCGATCACGCCGCACCGGAAGTTCAAGAGTCAGGTGTACGTGTTGAAGAAAGAGGAGGGGGGGCGGCACAAGGCGTTTTTCACAGGGTACCGGCCGCAGTTTTACGTGCGGACGATGGACGTGACGGGGACGATCACGCTGCCGGTGGGGGTGGAGATGGTGATGCCGGGGGACAGCGTGAACCTGGAGGTGGAACTGATCGTGCCGGTGGCGCTGGAGAAGGGGTCGAAGTTCGCCATTCGGGAAGGCGGCCTGACCGTCGGCGCCGGAGTCATCACGGATATCCTAGACTAGGGCAAGGGCATGGCGCGGCAAAAGATTCGTATTCGGCTCAAAGCTTACGATCATCGGATGCTCGACCAGTCGGCGCGGCGCATCGTGGATGCCGCCGAGCGAAATGGGGCCAAGGTCGTTGGCCCGGTGCCGTTGCCCACGGAACACGAGCGATTCACCGTTCGGCGCAGTCCATTCATTGACAAGGACACCCACGAGCACTTTGAGATTCGCATCCACAAGCGGCTGATTGAAGTGGTTGAGCCGGACGCGAAGACCTTGGACGCGCTCATGCGACTGAACCTTCCGGCGGGCGTCGATGTGGAGATGAAGATCTAGCCCGAGATTTCCCCCTCTGGCAAGTGCTGCCCGCCCGGCGGCGCGAGGCGTGGTCGCCGCCGACCGCAGCGGACTGCTGGAGAGAGCGGATGATGCAGCCCTTCCCTGGCTGACAGTCCGAGAAGGAAGCGCTCCTTAGGAGACAATGGATGAAGGGGATCATTGGGAAGAAACTTGGCATGACCCAGATCTTTGATGAGGCGGGACGTATGATTCCGGTGACGCTCATCGAGGCTGGGCCGTGTTTTGTAACGCAGGTGCGCACTGCGCAGCGCGAGGGGTACTCCGCCATCCAACTTGGATTCGGCGAGGTGAAAAGCCGGCGGCTGAGCGCCGGACAGAGAGGCCACCTGCAGAAGAGCGTCTCCGGGCTGCTGCGCTATCTGCGCGAGTTTCGCACTTCGCCGCAGGAAGGGGCCCGACCGGGGGACCGCGTCACGGTGGAGGTGTTCCGGGTGGGGGAGCGGGTCGATGTGGTGGGCACCTCGAAGGGTAAGGGCTTTCAAGGGGGGGTGAAGCGTCATCACTTCAGCGGCGGGCCCAAAACCCACGGTCAATCGGACCGACATCGGGCCCCCGGGGCGGTCGGGTCGACGACCACCCCCGGACGCGTCTATAAAGGAAAACGCATGGCCGGGCACATGGGCGCCGGGCAGGTGACCAGCCAATCGCTGCGGGTTGCCGTGGTCGACGGCGAACGCAACCTGCTGGGAGTCGAGGGCAGCGTCCCGGGTCCGCGCGGGTCCATTGTTTCGATCCAGGAGGCCCGCAAGCAGTAGCGGGGCGCTTCTGGGCGCGAGCAACGGCAAGTGGAGCGACGGGAATGAAGATCGACGTGGTCAACATGAAGGGCGAGAAGTTGCGCAGGATCGAGTTGCCTCCAGCGATCTTTGAGGCTCCCATCCGGGCCGACCTGATGCATCAGGCCTTGGTTCGCCAGCTGGCCAATGCTCGCCTGGGGACCCACAAGACCAAGGGACGAGGCGAAGTGAGCGGCGGTGGGCGAAAGCCCTGGAAGCAAAAGGGCACCGGGCGCGCCCGCCAGGGCTCTATTCGTGCGCCTCAGTGGCGCGGTGGCGGAAAGGTGCACACCCCCGTGCCACGCGACTATACCCTGATGATGCCCAAAAAGATGCGCCAAGCCGCACTGAGATCGGCCTTGTCGGCCAAAGCGGCGGAGGCCGAAATCGTGGTGGTTGACCGCCTGGCTCTCTCCAAGCCGAGCACCAAGGAAATGGTGACGGCCTTGCGCGCGATAGCGGGCACCGAAGATGCGCTGGTGCTCCTGCACCAGGCGGACGAGAACATCGAACTCTCCGCGCGCAACCTGCCGGAAGTGAAGACGCTGAGGGCCAACTACCTCAATCTTCACGACCTCTTCAACTACCGCAAGCTGGTTCTGCCCGAGGAGGCGTTGAAGGTCATTGATGCCTGGCTGAACCCGGGGAGGGAGGCATGAGGTCGATCTACGAGGTGCTGCGACGCCCGATCATCACCGAGAAGACCACTCGCCTGGCGGCCAAGTATCACCAGTACGTGTTTGAAGTGGCGCGCGAGTCCACGCGCGCCCAGGTCAAGGAGGCGGTGGAAACCCTGTTCGAAAACGTGGAGGTGGCCCGGGTCAACGTCCTGGTGTCCCCGCCCAAGCGGACGCGCTCGCTGCGCAACCGGCAGGTGCGAACCCGCCGGCCGTCCTACAAAAAGGCGATCGTGACTTTGTCCAAGGGCACGATCCCAATCTTTGAAGGCGTAAAGGGCTAAGGCCATGCCGGTCCGAACGTTTAAACCCACGTCCCCCGGCCGAAGAGGCAAGGTGGGGCCGACCTTTGAGGAGATCACCAGCGCCAAGCCAGAGCGCTCCCTGCTGATCCACCGCAGGCGGCAGGGCGGTCGTAACGCCTACGGCCGGGTGACCGTCCGCCACCAGGGAGGCGGGGAGAGGCAACACATCCGCCTGCTGGATTTCAAGCGCGAGAAGCGCGGCATCCCAGCCCGCGTCACTTCCGTTCAGTATGACCCCAAGCGGACCGCCCGGATTGCCCTGCTTACCTACTCGGACGGCGAGAAGCGCTACATCTTGGCGCCGCTGGAGGTGAAAGTGGGGGATACGCTCATGTCGGGGCCTCAGGCCGAGATCCGCCCGGGGAACGCCTTGCCCATCTCCCAGATCCCGGTGGGAACGCTGATCCACAACGTGGAGCTCAGCCGCGGGCGAGGCGGCCAGCTGGTGCGCTCGGCCGGGACCGCGGCTCAGCTTCTGGCGAAGGAAGGGGAATACGCTCAGGTCCGGCTGCCATCGGGGGAGGTGCGCTTGGTGCGCCTGACCTGCTACGCGACCATTGGCGTGGTGGGCAACCCGGATCAGCGGAACATCAAGCGGGGCAAGGCGGGCAGCAACCGGCACCGGGGCATCCGCCCCACCGTGCGCGGCTCGGCCATGTCGCCCCGCGACCACCCGCATGGGGGCGGGGAAGGGCGGCAGCCGATCGGCCTGCCCGGCCCGAAGAGTCCTTGGGGCAAGCCGACCCTGGGCAAGCGCACGCGCAATAACAAGAGGACCGACCGATACATCGTGCGGCGGCGAACGGCCAAGCGCAAGTAGCACAGCGCCAAGCCGATGGCGACGGAAGGCTTGGGTTCGGAGGCAGTCGATGTCACGATCTCTAAAGAAGGGCCCGTATGTGGAGCCAAAGCTGCTGCGGAAAATCGAGGCCATGAACCAGCGCGGCGACAAGAAGGTGATCCGCACCTGGAGTCGAGCCAGCACGATTTTCCCCCAGATGGTGGGACATACCGTCGCGGTTCACGACGGGCGCCGCCACGTTCCCATCTACATTACCGAGAACATGGTGGGGCATCGCCTGGGAGAGTTCGCTCCGACGCGGACATTCCGGGGTCACGTGACCAAGCAAGCGGTCACGACGGTGGCCCCTGTCAAGGAGGAAAGCGGTGGATGAGGTCCGTGCGAAATTGAGATTCGCTCCCTCCTCCGCCCAGAAGATGCGTCGGGTGATTCAACTGGTGCGCGGAAAGCCTGCAGCGCCCGCCTTGGCCATGCTGCAGAACTTGCCTCAAGCCGCCGCCCGCGACCTTGCCAAGCTCTTGCGTTCGGCCATGGCCAATGCCGAGGAGAATGTGGGCATGCGGCGCGAGGACCTGGTCATCACCCAGATCTACGCCGATGAGGGTCCGACCCGCAAGTGGCGGCGTTTTGGGGCCCGCGGCCGCTTTAAGCCGATCCTGCGGCGTTCGTCGCATGTCACTATCGTGTTGGGCGAGACGGGAGAGAAATAGGGCATCGTGCGTCGGAGAGCGGGCTGCCAGAGCAGCCCTTGACGACGGCCAGGAGAAGATATGGGGCGAAAGGTCAATCCGATCGGATTCCGACTGGGGATCAACAAGACGTGGGAGAGCCGCTGGTTTGCCGCTGGCAAGGAGTACCCCGCCCAGATCCACCAGGACAGGGCGATCCGCAACCTGATCATGAGGGACGCCTCCAGTTCGGCCATCTCCCGGGTGGAGATCGAACGGAATCACAACCTGGTTCGCATCTTCGTCTGGACGGCCAAGCCCGGGATCTTCATTGGCCGAAAGGGCGCCTCGGTCAAGGAGCTGCGTCAGCATCTGGAGAGCTTGACCGGCTGCAAGGTGGATCTGAAGGTTCAGGAGATTGCCCAGCCCGATCTGGAAGCCACCCTGGTGGCAGACAACGTGGCTCACCAGCTGGAACGCCGCATCGGGCACAGCCGGGCCATGAAGCGAGCCATCGCCCAGGCCATGCGCCAGGGCGCCAAGGGAATCAAGATCATGTGCGCCGGCCGCCTTTCGGGCAGCGAAATGAAGCGGACGGAGTGGTTGAGGGAAGGCCGAGTTCCCTTGCAGTGGCTAAGGGCGGACATTGATTTTGCCCGGGCTGAGGCCCGGACCACCTATGGCCGCATTGGGGTGAAGGTCTGGGTCTTCCGGGGAGAGGCCCGGGCCGAGGGGGAAGAGGCGCCCGCGCAGACGACCGACGGAGCGTACGTCAGCGAGTGAGGTGGGGGCGCCCAGGAGCCCTTGAGGTGATGCGATGTTGATGCCGAAGCGTGTCAAGTGGCGCAAGCAAATGCGCGGGCGGATGAAAGGGCACGAAACCCGGGGGACCGAGCTCTCCTTTGGGGAGTTCGGGCTGCAGGCCCTGGAGCCCGGATGGATGACCCAGCGTCAAATTGAGGCCGCCCGCCGCGCCCTGGTGCACTCTATGAAGCGGCGCGGGAAGATCTGGATCCGCATCTTCCCCGACAAGCCCATTACCCGCAAGGCGGCCGAAACCCGCATGGGCAAAGGCAAAGGGGCAGTGGACCACTGGGTTGCGGTGGTCAAACCGGGACGCATCATTTTCGAGATCGGGGGCCTGCCTGAGGATGCCGCCATGGACGCTCTGCGGTTGGCCGCGTACAAACTGAGCCTGAGGACCAAGTCCATCTCGCGCCTCGCGCCGGCGCGGGCGGAGGAGGCGCAGTGAAGGCCAGCGAGCTGCACTCTCTGAGCGACACGGAACTGCGTGCGCGACTCGAGGCGACGCGCGAGGAGCTCATGAAGCTGCGCTTCCAGTTTACTCTGGGCCAGCTGACGGATTTCACCAGGCTGAAGTTTGTGCGCCGGGATGTGGCTCGCATTTCGACCATTCTGCGAGAACGCGAACGGGCGGCCCAGGGCGAGGAAAGGGCATCATGAACGATCGACGCCGCATCATTGGGACAGTCGTGAGCAACAAGATGACGCAGACGGTGATCGTGCGCGTGGACCGCACGGTGCGTCACCGCTTGTACGGCAAGGTGGTTCACCGCAGTGTGAAACTGGTGGCCCAGGACGGGCTGAACTGCCAGCCGGGGGATCGGGTTAAGCTGGTGGAGAGTCGCCCGCTTTCGAAACGGAAGCGGTGGGTGGTCGAGACGATTCTCCAACACGGGACCGTGATCGAGGTTCCCGCCGGCGGAGAGCAAGCCGGAGGTGCGGCATGATCCAGCAGGAAACCCGGCTGACCGTTGCGGACAATACGGGAGCGCGGGAATTGTTGGTCATTCATATTCAGGGCGGTTCGCGCCGGAAGACCGGCAGGGTGGGCGACGTGGTGGTAGCCACAGTCAAGTCCGCCACCCCGCAGGGCACGGTGAAGAAGAGCGAGATCGTCAAGGCCGTGATCGTGCGCACGGCGAAAGAATACCGGCGCGAAGACGGGTCGTACATTCGCTTTGACGACAACGCGGCGGTGATCCTGGATACCGAGGGGGAGAACCCCCGCGGGACGCGGATTTTTGGCCCGGTGGCGCGAGAGCTCCGCGAGAAAGGTTTCATGAAGATTGTTTCGCTGGCGCCCGAGGTGCTCTAGCCGCCGGGTTGGGCGCAAGGCGGGAAGGGCGCGGCGTGCAAGCGGGAAGCAGAGGGGGGAATCAGGAGCAGACCGTGAGGATCAAGAAGGGTGATACGGTGGAAGTGATCCGCGGGAAAGATCGCGGGAAGAGAGGCCAAGTCCTGCACGTCCTCCCGCGTGAGGAGCGCCTGGTGGTGGAGGGCATCAACCTGCGGAAGAAGCACAAGCGTCAGGTCCAGACTCAGGGCAGTGCCTTGACCCCCGGAGTGGTGGAGTTTCCGGCCGCTCTTCACGCCTCGGCCGTCTTGCTGGTGTGCCCCAAGTGCGCGCAGACCACTCGCATCGGCCGTCAGAAGCAAGGAGAGGTCTGGGTGCGCGTCTGCAAGCACTGTCAGGCGGTAATGGACGCGTAGCGGCGCCGGAAAGGGATGTCGATGGCCCATTACATGTTGGAACGCTACCGAGCGGAAGTCGCCCCGACCTTGCGACGTGACTTCTCCTATGGGAACCCGATGCAGGTGCCCCAGGTGAGGAAGGTCATCGTGAACGTCGGCCTGGGTGAGGCGCTGGATAACCCCAAGGCCCTGGAGGCCACGGTTCAGGACATCGCCACTATCACCGGGCAGAAGCCGATCGTGACCAAGGCGCGCAAGAGCATCGCCAATTTCAAGTTGCGGGAAGGGCGCGCGATCGGGGTGACCGTGACCTTGCGCGGCGAACGGATGTGGTCCTTCCTGGATCGGCTCGTGAATGTCGCCCTGCCGCGGGTACGCGACTTTCGGGGAGTCTCCCCCGACAGCTTTGATGGGCGAGGGAACTACACCCTCGGCCTGCGGGAACAGCTGGTGTTCCCGGAAATCAACTATGACAAGATCGACAAGATCCGGGGCTTCGAGGTGATTATCGTGACCACGGCCCGCAGCGACGAGGAAGGCCGCCGTCTGCTTCAGCTTCTGGGCATGCCCTTTCGAAGAGGCGAATGAATCATGGCCAAAAAGTCCATCATCATCCGTGAAACCCGGCGGAAGTATCCCGTTCGCGTCCGGAACCGTTGCAAGATTTGCGGCCGTCCGCGAGGCTACATCCGCAAGTTTCAACTCTGCCGCATCTGTTTCCGGGAGCAGGCCCTGGCTGGCAAGCTGCCCGGGGTCATGAAGGCCTCCTGGTAGGCGCAAGCCGGTCTCCATCGCCGCAAGGAGAGAACTCTGATGAGTGTGGTTGATCCAATCGCCGATATGCTCACCCGAATCCGCAACGGCCTCCTGGCGGGGCATTCCGCGGTGGGCCTGCCCTCCTCTCGGATGAAGGCCGCCTTGGCGGAAATCCTCAAGCAAGAGGGATATATCGACCGCTTCGAGGTCGTCGCGGAAGAGGGGAAACCCCAGTCCACGCTCCGGATTTACCTGAAATACGTCGGGGAGCGCCGCGAGCGAAGACCAGTGATCACCGGGCTGAAGCGCATCAGCCGGCCGGGACGGCGGGTGTATGCGGGCAGGCTGGAAATCCCCAGAGTCTTGTCGGGCATGGGGGTTACCATCGTCTCTACCCCCAAGGGCGTCATGACGGGGACACGCGCTCGGAAACTGGGCGTGGGCGGAGAGGTGATCTGCAAGGTGTGGTAGCGGCAGGGACCCAGCGGGAGGTCGACGTGTCGAGAATTGGAAGGATGCCGGTCAAGATCCCGGCTGGCGTGCAAGTCGAAGTGCAAGGCCATCGCGTCCAGGTGAAGGGACCCAAGGGCGAGATGAGCCGTCTCTTTCCAGTGGGGGTCTCCTTCACCCGTGAGGGCGACGAAGTCCAGGTTCAGCGCCAGTCGGAAGACCGCCGCACACGGGCTTTCCACGGGATGTCCCGCGCCCTGGTGCAGAACATGGTGTGGGGGGTCAGCAAGGGCTTCAGCCGGCAGCTGCAGGTGGAGGGGGTCGGCTACCGGGCAGAGATCAACGGCAGAAGCCTGGTCCTGTCAGTGGGCTTTTCTCACTCCGTGACGGTGGATCCTCCGGAGGGCATCGTTTTCTCAGTGGATGAAAAGACCCGGATTATCGTGGTGAGCGGATACGACAAGGAGCGGGTGGGGCAGGTCGCGGCCGACTTGCGCAGGATCCGCCCCCCCGAACCCTACAAGGGCAAGGGCATCCGTTACGTCGGCGAGCGGGTGCGCCACAAAGCGGGCAAGGCCGGGAAGGCGACAGTCACGAAATAGGCGGGCCCTATGGCGACCAAAAGCAGACGCGATGCGCGCAAGCGCAGACATGTGCATGTGCGCCGGCATCTTTCCGGCACCGAGGTTCGACCGCGGCTGAGCGTTTTTCGCAGCTTGGTACATATCTACGCCCAGGTCATCGACGACCTAAGCGGAAAAACCCTCGTGGCGGCCTCCAGCTTGGATCGCGAACTGGGGACCGCTCTGGAAAAAATGAACAAGACGGACCAGGCCCGCGAGGTGGGCAAGCTGATCGCCACGCGCGCCCACGCTCGGGGCATCTCCAAGGTCGTTTTCGATCGGGGCGGGTATCGCTATCACGGCCGCGTGCGAGCCCTGGCGGAGGCGGCCCGCTCATCGGGTCTGGAATTCTGAAGCGGGAGTGAGGCATGGCACAAGACGAAAGGGCCGGGGGCCTGAGGGAAGGGGCCGAGGAACTTGACGAGCGCGTCGTCGACATTTCGCGCGTCGCCAAGGTGGTCAAGGGGGGACGCCATTTCTCCTTCCGCACGGTCGTGGTGGTGGGGGACAACCGGGGACGGGTGGGCATTGGAGTGGGGAAGAGCCGCGCGGTGCCCGAGGCGATCCGCAAGGGGACCGATCGGGCGCGCAGGGCCATGCACCTCATCCCGCTGGCCCACGCAACCATTCCCCATGAGGTGACTGGCAAATGCGGAGGAGCGAAAGTCCTGCTCAAACCGGCTTCCCCGGGAACGGGGGTGATTGCGGGGGGCGGGGTGCGGGCCGTCGTGGAAGCCGCGGGGGTTCGTGACATCCTCACCAAATCCCTCGGATCGGCCAATGTGCTGAACGTGGTCCACGCCACGATGGATGCCCTGGACCAGCTGGCGGACCCTGCCCGGCTGGCGGAGATTCGCGGCAAGGACGTCGAGGCGATGAAGCCATTCTGGGAGCGGAGGAAACGTGAGCCGGTCTGAGCATGCCCGCAAGGGGAAGAAGTCGTCGACCCACTGGCTCCGGATCGTTCTCAGGAGGAGCCCGATCGGAAGCTCGCCGCGGCATAAGGCCACCCTGCGGGCCCTCGGGTTGCACCGCCGCCTGCAGGCCGTCCAGCTCGCGGACAACCCGCAAGTGCGCGGGATGGTTCAGGCGGTCTCTCATCTGGTCGAGGTGGAACCGACTTCCGGCGACGGGGCCCAGGAGAAGATGGAATGAAGCAGCACGAGCTCAAGTCGAAACCGGGAGCCACTCACCGTCGCAAGCGGGTTGGCCGCGGCATCGCGGCAGGCCAGGGCAAGACCGCCGGCCGGGGAACGAAAGGCCAGGGGGCGCGCCAGGGAGGAGGTCCCTCCGTCTACTTCCAGGGCGGGAACCTTCCTTTCTTCCGCAGACTGCCTTTCAAGCGGGGTTTCACCCCCCTGCAGCGGGTGGAGTACAACGAGATCAATCTCGAGGCGCTGGTAGAGGTCCCGTCGGGCTTCCTGGTCACACCCCAGAGCCTGGTTGGGCTGGGCTTGGTGAAGGACGCAAACAAGCCGGTGGTAATTTTGGGGCGGGGAGAGGTCAAAGTCCCGCTCAAGGTGCGCGTTCAGCGGATCTCGGCCTCCGCGCGGGCCAAGCTCGAGGCGGCGGGGGGGACGGTCGAGATCATCGCCGCCGAGAGTCAAGAAGAGCTCTAGGAGCCTAATTCCATGCGCCGCTCTGCCTTGCGTCACCTCTGGACGGCTCACGACCTGCGCAATCGCCTGCTCCTCACGCTGGGACTGCTGGTGATCTATCGTCTGGCCTCTCACGTTCCAGTCCCGGGCGTCGATCGGCAAGCCCTGGCGCAGATCTTCGCTGGCGGGGGAGCCAGCAGCACGCTGGTGAACATCCTGGACTTGCTCTCGGGGGGCACGGTCTCGAGCTTCTCCGTGCTGGCCATGGGGGTGTATCCCTACATTACCGCGCAGATCATCCTGCAGCTCCTCATCCCGATCATTCCTGCCTGGGAGGCGCGGATGAGAGAGGATCCGCAGGAAGGGCGCAAATGGATGGAGCGCTGGACCTATTACCTGGCCGTGCCTCTGGCCGCCCTTCAGGCGATCGGTCAGGTCCGGCTCTTCCAGAGCCTGGCGGGAGGGACTCCGATCGTCAAGCATTTCGGCTTCACGGGAGCCGATCTGGTGCCCACGATCACCACTCTGCTGACCATGACGGCCGGCACCATGTTTGCCATTTGGCTGGGGGAACTCATCTCCGAGTACGGCGTGCGCAACCAGGGGCTTTCCCTGATCATCTTCGCCGGCATCGTGGCCCGCATCCCGACCAACTTCGGGCGGCTTCTGGCGGATCAGCAGCACCGGGTCTTTCTGGTGGCCTTTTACGTGGCCTTGATCGTGGTCACGGTTTTCGTGATTGTCGTCGTGCAGCAGGGGAGGCGAAATGTCCCCGTGATGTATCCGGGCCGGCGCATCGGTCACCGTCAGGCCATGCCCGTGAAGGGCACGTTGCCCTTGCTGGTCAACATGGCCGGGATGATCCCGCTCATCTTTGCTCAATCGTTTCTCACCTTCCCGGCAGTCATCGCCCAGTTCTTTATCAATTCGACTGCCTCCTGGGTGAAAACCCTGGCCCAGGGCGCGGTGTATGTGTTCGGAGGAAACAGCGGCTGGTACGGAGCTATGTACTTCCTGTTGGTGGTGCTGTTTACTTTCTTCTACACCGATGTTCTCTTTTCCCAGCAGAACTATGGCGAGAACCTGAAGCGGGCCGGCGCGCAAATCCCCGGAGTGACTTCGGGCGCCCCGACCCAACGCTATTTGACGCGCGTGATGCGTCGCATTACGCTGCCGGGCGCCCTGTTCCTGGGGGTCGTGGCCGTCTTGCCTTACCTGGTGGGGATCGTGGTGCCCTTTGCCGGAAATACGGGGCTCCTTTTGGTCTCTTCCGCGGGGCTCCTGATTGTGGTCGGTGTCGTTCGGGATCTCTTCTTTAATCTGGAAGCAGAGCTAAAGTTGCGCGGCTACGACGAGTCGATGCTGGTCCGCTGATGACGGGGAGCCCCCGATTCATTGTCCTGCTGGGCCCCCCGGGCGCAGGCAAGGGAACCCAAGCGAGAGTCCTGGGCGAGACCCTGGGACTGGCGCATGTTTCTTCGGGAGATCTGTTTCGCGAGCATATCCGGGCCGGGACGGACCTGGGTCGATTGGCCAAAGGGTACATGGACTGCGGCCAGCTGGTTCCCGATGAGGTGACGATCGCCATGATCCGCGATCGCCTGAAGCAGGAGGATTGCCGCGGCGGGGCCATCCTGGATGGGTTCCCGCGAACGCCGGCCCAGGCGGAGGCCCTGGATCAGATGCTGCTGGATCAGTGTGGGTGCCGAGTGGAAAGGGTTCCCTACGTGAAGATCCCCGAGTCGACCCTGGTCGAACGCCTCTCGGGACGCTGGACATGCCGGCAAAACGGGCACGTTTATCACCTGAGATTCAATCCGCCGATCGTCCCGGGCAAGTGCGACCTCGACGGATCCGCGCTCTACCAGCGGGAGGACGATCGGGAAGACACGGTTCGGCAGCGCATCCGCGTTTACTTGGAGCAAACCGCTCCCCTGGTGGAGCACTATCGCCAGATGGGGATGCTGGTCGAAATCGATGGGGATGGACCGATTCCCGAGGTAAGCGAGGCCCTGGTGAGGGCACTGCAGGCAGCCTAGATGCCTTGGAAGCGTGGCATCACTCTGAAGTCCAAAAGCGAGTTGGCCGCCATGCGAGAGGCGGGGCGGATCAACGCCCTCGCCCTGGAAGCGGCCCGGAAGATGGTGGCACCCGGAGTCAGCACGGCCGAGGTTGATGCGGCGGCGGCGGCGGTGATCCGCAAGCACGGGGCCAAGCCGGCCTTTCTGGGATATCCCGGTCCCTACCCCTATCCGGCCGTGACGACCGTGTCGGTCAATGAAGAACTGGTCCACGGGATCCCGGGCAAACGGAAGCTGATCGAAGGGGATATCGTCAGCGTGGACTGTGGGACCATCTTGGACGGGTACGTGGGTGACTCGGCCTTCAGCATGGCCGTGGGGGCAGCGAATCCCCTGGGGCAAAAGCTCCTGCGTGTGACCGAGCAGGCGCTGGAAGTCGGGATCTCTCAGATGGTTGTCGGGAATCGGACCGGCGATGTATCGGCGGCCATTCAGGAACTGGTGGAGGGAAATGGCTTGTTCGTGGTGCGCGACTACACCGGACATGGCGTCGGTCGCGCGATGCACGAGGACCCGCAGGTACCCAACTATGGGGAACGGGGGCGGGGACCGCGGTTGCGCCCGGGAATGGTCATTGCCTTGGAGCCCATGGTCCTGGTGGGCACCGACGAGACCCGCGTGCTGGAGGACCAATGGACGGTAGTCTCCGCAGACGGTTCCCTGACCGCCCACTTCGAGCACACGGTGGCGGTCACGGAAGAGGGCCCTCAGATCTTGACCCTGCCGTGAGGCCTGAGGGGACTCTGGGCGGCCGGCAGAATGAAAAGTTCGGCGGGGGTCACCTTTCCGGAAAGGACGAGGGCTGATGAAGGTCTCTTCTTCGGTTCGCAAGCGATGCCCGAAGTGCAAGATTGTCCGCCGTTCGGGCAAAGTGTATGTAATCTGTGACAATCCGAAGCACAAGCAGCGACAGGGGTAACGGCTATGGCGCGCATTGAAGGGGTAGACCTGCCGCGCGAGAAGCGCGTGGAAGTGGGCCTGACGTACATCTATGGGATCGGGTCGGCGAGCGTCCGGACGATTCTGCGCGAGACGCAGGTGGATCCGGCCACACGGGTGCGGGACTTAACCGAGGCGGAGGTGACCTCGCTGCGGGATTTCATTTCCCGCAATTACAAGGTGGAGGGGGACCTGCGCCGGGAAGTCCAGATGAATATCAAGCGCCTGGTGGAAATCGGCTGTTACCGTGGGCTGCGCCACCGGCGCAACCTGCCCGTGCGAGGCCAGCGCACGCGCACCAACTCGCGCACACGCAAGGGTCCCAAGAAGACCGTCGCGGGTCGCGGTCGCCGGCGCGGGGCCAAGAAGAAGTAGCGGCCGGCCGCGGCCGGTCTTGCCGCAGCCCGGTCCGGCCTCCGCCGGAGGCGGGTCGGCGCGGGGGTGCTCGTTGAAGTTCTTGTGGAGGAGCTGAGGGACGATGCCACCAACACCCAGAGGAGCAGGACGCTCTGCCAAGAAGGCCAAGCGCAGCGTGGCGTACGGCCAGGCCCATATTCACGCCTCATTTAACAACACGATTGTCACGATCACGGATACCCAGGGCAATGCGATCACCTGGGCCAGTTCCGGCACGGCTGGATTTAAGGGCTCCCGGAAGAGCACGCCCTTTGCCGCGCGCCAGGCGGCCCAGCAGGCCGCCAAGGTGGCCATGGATATGGGCATGCAGGAGATCGAGCTGTTCATCAACGGCCCGGGACCCGGGCGGGAGGCCGCGATCCGCGCCATCCAGGGGATGGGGATTCGCGTCCGTTCGATCCGGGACGTGACGCCGGTTCCCCACAACGGTTGCCGCCCTCCCAAGAAGCGGCGGGTCTAGCCGGGTTCTCGTCAGGAAGGATAAGCAAGGATGGCGAAATACAAGGGACCTGTCTGCAAGCTGTGTCGTCGAGAAGGGGAGAAGCTGTTCCTCAAAGGTGCGCGCTGCTTGACGCCCAAATGCGGGTTCGAGCGGCGGGGTTTCGCACCCGGTCAGCACGGCAAGGAATCCCAGTATCGACGCCAGAGGGTTTCAGACTACAGCCGCCAGCTGCGCGAGAAGCAAAAGGCTCGCCGGATTTACGGCGTGCTGGAGGGTCAATTTCAACGCTACTATTCGGAAGCCCTCAAGAAGCGGGGCCTGACCGGCCTGAACCTGCTGCAAACCCTGGAGACCCGCCTCGACAACGTGGTCTACCGCCTGGGCTATGCGGAGAGTCGGGCCCAGGCACGCATGCTCGTGACCCATGGGCATTTCAACGTCAACGGACGGCGCACGGATGTCCCCTCCATGGTTTTGCGCGCAGGGGACGAGGTCGAGGTGCGCGAGGGCTCTCGCCAGCGGGAGTACTTCAAATCGTTGGGGGAGGTCGCGGAGGGCCGGACCGTTCCCGAGTGGATCCTGCGGGACAGCTCCCATCTGGCAGGGAAAGTGGTTAAGCTTCCGGAGCGCCATGAAATGAGCGACATCCGACTGAGCGAGCAGTTGATCGTGGAGTTCTACTCTCGATAGCGGTGCGGGGATGAGGCGGGGCGCGACCGAAGCCGAAGCTGTGATCCCGGGGTTCTGACGCGCGGTCCGACGGGGTGCGTCAGAGAAGAGGGGAAACGTGGCGATTTCAATCAACCTGGTCATGCCAAAGATCGAGCGGGAGGCGATGGCCCAGAACTATGGGCGCTTTGTCATCAGCCCGCTGGAAAGCGGCTATGGAATCACGATGGGCAACGCGCTGCGCAGGGTGCTGCTCTCCTCTCTGGAAGGTAGCAGCGTGGTGTCCGTGCGCATCTCGGATGTTTCTCATGAGTTCTCGAGCATCCCGGGCGTCAAGGAGGATGTCACCCAGCTCCTGTTGCAGGTCAAGCAGCTGCGGCTCAAGCTCCTGGCGGGTGACACCGCGCGGCTCCGGGTGGAAGTAGGCGGCGAGGGCACGGTCACGGCGGCGGACATCGTCGCCCCTCCCGAGGTCATAGTCGTCAACCCGGAATTGTATCTGTTCACCGTGGATGACCCGAAAACGCAGCTGGACATCGAGTTGAATGTGCAGCGCGGACGAGGCTACTCCCCTTCGGATGAGCGCGGCCGGCTGCCGATCGGCGAGCTGCCGGTCGATGCGATCTTCAGCCCGGTGCGGCGCGTGAATTTCGATGTCGAGCGCGCGCGCGTGGGCCAGGACACGAGCTTCGATCGCCTGGTCCTGGAAATTTGGACGGACGGCACGCTGCGCCCGGAGGAGGCCCTGAGCCAGAGCGCGCAGATTTTGATCGCCCACCTGCGCGACTTGGCCGGGGTGAGCGAGGAGAGCCTGACGGCCGGAACGAGTGAACCGCCCGTTCCCAAGATCGCCAGCGAGATCCTGGAGACTCCCATCGAGCAACTTGATCTTTCGGTGCGAGTGTTCAACTCCCTGAAGCGGACCGGGATCACGACGGTGGGGGAGGTCCTGGAGCTCCTGGCGAAGGGGGACGAAGCCGTGCTGTCCATTCGCAATTTCGGCGATAAGAGCCTCGAGGAATTGCGGCAGAAGTTGCAGGAGAAAGGCTTCCTGCGGGGGACCGAGGCGACTCCCACCACGACGGAGTAACCCATGCGCCATCAGCTAGCTGGCAAGAAACTGGGCCGACCCAACGGGCCTCGCCGCGCACTGCGGCGCACGCTCGTCAATCAGCTCATCGAGCATGACCGGATCCGCACAACCCGGGCCAAGGCCCTCGCCATCCGCACGGAGGTGGAGAATCTCGTGTCCGTGGCCAAGCTCGGCAATTCTGAGGAAAGCAAGAAGGTTCACGCTCGCCGGATGGCCGCCGCCCGTTTGGCGGATCCCGCCTCGGTGCGCCGCTTGTTCGATGAAATTGCCCCCCGCTTTGAGAAGCGCAAGGGCGGCTACACGCGGATTCTGCGCCTGGGGCGGCGCCTGGGCGACGCCGCGGAGATGGTCCTGCTGGAGTTTGTGGAGGGTTAGCGCGGCACCTGGCCGGGGGTGGGCAAGGAATGCCGAGTCGCTACCGATTGACCCTCGCCTACGATGGGGCCTCCTTCGAGGGGTTCCAGTACCAGTCCGGCAAACGGACCGTGCAGGGCGAGATGGAAGCGGCACTTCGCAGCCTGGGATGGCCGGGAAGGCATATCCTCTCGGCGGCGCGCACGGACAGCGGGGTTCATGCTCTGGGGCAGGTGATCTCGTTCGACCTGCAGTGGCCGCATAGCCCCGAGGAACTGGCCGGGGCGCTGAACGCGGCCTTGCCGAGGGAAATCGCCTGTCGCGAGGTGGGGATCGTGCACCCCGGTTTTCATCCTCGCTTCGACGCCGAAGGGCGCCGCTACCAGTACCGGATCTACCAGGCGCCGGTCAGGAACCCGCTTCTGGACCGCTTTGCCTGGCAGGTCTGGCCCTGCCTCGACATGGAGCGAGTGGGTCGGGCCTCCCAGTTCCTGGTAGGGGACCACGACTTCCGCGCTTTTGGCAGCGCTCCCCGCTTCGGCGGGAGTACCTTGCGGCGGGTGCGGCGGGCGGAATGGGAAGCGGACGGAGAAGAGCAACACTTCTGGATGGAGGCGGACGCTTTTCTGTTCCGCATGGTGCGCATGACCGTGGGGTCTCTGGTGCGGCTGGGCCAGGGAACGTTGGGCGAAGAGGAGTTCCTGAGACTGTTGTGTGAGCCGGAGCAGGGCAAGGGGGGACCCGCCGCGCCGGCCAAAGGCTTGTGCCTCATGGGCGTGGATTACTCGGGCGTGGCCCGGGATCGCCGGGCCGCCTTGGGGCGGGATCTTGGAGAGTGAGCGAGTGGACAAGACCTACATTCCGAAAGCGAGCGAGGTTACCCGCGACTGGTATGTGCTGGACGCGGAGGGAATGGTCCTGGGGCGCCTGGCCAGCCGGGCAGCCCAGGTCTTGCTTGGAAAGCACAAGGTCATCTATACCCCCGGGGTGGAACTGGGGGACTTCGTGATTGTCGTCAACGCTTCCAAGCTGCGCGTCACCGGCAAGAAGCTGACGGACAAAGTGTATTACCGGCACTCGGGGTATCCCGGCGGGCTCAAGAGCATCAGCCTGCGCGACCAACTGGCCCGCCACCCGGACCGAGTCGTGCGGGCGGCGGTCTGGGGAATGTTGCCCCATGGCAAGCGCGGGCGCCGGATCATCCAGATGCTGAAGATCTACGGGGGCCCCAGTCACCCCCATGTCGCCCAGCAGCCGAAACCGCTGGTTTAGTTCGGCCGGGCGCCGGCCATTCCTGGAGGAAGGCAGTCATATGTCCGATCCATACTATGAGGCAATCGGTCGACGGAAGACGAGCCGTGCGCGGGTGCGCGTGGCCCTGGCCGAAGGGGGAATTACCGTCAATGGGAAGCCGGCCCAGGAGTACTTCCCGCGACTGGGAGACATGGAGCAGGTCCTGTCCCCGTTGCGGCTGGCGGGTCGAGAGGGAAACGTGACCGTCTCGGTCCTCGTCCAGGGCGGGGGCGTGACCGGCCAAGCGAATGCCGTATCTCTGGGGATCGCCCGGGCCCTGATCAAGTTGGACCAGGCCTACCGGCCGGCTTTCCGCAAGCAAGGCTTGCTGACCCGCGATGACCGCATGAAGGAGCGCAAGAAGCCCGGGCTCAAGCGGGCTCGTAAGGCACCCACGTACACGAAGCGCTAGCCAGAAGCCGCGCGGCAGGAAGCGCGGGGGTAAGATGGGCCGGGGCAGCTCGATCTCCCCGGCACTTTTTTTCCGGGATGCGGCGAAGGCGTCCCGGGCGCAAGGGAAGGAGGCGGGCGATGGCCAGCGGCATAACGATCGTCGGACTGGGTCCGGGGAACCCAAGCCTGCTCACCCAAGAGGCGTGGGATCTTCTCGTCGCGTGCCCGGAAGTGTGGGTGCGCACCGCCCGACATGCAACCGTGGAGGCCTTGCCCGAGATACCCTGGAAATCCTTCGACTCGATCTATGAGGAAGAAGGCCAGTTTGACCGCGTCTATCGGCGGATCGCGGATCAGGTCCTCGAGCTCGGCCGGCGGGCCGAGGGGGTCGTCTACGCCGTTCCCGGAGATCCGCGCATGGGGGAGGCCGTCACCGAATTGGTCCGGGCAGGGGCGCGAGAGGCCAACCTCTCCTTGCGCATTCTTTCCGGCGTGAGTTTCCTTGAACCCACCCTGGAGATGCTCGCGCTGGACGGACTCTCCCAGTTGTTCATCGCCGATGCGGTCGAGCTCGCTTCCCTCCACCATCCTCCTTTCCCGCCTTCGGCGCACGCCCTGATTGCCCAACTTTACTCGGCGGGCGTCGCGAGCGACGTCAAGCTCGTACTGATGAACCAATACCCTGAGTCCCACCCGGTGCGCCTGGTTCAGGCGGCCGGAACTCCTCGAGCCCGGGTGCAGGATCTACCCCTGTTCGAGATGGATCGCGGGAAGGACCTAGACCACCTCTCGACTCTCTACGTTCCGCCTCTGGCGGGCGGTTCCGTGGAGGGCTTGCAAGAGACCGTGGCCCACCTGCGCGCGCCGGAAGGCTGTCCCTGGGACCGCGAGCAGACCCATCAATCCTTGCGGGCTTCTCTGCAAGAGGAGGCCTATGAGGTGCTGGAGGCCCTGGATCACCAGGACCCCTCCGCGCTTCGGGAGGAGCTGGGCGATCTCCTGCTTCAGGTTGTCCTGCAGACCCAAATTGCGACGGAAGCCGGTGAGTTTCGCATGGCGGACGTGGTGAGGGAAATTGAGGGCAAGCTTCGCCGACGGCATCCTCATGTGTTCGCTTCCGTCCACGTCGAGGGGGTGGGGGAGGTTCTTCGGAACTGGGAAGAAATCAAGGCCGCGGAACGGGCCGAGCGCGGAGAGTCGCAGTCCGGGTCTCTCAACGGAGTCTCCCCGGGTCTGCCGGCGCTGCTGCAGGCCTATCTCTATCAACAGCGCGCGGCCCGAGTCGGGTTTGATTGGAGATCGATCCAGGGCGTTCGGCAGAAATTTGAAGAAGAACTCCAGGAGGTTCAGGGTGCCGCGACCCCCGCTGAACAAAGCGCGGAAGTGGGCGATTTGATCTTCACGAGCGTGAACCTGGCCCGCTGGCTTGGGGTGGAGCCCGAATCAGCCCTGCGGGAATCCAACCGGCGATTCCGAATGCGTTTCGAGATCATGGAAGCCGAGGCCAAGGCCCAGGGAATAGGCCTCGCCCACCTCAGCCCGGAGCGACTGGATGCGCTTTGGGAGGCCGCCAAGCGCTCGGTTCCCTAGCCAAAGGCGCACATGGCCCCCCTCCCTGCGCCGCCAGCGCCCCGGGGGCAGGCAGAAGCCCGGCCCCGGCCTGCGGGCCGGCGGGTTGCCCCTGGCAATGCGTGCAAAAACCCTCTCGAGGGCCGACCCGTTCCAGCGGGAACCTGTGCGGCTTGCCCGGTCAAGGAGCCATTTGGCCACTCGCCCGCCTGCGCCGGGTTTGGCGAGGCGGTGGGCCACCCGCCTTAGAAGGCGTGGCTCAGGCCTGAGTCGGGCGGCGCCCTAGAGCTCCTCCAGGGTCCAACGCTCAATCTCCACGTCAGGACGATTGCGTTCCAGCCAGCGCAGGGCCGACTGAAGAACGCGGTGGTTGTGCGCCGTCTCGGTGCTGACGGTCAGACAGGCCAGAACGGCAGAGCCCCACAGGTCCTGCGCGTCGATTTCCGCGACGGCCAGCCCGAACTGGCGGCGCAGCGCAGCCATCAAGGGCATGAGCATCCCCCGTTTCCCCTTGAGCGAGGCACAGCCGGGCAACGCCAGCCGAAGAGTGCATGCCGTAATATGGGCCGTGTGGGTCTGGGTCATGGGGCCCGACCTGAGGACAGGCTGCCCCCGGCGGAAGGGCCGCGGTGCCGTTTCAAGGGTCAGCCTCCGTGCAGGCGACGGTTCAGAGTAGTCCGCAGGAACTCAGCAACCTCCGCGGGAAGGGAGGGCAGCGCGGCGCGCAACCAGCGTTGCGAGGAGATCACCGCACGGGCCGGCAGATCCTCAATCAGCCGCATGGCCTCCCAGGGGCGGCCTTGGGCAAAGGCGACCAGGGCCCGCCGGCATTCGAGCTGGCACTCGTAATCGTGTTCGCGCAGGGCGGCCGGCCAGTAGCGCAGGGCAACCGCGGCCGCTCGATCCGGGTCTGCTTCCAGCCAGCTTCGGATCGTCATCCAGCCGAAGCGTCGAAGCGAGACCTGCCGGTCATCAATCCATTCTTCCAGGACCTCTTCCAGTCGGTCGGGCAGCCCTCGGCGCAGGGCCTCCGTCCCTCTTTCGGCCATGAGTTTCATGAGGCGAGGATCCTGATGGGAGCGGGCCCAGCTCGAGATCCGCGAGAGCACCTGGTCCGGTTGGGCGGCGGCCTGCAGGATGGTGACGGCCAAAGCCCTCTCTTCGTAGTAGCCATTCTCCCAAAGCAGGTCAGCGAGCGCCAGGGATTGGCTCGGCTGGTCCCGGAAGGTGGGGGAAAGCGCTACCTGAAGCTCGTAGACCATGAGGGCTGGCACGTTCCAAGAGGGAAGAGCCCCCTGACCGCCGAGGGAGGGACCGGGGCGCAGCAGGCGGTGGGAATGGGCGGCGAATGCCGCCCGCAGCGAAGATCGAAACTCCTGAGGTCGACCCACTTGCTGGGCGAGTTGCAAACATTCCTCCCGCCAGCGAGTCAGGTTGAGGGATGGCATCGTTCCAGGCGCCGTGGCCGCTCGCGACTTCTAGTAGGCCCTGGCGAAGATCGCCTTCTTCTCGGCACTTTCTCCACAGCAGATGCAGCGTCCCGCCCCGGCCGGCTGATCCAAGGGGATGCAGCGAGCTGTGGCTTTGGTTTTCTCCTTGATCTCAGCCTCGCATTGCGCCCGCCCGCACCACCACGAAAAAGCGAAGCCGACCTCGACGGCCTGGGCGAACTCTTCGAAATCCTGCGGGTCGAAAGTGTGCGCCTTTCGGAATTGGAGGGCCCGATCATACAGAGAAGCCTGAATGTCCGCCAGCGTCTCTCCCACGCGCAAGGCGAGCCCATCGCGCGGGGCTGAGAATTTTCCGGCTCGGCCAGGCTGGTCCCGGCGGGCCAGCATGACCGTGCGCTGGTCCACATCCCGCGGGCCCACTTCCACTCTCAGCGGAACCCCGCGCATTTCCCAGTCGTTGAACTTGTAGCCCGGGGTGATCCCCTCCCGCAGGTCGACGGTAAGGCGGTACTCGCCCAACTCGGCGCGCAAGGAGTCGATCTGGCCAAGCACCAGACTCCGTTCCTGCTCGTCATGGAAGATCGGCACGACGACGAGCTGGTAGGGAGCAAGCTTGGGGGGCAAGATCAGGCCCTGATCGTCGCCGTGGACCATGATGATGGCGCCCACAAACCGCGTGGACAGGCCCCACGAGGTCGTCCAGCAGAAATGTTGGACATTCTTCTCGTCGAGGTACTGCATCCCGAAGGCGCGGGCAAAGTTCTCCCCCAGGTTATGGGAGGTAGCGGATTGCAGGGCCTTGCCGTCTCCCATGATCGCTTCCAGGGAGTAAGATCGCAAGGCGCCGGCGAATTTCTCGCTTTCCGTTTTCAGGCCCTGGATCACCGGGACGGCCGCGTCGTTGATGGCAAAGTCCGCATACACGTCGAGCATGCGACGGGCTTCGGCCTCGGCCTCTTCGGCGGTGGCGTGAGCGGTGTGCCCCTCCTGCCAGTAGAACTCGGTGGTGCGCAGGAAAAGCCTGGTTCGCTTTTCCCAGCGCACGGCGCTGTTCCACAGGTTGATCAGGACCGGCAGATCGCGATAGGACTTAATCCACTTGGCGTACATGTGGCCGATCAGGGTCTCCGAAGTGGGCCGCACGACCAGCGGCTCCTCCAGTTCTTCGCCGCCGCCAATGGTTACCACGGCCAGCTCCGGCGAGAATCCCTCCACGTGTTCCTTCTCCCGCTCGAGAAAGGACTTGGGAATAAACATGGGGAAGGCGGCGTTCTGATGCCCGGTCGCCCGGAAGCGTCGATCCAGTCCCTGCTGAATGGCCTCCCACAAGGCCCAGCCGTAGGGCCTCACCACCATGCAGCCTCGAACCGGGGCGTAGTCGGCCAGCTGGGCCCGCAAGACGAGCTGGTTGTACCATTCCGAAAAATCCTCCGATCGGGAGGGCAGTCTTTCTTCCGCCATCGCTGAATACCTCCTTGGTCTTAGGTGGACCGCCCGGCCCGAGCGGCATAGCCTTCCAGGTGCCCCAGGGCTGCCTCCGGTGTCTGGCAGAGGGTCAATAGGAGCCGCTCCTCCGGCCGGATCAGATCAGCGCTCTCCTGGAAGAAAGCCTCCAGGATGCGCTTCCAGGAGGGACCGACGAGCAGGAGGGGTCGAGGCGGGACGGCTCCGGCCTGGACCAGGCTCCAAGTCAGGGCGACCTCGCTCAGAGTCCCAATTCCTCCGCTCAGGGCAACCGCGGCGTCGCACCGGCTCACCAGGAAGTGCAGGCGTTCCTCCAGAGTCGGAAGGCAGATCTCCTTTTGCACCCAGCGGTTGGCTCGCAGACCCGCCTGGGCGTAGAGCTGACAGGTCACGCCCAGCACCTGGCCCCCGGCTTCCGCGACCCCTTGGCTGACCGCCGCCATCAACCCATTGTATCCGCCCGTGGCCACTTGCCAACCTCGCTGCCCAAGAAGGCCCCCCAGACGGCGGCCTTCCTCGTAGAGGGGACTCCCCTCGAGAGGATGAGATGAACCGAAGACCGAGACCAGCATCCTTGCCTCCGGAGGAGAAGACAACTGCCCTTTGGCCCTGGCCCCCCGAGGAACCGAACGAGGTCACTCCGGGCGGCGCAGGCGCCCCTTGACCAGCAGCTGCACGAAGTGGCGGGCGGCCTCGCCGGGAGCGCTGTGCTTGAATTCTTCCGATTCGAGAAGGTAGTGGCGGTGATCCATCACCCACAGATAGAGGTCGGCCGGGGTCCGGCCGGGGAAGGCGCTCAAGATCCCACTCGCTTCGATGACCTCGACCACCGGCTGGTAAAGGGTCCGGTACCAGTGGAGCAGCGCCTCCGCTTCGCTCACCTCGCGCCGGGCTTCCAGGCCCATGAAGTAACGATGCACAGCAATGTGCTCCAGCAGCCGCTCCTGCCCCCCCAGAACCGTTACCCGCACCTGAATGCCCGGAAGCAGTCGATCGATCCCCGTTCGCTCGAGAAAATCGACTTCGGCCTCCAGGCGCTCCAGATCCTCGGGTCGAATCGCCGCCGAGAGAGGGACCCGCGATCGGTATTCGCGCACCTCTGCGTCGATGAATTCCTGCCCTTGATCGCGGGCCACAGAGACCCGATGGTTTCCATCGACGACAAAGTAGACCTCCCCCACTTTATAGAGCAGGACGGGAGGCAGAGCTTCTTCCCGGTACCAGGCACGATTGATGCGCATCCAACGGTCGGCGGTATGGGACTGGGTGGGCAAAAAGGCGCGGTCGAAATCATGGTAGCGGTTTAAGCTGCCGAGGATATGCGCTAGGGGAACGGTTTCTACGCCTCGGTAAATCGGTCCGCCCAAGTGCAGCTTTTCCCGCACCTCTTCGAATGACAGCAGGCGATTGGGACGCCGGCGCAAGAATCCCAGGACCTGCTGCATCAGCGCCTTGCGGCGCGCATGGAAGAAGTCGTTGTAGGATCGGTTCAGGAGATCAGTCATCCTCCGGCCTCCAGGCGAGCATTTGAAACGGGGGCACGAAGATCACCTGGGTCGATCCTAACCTCGAGCGAGGAGCCGGGCGGTTCCGCACCGGCGTGGTGTGGCCGTGGAGATGCCATCCGGGCTGGGCCCAGCTGAGGAGCCAGCGGAAGGCCTCGAATCCGACATGAGCCGCGTCCGGGCCGTCCTGGATGCCTCGGGGAGGAGAATGGGAGATGAAGATGTCCAGAAAGCGCCCATAGCGCCAGCGGTTGAACCAGAGGCGCAGGGCCAAGGCCAGGGTCTTGGACCACATCTCCCGCTGCGTGAATTGGTAGCGGGCGGCCGGCGCGTAGCGGATGCTTCCGCCCAGTCCCGCCAGCAGCACGCCGCGATAGTTCACCGTCTTGCCCTCCAGGGGAAAGCATCCTTCGGGTTGATGGGCCAGGGTTCCGTTCGCGCGCCACCAGCCGGAGCCGTCGTGGTTTCCAAAAACGTAGTAGAGCGGAACGTTCAGGAGGCTGACCAGGAACTCCAGGTACTCGGCCGGGAGATCTCCGCAGCCCAGGACGAGATCGATCTGACCGATGCGCAGGCGGAGCGGTTCCCCGTACAGGCTGTCCGCGACCTCGTCGCTGACGGCCAGGATCTTGATCTCCTCCCGCGCGGGAACCGCCCGGGGCCTCACTGATCTGCCCCCGGCCCAGCCTGCCAGGTGCGCGAGTAGTTGCGATCCAGCTTGGACAGGATCGCCTTTTCCAGATCCACTCCCAGGAGGCTGGCGAGTTGCAGGAGGTAAAGGGCGACATCCGCGAGTTCCTCTTCAATTCCCGGGCGGGGTTCGTCACCCCATTGGAAGTGCTCGAGCACTTCCGCGGCCTCGATCACCAGAGAGCTGGCCAGACTGCGCGGGGTCTGAGGCCGGGAGGTCCCCGGGCCGTACCATCCTTTGGCCCTCACGAATCGGTTCATCTCCGCGGTGAGTTCCTTGAGATCCATGGTGTCCTCGAAAAGGACCCGGCTCCTCGAGCCTTCAGGAGCCGGGTCAATCCGTGCCCATTGTCGAGGGGCGGGCCGGCCTCCCCCTCATGCCGCGGGACGGGCAGGCAAGAGGAGAGGCTGTAATTCCGCCCGGATTATACCAAGAACTCACCCGCCCCTAATTCCCGCAGGGGGTCGCGGAGCCAGCAGGCTCGGGGTTCGCGCAAAGGCAGGAAGCCCATCGGCCTTGGGATCGAGGACTCCCTCAGGCTGCGGCGGAGCGGCCGAAGGCAGGCACGCAGGAGCTGGCCGCATGAAGAAGGCGGTCCGCTTCTTTTATCACTCGAGGAATGGCGATATACTTAGCCCGATTCAGAAACAGGGGCCTTTCCCCAATTCAGGAGGGCGGATGCCAAAGACGGAGAGAGATCGTGAGCTGCGACGGCGTCGCGCTCGCAGAGCCAAGGTGAGTGAGCTGCGCAAGCGGCTGAACGAGACCCGGGATGCCAAGCTGAGAGCTCAATTGATTGCCGACATTGTCCGCCTGAGCCCGGAGGCCCCCGTTCCGCCTCGGTAGCCATAATGGTGCAGGCCCGGCCGCTCCGGCGGGTGCTGGCTGCGACGGCCGAGGTCGGGAGGCAGGTGCGATGAGCAATCGAGTGTTTCTTTCGCGGCGGGCGCCCGCTTTTGCGGACGTGCCCGAGGCCCAGTGGACGGACTGGCGCTGGCAGCTCAGCCACCGGCTCAACACGGCGGCGGAAATCGAACCGATACTCCCCCTCCAAGAGCCTGAACGCAAGGCGCTCTCCGCCAGCGGGCTGTTTCGGGTAGACATCACCCCCTACTTCATCTCCTTGATCGATCCTCAGGATCCGGACGATCCCATCCGCCGGCAGGTCATTCCGACCGAGGCCGAGATGGTTCCTTTCACGGCGATGATGGAAGATTCTCTGGCGGAAGACCGGCATTCTCCTGTGCCCGGGCTGGTGCACCGCTACCCCGATCGGGTCTTGATGTTGGTGACCACCCAGTGCGCCTCCTACTGCCGTTATTGCACGCGCTCGCGCATTGTCGGGGACCCGACCGAGCAATTCTCGCGGCACGACTACGAGGCCATGTTCGCGTACCTGGAGAAAACCCCCCAGGTGCGCGATGTCCTCCTGTCGGGCGGCGATCCGCTCACGCTCGCGCCGAAGCTGCTGGAGCAAATCATTGGCCGGCTGCGGCAGATCCCCCATATCGAAATCATCCGCATCGGGACGCGGGTACCGGTTTTCATGCCCATGCGCGTGGATGAGGAGTTCTGCGACATGCTTCAGCGCTATCATCCCGTCTGGCTGAACATCCACCTCAATCATCCAAATGAAATCACGGCCGAGCTCGCAGGGGCAATGGACCGATTGAGCCGGGCCGGCGTGCCGCTGGGAAACCAGTCGGTTCTGCTGGCCGGAGTAAACGACTGCCCCCACATCCAGCGCCAGCTGGTTCAGGACCTGGTTCGCATTCGCGTCCGGCCCTACTACCTCTATCAGTGCGACGAGGTCGAGGGCGCCGGGCACTTCCGGACTCCCGTGGCCAAGGGGATCGAGATTATGGAGGCGTTGCGCGGGCACACCTCCGGGTTTGCCATTCCCCAGTTCGTCATCGATGCTCCTGGGGGAGGGGGCAAAATCCCGCTCCTGCCCAACTATCTGCTGAGCATGTCGGACCACAAAGTGGTCTTGCGCAACTTCGAGGGATTCATGACGACCTACGAGGAACCTCTGGAATACCGGCCGCATAATGCTTCCCAATGCAAATACTGCCGGGAAAAGCGGCCGGAGAAAGGCCAGGAGGGGATCACCGGCTTGCTGGACGGCCAGTCGATGTGGGTCGAGCCGGAGGGGTTCGCGCAGGTTCATCAGCGGGGTGCGGGGGCGCACCGGCTCAATCAAGACGAGTCGAAGTGGGAACCGCTGGGCATCGGGGAGAAAAAGACCGTGCGCCACACGCTCCCGGAAGCGGATTTGTAGGCGGCCCGGAACCTTTCCGGGAGCGCGTGCGCGTGGAGCGGGTGTCGGTCGACTAGGAGAGAAGGCGCGGCACTGGACCCCGGGGGGAGGGTCGTTGCGCCCATTGGATCGGGCCCGTGGCCGCGGGCGACCGCCGGCGGGCCGGCTGGGAGCGAAGGCGTGGTTGGATCCCGTCGTAAGGACGGCCGCGCGCGGTTC
Organism: Anaerolineales bacterium; assembly: GCA_050012135.1. Classification (GTDB taxonomy): domain Bacteria; phylum Chloroflexota; class Anaerolineae; order Anaerolineales; family RBG-16-64-43; genus JBEKHT01. The sequence continues at coordinate 13,763 of JBEKHT010000017.1, read as the reverse complement.
GGGCCGAAGGCGGCTCGAACCAGGGTCTCGGGTGCGCCGCTTGCTCGTCCCCTGCGGGTGGCGGTCCTTCACAACCTGAAATCGAACGCCCCCTCGAACGGACAGGGACCGCAGGATGCCCTGGAGGAGCTCGACACGGAAACGAATGTGGAGGCCTATTGCCGTGCCCTGAGTTCCTGCGGGTACGAGGTGGTGCCCCTGGATGGCAATCTGGATTTGCCCCGACAGCTGAAACGCCACCGCATTGACATCTGCTTCAACACCTGCGAAGGCTATCGCGGAGACTCGCGCGAAGCGCAAGTCCCTGCTCTCCTGGAAATGCTGGGAATGCCTTACACGGGGGGCAAGATCCAGTGCCTGGCGACCACCCTGGACAAGGCCGCCACGAAGCGGATCCTCCTGGCGGCGGGCATCTCCACCCCGGCCTTTCAGGAGTTCACGCACGCCGAGCTGCCCTTGAACCCTTCTCTGCGCTGGCCGCTCTTCGTCAAGCCCGCCAGGGAAGGGACCGGCATAGGCATCGACGGCCGTTCGCTTGTGGAAACCGAGGGGCAGCTGCGGGCCAGGGTGGCCTACCTCCTGCAGGCCTATGAGCAGCGCGTGCTGGTGGAAGAGTATGTCCCCGGGGCCGATGTGACCTGCGGCCTGACGGGCAATCTGAATGAATTCTGGCAGGGCCATCCGAGCCCGGGCTTTCGCGACCTGCCGCGAACCGCGGGAGGCGGTCTCGACTGGGGAGGGGTGCACGTCTTCCCGGTTTCCCAGATCGATCACGGCCGCCTTTCCGGAATGGATCCCTTCTACAGTCATGCCCTCAAGGCCCTGCCGCTGAGCGAGTTTCCGTATCTTTGTCCTGCGCCTCTGGCGGAGGAACTAAGTGCCGAAATCATGCGCCTGACTGTGGAGGCCTTTCGCCTGACCCATTGTCTCGATTTTGCCCGCGTCGACTTCCGCCTGGACGAGCGCCAGGGGAAGAGGCCCCAGGTGATTGAAATCAATGCCTTGCCGGGACTCGCTCCCATCTCCGATCTTGTGCTCTGTGCCCAGGCGGAGGGATGGTCGTACGCGGACCTGCTCCATTCGATCCTGAAGGCGAGCCTCAGACGCCAGGGCCTGGCGGACCGGAGCCGAGTCAGGGCCGGGACGAAGATGTCCTCGGCCCAGGATGCTTCGGCCTCTTGAAGAGTCACCCCCGCCGTCGGACTCGATCTCTTTTCCTGTGACCGCGACTCCCTTGGACCGCCTCGAGGTTCGTCTCTCCCGTGCCGAGGAACGGGAGGCGATCGGCCGTCTGACGCGCGAGGCCGGGATCTTCACGCAGGAGGAAATCGACACCGTCTTTGAGCTCTTCGATGCGGCCCAGAACGATCCACACTCCGGATACAACTTCCTCTCCGCCCATCTGGCGGACCAAGTCGTGGGCTTCGTCTGCTGGGGACCGACTCCTCTGACGGAGGGCGCCTACGACCTTTACTGGATTTGCACGGACCCCCAGAAGAGGAGGCACGGGATCGGCCGGGCGCTGTTTGAACGCGTCGAGCGAGAGGCGCGGCAGGAAGGCGGTCGGCTGATTGCGATTTGGACCAGCGGCACTCCACCCTATGCCGAAGCCAATGACTTCTATCGGCGCGTCGGTTGCGAGCTCGTCGCCCGCATCGCAGATTTCTACCGGCCGGGTGATGACCTGCTGGTGTGGGTGCGAAGACTCGAAGCGCCGGCCTGACTCCTCCCGGAGGAAGAGCGGGCGGAGGCGAGGCGACAACGAGGAGGGCGCGACTCACTCAAGCGGACAGAGACCAGCAAGGAGGAGAGACTCAGGGGCGTGAACCGCCCCTGAAGTGTTAAAGCATTCGCTCTCCAACTTTAAGGCAAAAAGTCTTGACGACGGTCATTTGTATGGTAGGATAAAACCGAAGTGACCCGAGCAAGTGGATGCCTGGCAGCGATTGATTGAAGGAGCAGACCTAGGAGTCGTATGAGACGCGAGCGCGGCGGCCGACCACTGGAAAGCAGGGTCCTCATCCTGCACAACATCATGAGCGATTGGACCACGGGGGATTGGGAGGCAGCCGAGCAGGCGGTATCGCGAATGAAGCTGGGTCTGAACTCTCTGGGCGTGGGCGCCATCTCCGTGCCGGTGAGGCGGGATGTGGCCGGGGCCTTGCGAGGCTTTCGCCCGGAAGAATACGTGATCTTCAACTGGTGCGAAGGGCTGGATGGGGATCCCAACGCTTACGACAAGGTGCCGCCGGTCCTGGAGGCACTCGGGTTCACCTACACCGGGACGAACGGTCCCGCCCTGTATGCCACGACCGACAAGGTGATCACCAAGGAACAGCTGCGAAGACACCGCATCCCCACTCCTCAGGCGGCGGTCTACTCGCGCCCCGTGCGCAATGGCTGGACCCGTTTTCCCGCGCTGGTGAAACCCGCGACGGAGCATTGCTCGTATGGGATTACGCCCGACGCGGTAGTCGATACCCCTGAGGAGCTGCGCCAGCGGGTTGAGTATGTTCTGGATACCTGGAAGTGCAAAGCTCTGGTGGAAGACTTCATCGACGGCCTGGAGATCAACATCTCTCTTTGGGGGAACGCACGGATTGACGTCTTGCCTCTGGCCGCAATCGACTACTCACTCTTCAATGACTACCACGAGCGTCTCTGCAGTTACGACGCCAAATGGGACCCTGCCTCCGCCGCTTACCTTCTCACCTCCGTTCAATGTCCGGCGCGGGTGGATCCCGACCTGACCCAGAAGCTGGTCGGCGTTGGGCGTCGGGCCTATCGGGCCCTGCGGCTGCGTGATTATGGCCGGGTGGACATTCGTGTGCGCGACGGGGTGCCCTACGTGCTGGACGTGAACTCGAATCCGGACATCACCATGGAGGGGGGATTCGCGCGGGCGGCGCGTGCCGCGGGGTATGACTACGGCCGCACCATCTGGCATATCCTGCGATTGGCCTCCGCGCGGGACAATCAGCCCTCGCCCGTATTTGTGCCCGCCGCTGTGCCGGCCTAGGCCTCGCGCTTCAACGGATCTCGCGCGGGCCGGCCCGGCCGCCGCCTCGCGGGGATCTTCCCCAACCAGCCAGCTTGCCTTCGGTTGCCCTCTGCCAGCCTTCCCGAGCCGAGCTCGAAGGACGGAGGCCATTTCGGCATCCAGAGTAGAATGCTGGATGGTCCGGGGGCCCTTTGACGAGGCGCGGCCAGAGCGCTGCCCTGGAAACCATTGCGAGCCTCGGGAGTTGCCCGGCCGGACCCGGAGGCAAGAAGGGGTCCCGGCCGGGAAGCGCGCCACGGAGTCGGTCCTTCGTGGAACAACTGCCACTGATCTCCCCCTTCGTGTGGACGGTGTCGGGACTTAACCGCTACGTCCGCACCCTGCTCGACAACGATGAGCCTCTCCAGGACCTGTGGGTCGAAGGGGAGCTCTCGAATGTTTCTCGCCCGGCCTCTGGCCACGTCTATTTCACTCTCAAGGACCCCCAAGCCTCGGTGCGCTGCGTCATGTGGAGGGAATCGGCCTCGCGCCAGCCGCTGCCGGAGGGAGGACAGAGAGTCGAGGTGCACGCGAAGGCCAGTCTGTATGAGGCCGGGGGCCAATACCAGCTCTATGTTGATCTCCTGCGCCCGGCCGGGGAGGGAGCGCTGTATGCCCGCTTCTTGGCCCTCAAGACGAAGCTCGAGGGGGAAGGTCTTTTCGATCCCGCGCGCAAGCGGCCCGTGCCGCCATGGCCGCGGCGGATCGGGGTGGTCACCTCCCCCAGCGGAGCCGCCCTCCAGGATGTCCTCAACGTTCTTTCGCGGCGCTTCCCGCTGGCCCAGGTCGTGCTGGCGCCCACCTCGGTCCAGGGCGATCAGGCCCCTGCGGAGATCGTGGCCGCACTGGCCGCCGTGGACCGCGCGGCCCCGGACGTGATCCTTCTGGTCCGGGGAGGCGGCAGCCTGGAGGACCTGTGGGCCTTCAATGAGGAAGAAGTGATTCGCGCCGTCGTGGGATGCCGGGCTCCCGTCGTGACCGGGGTGGGACATGAAACCGATTTTGTCCTGGCTGACTTCGCCGCGGACCGGCGCGCGCCCACCCCCTCCGCCGCCGCAGAGCTGGTCACTCCAGACCAGCTGGAGCTCGAGGCGGAGCGGAGCGCCCTGGTTTCCCGTCTCGGCCGTGATCTGGATCATCGCCTGCGGGAGGGCCGGGCCGAGCTCAACGAGCAGTGGGCCAACCTGCGCAGCCTATCGCCGCGTGCCCAACTCGACACGGCGCGCCAACTGGTGGACGACCTTCATCATCGCCTCGAGGTGGGATACAGCGGCATTCTGGAGTTGCAGCGGGCGGCTCTGACGGGCCTGGTCAATGTGATGCGCAGCGTCAGCCCTCTGGAGGTCCTGAAACGCGGCTACGCGGTTGTGACTCGCGAGGTCGACGGAGTGGTGGTGACTGCATCCCGGCAGGCCCCGGCCGGGACGAACCTGCGGGTGCGGGTGAGACGGGGGAACATCCGCGCCCGCGCCGTTGCCCGTGGCCAATAGGGAGGAGAGCATCGGAATGCCTCCGCGAAAGAAGAGAGAGGAAGTCACCAGCCTGAGCTACGAGAAAGCTCTGGAAGAGCTCAAGGGGATTGTTCGCCGCCTGGAAGCGGAGACGCCTCCGCTGGAGGAAGCCATCCGGCTTTTTGAGAGAGGGCAGGTGCTCGCCAAGCACTGTGCCGACCTCCTGGGCCGGGCCGAACTCAAGGTCCGGCGCCTTTCCGTCCCCCCCGTCCCCGGACGGCAGGCAGGCGGGAACCCTGATTCGGACGAACCGCCTGGAAGGGACGAATAGCTGCGGATGGGATCCCTCCTGGCCAATCATGTCCTGGTTGCCACCTTGACCGCGTGGGCGCTGGCGCAGCTGCTCAAGCTCCCCCTGGGCTACCTCCTGGAGGGCGAGTGGGACTGGTCGTTGTTGCTCAGCGCGGGAGGGATGCCTTCCTCACACTCGGCCCTGATCGTCAGCGCGGCTCACTCCATCGGGCTGTACCAGGGGTTTGATTCGCCCCTCTTCGGCCTGGCCCTCGCGGTGGCGCTCATTGTGCTCTATGATGCGGCCGGAGTGCGCCGGCAAGCTGGCGAGCATGCGCGCGTCATCAATGTGATCCTGTCGGATCTGGCCAGCGGACATCCCTTGCGAGAAGAACAGCTTAAAGAACTTCTCGGGCACACGCCCGGCGAGGTCATCGCCGGCGCGGCCCTGGGCCTGGCTGTGGCACAGATTCTGGCTCTCGTCTGGCGCGGATAGATGAGCTAGAGAGACCGGGTCTCTCGGACCGGAACGGGCCTGGTCCAGTGCCGGAGGAGCGCGGGCAGAGATCGCGCTTCCGGTGATCTCAGCAGCAAGGCCAGAACCCAAAAGCCTGCGAATCCCACGACCACCCCTCCCGGCCCAATGATCCAGGGGCTCAGACCGGGGGTCAGCCAGGCCCAGGCCGTGAGAGCCAGCGCCATCCCCAGGGCGGAAAGGGCGGAACGCGCAAAGCTCGCCCGCGTGCCCCGATCCAGGGGAGACCCCAAGCGCCTGGCGATGATCACTGTCAGGGCCAGCATCTCCAGAGTGGTGGCCAGGGAGTTCGCCAGCGCCAGCCCCCCATGAGGCATCCATTCCCAGCGCGTGAAAAGAAAACTGAAGCCCAGGCTGAAGACCACGTTGAGCGACATGGCGGCGAGGCTGGTCAGGACGGGGGTCAGGGTGTCGTGGATCGCGTAGAAGGCTCGTGAGAGGACCTCGACCATCGAGTGGGAAACCAGGCCGGCCGAATAGAAGATGAGAGCCCAGGACACCAAATCCGTCGAATGCGCAGTGAAGTCCCCGCGCTGAAAGAGAATGGTCACGAGAGGCTTGGCGAGCAGGATCAGCCCCAGCGAGGCGGGCAGGGAAAGGAAGAACATGCCTCGCAGGGTGTCGGCCAGGGAGGCTCGCAGCTGACCCAGCTCCCCCTGGCTGGCCTGCGCCGCGAAGGTCGGTAGTGCCGCGATCCCGATCGCCTGGGCAATCACGACCTCGGGCACCGTCATGACCATCCAGGCCTTGGCCAAGGAGGTCAAGCTGCCCTCGGGCTGAGCGGAAGCCAGGATGGTGTTCACCAAGACGTTCACCTGTACCGAGGCCTGACCGATGAGTCGGGGGGCCATCAAGCGCACGACCTCGCGGACCGCGGGGTTGGCCCGGCCCAGCGACAGGCGGTAGTTGGGGTGGATTCCCCTGAGCCCAGGAAGCTGGATCATCAGGTGCAGGAGAGCGCCCAGAACCGCTCCCCACGCCAGGCCATAGATCCCCATTCGTGGGGCAAGGAAAAGCACCCCCAGGATGATCCCAAGCCAGTAGAGGGAAGGAGCCAGAGCCGGCAGCAGGAAATGCTGGTGGGCGTTGAGGATTCCCATAACCAGGCCGCTGAGACCAAAGATCGTCGGGGAAAGGAGCAGGATCCGCAGAAGCGCGACCGTGATGACCTGTTGCTCAGGACCAAAACCGGGCGCGATGACCCGCTCCACGAGGGGAGGGGCGAACACGAAGGCAATCAGGCTGACCCCCAGCAGCAGGAGACCGACCCACGAGCCGACCGCACTCGCCAATTCATCGGCCCCGCGCCGATCCCCCCGGGTCAGGAAATCGGCATAGGTGGGCAGGAAGGCGGAGGCCAGAGCGCCGCCTGCCATCAGGTAGAAAACAATGTTGGAGACATTCAGCGCGGCGTTGAAGGCATCGATATCGCTGCCCGTGCCAAAGGCCCGCGATACGAGAACCTCCCGAATCAATCCGGTGACGTTCGAAAGCAGAAACGCGGCCATCACTGTGGCCGCGGCACGCGCGATGCGATTCGATCCAGAGGGCTCAGACACGGAGGAGGATTATAGCAGAGGCAACGATCTGTTCAGCGCGATCGGCCGGCAGGGCATGGTATACTCGGCCCGAAGCGGGGGGATCCCGAGGGAAAAGGGCGCCCAGGTCGGCTTGTCCGGGAATCAAGAGAGCCAGGGACGCCGACCCCGGCTCTCCAAAAGGAGGAGAAGAAGAGACATCGCCCTTCAAGGTTCAAGGTAGCACGCCGCCCCCGCCCTTGCATGCGCTTTGCCCTTCGTCTCCCCTACGAATCCCCTACGGGGCGCTCTTGGCCGCCGTTCGCGGGGTGGATGCAGGCAGGCCCCCCAGCCCCCGGTTGGCCGGGTGGGGGTTGCTGGTCGACCGTTGGGACCGGCGGCCGGGGAGCAATGCCCTTCGCGCCCTTTCTCTGCCCGAGAGCGACAGCCCGATGGTTTCTCCCATTCACATCCTGATCACGGAACCCCTGGACCGAGAACTGATCGACCGCGTGATCTCTGTCTCGCCCAGGCTGGCGGTGCACCAACACCCGGCCCGCAGGGTGGACGACCTGCCGTCGGCGTTGGTCGCGCAGGCCGAAGTGCTTTACACCCTGGACGCACTCCCGGAACCCGCCTCCGCGCCCTGCTTGCGCTGGGTCCAATTCCACCTGGCCGGGCTGGACCGGTTTGGGCAACACCCGCTGCTGAGAGCGGGTGTTCAGTTCACCAGCCTTTCGGGAGCGGCCGTACCCCAAATGGGCGAATACGTGATCCTGATGATGCTCGCCCTCAGTCATGAGCTCCCTGAAATGGCCGCCTTCAAGGCAAGCAAGGAGTGGCCCAAAGATCGCTGGGAGCGCTTTTCGCCAAGAGAACTCCGCGGTGCCACGGTGGGAATCGTCGGCTACGGCAGCGTGGGCCGGGAGGTGGCGCGGCTGTGCCGGGCCTTTGGAGCCAGAGTGCTGGCCATCAAGAACGATGCCATGCACGCGGAGGATCCCGGTTTCATTCCGGAGGGCCTGGGGGATCCCCCCGGCGATCTCCCTGAGCGGATCTATCCCCCCGAGTCGTTGAGGAGAGTGCTCGCCGAGAGTGATTTCATCCTGGTCTGCACTCCGCTCACGCCCCGCTCGCGTTCTCTGCTCGGGGCGGATGCGCTCTCGGGGGCCAAGAAAGGTGCCTTCCTGATCGACGTGTCTCGCGGCGGACTCCTGGAGGAGGGGGCGGTTCTGCGCGCCATCCGCGAGGGCATCCTGGCCGGAGCCGCTCTGGACGTGTTCGCGCAGGAACCGCTGCCTGCCGAGAGCCCGCTTTGGGACGAGCCGCGGGTGATCCTGTCCCCCCATATCGCGGGCGTCTCGCGCGCGTACGATGCGCGCGCTACCGATCTATTCGTCGCCAATCTGCGCCGCTACCTGCTGAGTCAACCCCTTCTGAACCGATTTGACCCGGCGCGAGGGTACTGATGCCGGACGGCGGAGATCCCTCGGAGAAGGACCCCGGCCTATGATCCGCGGGGTGGTGTTCGATCTGGGCTCCGTCCTGGTCCGATTTGTGGCCGATCGGGGTCAGGCTCGCCAGGAGGCTCACGCGCGTCTGCTGCGGGCGCTGATCGAGGCGGGAACTCTCCAGGACGCGGCCGCTTTCCTTTCCCATTTCGAAATCCGCATGGTGGAGTATGAGAGGCAGCGCTCGACGGACTTCCTGGAGTACTCCACCGAGTGGGTCTTGGCCGAAACCTTTCGCGAGGTGGGCCTGCCGGTCCCGCCGGCCGCTGTTCTGCGGGCAAGCCTGAGAGCCATGTACGAGGTCTATGAAGCCCGCTGGGAGCCGGTGGAGGGCGGCCATGAGGTCGTGAGCCGCTTGCGGGCCGAAGGGATCAAGCTCGGGCTTCTTTCCAATGCCGCTGACCCGGACAACGCCCGCCGGATGATCCGCAAGGGCAGATACGACGGCTGCTTTGATCCGGTCGTGATTTCGTCGGAGATCGGCATGCGCAAGCCCAATCCCAAAGCCTTCCAGATCATCCTCGATCAATGGGGCCTGGAACCGGCGCAGACGGCGATGGTGGGAGACCAGCTGGGTGCGGACATCCTCGGGGCCCAATTCGCCGGCATGCATAACATCTGGTATGCGGTCGAGCCGGAGGATCCGTCGAACCGGGCGCACGCGGATACCGTTCATCCCGAGGTCACCATCGAACGTCTGGAGCAGGTGCTGGACGTGATTCGCAAGCTGTAGGGGGTGTGGGATCACGTCCGCTATCGAGCCAGAGGCAGATTCTCGCCGCAGCCGCCCCTTCGGGGGCCGGCTCGGAGCCGAAGGCCCCCACCAGGAGCGGCGCCATGAGCCTGTTTGAACCCCCGGCCGCCGAGCAGTCCGGACCGCCGGAACCCCTTGCGGCCCGCATGCGCCCGGCCACGCTGGATGAATTCGTGGGGCAGGAGGAGATTCTGGGTCCCGGGCGACTGCTGCGGCGCGCCATCGAGACCGATCGCCTGTTCTCTTCGATCCTGCTGTGGGGACCGCCGGGGTCAGGCAAAACCACGTTGGCTCGAGTGATTGCCAACCGGACCCAGTCCGCCTTCGAGACCATCAGCGCGGTTCTGGCGGGCCTGCCTGAGCTGCGCCAGGTCATCACCCGGGCGCGCGCGAGGAGAACGCACCTGGGTCAGCGCACCATCCTGTTCGTGGACGAGGTCCACCGCTGGAACCGGGCCCAGCAAGACGCACTCCTGCCTTTGGTCGAGAACGGGACCCTGGTTCTGGTCGGGGCGACCACGGAGAACCCCTATTTTGAGGTGATCGCGCCGCTGGTCTCGCGCTCCCGGGTCTTCCGGCTGGGGCCCTTGGGCGAGCCGGAGTTGCGCCGGATTGTGCTCCGGGCTCTGCGGGATCCGCAGCATGGGTACGGCCGCCTCCCGATTCGGATCGATGAGGAGGCGATTACTCATCTGGTACAGGTCGCCGGAGGAGATGCGAGGAATGCCCTCAATGCGCTGGAGCTCGCGGTCGAGTCGACGACGCCTGGAGCGGATGGATCGGTGCACATCGACCTGAACGTGGCGCAGGACTCCATCCAGCGTCGGGCCCTGCTGTATGATCGGGAGGGCGAGGCGCACTACGACACGATCAGCGCCTTCATCAAATCGGTGCGGGGGTCCGACCCGGACGCCGCATTGTATTGGCTGGCGCGCATGCTTCATTCGGGCGAGGATCCGCGTTTCATCCTGCGCCGCCTCCTGATCCTGGCGGGGGAAGATATTGGCCTGGCCGATCCCAACGGGCTGGTCGTCGCCTCGGCCGCGGCTCAAGGGTTTGAGTACGTTGGGATGCCGGAGGGTGTGTACCTGATCGTCGAGGCCACGCTGTTCCTGGCGACGGCCGCCAAGTCAAACAGCGCGGGAGCCTATTTTTCAGCCCTGGAGAATCTCGAAACCTCGGGGGTCACGGACGTCCCTCGTCATTTGCAGGATGCCAGCCGCGATGCGGCCGCGCTCGGACACGGGGCAGGATACCAGTATCCCCACGAATTCCCCGGGCACCATGTCGGTCAGCAGTACTTGCCCACCCAGTTGATGGGATCACGCTTTTACCAGCCGTCGGAACAAGGATACGAGGCGATCGTGAAAGAACGCCTGGCCCGCTGGAGAGAGGCTCAGGATCGGGTGCTGGCAGAGGCAAGACCTTCTTCGACCTCCCCGCATCCGAAGGCGGCGCTCGCGGAGGAGGGGGCCTAGGCCCCTCGGGCTTGCGGTGGCGATGCGCATTTCGCGTCAGGCTTTCGAGGAGATGGTCCTCCAGGAGGAGAGATCGATCCTGGCTCTCCTTCCTGAAGAATTGAGAGAGGAAGCCTCCAAAGTCGTCGTGGAAGTGCACAACCAGCCGACTGCTCGTCAACGAGAGGAGCTGGGACTGGGTCGAGACCAGACACTCCTGGGACTCTTCGTGGGGGTGCCGCTGGTCGAACGGCATGCCGACAGCGTGATCCTCGTGCCGGACCGCATTGTCCTCTATCGAGAACCGATCCAATCCCTCGCCCGCGAGGCGACCGAGCTCCAGGATCAAATCCACGAAACCCTGGTGCATGAATTGGCGCATTACTTTGGCAGGACGGACGAGGAGCTGGCCAAACTGTTTTCCACAGGCTGAGAAGACGGGGAGACCGGAATACCTCGGGGTCGGGAGAGACGGGCAGGGGCCCGGGTCACGCCCGGCGATCCGGCCCAAATGCCGCGGAGGAGAGAAAAGTTGACCATCTTCTTCCTGGTTCGTCACGGGGAGACCGAACAGGTCGGCCGGAAGCTTTCGGGCTGGACCCCCGGGGTCCATTTGAATGCCAGGGGACAGGATCAGGCCAAAGCCGTCGCGGACAGCTTGAGACGCTATCCGATCCAGGCAATCTATTCCTCGCCTCTGGAGCGGGCCTTGGAGACCGCCGCTCCCCTGGCGAAAGATCTTCACTTGCCAGTCCATCGCCGCAGGACCCTGGGTGAGGTCGACTATGGCGATTTCACCGGGCGGTCTTTTCGCGATCTCGAGCGCCTCAAGACGTGGCAACTGGTTCGCCGCCAGCCCTCGCGCGCATCGTTTCCGGGGGGGGAGTCTCTCCTGGAGGTGCAATCCCGAACCACTCAGGAGTTGTGGGCTATTGCCCAGGAGCATCCTCGGGCCATGGTGGCGGTATTCAGCCACGGCGACGCGATCCGGCTGGCTCTGGCTTACGTTCTGGGCCTTCCGCTGGACCTCTACCAGCGGCTGATGATCTCTCCCGCCTCGATCAGCGCAGCCCGCTTCTTCCCTCAAGGGACCCAGGTGCTTGCGCTGAACGTCCCTGCGGGCTGCTTCCCGCCCTTCCAACCCCGCCAGGTCACAGCGAGCTGAAGCCCGAAGGCTGAAACTCGCTTTTCGCCAAAGACCAGGATGATATACTTCCCGGGATTGCGGCTCGATTATCGCCGCCCGGCCGCGGCGGGGCGCGCTTCTCGAGGCTCGCTGTGCCAGGAATGAAGTTGGTGCTCAAACCCGTTGACCACATCACGTTCGGCGCCATGGGCCAGCCGGGAAAGCGCACCTTTTATCTGCAGGCCAGGAGCCCGGAGCAGCTTGTTACCCTGCACATCGAGAAGCAGCAGGTGGAGATGCTGGCCATCAGCGTAGAGCAATTCTTGCAGGAGCTAGGCGGCAAGTTTCCCAGGCTGCCGGAGGCCTCCTGGCAGTATCAGGAAGCGGAAATGCAACTCGAGGAGCCGCTGGAAGTGTCCTTTGAAGTCGGCAACATGGGATTGGGCTATGACGAAACCGAGGACCGCCTGCTGCTCGTCGCCCGGGAGGTGGTGGAAGACGAGAAGCAGGCCGAAGAGGCTTCGGTCGCTCAATTCTGGTGCACGCGGGACCAGCTTCGCAAGCTGGGGCGGTGGGGTCATGAGTTGGCCCAACGGGGCCGACCCATCTGCGGCAATTGCGGGCAACCCATCGATCCCGCTGGCCATTTCTGCCCCAAGCGCAATGGGCACAAGCACTGACCGGCCTGCGGGCCGCTCCGACAAACTCGAGGCGCGAGAAGAGGCCGGCCTTTCCCTGGAGCTGAAAACCACCCTTTGGATCCTGCGCCGCGGATCCATCCGCATCCGCGGTCTTTTCGAGTTCGGTTCAAACTACACCTTTCTGTGCGACCTCACCGACAGCCGCCAGCCCGCCTCCCTGCGGGCCGTCTATAAACCGACGCAGGGGGAACGCCCCCTGTGGGACTTCCCCACGGGCTCGCTGGCACGCCGCGAGGTCGCGGCTTTTTGGGTCAGCCAGGCTCTGGGTTGGGAATTGGTGCCCGCAACGGTCCTGCGGCAGGATGGCCCCTACGGGGAAGGTTCGCTGCAGGAGTACCTGGATCTGGACCTGGAGCAGAACTACTTTGCGCTTCGCGAGACCCGCCCGGAGCTTCTAGGGCGGGTGGCCTTGTTTGACACGCTGGTCAACAATGCCGACCGGAAGGCCGGGCATGTCCTGCTGGACCGGAACGGACATCTCTGGCTCATCGATCACGGAATCTGCTTTCACTCGGAGCCGAAACTTCGGACGGTGATCTGGGATTTTGCCGGGGAGACGATCCCGCCGCCCCTGGTCCGCGACCTCACCTCCTTCCGCGAACGCCTGACCTCGCAAGAGGGTTTGCGCAGAAACCTGCGGCAGTACCTCTCCGGCGAAGAGTTGGCCGCCCTTGAGCGCAGGAGCGCAGCCCTGATTCGAAGCGGCCGGTACCCCCGACCTGGACCGGGCCGCAGTATCCCCTGGCCGGTTTGGGTCTGAGGCGGCGCACCGACTCGAGGATCCAGGGCCTGGCGTTTATCCCCAGACGATCAACAGTGCCCCGGCCAGCAGGCGCAAGCCCGCGGAGACCAGGAGGGTGTTTCCAAGTCCGGCCACGGCCGCCAGCAGGGGCCCGCACAGGGACCCGACCAGAATCCCCAGGTTGAGAGCGAGGTTGTGAAGGGCCATGTGGGCAGGGCGATCCCGGTCGGGCACCTGCTCCATGAGGCGGTTAACCAGGCCGGCACTGACCAGCGCCCAAACCGCGCCTCCGGCCAGAGAGGCAACCCAGAAGAGGACGGCATTCTGAGCCAGACCGTTGAGCAGCGGGTAGAGGGCATAGAGCAGCGCTCCGCCCACCAGCACGCGGCGGTGCCCGAACCGGCGACTGGCTTGGGCCAGCCCCATGGAGGCCATCAGCATGGAGGTGTAGAAGAGCGCATTGCCCAGGCTGATGGCCCCGTCGGAAAGGTGCAGCCGGTCGACCCAGAAAAGAGGAAAAAGGGGGATGGGAACATATTGGAAAACATAGAACAGCAGGTAGGAAAAGAGGAAGAGGCCGAACTTCCCTCGCAGGAGATCCAAGCGGAGCAGAGGCTCACCCCGCGAGCGGGTCAGCC
>JBEKHT010000016.1:0-42747 GCA_050012135.1 Anaerolineales bacterium | reverse complement strand
GGGGATCTGGGTCCACCCGGCACCGCGCAGCACGTTGGGCTCGGGAGCGAATTGCTTTCCCACGCCGAGGCCATTGCCCGCCGGAGGGGCTATGCCCGCTTGGCGGTGATCTCAGCCATTGGGACCCGTGGTTACTACGCGGAACGCGGCTTCTTGGATGGGGAGCTCTACCAGGTCAAGCCGCTTTGAGCCAGGCCATTCGCCCGCCTCGTGATACAATCCCCACGTTGCCACAGGAGCCTGTCCTGTGTTTCCGCTCCTCACCCGACCCGTCCCGGTTCGGCCAAGGGGGGCAATTCCGAGGGAAGGAGGATTCCCCATGCGCAACTATGAGCTGGGCCTCGTGATTCGGACCGAGGTCAACGAGGAAGCCCTGAACGAATTCCTTGAAAAGATCAAGGGCTGGATCACCCAGGCCGGCGGCTCGCTGACCAAGACCGACCTGTGGGGCAAGCGTCAGCTGGCATACCCGATCATGAAGCAACGCGAGGGCCTCTACGTGTTCCTCAATGCGGAGATGCCGCCCGCGGCGACGTCCGAATTGGAGCACAACCTGCGACTGACCGAGCAGGTCTTGCGCTTCCTGATTGTGCGTCAGGAGGCTTGACCCTCCGGGCTGAAGGTGGAACGGGCAGCCATGGGTGTGCTTCCTCGACAGGGAGGCTCAGCATGTCTCGCAGCCTGAACAAAGTCATGGTGATTGGCCACGTCGGACGCGATCCGGAGATGCGCTATACCCCTTCCGGGAAGCCCGTGACATCCTTTAGCGTGGCCACCGGTCGCACCTGGGTGGGAAGCGATGGCGAGCGGCGCGAGGACACCGAGTGGTTCACGGTGATCGCCTGGGGCAGCTTGGCCGAGATCTGCAAGCAGTATTTGAGCAAGGGTCAGCAGGTCTACGTAGAAGGGCGGCTGCAAACGCGGCGCTGGGAGGACAGTGGGGGAAAGAAGCATGCCGCGCTGGAGATCGTCGCAGGTGAAATGATCATGTTGGGGGAACGGCGCGAGCCCGTGGCGCAAGCTCCGGCAGGTCCGGCGGCCGAAGAAGGGTTCCCCTTTTGATCGGACCTAAGTCTCTGGCTGAGTCGGCCCGGCAACCCGCCCACAGCGGGTCCACCGAGCGATGGGCAGCCCAGAGGGGAGGATATCGTGGAGGAGTCCCAAGAAGGTTCACGCGGTGGTGAGGGTTCCGCTTGGGTCGAGGGCGGTCCTCGCGGCTCGTACTTGCGCCGGCCGCGCGTTTGCCAGTTCTGCATCGATCAGGTAAAAGACGTGGACTATAAGCAGTCTGATCTCTTGCGCCGCTTCGTCATGGAACGGGGCAAGATCCGGCCCCGGCGACAAACCGGCGTGTGTGCTCGTCACCAGCGATTGCTGGCGGTGGCCATCAAGCGAGCTCGCCACCTTGCGCTCCTTCCCTTCGTAGAGGATTGAACGCAGGCCGGAGCCCGGGCAGGGGGTAACCAGGGGCCCGGCACGGCTTCCGGGAGGCGTCCATGCCAGAGAACCGTCCGCGGACAGAGCGCACCCTCACTCGCAAGCAGCGGGCCCATCTTCGCCGTGACGATATTCAGCGCCGCTGGGTGACCTTGGCCGCCGGCTTGGTGCTGCTGCTCGTTGTGGCCATCATCGGGCTGGGCTTACTCAATCAATACGTCATCCAGGAGCGCGAGCCCGTGGCCACCGTCGGAGGTCAGGCCATCACCTCTCGGGATTTCGAGATGGCGGTTCGCTACCAGCGATACCAGCTGATCCAGCAGTACCAGCAGCTTGCCTCGTTTGCTTCGTACCTGAGCGGCGGGTCGCAGCAGAATGTGTTCGCGCAGCAAATGCAACTCATCTCCTCGGAGCTTTCCGACTCCCAGACGCTGGGCCAGACCGTCCTGAATTCGCTCGTCCAGGATCGTATCATCCGCCAGGAGGCGGCGCGACGTGGGATCGCGGTGAGCGAAGCCGAGATCAATGAGCGGATCCAGACGCTGTTTGGCTACTATCCGAACGGCACGCCGACCCCGAGCGGGTCCACCTTAACTCCGGAACCCGCCACCTCAACGCCGACTGCCTCTCCCACCCCGGCAGCCTCACCCACTGCCGAGCTCACCCCGGCGCCCACGCCGACTGCGACTGTGCCCGTGCCAACCCCCACCCCGTACACCGCGCAGGCCTACCAGCAGGACCTGCAATCGTACTTGGCGACCTTGAAGGGCTCCACGGGCATGTCCGAGGCGGACTTCCGTTATGTGATTGGCTCGGACCTGTTTCACCAGAAGGTCCAGGACGTGGCCACCACAGGTATTGCCAAGGTCCAGGACCAAGTCCATGTTCGCCACATTGTCCTGCAGGACGAAGCAAGTGCTGCGGCCCTGCGGGTCAGGCTGGTCAACGGCGAGGCCTGGGACAAGCTGGCCTCCCAATACTCCCTTGACACCTCAACCAAAGACAGTGCCGGGGACCTGGGCTGGAACCCGCACGCTCTTCTGGATCCAGCCCTGGCCGGGGTCGCCTACTCTATGAAGCCGGGATCCATCAGTCAGCCGGTCCAGACCAGTTCGGGGTGGGAGTTGATCAATGTGGTCTCTCGCCAAGTGCAAGCCGTGAGCGATACGCAGTATCAACAGCTGGTTCAACAGGCAATGCAAACGTGGTTGACCCAGCGGCAGTCCAAGCCGGGATTGGTCGTCACCTTTGACCGCTGGATGGACCGCGTACCGACCAGTCCCGCACTCGCCACGCCGACTGGGTAAGCCCCAGCCCTGCCGCCGGACCTCTAGTCAGCGGGGCGAGGGCCAGCGTCGTGCGGCCGGGCGCTTGGCCTTCCTCTAGTCCTCTCCTTCGCGGAGTTCAGCGCACGGCCCGAGATGAGACCGGCCGGCCCGAAGCCTTGGCGGTCCAGAAGCCGGGCGGTCCAGGGTGGCGATGACCATGGCAGAGAATCAGGCCGTCAGTCCCTCCCCCCCATCGCGGACTCCATGGCTTCCGCGGAACATCTGGGCCGTGAGCCTCACCAGTTTCTTCACCGACATCTCCTCGGAGATGATCCTCAATCTCCTCACCCTCTTCCTCGCCAATGTGCTGGGTGCGAGCACAGTTGTCATCGGGTTGATTGATGGGGTGGCTGACACCACGGCCAGCCTGAGCCGAATCCTGTCGGGCTGGATATCCGATCGACTGGCGCGGCGCAAAGGATTGACGGCGATCGGCTACACCCTCTCCGCCATCGCCAAGCCGCTGTTTTTCTTTGCCGACACTTGGCCTCTCGTGCTGGTCTTGCGCTTCGCAGATCGGCTCGGAAAAGGGGTGCGAACCGCACCCCGGGATGCACTCGTGGCGGACAGCGTTCGCACGGACCGGAGAGGGCTTGCTTTTGGAGTTAGCCGCGCCGCTGACACGGCGGGCGCAATGCTGGGCGTGCTCATCGCCGCAGCGGCCGTCTACCTCGAGGGACCCTCCGCTCATGTCCTCTCGCGGGCCACCTTCCAGTGGGTTGTGGTCCTCAGCATCCTGCCGGCGTTCCTCGGGGTGCTGAGCTTCGTTCTGATTGCGCGCGAGCCGCCTCGGATCGAATCGGGCGAATCGGGGCAACTGGGGTCCCCTCCTGAGGCCCCGAAACGGTCGGCGCGGTCGCAATCATTCCGCTTCAGCCCGCGTTTCATTGGTTTTCTCGTTTTCGTTGCGCTCTTTACCCTGGGCAATTCCTCCGATGCGTTTATCATTCTGCGGGCCCAGCAGCTGGGGCTGACCGTCCTGCAGATCCTACTCGCCCTGGTGACATTGAACCTCGTGTATGCGGCCGCGTCGACACCTTCCGGCGCGCTGGCCGACCGGATTGGGCCTGGGCGCCTTATCCTGGCCGGATGGTTGGTGTACGGGCTGGTCTACCTCGGCTTCGCGCTGTGCCGGCAGGGGTGGCAGGTGTGGGCGCTGATGGGGACATACGGCCTTTACTATGGATTGTTTGACGGAACTTCGCGGGCGCTTGTGCCCGGTCTGGTTCGGCCACAGGTGCGCGGGGCGGCCTACGGGGTCTTCAATGCCGCCGTCGGGGTCATGGCTTTGCCTGCCTCGGTGATCGCGGGTCTGCTCTGGCAGGGGGTGGGGACCTGGCACGGGTTCGGCGCTCCGGCACCTTTCTGGTTCGGGTCGGCTCTGGCCTTCGCTTCCGCCTTCCTCCTCGTCGTGGTGTTTCCCCGGCTCCGGGCGACGGATTGATTTGACCCATCGGTCGCAGGAGGGCAATTGCGCATCGGTTCCCATCCCTAAGAGCCGCCGCAGGCGCGCTACATAGCGACGGGATGGGAAAGTCACCCCTCCCGCCGGGTCTGGACCGACGGACCGACGGGCGGCGCACCGGGCGTACAATTCCAAAAAGATCCCCCACCTGCAGGTCTTGCGCCGGGCCCAATTGGGCCCGGGCATGGCGGCCGCTATCCTCAAGGGACGAGGTTACCGTGAAGGACGACACGCCGGATCGACTGGCGACGCTTTATCGCATATCGCAGGCTTTCAGCTCGAGCCTCGACCTGGATGAGGTCCTCAATCGGGTCATGGACGAGGTCGTCGCTGCTACCCATGCCGAGCGCGGCTTTCTCATGTTGCGGGACGTGCGCAATGTCCTTCGCTTCCGCGTGGCTCGAGGACTTGACCAGCGGACGATCGAAGCGCCTGAGTTTCAGGTTTCGCAAGGTCTGGTCGAGCGCGTGGATCGCGAGGGCAAGCCC
Organism: Anaerolineales bacterium; assembly: GCA_050012135.1. Taxonomy (GTDB): domain Bacteria; phylum Chloroflexota; class Anaerolineae; order Anaerolineales; family RBG-16-64-43; genus JBEKHT01. The sequence goes on along the minus strand of JBEKHT010000016.1, from coordinate 38,029 downwards.
ACGCTGGCCAGTGATGCCCAGACGGATGAGTGGCTGGCCAGCCGCAACAGTGTCCAGCTGCTGGGGCTGCATGCGATTCTCTGCGTCCCGCTCCAGGTGAGAGGAGTCCCGATCGGCGTCATCTACGTGGACAACCGTCTCCAGGCGGGCGTCTTTTCCCCGGCGGACTTGGAGCTGCTGACCGGGATCGCAACCAGCGCGGCCATCTCTATTGAGAATGCCCGCCTTTATCAAATCGCAGTTGAGAAAGGCCGCCTGGAACGCGAGTTACAGTTAGCTCGTGAGGTTCAAGCCAGCCTGATCCCCCGAGTGATCCCCAGCCTGCCGGGCTGGGAGTTTGCCGCGCTTTGGCAGCCGGCTCGGGAGGTCAGCGGCGACTTCTACGACTTTCTTTCCGTGTCGGACGGAAGGCTGGGTGTGATCATCGCCGATGTGACCGACAAGGGCATGCCGGCTGCCCTGTTCATGGCCAATGCTCGCAGCCTGATCCGCTCGACGGTGATTGGCCCGGGTTCTCCCTCGTCGTCGTTCCAGATAGTGAACCGCCTGCTGTGCGCTGATTCCTCGGGAGGAATGTTCGTCACCTTGTGCTACCTGCAACTCGACCTGGAAGGGGGCTCCGTGCAGTATGTCAATGCGGGTCACAACCCCCCCTTGCTCTACCAGGCTCAGGCGGATCGCCTGTCCCATCTCGATCGAACCGGGATCCCACTGGGGATCGAACCTCAGCAGGCATTTGGACAGGCTCAGTTTTCGATGGGGGCGGGCGACTTCATCCTCCTGTACACGGATGGCGTGACGGAGGCCACAGATGGAAAGCTGGAGGAGTTCGGCCTGGACCGCCTGCAGAGGCTGGCTTTGGCCCACCGCCACGAATCGGCGGGAGATCTGGTGGCTGCGCTCGAGCGGGAGTTGAAGGAATTCATCGGCGCGGCTCAGCCCTCCGACGACATCACGGTCACGGTCGTGCGTCGCCTTTGATCGTGCGGGTTTCGGGGGGGCAAATCGCTGGTTGACTCAAGGTGAACGGGAGGATCCTTTTTCCGTGATGGACGAAATCCTGAGCGGGCGTTATCGGTTGGACCGAGAGCTCGGCCGGGGGGGCATCGGGGAGGTATGGGCGGCCTTTGACACGGTCCTGGAACGTTCGGTTGCCGTGAAGGTGCTCAGCGAGGCGGGGTTGAGCAGCGAGGGTCGGGCGCGGCTCCTCGCGGAGGCGCGCGCTTCAGCCCGCCTGAACCATCCGAACATCGCGGCCGTATACGACGCGGGCGAGGCCGACGGCCGGGGGTATATCGTGATGGAGCTGGTCATCGGGCAATCGCTTCATGAGCTGGCGCCCAGGGACTTGGCCACAATACTGTCCATCGCTCAGCAGGTGTGCCTGGCTTTGGGGCACGCCCATCGGCATGGCATCGTGCACCGGGACCTGAAGCCGGAAAACATCTTGATTACAGGTGAGGGGAGCGTCAAACTCGTCGACTTTGGACTGGCGCGCTCCATAGCCTCCCGGCTAAGCGTGGCCGGAGAGTTGGTGGGAACGGTGTACTACCTGGCACCTGAGCAAGCCACGGGCCAAGCCGTGGACGGGCGAGCCGACCTTTACGCGCTGGGGGTGATTCTGTACGAGCAGACCACCGGCCAGCTGCCCTTCCGGGGCGAGGATCCTCTGGCCGTCGTATCGCAGCATCTCTACGCGCCGGTCGTCCCGCCGCGGACGCGAGTGCCGAACCTGCTTCCTGCCTTAGACACCCTGATTGTGCGGCTCCTGAGCAAGAGCCCGGACGACCGGCCAGCCACGGCGGAGGAGGTGGGCCTTCAAATCGACCAGGTTCTGGCGGAGGGGCAGGCGGGTGTCGCCCAGCCAGCTCCGGCTCCGCTCTCCAATTTGTCCCTGCTGGAACGAATCACTCGCGGGCGATTGGTGGGGCGGAAGCAGGAGCGGGCACAGGCTAGGTCGCTGTGGCATCGGGCCATGGCCGGGCAGGGCCAGACGCTCCTGGTGACCGGCGAGCCGGGGGTGGGAAAGACGCGCCTGGTCCGCGAGCTCGCAGCCGAAGCGCAGGTTGGAGGTGGGAAAGTACTCTCCACGTCCTGCTACCCGGAGGGGGGGGCTCCGTACGCCCCCGTGGTGCGAGCGATCCGCGGGCTACGGGAGGATCTTGCCACCCTGGGGCTGCCCGAGTACGCCTTGGCCGGCTTGATCTCCCTGGCGCCCGAGCTTGTCTCTCAAATCCAACAGGCCCCCTTCAACCCGCCCCTGGATCCCCAGGGGGAAGAGGACCGGCTTCATGAGAGTCTCAGTTCGCTCTTGGGAGCCTTGAGCGGGAGGGTTCCCGTCATGTTCTTCGTGGATGACATTCATTGGGCGGATGCGGCGACGCTGTATCTGCTTCGTCACTTGGCGCGCCAGGCGGGCAGGTTGCGGCTTCTCCTGGTTCTCACCTACCGAGATGTAGAGATGGAGGAGATCGGTCCACTGCACTCCGTGATCCTGGACATGAACCGCGAGCGTCTGGCAACTCGGCTGAAGCTAGGTCGCCTAACTCAGGAGCAAACGCGCGAAATGCTGGAGAGCATGTTTGAGGGGCAGATTGCGGAGACTCTGGTTGAGGGGGTCTATCGCGAGACCGAGGGGAACCCGTTCTTCGTGGAGGAAGTGTGCAAGGCGCTGGTAGAGGACGGGGACTTGGTGTACGAGCAAGATCACTGGCACAGTGCGGGGAGTCTGGAGGATCTGCATATACCCCAAAGCGTGAAGCAAGCGATCCAGGCCCGCATCGCACGACTGCCCGATGGGGCCCAGAACGTGTTGCTGATGGCGGCGGTTCAGGGGAGGACCTTTGACTTCGAGGTCTTGCGCTCGTCGGGGCATTGGGGGGAGGAGGAGTTGCTGAGCTGGCTGGAATCGGCCGAGCGCGCGCAGCTGATTGAGGAGTTGATGCCGGGCCAGGCCGGCCAGCAGCCGGGCACGGACCGCATGGGCTTTGCTTTCGCGCATGCCCTGATCCCGGCGACATTGCGTGAGAGCGTCAGCGGTCTGAGGCGGCAGCGCTTGCATCGCAAGACGGGGGAGGCCCTGCAGCAGTTGCAGCCGGACAACCTGGAATCGCTGGCGTATCAATACGCTCAGGCGGGAGACGAGGTTCAGGCGCGCGGCTACTACGTGCAGGCAGGAGACCGGGCGGCCCGCGTGCCGGCCATGAGGGATGCGGCGCGGAACTACCAGGCGGCCCTGGAGGGCTGGCCGGAGGCGGACCGGGCCGGCCGGGCGGCGCTGCTCCAGAAACTGGGCACTTGCCTGTGGCTGACGGGTAGTCCGCAGAAGACCCGCGAAGTTCTGGACCAGGCCCGAGATCTGTTCCAAGCTCTGGGGGACCGAGTGAAGGTCGGGGACGCGGAGCGCATGATCGGACGTCTCTACTGGGAGATGGGAAACCGCGGGGCCGCGCTCGAACACTATCAGCAGGCACTGGGTATTCTGGAGGCTGAGCCCGAGTCGGTGGAGCTGGCGCGGGCCATCAGCTCGATCTCGCAAATGCATATGCTGGCCTCCCAGTACGATGAGGCCATCAATTGGGGCGAGAGGGCGCTAGCCCTAGGTCGGCAACTGGGAGCCCAAGACGTCGTCGTCCATGCCCTGAACAACGTGGGCTCGGCCTACGGGCTGAAGGGCCAATTCGAACGTGGGCTCCCGATGCTCCGCGAGAGCCTGCGGCTGGCGACCGAGGCAAACCTGCCCCATGACATTTGCCGGGCGGGTCTGAATCTGGGAGAAGGATTGGCCGCGTTCGGTCACTATGCTGAGGCGGAGAAAGTGATCGAGGAGATGGTGGCCTATGCGGACATCCACTTCTTTATCCGAGACGTCCGTAGCGGCCTCGTCGTTTTGGTGAACCTCGACTGGATGCTCGGGCGTTGGACTTCCGCTTTGGCACGGCGGGCTAAGATCTCCAGCTCGCACCCCGCCCGGGTCATGAGCGACCTCTGGGCCCACACCCTGTTTGGACACATCGACAACGACCTGGGCAGGTCTGCGGAAACCTTGACCTGCCTGGAACCTGACATGAAGATCGCCCTGGAGTCGGACGAGATCCAGACAACGATACCCTTTCTGGGCGAACTGCTGCGTGCCTTTGGAGAGCTGGGCCGGAACGAGAGGGCCGCCGAGCTGGCCCGGCTCATGTTGGATCGCATCAGCCGCAGCCCCTATGTGGAGGCGGATACCGTGATGTCCTCCCTGAGCGGGTGCTATTGGGCGGGGCACGCGGGCGGGTCTGAGTACAGCCACCTCGTCCCTGAATTCCTGGCTCAGATCGAGCGCGGAGATCGGCAGTATCACAACCCGGAAACGAAAGCGGCTCTGGCCGAGGCGCAAGCTATCCTTCTGGAGGAGGAAGGGAATTGGTTCGGAGCCCTGGAGAAGCTGGGCGAGGCCAGCAGGATTTGGGGGGAAACGGGCCGGCCCTTCGACCGCGCCCGGTCTCTGGTCGAAGCGGCCAGAGTCGCGGAGAAAGCAGACCGGCTGGCTGAGGCCGCGGAAAGCGCGGGGCAGGCCGAACTTCTCCTGGGGAACCTCGCTGCCCAGCTCGACGCGAACGATCTCCGTCCGGCGCTACTGTCTTCCCGCTTGGTCCGCGAGGCACACCGCCTGACACGCAGTTCCTGAAGTCTGATCGGTCTGCGGCGGCCGGATCGGAAGCATGCCGTGGGCGGGGTTGCTTGAATCACTGGCCGGTGTGGAGCTTGACGAGGGAGGGAAAGGATGTCGTCAGGGGACCCCAGGGCGCTGGTCGAGGGAATGCTTGAGCCGTGGCTCCATTCGCTCCGCGACCCGTGCAAGGCACAGACGACGGTCCTGGAGAGCCTCTTGCAGATTCACCGGGACACAAGGTACGGCCGTGAACACGGGATTGAGCGGGTCGAGTCGGTTGAATCGTTCCGCCGCTCCTTCCCGGTAATGACCTACGACGATTACCGGCCCCTGCTCCAGCGCGTCATGGCTGGGGAGACGGATTTGCTGCTCAACGAGCCGCCCGTCGGCTGGGCCATCACTCGCGGAACGACCCGGGGAGAGTCGAGATTCATCCCGATGACGCCAACTGACTTGCGGAGTCGGGTGAGCGCCGGAAGGGCAGTGATGAACTACGCGGTCTCCACTGGGCGCTTCGACGTCTTTGAGGGGGTAAACCTCAATTTGAACTTTCCCTCCGTAGTAGGGAAGATCCGAGTGGGCGAGCGAGAGGTCGAATACGGCTACAGTTCGGGGATCTACACCAAACATGTCTCCGCGCTCACTCCGGTGCGCTCCCTGCCAGCCCAGGACGAGATTGACGCACTGGGTGGAGGCAAGACGGTGCGGGACTGGGAGGGGAGGTTTGACCTCGCCTACCAGAAATGTCGGCAGGCCAACGTCAGCCTGGTGGGCGGCGTGGCGCCCACGGCCGTGCGTTTTGCCCGCTACCTATGGCGCTCGCACCGCGTTTATCCGAAGCAGGTGTGGAAGATCCAGGTCCTGACGCTGGGCAGCGTCCCCGGCATCAACACGCATTACCAGCCTGCGTTGAGGGCCTTGTATGGACGGGCCCGCATCCGCGAGATCTACGGGGCCACCGAGGGGATGTTCGGACAGCAAATGGACGAGCGCCGGGCGTGGGTTCCCAACTATGACCTGTTCCTGCTCGAGGTGCTGACCAGGACGGGGATCAAGATGCTGCACGAAATGCTCCCGGGCGAGCTCGGAAGCCTCGTGGTCTCAACCCCCGTGCTGTTGCGCTACAAGATCGGGGACTTGATTTTGGCCTTCCCCCCGCCGTACTTCCGCTGTATTGGAAGGGACCGCTGGTGGACGCCACTTTCCTATTACTGGGGGGAATTCAGCCGCCTCGGCCTCAATCAGCTGTGAAGACGGGCAGGGCCTATTGGCCGCGCCCGGCATTGCGCAGAAGAATGGCCAACCCGATCAGGATCAGGGCCAGCGGCCAGAGCAGTTCCCAGCGCACGACCCCCTGCAGCCCAATGCCCAGAAAAATGACGCCGAGGATCGTGGTTCCCACCACCGGACGCCGATACGTGGGTATCGCCAGGCGAATGAGAACCTCGAGCAAGAGAATCGCGCCGGCCCCTGTGAATGCCAATCCCCAGCCTGGGATCAGCAGGTTGGGAGGCAAGAGTCCCATGTTTCCCGCCAGCAGAGCCAGACCCGCCCAGATGAAAATCGCAGGCCAGATGATGCTGCTCAGCGGGTCCCGCCGGTATTTCTCCTCCCAGCGCCTCTCCTCGGGCCGTTTCTCCTCCTGCTTCTCCTCACGCTTCTCTTCCTCTTTCTCCTCAGCCCGGTATGGGCGTTGCGGGGGCGTCTGTCCCATCATGTCGCATCTCCTGCCCACTGTCCTGAACTCAGCCTCGAGGAGGGTCGTGTGCTCTTCTGGTCCTCGAACTGCTGTGAAGGGGCCCGCAACCCAATCATACAGCCATCACAACCCACGGACAACCGGACGGCCGTTGGCCTGCTCTTCAGAATAGAATGGCCGCATTCCGCTTCGGGAGGCATTCCGACCCAGGGCACTCCCTTCCGAAAAGAGGCCCGGGTTCCCCAGTCGAGGCGCCGACCTCAGACGCGCCGCATATCCTGCACCATCATGCGGGCTGCTTTCCTTCCCATGTCCACGGCATAGTTAGTGCCTCGATCCCAGGGGTAGACCTGACTCATGCTCGCGAAGTAGAGGCCGCGCATGGGGGTGCGGATGCCGGGCAGATTCTCGGAGTGGTTGGCGACCGGGATCGGCTGGGCATAGGGAGTGCGGAAGAGCCAGGATCCCGTCACCCAGTCGGGACGGAAGTTGGGGTTGAATCGAAGCAGCGCAGGAAGGAACCGCTCCAGGAGCTGATCGTGACTGAGTTGGAAGTACTCGTGATCCGGCGCGAGATAATCGCCGCAGTAGAGGATGTGGTTCCCGCCGAAATATTCCTTGGGGAGGTAGTTGGTATGTTCGACCAGGGCCAGGAAGGGGAAGCCTTCCCCCTTCACCAGGCTATGCCAGTAGATTCCGCTCTCGGCGAGCTGGTGACGCAAAGCCAGAATTAAGACTACTGCGCCCAGGCTCCGCAGGGGAAGAAGCTTGGCCAGGTAGTCGGGGGAGAGCCCGGTGGCAATTCTGGTGAGCAGAGTCGGCGAGCTGGTGACCAGGCAGGCATCATAGTGCTCGGTCCGGTCGGGTAGCCTGAGCGAAACCTCGCCGTTGAGCTCGGCCGTGATGTGAGCGACGGGCGTACGCAGGTAGAGAGTCGCGCCCAGAGTCTTCACCTCTCTGGCCAGCCGGTCGAGGAATTCCTGGAATCCGCCACGGAAGGTCCCCAGCCGCGGAGTTCGGCTGTGAAGCCGGGCCCAGAACCAGGCCATGTTGACCTCGTGGTAAGCCTCCTCTCCAAACTTCCCAACGAAAAGAGGTTTCCAGAGCGATTCGAAAACCTCATCGCCGAAGTACTTGCACATCCAGCTCTCCGCGCTGAAGGCCTCCAGCGGCCTCCAGAACGGGCTGAGCCTCAGGAATCCGCCCACCGCCAGGTTGCGGATGCGGTTGGGCAGGGAGAGACCGGGGAAGGTCAGCCAGGCCGGGATGCTATCCATGGGATAGAACTTCCCCTGGTAGTAGACCGCGGTGACCGGCCGGCGAAAGATCAAGTCTTCTTGCCATCCCAGCTCCCGAATGAAGCGGAGGATGGCACGGTCGGAGGCGAACCAGTGGTGATAGAAGCGCTCCAGGCTCCACTCCCAGCCGGGCACGCGAAAGCCGCCGGCCAATCCGCCCACCTCGGCTTCGGCCTCGAAGATCGAAACGCTGTGTCCGGCCCGGGCCAGGTCATAGGCGGCCACCAAGCCGCCCGCTCCGGCTCCAACAATCGCAAATCTCATCGCTCGCGGCGCTCCTTGGGAGAATCTCCACGCAGTATACCCGATCGGAAGGGATGGCCTGTCGGCTCAGGCTCTGTCCCCGGGCCGCCAGGATCAGCGCCCGTACCCTTCGGCCACTGGATTGGCGGGGAGGCAGATGAATCCATCGGCCGGGTGACCCATCCAGGTCACGCGGTCTGGGAGCTGAGAAGCCAGGTAGGCCGTGTAGGCGGCCACCAGGGCATCCAGTGCGTCGTGCGAGCACAGCCCTTCGAGACTCAGGTCGCCTCGGAGGAGGTGATGCGCGGTCAGCTCTTCCATGGCCACCATCGGGTCCTGGACCCGGACCCCCTCCCGGAAGAGCAGGATCTGCCTCTGGAGTCGCCCCTCGAGAGTCCCCTTGGCGAAGGGGATCTTCCCGAGCAGGGCGGCAAAGCAGGCGTGCGGGTGAACCTCAAGACACCAGCGCGGGCCGCCCGCCCCGTCCTGGCCGACCGCGTAGCCCTCCGAGCGAAGCCTGCGGTAGACGCGGAAGCCCACCCTCATCCACTCAGGTGCGGCGCCCTCCACCTGAGGGGTGACGTACAGATTCAGGCCCCGGCGCCGCAACTCAAACTCTGAGACCCTATAGCGTTGCCAAGTCTGGCCAGAGGCCTTGAGCCCATACTGTTCACGAATCTGGGGATTGGAGAGCAGGCCCGCGCTGGTCTGCTGAGGGGCATCAATTGCGGCGACGCTCGGGTTCGCAGTCAAGAGGACCTGCAAGGCCCCTTCCAGCGAGAGGCTTTCCAGTCGCACGATCTGCAAGTGCGCATCCAATACGGCCAAGTCGACCAGTCGGTGCCCGGCCGTCAGATCGAGGCCGATGAAGTGAGCTCCGCCATTCCGGGGCCAAGTACGAGTGCCAGTGGGGTCTTGTGCGCCCATTGCGAAACTGCCGCCCTGCTGGACCGAGAAGTGCGCCTTGTGAACCGTTGCACTAGGCGGAGCGCAACTCCTCGATTGGCTCTCAAGAAAATTGGCCGCCCAGTGGTCGGGCCACGTTGGAATTGAGTATACATCAGGCTTTTGACGCTGGGTTGAGCGGGCGTTATACTTGCCCAAGCGGTCCAGCCAGGAGGCCTTCGCCCGATTCTTTCGGGCCTCGGCGTGGATGCGGACCAGCCCAGGATGCTTTCGCCCAAGCTGGGAGCAATACCCCTCAGAGGAGATGACCCCCATGGCACCTCGCAGAGCGGTCAAGACAACCCGGGTTGCGCGCAAGACAGTTCGCCGCAAGGCGATCAGGAGCAAAGCCCCAGCGCCTTTCAAGCTGACCTACGCCACCATGTTCAACCCACCGGAAAAGCTTCACCTGGATTTCGAGGCAGAGCTCGCCAAGGTGAGGGCGCAGTTCGGGCGCGATCACGGGATGATCATCAACGGCGTGGATCGCTTCAGCCCGGAGAAACTCGAGGACCGTTCCCCCATCAACACAGACTGGTTGCTGGGCACCTTCCAGAAGGGGACGATCCGGGACGTTCACGAGGCCTTGGCGGCCGCGCGGAGTGCCTTCCCCCGCTGGAGCGGCATGCCTTGGAAGGACCGCGTCCGGTTGGTCGGCCGGGTGGCGGCAAACATCGAGAAGCGGGTGTATGAGATCAGCGCGGTGGTTTCCCTCGAGGTGGGGAAGAACCGGATGGAAGCCCTGGGGGACGTGCAGGAGATGGCCGACCTGCTCCACTACGCCTGCGATCAGATGGAGGCCAACGGAGGATACATCCGCGAAATGGGCCGGGACCCTCTGCCTGGATTCAAGGCACACAACGTATCCGTGCTGCGCCCCTACGGGGTGTGGGTCGTCATCAGCCCGTTCAACTTCCCGGCCGCCTTGTCGGGTGGACCCTCGGGGGCGGCAGTGGTCACGGGGAACTGTGTGGTGTTCAAGCCCTCCTCGGACACCCCTTGGACGGGTCGCCTGCTGGCCGAGTGCTTCCGCGAGGCGGGCATCCCCGAGGGGGTCTTCAATTATGTGACCGGTCCGGGAGGCTCGGTCGGCGAGGAGTTGATCAGCAATGCTGGAGTCGACGGGATCACCTTCACCGGGTCCTATGATGTCGGGATGCGCATCTATCAAACCTTTACCAAAGGCCGGTACCCTCGCCCAGTGATCCTCGAGATGGGCGGGAAGAACCCCGCAGTTGTGACCCGCCATGCCAACTTGGAAGAGGCTGCAGTGGGGATCATGCGCTCGGCTTTCGGTCTGCAAGGGCAAAAGTGCTCTGCCTGCTCTCGGGTCTTTGTCGAGAGACCGGTCAAGGAGGAGCTGGTCAATCGCCTCGTCGACTTGACCCAGAAGATTAGTGTGGGGGACCCGACGCGACGCGAGGTCTACATGGGCCCACTCATCAATCGCAATGCCTACGAGAGCTTCCGCAACTACTCGGAGGAGATTTCGAGTTCCGCGAGGTTCCTGACGGGCGGGAAGGTGCTGAACCAGGGGGAACTAGCCAAAGGGTATTTCGTCGCCCCAACCCTGGTTGACCACCTGCCGGTCACCCACCGTCTTTGGAAGGAGGAGATGTTTCTGCCCATCACCACCATCCACGCGGTGGACACCCTGGAAGAGGCCATGAGGCTCGCCAATGACGTCAACTACGGTTTGACGGCGGGTTTCTACGGCAACCGACAGGAAGCCAGTTGGTTCTTTGACCAGATCGAAGCCGGCGTGGCCTACGCTAACCGACCGCAAGGGGCAACCACGGGGGCTTGGCCGGGGTTCCAGCCCTTTGGCGGGTGGAAGGGATCCGGCTCAAGCGGCAAGAACGCCGGCGGCCTTTACTACCTCCCACTGTACATGCACGAGCAGATTCAAACCCTGATCAGCCGGTAGAGTGCACGCATGGCCTGGCGCGGAAGCCCCCCGGTCCTCTGGAGATGAACGTCAAGGAGCGGCTGGGCTGTTTCCTCAGCCTGATCGGTGTGGCCGCCCTCGTCTTGTTTGGCCTCCCGATCTGGCAGGCGCTGCAGCGTCGGCCCTGGAGCATAGACCAGACCTGGATCCTGGGTGCCCTGAGCGCACTCATCCTGGTCTGGATCGGAATCCGGTTGTCTTGGGCAGGACGCCGAGAAGCGGGCTCGTCCAAGCCACCCAGCCTGGCGCATTCGGTTCGGGCCCGATTCCGACGGGGAAAGGACGACCCGCAGCAGAAGGGTTAGGCCAGCCCAGAGTCGGGTTGCGCCCGCGACCCAATTTTTCCGAGTGGCCGGATGAGCAAACTTCTTCCTCTCTCCCAGGCGGTCGATCGCCTCGTCCACGACGGCGATCTGGTTTATGCGGCCGGTTTTACCCACCTCATCCCCTTCGCGGTGGCCCACGAGATCATTCGTCAGGGACGCAAGAATCTCACCTTGGCCCGCGCCACCCCGGATCTGATCTATGACCAGCTCGTGGCCGCCGGCTGTGCGAAGAAGGTGATCTTCTCCTACATGGGGAACCCCGGTGTGGGTTCCCTGCGAATCGTGCGCGCGGCGATCGAGGCGGGCGAAATCGAGTTCGAAGAGTACTCCCACTTCGCGATGATCGCGCGCTTGGCGGCGGCGGCCAGTGGTCTGCCTTTCCTGCCGATGATGCCCATCGGGACGGAGGATCTGGCGCGGGTCAACCCCCAGTACCGCAAGGTTGTGGATCCCTACTCGGGCCGGGAGCTCAACACCGTTCCTGCCCTTCATCCGGATGTGGCGATCGTGCATGCTCAGCGGGCGGATGCGAACGGCAACGTCCAGATTTGGGGGATCCTGGGTGAGCAAAAGGAGGCCGCCTTCGCCGCGGCGCGAGTGATCGTCACTGCGGAGGAGATCGTGGACGAACAGGTGATCCGCTCCGACCCCAACCGCACTCTGATTCCCTCCTTTGTTGTCACCGCGGTCTGCCATGTGCCTCACTGCGCTCATCCCTCCTACACTCAGGGATACTACGACCGCGACAATGAGTTCTACTTGCGGTGGGACAAGATTTCCTCCGACCGCCAGTCGACCCGGGCGTGGTTGGAGGAGTGGGTATTCGGGGTCAAGGACCGGGATGAGTATTGGCAGAAACTGGGCGAGGAAGTTCGGGCGCGTCTGGCGATGAAGCCTCGTTGGAGTCAACCCGTCAACTACGGAGAATTCTAGATCTCGCCCGGAAGGGTCTCGGGGGTCGTGGGTCGGGAGCGGCTGCCCCCAAGGCGGGCTTCGGGTTTCGGGAGCCAAGGATTCGCCCGCCAAGGCAAGAGAGCGGGCCCGCCCGAGCAGGTGCAGCCCGGGGTCGAGGCACTCCCCTTGGAGATAGGAGAGGGGTGAGGGGATGCAGCGCCGCTTGAGAATTCCTCCGGCTCTGATCCTCTTTTTTTCTCGCCGCGATCGGGAGGCTCCTTTCCGGATCGTCTCCACTAGCTGAATTCTTCTCGGTCTCCGGCCTGACCCTGATGTCCCTTCTCTGCGGGGGGGCGCGATCCTCATTCGCAAACTTGCCTTGCGGTGGGGCAAGGGCTGGCGGACCGCATTCCTGCTCGGGATGACCTACGGGATTGGGGAAAAGGACCTGATAGCCAAGAGTTGCCTTGACATCAACTGGCCAGATGCCAAGGCCCTCCGGCAGAATAGGTGTTGGGGGGCATCAACTGGGGCTGGCCTCCGGGGGGCTGAACTTCTTCATCGCTCTCGCGCCCCAGCCCTCGGCCCGGGCATTCAAGTCAGGTGATGGAGGTGCCGATGGAATCGATTGAACTCTCGGATATCATCCCGTGCACTCCCGCCCGTCTCTACCAGGCGTGGCTAGACAGCGCCGAGCACTCCGCTTTCACGGGCGGCAAGGCGAAGATCGATCCGCGAGTGCACGGGAAGTTCACCACCTGGGACAAGTACATTAGCGGAGAGACTCTGGAGCTGGAGCCCCCCCGCAGAATTGTCCAGGCTTGGCGGACCGCGGATTTCCCCGCGGGCAGTGCGGACTCCAAGCTCGAGATTCTCTTGGAACCCGCCGGGGCGAAAAGCCGCTTAACCCTGAAACACAAGGATTTGCCCGAGGGTCAGGGCCAGGACTACCGGCAGGGTTGGATCGACAACTACTTCGAGCCGATGAAGGCCTACTTTGCCTCCTTCCCGGGCCAAAACTCCTGAACCTGCCCTCCCGGGCCTCGCGGCGCTCATTTGATCGGCCCGGGTCTTGGGAGCCTGAAGGGAGACCGTCGATTCCGTTTGGTGAGACCTCAGAGAGCTGAAGGGGGGCAGAATCGGCCCTGCCAACGTCTATTCTGAACGCAGTTCGGCAACGAAGCGCTCCCAGGGTCCCACCTCAGCGTTGGCCTTGAGCCGCAGGTAGTAGTCGCGAGCGATGTCGGCTTGTTGCTCCGGGTTGAAATCCAAGAGGCGTTTTCCTTGGCGATCGGCTGTGATCAAGCCGGCTGCGCCTCCGTAGTCGTAGGCGAGAGGGCCAAGCCGGAGAAAGGCTTCCAGGGCCCGAGAGAGATAGCCCCAGCTCATACGCCGGTATTGCCAGACGTGGACGAGCTCATGCACGAGCCAGGCCATGTCGCTTGACTCCCCCGACACCAAGTCCTCCGGTGTAATCGAGAGGGTCCGGGAGAAATAGATCGCGGTCCCCAGGGTAACAGCATTCGCCGGGGGAGGAGGCCGGTGTTTGAGTCCGGCGGCAACGCGCGCAATCAGGATAGGCCAAGACGCGCTTTCCAAGACGCGGACCTTGGTCAAGTCGAGTCCTACCGCGAAGACCAGCTCGGCCTCGTGGGTTTCGACAGGCGAAAGCGCCCTTGTCTTCATCCCACCCTTCCCTCCCGGAAGATCATAGAGGTAGCCGGACCGCAGGTCAACCGTCGGCTTGAGGAAATCCTGGCCCACTCGCGGTGGGCAGAGTGAGGCGTTGGCCGGAGAGGACGTTGCTGTGCGCGCGGCCGTCTGGTATAGTCTGACCGCTAACCGGAAGAGAGCGCAGAATGTTGCAGTCACTCCAGAGAGCATGTGGGTTTCTGCGCCAGGCCGCGGATACGGCCACTCGCGATCCGGATCTGCTTCGACCTTCCTTCATCGCAACCCTGGCCGGATTCATCCTCTGGCTCTGGGGGGCCGGAGTCATGGTCCTGGCCGCGCTCTCGGTGGGAGGCGCAGACGCCGGTTGGGTCATGATCGTCCTGCTGGGCCTGGGGCTGATGCTCTCGGAGCACACTGCTATCTATCTCTTGGCCGGCACGACAGTCCACCTGGTGGACGGGCTCGTGGCCGAGGGCGAGGGGCGCACGGATCGGGCTTGGCAGGCCGTGGGCCGCTCCTCCTGGCATCCCGTCAGCTTGGCCTTGGCCTCCCACCCTGGTTCGTCTCTTGGAATCCATACTGCCGGGGAGGAATCGGCGAGGGGGAGTCGTGGGGGGCATCTTGGCTGGCGTGCTGGACGCGGTATGGACGACCGCCACCTTTCTGGTCCTGCCCGCGGTGATCATCGAGGAGCTGGATCTCGGCCGAGCGTTGCGACGTGCGACCTACATTGTCGAGAGCAGCCTGCGGCTGGTCGCGGTGAGCGAGATCGGGGCGGGCACCGTCGTAGGGGTGGCATCGTTTGTAACGATTGTTCACTCAATTCTTCTCGGCCGGGGGGCTTTTTACCTGGCGGAAACTGCCTTGGGCTCTTCAACGGCTGCGCTCCTGTTTGGCGGGGCGCTCGGCGTGACGGTCGCGGCGGTGGGGATCGCCATCGTGGCAGCACTTTCCCGCTACGTGACCTGCGCCTATCCCACCTGCCTGTTCCCTTGGGCAAGGGAGCTGGAGCGGGCGCGAGTTGCGGGGAGGGATGAACGGAGCGTAGTGGCTCCGGCACCCATTGCCGCGCTTCTCTCCCCCTGAGGCAGTCGGCCCGGCGAAGGAAACGGGATGGGCGCTTACACGCCGTCCGAACTGATGACTGTGAATGCTGCTCGCCTCCTGCGGGATGGGGACGTTGTCGTGGTCGGCGTGGGATTGCCCAACCTGGCCTGCAACCTCGCGCGCCGAACGCAGGCTCCGAACCTGGTCATGATCTATGAGGCCGGAGTGATCGGGGCCCAGCCCGCCCGTCTGCCCCTCTCAATCGGCGACCCTACGCTCGTCAGCGGCGCGACTTCGATCTGCAGCTTTTACGATTTCTTCGCCCTCTATCTGCAGAGGGGCTTGGTCAACGTGGGCTTCATGGGCGGCGCCCAGATCGACCGCTTCGGCAATGTAAACGCCACCGTGATCGGCGACTACCAGCACCCCAAGGTCCGCCTGCCCGGCTCGGGGGGGGCTGCGGAGATCGCCGCCTGGGCCGACCGTTGCTACTTCATCACCCCCCACGAGAAGCGCCGTTTCCCACCCAAAGTGGATTTCATCACCTCTGCCGGCTTCCTGGGGGGTCGCCAGGAGAGGGAGTCAACGGGGATTCGGGGTGGAGGCCCCATGGCCGTCGTAACCGATCTCGGAGTGATGGAGCCGGACGAAAGCGGGGAGCTCATCCTCACGGCAGTTCATCCTGGTTGCACTGCGGAGCAGGCGGCTGCGAACACGGGCTGGCCGCTCAAAGTCTCCTCGCGCCTTCGCACCACCGACCATATCAGGGACGAAGAGCTTCTCATCCTCCGAGAGGAGCTGGACCCGAACCGCATTTATCTCTCCTGAGCCGGGCGCGCCCCGAACCTTTCAAGGCTCTGGCTGGCTGGACCTCGCAGGAGGGCCCCATCTCCTGGCGACAGCGGCTGGTCCCTCTCGGTTGCCAAGCCGCCCCCGCAAGGGACCCTCCAGCAGGTGGGTAATTCGTTCGGAAGGGATTCGCGAGGGCGGCTCGGCATGTGGGGCAGATGATGTTGGGGCGCATGCCCATCACCAGACCGAGAGGGCCTGAACCCCTTGGCGCGGAGATCTCGACTAGAGAAACCTCCGGGGGTTCAAGGTCCGTGGGGTGCCACGTGCCTGCCTCGCTCTGGATGGGTCAGGCTGACCAAGGTTCTCCGTGAAGATCTCGTCCAGGGTCGTGATCGTCGCTTTCCTGATGACGGGCTGCCTGAGTCCAGTTGAGGCAAAGGGCTCGACCACCCTCTCCGCAGGGGCGCTTTCCAGGCCTTCACCTTCCTCCCTGACGCCGGCTTTGGCGGAGGGGTCACCTGCCACGATCCCTTCCAGCGTTCCGACTCGCACAACGGCCATGGAGGTGCTCCAAACGCCCTCCCCTCCGCCGGGCCGACCTGCCTGTGGAGGGCCGGCCGGGTTGGAGGCCACCGTGCAGGCCCTGGTCTCGAGCGCGCCTTCCGGAGAATGGGGGGTGTACCTCCACGATCTACCCGGCGGAACGACGGTGAGCATCAACGCCGACCGACCCCTGCATCCGGCCTCGACTATCAAGGTCGCCATCGCGATTGCCTTCCTCCAGTGGAAGGAGGCTCACCCGGAAGTCAAATGGACCAGCGGTCCGGTCCCTCACGAGCGATCCTTCGAACAACTTCTGCGCGCCATGATCGTGGTGTCTGAAGAGGATGCGACCGCAAGTTTGACTGAATTCCTTACGCAGCAGGCCAAAATCGACTTGAACCATGAGGTGCAATCCTGGGGTGCGGGTCAGACCACTGTGGTTCCGCGGCGCTCCAGCGCGAGAGATCTCGGGCTCATCCTGGAGCGCCTGGCAAACGGGGAACTTCTCTCCCCCGAGGGAACCGACTACCTTCTCGGATTAATGCGAACCCTGACTCCCAGCAAGGGAACCCGCATCGGGGCCGGCCTGCCCCAGGGGCCGGAAGACCTGCTTGCTCACAAGAGCGGGACCACCTTCGAAGCGGGACTCGGGGTGGTCGCAGACACGGGTCTGGTGGAGTGGCAAGACGCCAGGTATGTGATTGTGGTCCTATCCAACCATGTCCAGTGGGTGGATTACCAGACGGCCATGGCCATCATCGCGGAGATCTCGCGGGCCACCTTTGCCTGTTTTGTCACCACAGGAGCCGTCTCCCCGGCGCCTTCCGGAAACGGGGGCGTCATCCCCTAGCCCCCGGGGGACCCTCACCGGGTTTCGTGCACCAGATCGCGGGAGGATCTTCTCCGGGTTGGACGAGGAGTCTCTCCAGCATGGCCGATGGGGAGGATGGCCACAGGCACGATGCCTTCGGGCGCTTTGATCGCGACGCGCACGGACTCGGCATCAAAGGCCCCGACCCAGACGGTGCCTAGGCCCAGCGCGGTTGCAGCCAGCATCGCAAAAGTGCACGCGATGGTCGCGTCCTGCACGCAATAGAGCTCTGCTCCGCGCTTGCCATACCGCGGGGTCGAGAGCTTTGGGTCGGCGCAGAAAACCAGGACTACGGGAGCTTGCCTGAGAAAGTCCTGGGCCCCGGCCGCCTGCGCGAGCTGGGCGCGAGTCGAATCGCTATTGGCTAAATAGATCTGGTAGGCCTGCAGGTTGCCGGCAGAGGGGGCCCGATTTGCGGCCTCGAGGACTCTCTCCAGTTGCTCGGGCTCGATCGGAGTCTCTCGAAAGGCTCGGATCGAGCGGCGGTCTCGTGCGAGCTCAAAGAAATCCACATCGGCCTCCATGAAGTGCGCGGGCGTTCCCGGCGAGGTCAGAGGGCTTCCTGGGCGATGGTCTCACCAAAACGGACCAGGGCCGAAAGATGCTTATCGTCAGCCGCCTCTGCGTAGACCCTCAGGAGTGGCTCCGTGCCTGAGGGTCGGATGAGCAGCCAGGAGTCGTCCTCCAGCAGGTACTTGACACCGTCGAGCAGGCTGATTTGGGCGACCTTGACCCCCCCCAGCTCTTGCGGCGGGTTCTCAGAGAGCTGCTTGGCCAGAGCGCTCTTAGGCACGGGGTGGGACAGGCGCAGATCTCGCCGCTCGTAGCGGGCCGGCCCGGCAGTGGTCAGAAGGTCTTGCACGAGATCCTCAAGCGGCACGCCGTAGGCGGCCACCATTTCGATCAGCAAGAGACCCATGAGAACCCCGTCACCCTCGGGAATGTGTCCGCGGAAGCTGATGCCTCCGGACTCTTCCCCGCCAATCAAGACATCCCCCCGCAGCATATAGTCGGCGATGTGGTTGAAGCCGACCGGGGTCTCGTGCAATTCCAGCCCGTATTTCCGGCACAGGCGATCAATCATCAGGGTCGTCGAGACGGTCTTAATCACTTGGCCGGTCCAGCCGCGTTTCTCAACGAAGTAACGCAAAGCCAGGGCCATGATCTTGTGCGGATCGACAAACTGGCCCCGTCCGTCCATGGCGCCAGTGCGGTCGGCATCGCCGTCGGTGGCCACGCCCAGCTGTCCGTTGCCCGCGGCGATCGCACCTGCCAAGGGGCCCAGGTAACGGGCGATCGGTTCGGGATGAACGCCTCCGAACCCGGGGTTCATTTCCCCGCGGATTTCGAACACCTCGCAGCCCGTGCCCTGCAGCAGGCCCTTGATCTGGCCGCGGCCCGAGCCGTACATCGAGTCCACTACAACTCGCGGAGGACGGCTGGCAATGAGATCCAGGTTGATCAGCTTACGCAAGTGCTCGTGATAGGCCAGGGTGGGGTTAAAGCGGCGGATCAGATTCTGAGCAATGGCTAGGTCGTACTCCATAAGGTTGGGACCCCGGGCTCGAGACTCGTTGTCGCTCAGATAGATCTCGACCCGCCGGCATTGCTCGGGTAAGGCCGAGCCGGCGTAGGCGGCTTTGAGCTTGACGCCGTTGTAGCGTGGGGCGTTGTGCGAAGCGGTGATCATCACCCCCGCGATTGCCCCGCGCTCCTGCACCGCAAAGGAAATCGCCGGGGTCGGGGCGTCGGCGTGAGCGAGGTAGGCCGTGAACCCGTTGGCGGCCAGGACCCGCGCCACTTCGACCGCGTATCGGTCAGAGAGGAAGCGGGTGTCGAACCCGACCACCATGCAGCGGGGGTCCGGAGCAGGCACCCTTTCCTGAAAGGTGTGCCAATCGGGGGAACTGACCGCATCCGCAATCGCCTGGGAAACCAGTCGCAGGTTGTGAAATGTGAACGTGTCCGAGATGACAGCGCGCCAACCATCCGTGCCGAAATGAATCATGGTCCGCCTCTGGCTCGTGCGCCCCGCCGGGTGACCTGAACCGGGAGCCTTCGACCGTGCCCCCTCCTCTGCGCAGACCAGCGCGGGGACCGAGCGTCGGATTATACCTTGGAGAGCCCACGCTCCTCAGGGATAGAGGAGAGCAATGATCAGGTCGTTCAGGTTTGTCCCCGTCGGTCCGGTGTGCAGGCAATCGCCCAGACGGTGAAAGAACCCGTGCGCATCGTTCTGACCGAGAGCATCCGCAGGCGACAGCCCAAGCCGGCTCGCGCGCCAGCAGGTGTCCCCCAGAACTACCGCCCCGGCTGCGTCACTGTTGCCGTCGACTCCGTCTGTGCCGAATGCCATCAGGGCCGCTCTCTCAACGCCCTCGAGCGTAATTGCGGCCGAAAGCGCCAATTCCTGATTCCGGCCGCCCTGGCCAGACCCGTGAACCTGCACGGTTGTCTCTCCACCAAGAATCAAGGCCCGCGGATTCTGCAGTGTGTTCGAACGCATCCCACGCAGGGTCGAGGCAATGCGCTGGCCTGCCACACGCGCGTCACCGGTGATATCGGTTGCAACGACGCGCGCCTCGAACCCCATGCCTGTCGCGGTCCGGGCCAGGGATTCCGCCAGCCACGCATTGGAGCCGATCATGACGTTGTAGGGTTCCGGTTTCATGGCTGGAAGAGCAGAGGCCGCCTCGAGAGTCTCGAACACAGAGGCAGGGAGCAACCTCTGAATCTGATACCGCCCGGCGATCTGGTGCACTTCGCTGGAGAGCAGGGCGGCCTCGACGGTGGGGCCCGAGGCGACCAACTCGAGTCGGTCTCCAACCACATCGGAAAGGACGAGACCGATGGTCTGCGCTGGGAGGGCGGTGCGAGCCAGTCCCCCTCGCTTCAGGCGTGAAAGAGCGGAGCGGATCGTATTGATTTCTTCGATGTCGGCACCCCCCAGGATTAGCCTTTGGTTGATCTCGCGAAGGGTCAGCAGGTCGATTCCCGGGGCGGGGATTTCAATGCAAGCGGAGCCGCCTCCCGAGACGAGCGCTAGAAGAATGTCCTTGGAACCCAGTCCGCTGACCAACTTCTCGGCCGCCGTCCCTGCCCTCAGGCTTCCCCCGTCCGGCAAGGGATGCCCGCCCTGAATTGCCTCAAATTGAGCTGGCGGAGCAGGCGGGACTTGCGGCCCAACCAATAGGCCCTGGGACACTCGCGGACCCAGGGCCTGCGAGGCGGCCCGCGCCATGGCAGGTGCGGCCTTCCCCAGAGAGAAAATGAGGACTCTCGCGTCCGGCGGCAGAGAGAAAGGCCGGCCATTTACCCGCAAGACGTCGTCTGTCAGCGTGAGATGGGCGGAGACCAGCGCAGCGGGATCCGCCAGAGCGATCGAGGCGGCCAGCAGCTGCTGCAGGGACTCCCGGCAGTGGGCCCAGCGGGCCGGGGCGGGTTTCATGGTCGCAGCGAGTTGATCGCAGCCGCCGCGGCCTGGCTGGGGTCCTGTCCGCGCGTCAGGACAGACCGAGCGGCTTGGCTGAGCACCGGGGCAAGCGTGGTAAGGATCTCGTCGGAGGGATACAGAACGCCCGCGCTCAGGCAGGCCCGTGCCAGCTGGGTCTGAGCGTCGGGGGGCCAAGAGGAAAGTGCGTCCACACGGGCTGGCAACAGCCCCTGGGCGCGCGTCCAGGCGCCGAGGAATTTCGGATCGCTCAACCAGTCGACGAGGCCCGTGGCGAGCTGCTGGCGTTGGGGATCGGAGGTGGAAATGGCCCAGGACCAACCCGTCACGAGCGTGAGCGGTTGGCCTTCAGGCACCGGGGGCAAGCTGGCCGAAAGGCCGCTTCGGGCGCGAGACGCCGCCGCATAATCCGCGAAGGTGGCGATCGCACCTTGACCGCCCGTCTCGAGCACATCGAGCGCCTGACGGGAAGATGCGATCTGCAAGCTCTCGCTGGAAAGAACCCCGGCTTGGCTCAGGCCGAGCAGCCACCCGAGGCTGGAGGCCAGCGCGGGTGAGTCCAGAGAGACCTCCCTCAGCCCTGCGGGCAGTCTGCCTCCAGCTCCCAAGTACTCGGAGAAGAGGAAGATGGCTTTGGGGTCGGCCAGGGGGGCGTAGAAGTTTCGATGCCATCGGAGCAAATCGGTCCATAGAGGAGGGGAGGTGATCGTTGGCTGGGTCTGGACCAGAATCCAGCAATCCCCTGCGAAGGGCAAGCCGTAGAAAGTACCGTCAATCATCGAGAGCGACCTGGCGAAGGGTGCCCAGGTGGGTTGGACAGGAACCGCGAGCTGTGATCCATCCAGCGGGATGAGCAACTGTTTGAGCGACGCCGCCCGCAGGTCCGATTGGTCGAGGGCGACAGCATCCGGCAGAGAGCCGGGTGCCGCCAGAGCTGCAAGGCCCAGCATTTCCCTCAGCCCTCCTGGACCGCTCTCGGCCTTGACGCGCGCGTCGACCCGCAGCCCCGGATGGGCGGCCTCGAAGTCAGCGATCCGGGCAGCCAAGAGGCTTCCGCCAGGGGTCGAGGCGTCCGGACGCATGGAGGCAGGGAGCCACAGGCGCAGGACGGACGGAGGCTGAAGCGTCCCTTGCAGACTCTGCAAGGCGGGAGAGCTAGTCGGGGTCGGCGCGGGGGTGGGCGTGCTCAGGGCAGTCGGTGCGCCTGCTGGGCTGCAGCCTGTCAGGAAAAACACAACACCCACTATCCAGCACCGGGCCCGGAATTGGTATTTCGGAATTCCTGATGGTGATCGCACGGCGATCGGTAGTATAGCAGGACCGCCTCCACCTGTGCCATGATCACCAGGGGGATGGGATCCATCAATTTCCCTCGGGGCGCTGCTCTCCTTCCTTGTCCCCCTCGTGGTCGCCTGGAAGGGGGGGCTCTCCGCGGGCCGGCTGCAGGAATTTGATGGGTGAGAAGATTCTGGTGGGTGAGGACGAATCAGGGCTGCGCGAGGCACTGGCCTACAACCTGAATCGAGAGAGGTTCACCGTGCAGGCGGAGGAAGACGGCCCCCCCGCCACCGGTTCGCCCCGGCGCGTGATGCCCGGCCGGATCGTCCTGGGTCGGATGCTTCCGCGGGTCGATGGCTTTGAAGTGTGCCGCATACTCCGCAAGCAGTCCAATGTTCCGATCTTGATGTTCACCCAAGCGTTGACCGACGCACGGTTTGGTCCTTGGTCACCAAGGGAAACCCCCTGGCCATGGAGACACTAAGATGGCAGCTAAGGGGCTGAATGTGTTCCAGGGCGTGGGGGATATCGCTATCAAAACCCCGGAGCACTGGATCACGGCCATCATCGGCTCCGCGAGATTCGCCAAGTCGACGCTGTTGGCACTCTCAACCGCATGAGCGATCTGGTGCCAAAGGCCCGGACCGAGGGCCGGGTGAGGCTCGATGGGGAACTCATCCTGGCCCCCCGGGGTCGATGTGGTCGAAATCCGTCGAAGAAACGGGATGGTGTTTGGGCGCGCGAATCCACTCCCTAGGCCAATGTTTGACAATGTGACTCACGGCCCCAGACTCGAGGCGAGGTGTGAGACGCAGCTCAAGGAGGTAGTCTAGAGGAGCCTCCGTTCGGCCGCCCCCTGGGAAGAGGTCAAGGACAAATTCGGGCACTCCGCTCTGGCCCTGTCCAGTAGGCACCCGCAGCGTATCCGTATTGCCCGGGCCATTGCAGTTGACCCGCAGGTGATCCTGATGGACAAGCCCGGCTCCGCCTCGGATCCAATTGTGCGCCTGCGGATCGGGGGGGTCAGGAGGCAGGTCACCAGCCAGTTCAAGATCGGCGCGGGCACCCACACCAGGCAGCAGGTGGGCCGAGTCTCGGACCTGACGGTGATGATGATGCGCCCCGAACGCACAGGGAGTTGATCAAGGTGGGTTTCGCGGCGCAGACGTTTACTCGGCCGAACGACAAACGGATCGATGCCTACATCACCCGCCGATTCGGATTGGGTCCGACGGCTCCCCAGGGGGTCGCGAGGGACAGATTAGCCGGGTGCTCCAAACCGGAGGAGTTGAGGGATTCCAAGGGAGAGGCTTGAACGGGAGATCAAGGACCTCCAGAACGAGGTGCTGCTTCTGGGAAGCATGGTGGAGCAGGTCACTTTGTCCGCGCTGGAGCCGTTGAAGCGCAGGGATCCGGAGCCTTCGCGAGGGGTGATCGTGGGCGATCGCGCCCTCAATGCTAGGCGCATTGCGATCGAGATTGCCCGTCCTTCCGTGATTGCGAGGTACCAGCCGGTGGCCCAGGACTCGCCGGCCCCCGCCGCCATACTGGAGATCATCACGCAGCAGGAGCGCAGCAGAAACTGCGCCAAGGGAACTGCCGAGATTACCTTGCGCCTCGAGGATCAGTTGTTGGTCAAATCGCTTGCCGACGTTCCGCGCGTGGCGCAGAAGGCGGCGGACATGCTGCACCGCGCTCATTGCCCTAGTGGCCGGGGAGGCTCATGCGGCCGAGCCACTGCCCCTGGAGGACGACGAGGTGGATGGGCTGTGCAAGCAGGTCTGCCGTGATCTCCGGGCCGTCAGGACGGCGGAACCGCAAAAGATCGATGGGGGGCCACCTACCGATTGGCGGTCGCCTCCAACCTCGAACGCATGGCGGATCGGGTGACCAGCATCTGTGAGCGTACCGTCTTCTTGGCCAAGGGAGGGCTGAGCG
The DNA here is from genome assembly GCA_050012135.1 of Anaerolineales bacterium. GTDB lineage: Bacteria > Chloroflexota > Anaerolineae > Anaerolineales > RBG-16-64-43 > JBEKHT01. The sequence goes on along the minus strand of JBEKHT010000016.1, from coordinate 14,428 downwards.
TGATGGATACTTACAGGCACGGTGTCTGAGGCGCGTCGTGAGTTTTCAATTGGCGGGCCTGGTGGTACACTCGCGTCACACCGGAACGGGTCGACGCGCTGCGATTCGACCTCAGGATCAGAATGCCTGCCTCACGCATTGTCTGCATCGAAGACGACAGCGAGATTGTCGATCTGATCCGCCTGATCCTCGCCGCTCAGGGCTTTCAGATCGTGGGGGCGGCCGGGGGCCAGGAGGGTCTGACCCTGGTTCAGGCGCAAAAACCTGATCTCATTCTCCTCGACCTGATGATGCCGGACATGGATGGATGGGAAGTCTATCATCGCTTGCGCGAGGACCCGGCGCTGGCGGAAGTGCCCGTGATCGTGGTCACGGCTCGAGCTCAGGAGGTCGACCGCGTTCTCGGTCTGCAGATCGCCCACGTGGACGACTACCTGACCAAGCCCTTTACCCCCAAGGAGTTGCTGGGCAGCGTCGAGCGGGTCCTGAAGGCCCGCCGGCTGCCCCGGCCCGCGGAATCCTCCTAGGTGCGCATGGCTGGCGGCGAACCCGAATTCTCTCGCGGCCTCACGGGGTGGTGTCAGGTGCGAGTCCGGCCCGACGGCCAGGTCCTCGGCTCAAGGGTCCGTCTCTGCCGCACCTTCGCTTCGCGTCTCCTGGGATTAATGTTCCGGCCCAGGCTGAAGCCGGGGGAAGGGGCGCTGCTAATACTGGCTGGCGAGACTCGCTGGGACGCGACAATCCACATGCTCTTTGTGTTCTTCCCGATCGCTGTCTTCTGGCTTGACCACCAGGGCACGGTGGTGAGCCGAAAGGTCGCCAGGCCCTGGAGACCCTTTTATGCTCCTCTTCGAGCCGCGCAGTATGTGCTGGAACTGGAGCAAGAAGTGTTGCCCAGAGCCAACGAGGGAGAGCGTCTGGAGCTCGATGCGATCGCTGGGATGGGTTAGCCTTCTGCTCCTGGTCACCCTACTTTGGCCACAACCGGCCTCTGCGCAATCGCAGGGGCCGGTGTATGTTGTCCAGCCCGGTGACAGCTTGAGCCTGATCGCCCGGACTTTCGGCGTGAGTCTCAACGACCTTCTGGCGGCGAATGACCTCACAGTCAATACGGTGATCCAGCCCGGGCAGCGATTGGTGATCCCGGGCTTGGAAGGGGTCACGGGACTGCTCGGTACGGCAACGGTTGAGTTAGGAGAGAACATCGACATTCTCTCGAGGCGCTACCAGGTGCCTCGAGAGGCCCTGCTTTCGCTCAACCATGTGGCCAACCCCGATCGAATCTACGCGGGGGAAGCCCTGGTGATCACACTTCCCCAGTCCTCCGCCGGAAACCAACCCCAGGCTCTCCCGACGATCGACGGTTGGACCCTCCAGTTGGACCAGGGCGTCCCCCTGCTGGCCGCCGCGGCCAGCCAGGGCGTCTCTCCCTGGTCGCTGATGATCAGCAATGGGCTCCTCTCTCCCGCTCTCCAGTTCTCGGGCGAGCAATTGGTGGCCCTGGGGGGAAACCAGCCTCTGCGGAGCTGGCCTTGGCCGATCGAGGACGTCCACCTCCGTGATCTGCCGTTGGTTCAGGGATCGACGGAGGAGGTCTATGTCCAACTCACTGGAGGGGCCACACTGGAGGGGTCGCTCGGACCTTCTGCCCTCCATTTCATCCAGCTCCCGGGGCAATGGATTGCGCTGCAGGGGATCTCCGCTGTGGCAGGTCCGGGGACCTTCCCCTTTGAGCTCGGAGTCTCCGCACAGGAAAAGCCGCTGGCCGGATTTGCGCAGGATGTCCTCCTGGTCGCCGGCAATTTCGTGACCGAGACGCTGAGCGTGAACCCCGAACTGTTGGATCCCTCGGTCAACTCACAAGAGGCCCAGGAAATGGCTCAGGTGGTGGCACCCTTCACAGCGCAACGCGACTGGAACGGGCTTTTTCAGCGCCCGCTCAGTTCGGGGATCACCTCCCCCTTTGGTGCCCGCCGCGTCTACAATGGAGCCTCTGCCGGCGTCCACTCAGGGGTTGACTTTGCCGGACAAGTGGGAACGCCAATTCACGCCGCCGCTCCAGGCAAGGTGGTTTTTACTGGGCCGCTTGAGATCTGTGGCAATGCAACGCTCATCGATCACGGCTGGGGGGTGTACACGCGGTACTGTCACCAATCGGAGTTTGACGTGAAGGTAGGGGACTTGGTCCAGGCAGGGCAGGTGATCGGAAAGGTTGGGGCTACCGGCCGGGTCACGGGCCCGCACCTGCATTGGGAGGTGTGGGTGAACGGGGTGCAGGTTAATCCTCTCGAGTGGCTGTCTGTCCAGTTCCCCTAGGCGCTCAGGGATCACCCCGAGGCGGAGGTTCTTCGTTTTCGGGCGCAGACGAGGACGATCCAGGAGAGCGAAACCCCTCGGCCAGGATCCTCTTGGCCTCCTCGCCGCGCGAGGCGGGGACGAACACCTCAACTCGCCCGAGCATGCCGAGGTTCACCCGGTATGCGCTTCCAGCCGCCTCGCTGCTGAGCATCACCGGGATGCCGTGAGCTTCCAGAAGAGAGCGGCAGATTTCGCCCTCCATCAGCCCGTAGACCACTGCGACCCGCTCGATCTCTTCAGGCAAGGATGTCATCTCGGCATCTGGGAGAAGGCCCAGATACCTGAGTGTACCTCTCGATCGGTCGGCGAACAACAAGAAAACCGCTGGCCAAAGGACGGATGCGGAGGCCCACCGTGGCGACTTCGAATCTGGCGCTCGTCGGGTTTGGAAACGTCGGCCGGGCTCTGGCCAGACTCCTGCTGGCCAAGCAAGACGAGCTGCGCTCCAGGTACGGCGTGGAGTGGAGCGTTACGGCGATCTTTACGGGCAAACATGGAAGCACGATAGACCCCTCCGGGATTCCCTTGCCCCAGGCCCTCCATCTCTCCAAGGCCGGTGCATCCCTGGAAGGCTTGGGAAAGATGGCCTCGGGCAAGCCCTTCGGGGAGGCCCTCCTGGAGAGCCGGGCGCAGGTGGTCTTCGAAATGACCCCCCTTAGTCCAGATGCAGGGGAGCCCGCGATTTCCCATATCGAAGCCGCTCTTCAATTGCAGCTGGATGCGGTCACGGCCAACAAGGGGGCGGTCGTCTTTGGCTTCAGGAAACTGACTGAGCTCGCCCGCCGCAACGGACGGCGCTTTCTCTTTGAATCCACCGTTCTGGACGGAGCCCCGGTGTTTTCGCTTTTCCGTGAGACCCTGCCGGCGACTCAGTTGCTGGGGTTCCGTGGGATCCTGAATTCGACCACCAATTTCATCCTGACCGAGATGGAGCGCGGGAAATCCTTGGAGCAGGCGGTTCGCGAGGCCCAGGACCGGGGAATCGCCGAGGCAGATCCTGCGGCAGACATTGACGGATGGGATGCGGCCTTCAAGGTCTCGGCTTTGGCGACGGTCCTCATGGGGCAAGATCTGCTTCCTTCACAGGTGGAGCGTCAGGGGATCCGTGGCCTGTCGGGGGAGGAGGTGCGCCGAGCGCGCTCCGAGGGCCTGCCCTACAAGCTGGTGTGTTCAGCCGAGCTTGGCCCGCGGGGCATCCAAGCCTCCGTTCATCCCGAGCGGGTTCCCCTCTCGGATCCCCTGGCATGGGTTGCCGGCACCTCCTCCTCGTTGCACCTGCGCACGGACACCTTGACAGGTCTAACGGTTACGGAGCATGAGCCGGGCCCAGCTACGAGCGCTTTCGGTTTGCTCGCCGATTGGCTCCGTATTGTGCGTCCGGCCTTCTCGCTTTTCGGCGGTTGAAGCCAGGGGATCGCCCTGCGGACCGCGCCAGCCAACGGCGGGGGCCGGCGCGCGAGGGGACCGCCGAGCCTGCTGATCCGGGCTGGTTTGTTATAATCTCGCGCACAGGCCGCCAACGGACGCCGCACTCTGGCCTGCTGGCCGCGATGCGGGAAGGGCGCTTCCGTCGTGGTGGAGGCCCTGGAAGTTCCCGTGCTCGTTCTCCGCCGGTCGCCCTGAATCGATGCCCTTCGCCAAGGATCAGGCTCACGTGAGCGCAGCCAGGCCGCCAGAAGACCTCGGGCCCGGGCTGGAAGTGCGGGCCCCAGACGAGAGGGACCGGCTATGGGCCGAGAACCTTTGGCGGGAGCGCTGGGGGGGCCTGGAGATGGTAGTCCACGACGAGGTCTTCTCAGTGCGGGAGATGAATGCGCTTATCGCCTGGCGCGAGGGAGTGCAGGCGGGCCTAGTCACCTATCGAGTTTATGGCTCGGTTTGCGAGATCCTCTCCCTGGATAGCCTGCAACCCAACGGGGGGGTTGGGACGGCCTTGCTGGCCGCGGTCGTCCAACGAGCCCAGGCATCGAATTGCGACTGCCTGCGGGTGACCACCACGAATGACAATCTTTCTGCGTTGAGGTTCTACCAGAAAAGAGGGTTTGTTCTGCGGAGGCTGAGCCCTGGTGGGGTCATCCGAGCTCGCCAGAAGAAACCGCAAATCCCGCTCCTCGGAGCGGGCGGGATTGCTGTGCGGGACGAGATTGAACTGGAGAGATCTTTCCGGGACCCTTGATCCTACGAGCCTGCTGGCGATCTGCGGCGCGAGGGGGACCCACGGGCGCGAGCCGGGTTCGCCCGGGGGGCAGGCTGGCGGCTGGGCATCCCGGTTTGCCTGAGGTCACAGCCTGGGAGGACACATGCTGAAGTCCCACACCTGTGGAGAGCTGCGCGGCCAACATGTCGGCCAGGAGGTCACGCTGGCCGGCTGGGTTCATCGCCGGCGAGATCACGGAGGGGTGATCTTCATTGACCTGCGGGATCGTTGGGGAATCGTCCAGGTCACGGCCCATCCGGACGTTTCGCCGCGGGCTCACCAGGCCGCCATGGATGTCCGCAACGAATTCGTACTTCAGGCCCGCGGGGTGGTGCGCGCCCGCCCGCCGGGCATGGAAAATCCCAACCTGGCGACCGGCGAAATCGAGGTCGAGTTGCAGGAGGTCACGATCCTCAATCCGGCTCGAACCCCTCCCTTCGTCCTGAGCGAGGAGAGCCCGGTGGAGGAGAACGTCCGGCTCAAGTACCGCTACCTGGATCTTCGGCGTGAGCACATGGTCCAGAATCTGCTCCTGCGTCACCGCGTGATCAAGTTCATCCGGGATTACCTCGACGCGCGGGGATTCTTGGAAGTGGAGACCCCAATTCTTTTCAAGACTACCCCGGAGGGAGCTCGAGACTACCTGGTCCCCTCGCGCGTTCACCCTGGGGAGTTCTATGCGCTTCCGCAGAGCCCGCAGCAGCTCAAGCAACTGCTGATGGTGGCTGGGATCGAGAAATACTTTCAAATCGCCCGTTGCTTCCGCGATGAGGATCAACGCGGCGACCGCCAACCGGAGTTTACCCAGCTGGACCTGGAGATGTCCTTCGTGGAGCGAGAGGACGTGATGCGCTTGACCGAGGACCTCTTCACTCGCCTGGTGGCGGAGCTGGTTCCGCAGAAGCGCCTTCTGGCCAGCCCCTGGCCTCGTCTGACCTACGTTGAAGCCATGGCTCGCTTCGGCAAGGACAACCCCGATCTGCGCTTTGGGATGGAACTCAAAGAGGTGACGGATCTGGGGCGGGATTGCGGGTTCAAGGTGTTTGAAGAGGCCGTCGCGGCCGGTGGCCATGTGCGCGGCATCAACGTGCGCGGCTTGGGCGAATACAGTCGCGCGCAAATCGACGAACTCACCGAGTTCGTGCGTCCTTTTGGAGCCAAGGGTCTGGCCTACCTGGCCCTGGCCTCCCCCGGCGAGGTCCGTTCCTCCTTTGCAAAGTACCTTGCTCCGCAGAAACAGCAGGCCCTGATCGAGCGCCTGGAGGGTCAGCCCGGAGATCTGCTTCTCTTTGTGGCGGATGCTCCCGGCGTCGTCTGCGAATCGCTCGGGCGATTGCGGGTGATGCTGGGGGAGCGGCTGAGGCTGTGCGATCCCAATGTTCTGGCCTTCTGCTGGGTCGTAGATTTCCCCTTCGTAGTATGGAACGGCGAGCAGAAACGCTGGGACCCGAGCCATCATCTGTTCACTTCGCCCAAGCCGGAGGACCTGCCTTTGCTGGACAGCGATCCCGGCAGGGCACGGGGCCAGCAGTATGATCTGGTGCTCAACAATTACGAGGTGGGAGGAGGTTCCATCCGCATCCACGACCGCCCCTTGCAGGAGAAAGTCTTCCGGCTGATTGGGCTGGATCCGCAGATTGCTCAGGAGCGCTTTGGGCACATGCTCGAGGCGTTTGAATACGGGACGCCACCGCACGGCGGGATCGCCCCAGGGATTGACCGCCTGGTGATGATCCTGGCCGGCGAGCCCAACATCCGCGAGGTGATTGCCTTCCCGAAGAACCAGCAGGCGATGGATGTGATGGCCGGGGCGCCTTCGGCGGCGGAACCGCAGCAACTGGAGGAATTGCACATCCGCCTGGTGGCACCCTCCTGATTTGCAGGGGCTGGCCAACCGTGGTATAAGGACCTCAGACCCTGCTGTGTGCGTGATGCGGCATTAACGTTTTGAGCCAACACTCAAGACAAGGGTGCCTCGTTCGCTAGGGGGAAGCGATAGGCGGTAGCCAAGGCTGAACCCGAGGACAGGCTCCCACCTGCGAATGCAGGTTCAAAACCTGGCTGCACACGGCACAGCGGGGTGGGCTGATCCTGGGTCACCGCGCGTTCCTTGTTTAGACGGTGACCCAGCTTTGTGTCCCCTCCCGTCTCCCGGTGGGCGGCACCCTGGGCCTTGCCCTTCAGAAGGGAAACTGGGTCTGCGGATCGGCTTCCGCTCCAGGGGGTGCCCGAATTTCCCCCGAATTTCCCCTTGACTCCGTCGGTGCAGGGGCCTATAATAACCTTTCGCCCAAACATCGATCGACTGCTTGTTTGCCGCCTGCGCCTCCCTTCTGGCGGGGAGGAGAGAAGCGGCTTGTTGCACGTGGTTGGCCTCAGGAGAGTGGTATGTCCCCATGGGAGCGGAAGTCCTACGCTCGTATCCCCGATGTTTACCCTCTTCCCACGCTGATTGAGGTGCAGCTCGACTCGTTTGCTTGGTTCAAGGCGGAAGGCCTGGCCGAGCTCTTTGATGAAATCTCCCCGATCGAATCCTTCAACAAGGGCATGCGGCTTTACTTCCCCGGCAACAGCCCGGAGGCCAAAGAGTGGGGTCTGAAGTACTGGTTTGAGGATCCCAAGTACAGCATCGAAGAGTGCCTGGAGCGCGACATCACCTTTGCCGCGCCGCTGTATGTCTCGGTCCTGCTCATGGGCTCCGAAGTTCCCGAACCGATCAAACAGGATATCTTCATCGGCGACATGCCTTTGATGACAGAGAAGGGCACCTTCATCATCAACGGCAGCGAACGTGTTGTGGTCTCGCAGCTGATCCGGTCTCCCGGGGTGTACTTTGAGGCGCAGGAAGACCGCGCGACGGGCCGCCGCCTGGCGTCTGCCAAGTTGATCCCGGATCGCGGGGCCTGGATGGAGTTCGAGACCCGCAAGAGCGATTACCTGACCCTGCGCTTCAACCGCAAGCGGACGGTGCCCGTCACTATGCTTCTGCGGGCGCTCGCGACGGTCCCCGATGGTCTTCCGGAATCGCCTCTGCACGGGGGAAGCGACGCGGAGATCACTGCCCTTTTCCAGGAATCGGACTCCAATCCGGACCGGCTGTACATCGTCAACACATTGCGGCAGGAACCGGAGTACGAGCATCACGACAACCGCTCGATCGGACAGGAGGCTTTGATCGAGTTCTACAAACGCATGCGTCCCGGCGATCCCTCCACGCTGGACAATGCGCGCCAGTATTTGCAGGAGCAGCTCTTTGACCAAAGACGATACGATCTGGAGCGGGTCGGACGCTACAAGCTCAATCAGAAGCTCGACCTGCATGCCCGAGTCCCGCTGGCGCATCGCACGATCACGGCCTGGGACATTATCAAGCTGATCGAGCGCCTGATCCTCATCAACAACGGCCTGGAGCAGCCCGACGATATCGATCACTTGGGCAACCGCCGGGTGAAGACGGTGGGGGAGCTCATTCAAAACAAGATGCGCATTGGCCTGCGCCGGACCGAACGTGTGGTGCGCGAGCGCATGTCGATCCGCGATCAGGAATCGCTCTCGCCGATGAACCTGATCAACATTCGGCCGATCGTGGCCGCCGTGCGGGAATTCTTCGGGTCGAGCCAGCTCTCGCAGTTCATGGACCAGACCAACCCTCTGGCGGAGTTGAGGCACAAGCGCACCCTTTCCGCCCTGGGGCCGGGCGGGTTGCGACGGGAGCGAGCCGGATTCGACGTTCGCGATGTGCACCACTCTCACTACGGTCGCATCTGCCCGATTGAAACCCCCGAGGGGCCGAACATTGGCTTGATCGGTCGCCTGGCCTCGTATGCGAAGGTGAACCCGTTCGGTTTCATCGAGACCCCCTACCGCAAGGTCTACCGTTCCTATCCGTCCGCGGATGCACGCCTGTTGGGAAGGCACCTGCGGGAGGACGTCCTGGATGGACCGGGCGACAAAGTGATCGGCCGCGCCGGGGAGGGAATCACCCCGGACCTGGCCAAGAGGCTGGCCGGGCTGGGGCGCGAGATCCCGGTGGTGCCCTTCGTTTCCGACGAAGTCCTCTATCTAACCGCCGACACGGAAGACAAGTACCTGATCGCTCAGGCCAATGCCCCGCTGAATGAACACAACGAGTTCATCCGCCAACGGGCTTCCTGCCGCTTTCATTCGCGCTTCCTGCTGGCCTCACCTGAGCAGATCGACTACATGGATGTAGCCCCGCGGCAGATTGTCGGCATCAGCGCCGGCCTGATTCCCTTCCTGGAGCACGACGACGCCAACCGAGCCCTGATGGGCTCCAACATGCAGGCTCAAGCGGTCCCGCTCATCCGGCCGGAAGTGCCGCTGGTGGCCACCGGACTGGAGCCCCAGGCCGCATTGGATTCCGGCCAGGTCATTCTCTCGGACACCGAGGGCCAGGTCATTTCGGTCACGAGTGACCAGGTCACCCTGCAGAGCGGCAACAAGAAGAAGACGGTGCACCTGCGCAAGTACCAGCGCTCCAACCAGAGCACTTGCATCGATCAGCGGCCGGCCGTTGTGAAGGGCCAAAGGCTGAAACCCGGGGACGTACTCGCGGATTCCTCCTCGACCGAACTGGGCGAGCTAGCTTTGGGTCAGAATGTGGTCGTCGCCTTCCTTTCCTGGGAGGGCGGCAACTACGAGGACGCGGTGCTGATTTCCGAACGCCTCGTTCAAGAGGACAAGTTCACCTCGGTCCACATTGAGAAGCACGAGGTGGAATCGCGGGACACCAAACTGGGGCCCGAGGAAATCACCTACGACATCCCCAATGTGGGCGAGGAGGCGCTCAAGGATCTTGACGAACATGGCATCGTGCGGGTCGGGGCGGAGGTCGGTCCCAACGACATCCTGGTGGGGAAGATCACCCCGAAAGGCGAAAAGGAACTCTCGCCCGAGGAGAAGCTGCTGCGAGCCATCTTTGGCGAAAAGTCCCGCGACGTCAAGGACACTTCGTTGAGATTGCCCCACGGGGAGCGGGGTAAGGTGGTGGACGTCAAAGTCTTTACGCGCGATGAACATCATGACCTGCCCGCCGGCGTGGAGAAGATGGTTCGGGTCTCGGTAGCGCAGCGGCGGAAGATCACCGAAGGAGACAAGATGGCGGGCCGCCATGGTAACAAGGGGGTGGTCTCCAAGGTGGTTCCGGTCGAAGACATGCCCTTCCTGGACGACGGGACCCCGGTGGACATCATCTTGAATCCGCTGGGGGTGCCGGGCCGCATGAACATCGGTCAGATTCTAGAAACTCATCTTGGGTGGGCCATGCAACGCCTGGGATTCCGCGCTCTCTCCCCTGTGTTCGACGGCGCGGACGAGGCGGAGATCGAGGCGGAACTGGCCCGCGCCTGGATGATCGATCGCTCCTGGGAGGATGCTGGTCGGCGCGCTTGGGAGTGGATCGGCAAGCAGGGAGTCGACACGGAAACTCTGGAGGATGATGACGAGATCCGGCGGCTATACCTCCAGGACTGGCTGGGGAGCCGGGGCTATTCGCTCGACTTGCTTTCCACCGACCCAAACTATGCCCGCCGGTCGGCCCTGGAGCAATGGCTTCGTGACCAGCATTACGAACCGGCCAGCCTGCTCGTCTTTGAGGGGACCGACCTGCCGCGCAGTGCCCAGGAGGAGCCCGACCGCCTGGCCATTCGCACCGCGCTGACATTATGGCTCCAGGATCACGGCCAGGCCGTGGAGACGAAGGACCTGGATCAGTTGCGGCAGAAGGCCGATGAAGTCTCGTTGCAAACCGGGATTCCGTCCCCGATCCTGGGCAAACAGATCGTGCGTGACGGGAAGTCGGGAGAGCCCTTGGACCAGCCGGTTACCGTGGGTGTGATGTACATGCTCAAACTCCATCATCTGGTCGAGGATAAGATCCACGCCCGCTCCACCGGCCCCTACTCGCTCGTCACGCAGCAGCCGCTGGGGGGCAAGGCGCAGTTCGGTGGCCAACGCTTCGGGGAAATGGAGGTTTGGGCTCTGGAGGCGTACGGCGCGGCCTACACCTTACAAGAGATGCTCACGGTCAAGTCCGACGACGTTCAGGGTCGGGTCAAGGCCTACGAGGCGATTGTCAAAGGCGAGAAGATCGAGGAACCGGGAATCCCGGCCTCCTTCCGGGTGCTGGTCAAAGAGCTGCAGAGTCTTGGGCTGGCTGTGGAGGCCTACGGGGACAATGGCGAGATCATGCATTTCGGCAAGGACGAGGAGCGGGCCCGGCCGCCCAGGATCGGCTTTGGTCTCCTGGCGCTCGACGACCAGTGATTCTCGCGCGAACCGCCTGCGCCGCTTGACGCTGATTGCGAAGGCGTGGTAAAATCAGCGCCCGTTGTCCATGAGACCCGAGGGTGCCGCCGGAGGGATAGCGCGGCCACCCCAAATGAATACCCGATGTTGCGTGGGGCGAGGCCATCGCGCAATTCCGATGGCCTCCTCTACTGTCAGGGCTGGGCAGGGACCTCCTGGGGAGGGCGCCTGCTCGGTGGAAGGAACAGAAACGGAGGTTCGAGTTGCCCACGATCAACCAGTTGGTTCGCCGGGGGCGGCGTAACAAGAAGGCCAAGAGCAAGGCCCCGGCGCTTCTCTACACCTTCAACTCGCGCCACCAGCGGCGGATTCGCCAGCCCCGGGGCGCCCCTCAGAAGCGCGGGGTCTGCACGGTGGTGCGCACCATGACCCCCAAGAAGCCGAACTCCGCGCTGCGCAAGATTGCGCGGGTGCGCTTGACCAACGGCATTGAGGTGACGGCCTACATCCCGGGCGAGGGGCACTCGCTGCAGGAGCACTCGGTGGTGCTGGTGCGCGGCGGGCGGGTCAAGGACCTGCCCGGAGTGCGCTATCACATTGTGCGCGGCACCCTGGACACGACGGGTGTGGAGGCTCGACGCCAAGGGCGATCCAAGTACGGGAACAAGCGCCCCAAGGGAACCGGCCCCTAGTCCGTACTAGGGGACGCGGGCAAGTTCGGAAAGGACAGAGAGCACGATGTCGCGCAGGGAACGAGCGGTCAAGCGGGCAACTCCTCCTGACATCCGCTACAAGAACACGGATGTCCAGAGTCTGATCCATCTCGTCATGCGCCGAGGCAAGAAGAGCGTGGCGGCGCATGTCGTCTACGGCGCCTTTGATCTTATCCAAGAGCGCAGCAAGCGGGAACCGGTAGGGGTCTTTCAGGACGCGATCCGCAACGTGGGGCCGACCGTGGAGGTCAAGCCGCGCCGGGTGGGCGGCGCCACCTATCAGGTCCCGGTCGAGGTCGAGTCTGATCGCCGCAACTCCCTGGCCATGCGCTGGATCATCGTGGCGGCCAAGGCGCGCCCTGGGAAATCGATGATCGAGAGACTCGCCGGGGAACTCCTGGACGCGGCGACCAACAGTGGTGCGGCGGTCAAGCGCCGCGAAGAAGTGCACAAGATGGCGGAGGCCAACCGCGCGTTTGCGCATTATCGCTGGTAGAGCGACCCGCCAAGCGGGATATCCGGCGGGACGGGCGAGGTCCTTTGGGGCCAGGAGTTCGGTTCAGCCGACGGAACGCGCTGAAGGACCACACAGGAAGAGCAGCAGATGTCACGCCCGATCGCTCTGGAAAAGTACCGCAACATCGGTATCATCGCTCATATTGACGCCGGGAAGACCACGACCACCGAGCGGGTGCTCTTCTACACCGGCCGGACCCATCGCCTCGGCTCCGTCGACGAAGGCACAACCGTAACGGATTGGATGGCCCAGGAGCGAGAGCGGGGCATCACGATTGTTGCGGCGGCCGTGAGTGCGGAGTGGAAGGGCTTCTTTATCAATCTGATCGATACCCCTGGGCACATCGACTTCACCGCCGAGGTGCAGCGATCCTTGCGCGTGCTGGACGGAGGGGTAGTGGTTTTTGATGCGGTCCAGGGGGTTGAGCCGCAAAGCGAAACCGTGTGGCGCCAGGCGGATCGATATGGGGTCCCGCGCATCTGCTTCATTAACAAAATGGATCGCACCGGCGCCTCCTTCGAGCGCAGTTGCGAGAGCATCCGCGAGCGCTTGGGGGCCAACGTGATCCCCATTCAAATGCCGATTGGGCATGAGAGCGGCTTCCGGGGCGTGGTGGACTTGGTCGCCAATGAGACCATCTTCTGGTCGGATGAGCTGGGTGCCGCTCCCGTCCGGGAGGAGATCTCGCCGGACCTGAAGGCGGAGGCGGCCGAACGTCGGGCGCGCATGGTCGAGCAGATCGCCGAGACCGACGAGGTGCTGACTCTCAAGTACCTGGAGGGTCAGGAAATCGCGACGGAGGAACTGAAGAGTGCACTGCGGCGGGCGGTCATCGCCAACAAGGCGACCCCGGTGTTGTGTGGCTCCTCTCTCCGCAACAAGGGGGTGCAGCCCCTGCTGGATGCGGTGCTGGAATTCCTGCCCTCCCCCCTGGATATTCCCCCGGTGAAGGGGACGCATCCGACGAGCGGGGTCGAGCTGACACGGCCGGCCGATGAGGCGGCTCCGCTGGCCGCATTGGTCTTCAAGATCGTGACCGATCCCTATGTGGGTCGGCTGCAGTACGTGCGGGTTTACTCGGGCAAGATGATTCAGGGACAGACCGTGGTCAATTCGACCAAGGACAAGCGCGAGAGGATCGGGCGGCTGATCCGGATGTATGCCGACCGACGCGAGGAAATGACCGAGGTGGCGGCGGGAGATATTGCGGCGGTTCTGGGCATGAAGGACACTTCCACCGGAGAGACCCTGTGTTCTCCCTCCGACCCGATTCTGTTGGAAAGCATCACCTTCCCCGAGCCTGTGATCTCCGTGGCGATTGAGCCCAAGAGCACGGCCGACCAGGCCCGGCTTTCCCAAGCCATGCACAAGCTGGCCGAAGAGGACCCGACCTTTGTGGTCCGTTCCGACGAGGCCACGGGTCAAACCATCATCTCCGGCATGGGCGAACTGCACTTGGACGTGCTGGTTGATCGCATGCGCCGCGAGTTCAACGTCCAGGCGAATGTGGGCCGGCCGCGGGTCGCCTATCGCGAGTCGATCACCCGCCCCGCTGCGGATGTGGAGATGCGCTACGTGAAACAGACCGGAGGCCACGGACAGTATGGCCACGTGGTCCTGGACCTGGCTCCGGGCGAGCCGGGCTCGGGAGTGGTCTTCGAGAACAAGATCGTGGGCGGCGCGATCCCGCGCGAATTCATTCCCGCCGTCGAAAAGGGAGTGCGCGAGGCGGCCGAGGCGGGGGTGTTGGCGGGGTATCCTGTCGTGGACGTGAGCATTTCCCTGGTCGATGGGTCCTGGCATGAGGTCGACTCGAGCGAGATGGCCTTCAAGATGGCCGGCTCGATGGCTTTCAAGGAGGGGTTCCAGCGGGGCGCGCCGATCTTGCTGGAGCCGATGATGAAGGTCGAAGTCGTGGCCCCGGAGGAATTCCTGGGAGATATCGTCGGCAACCTTTCCTCCCGCCGGGCCAGCATTGAAGGGATCGAGCCGCGGCCGGGGGGTGTTCAGGCCGTGCATGCCATGGTCCCTCTGGCCGAGATGTTCGGGTATGCCACGCAGTTGCGTTCGGCCACACAGGGCCGGGGTGTTTTCACGATGGAATTCCATCACTACCAGGCGGTGACCGAGGAGGTCGCCCAGGCCGTGTTGAAGGCCTAGAACGCGCGACGCTGCCGCGCACCACACTCCAGGAGAGATCGGGCATGGCCAAGGAGAAGTATCGACGGACGAAGCCGCACGTGAATGTTGGGACGATGGGGCACATCGATCATGGGAAGACGACGTTGACGGCGGCGATCACGAAGGTAGCGCAGATGGAGGGGCACGGGCAGTATCGGCCGTTTGAGTCGATCGACAATGCGCCGGAGGAGAAAG